>NZ_JABZFL010000096.1 GCF_014237455.1 Desulfobacula sp. | reverse complement strand
CAATACAAAGCCATTTCAGGGGCCTTAAACCTGCCGGACGCTCAAATTGTTCATGAAGCTTACTCGCCTCTGGCTGTCGTCCAGGTGGTCCAGGCAAAAGGACTTCGCACAACCGCAGGCTTAAGCCTGATATCTCCCTTTCAGGTGCCGGTCCAGAAAGGGATTTTTTTTAACGGTAGTTCAATGAGTCCCATAACCCCCTTTAAAGGTAAAAAAAACGATATACGATACCTTCAACATCTGGCACCCTATCTTCCTTTTCATGTGATAGATAAAACTAAGCGAAAGCGTGTGTTGATTATTGGATCAGGCGGCGGAGAATCCATATTAAAATCAATTTTAAGCGGGTTTAAATATATTGAAGCACTTGAAGTTGACTCGCGTGTTATTTTTCTCATGAAAAATCAATTCGGGCCTTATTCCGGGCATATCTACACCAGGGAAAATGTGACCATCCATAACCGGGAAGCCAGAAGTTTTATAAAACAGACCTCAAAAAAATATGATCTTATCGAGCTTGCCATGATTGATGCCTACAATACTGCCGCATCAGGCGTTTATGCCTTAAATGAGACTTACCTGTACACGATTGAATCCATAAAAGACTATGTCGGGCATTTAAATGACGAAGGCCTTCTTGCCATCAGCAGATGGGTGGTCACCCCTGCAAGGGACAACCTTAAGATATTCAGTATGGTGATAGAAGCATTGCGGCAAATGGGAATGGATGATATTCAAAATCATCTGATCGCCATACGGTCGCTTCAGACCCTGACACTGCTGGTTTCCAAATCTCCCATCACAGGAAAAATGATCGATAAAACAAAGACGTTTGCCAAAGAACGGCTTTTTGATCTGGTGTATTATCCGGGCATCAGTGAAAACCAGGTGAACCGGTTTATTCAACTTAAAACGCCGGTGTATCATGAGGCATTGCAAAAACTGTTTTCCAACGATTCAAAAGACTTTATTGAGGCCTATGACTTTGATATTCGTGCTGCCACAGATAACCGGCCTTATTTTTATAATTTTTTTAAACCCGCAGTGATCAGATATATTAAAACCTACGGCCCATCCCAGATCCCTGTCACCGAATGGGGGTACCTTATTCTGCTGATCATCCTTTTGCCTGTCCTGGTCATAAGTTTTGTTTTTATTGTCCTTCCCCTGCTGATAACGGGTCCCAAAGCAACCCGGATGAAGAAAACCATCTTTGCCTATTTCTCTCTTATTGCTGCAGGATATTTTTTCATTGAAATGTCGATGATACAGAAAATGATCCTTTTTTTGGGCCATCCGTCGTATTCTCTTTCCGTCATTATTGCAGGACTTCTTATTTTTTCCGGTATCGGCAGCCTGTTCTCAACCCGGATTTTCCCTGAAAGTAAACGGATTTTTTTTTCAAGCTTATGTATTATTTTTGTGACAGGGTTTTATCTCATTTTCATGGATCCGATTTTTTCATTTTTCATTTCCTTTTCCCTTGGGCAAAAAGTGGTCCTCACCCTGATGATGATTGCACCTTTAGGGTTTTTCATGGGAATTCCTTTTCCCTGCGCCTTGAATTTTTTAAAAAGAGAAGATGAGTTTTCTCTGGCCTGGGCATGGGGGATTAACGGATTTTTCAGCGTTATCAGTATTCTTCTGGCAACGATTCTTGCCATCATTTTCGGGTTTAAAGTCGTCATGCTGATTGCCATTCTCTGTTATGGCTGTGCCGGGGTCCTGTCTTGTCAGTTCACCAGGGAAAGATAAAAGTCCTGCCAGAAGAATCACTTTATTTTGGATGATCCTTTTCAAAGGATTTCAATCTGTTTTCAAGATCCTTGAACCTCTCCTTCCCTGTCAGGGAAACACATGCCCTCAACCCTTCATGTCTGTCACTTCCCGTGGTGGTCAAAGAGATGGCACTGATACCGTAATAGAGCAGTTCTTCTACCAGTTCGATCCCACTAAACCCGGGGTATGAAATGGTAAAATAAAATCCGTCGGCTATTTTTTCACCCTCATCCATGTCATAGACAATCTGAAAGCCATTGTTTGTGAAAAGCTTTTTCATGACTTTTGCCCGATCTCCATACTCTTTTACACTTTCCACAAAATTATAGTCGCCGTTGTTGATCGCCTTTAAAAGACCTGTAAGCCCCCATTGGTTGGTGTGGGAAACACCGGAGCTTAATGAATACATGGCACCGAAAATATAGGCATAGCCAAAGCTGTTGGAGCCGAAATAAGGTTCAAGGTTATTTCCTTCAGAGTTAAAAAGCTTATCAGGAATGGCGGTCATACCGATTCTCTGGCCTGCAAGGGAGAAGGCTTTGGAGCTTGAAATGAGCAGGATGTAATTGTTCGTGTATTTAGCAACAGACGGGATAAAGGGTTCTTGTCCGGGCACGGAATAGTCTTTCCTGAAATCCATGCCAAAATAGGCCAGGTCTTCCATGACAATGCAGTCATATTTTGTGGCCAGTTCGCCAATGATCTGAAGCTCCTGATCGGTAAAACAGATCCAGGCAGGATTGTTGGGATTGGAGTACATAAGGGAGGCAATGTCGCCTTTTTTAAGATAGGATTCAAGTTTTGGTTTGAGCTTGTCGCCCCTGAATTCATATACGTCAAAATTATCATAGGGTACACCAATGACACTGGCCTGACGTTTATTGACAGGAAAGCCCGGATCTATGAAGAGGATCTTGTTTTTACCTTTTATGCGGCGGGTGGTACACATCATGGCCAGATAGCATCCCTGCATGGAGCCCACCGTGGGGAAACAGGATTCAAGACTGATGTCCACATCAATGAAGTTTTTGACAAACTTTGAGATTTCAAGTTTTAATTCAGGGATACCGTCAAAGGGCGGATATTTGGAACCCACCCCTCTTTTTAAAGCTTTAATTTCCGCATCCACGGCTATTTTTGGGGGATCAAAGCCCGGCACGCCCATTTCCATGCGGATATATTTTTCATTGGCAGCGGCTTCAATATTATTCACGATCCGGTTCAGCTCCCTTATGGAGGCAAGGCCAACGGATTTAAGTCCCATTTTTTTTATTTCCTGCGTGACAATGGAAGGGTCAATCGGAGTTTTTTTGGGCGGTGTTTTCATGTAGTCTCTTTTTTAATCTAATTATAAAAACAGTTTATAAAGGGGGTAAGGTCTGCTATCCGGCACCATGAAACGAACAAGAGTCAGACTTATTTGGAATTGCCGTTTATTTTCTCCTGCATTTTGTCGCTGAACCGCTTGACGTGATCCATGATAATGGCAGAAGCTGCTTTTGCATCATTGACTTTCATGGCATCAATGATCTTTTCAAAGTCTGTAAGGTTTTCAAGGGTTCTTTGTTTGTTCATGGGAAGGTATTCTTCATAGTACCGGTGAATATTGTCATGGACGCTTTTCTGCACAAACTGGAACACGGGGTTCCGGGTCATGGTACCGATATAGGTATGCACTTTTTCATCAATCTTAAGAAAATTTTCCCAGTCATTTTTTTCATAACAGGCTTTTGCCTGATTAAAAAGAGCTTCCAGCTTCTTGACATCTTTTTTTGTGGCACGGGTGGCAGCAAGCTCAACCAGGCGGCCTTCGATTTTGATTCGAAACTCTGCAAGGTGTTCAAGGGAGACACCCCCCGAACGGATTAAAAGGGCCAGAGACTCAACAACAGGTTCGGCATCAATGCGTTTGACAATGGCCCCACCTGAGACGCCCAGTTTGATTTCAATGAGTCCTTTTTGCTCAAGCACTCTTAAGGCTTCCCTTAAAGTTCCGCGGCTGGTGTTGAACCTGTCTTTTAATTCCCGTTCCGGCGGAAGTTTTGTGCCGGGCGAAAGCTTTCCGTTTATAATGGCATCCTGTATCTGTTCAACCACATCCTGGAATACTCTGCTCTGCTTTGCTTTTTTAAACATTAAATCGTCCCGCAGGTCTCCTATTTAAATTGTTCTATTCCAGAAAAATCTCTGTATAAATTAAAATGTTTTAAAACATCTATATCATCCTGTGTCAATTCGCAAGTCACAATCCTTGTTAGTAATTCTCCAAGCCCCGGCCCTAACATATAGCCCTGGCCGCACATACCGATGGCATTAATAAAATTAGGAAATTCTTTTGTTTCTCCAACAATGGGGAACCCGTCAGGTGTCATGGGGTATTGTCCTCTCCATGTTCTTCTGACTTTAAGATTGGCAAGTTTTGGAAAGAGAGCCACCATTCGTTTGGCCACCTGGGGGAGAAATACAGATGTGGCTTCACTGTCTGTTCCTTTCATCAGATGCTTGGGCGTCAGGCAGAAAATCACCTGGCCTTCATTGTTCTGGTAGAAATAAAAATTAGCTGAATCTTCTGTTGCCGGATCCTGGGAAGGTCTTAAATCAACAATCATGGGTCCGAAAAACCGTTGAACCGGTTCTGTGATAGCACCTTCATGGCTGTCCGGTACCACAGGGAAATCAAGACCGATCATCTGTCCCATCTGCCGGGCATAATTGCCTGCGGCGTTGATGACTTTTTCGGCGGTGTATTCATCCTTGTCGGTTTTAATTTTTATTTCAGTGTCACTTGAAATGGTGATGGCTTTTACTTTTTCTTTAAATTTATATTCGGCGCCATATTCAAGGCTTTTAAAATAAAAAGCATTAATGGCTAAAAGGGGGGAGGCACTGCCGTCTTTTGGCGAATAGGTTGCGCCCTTCAGGTTTTCTTTGTTAATGCCGGGAACGATTTTAAGATATTCTTTTGGTGTCAACCAGTCAATATCCAGGTTAAAGGACTTCTGGATTTTCATTAAATCCTTTAATTTTTTGGCGTCCTCGTCTGTATAGGCAGGAAAACTGTACCCGTTTTGAATCCAGCCGATATCATCGCCATGGGTCTCTTTCCAGGTAGAAAATATTTCAATGCTTCTCTGACTGGTTAAAATTTTCCCTTTATCCGAATGGGTGGCCCTGATCCCACCGATGGCCTTTTTGTTCTGCCCCTGACCCGGGGAGGCAAGGGCATCAATGACAAGTACCTTGACCTTGTTTTCAGCCAGTGACAAAGCAGCAGGAACACCAACGGAACCCGCACCGATAATGATGACATCGTAATTTTTCATTATTGACCTCCATTGGCAAATTTGCCTAGGGGAACTTCAATATACAGGGGTCGCCGAACATTGTTGACAATGTCTTCCTGGGCTGTCTTTTCGGCCCAAAAGATTTGTTTCATCAGGTTTTCACAGGTTTTATACCCGCAGGGTCCCATGCCGGCCCTTGAAATGGCCTTGATCTGGTTCATATCTGTAATGCCTTTTTGGACAAGTTCTCTGATCTGACCTGCCGTCACCCTTTCACAAAGGCAGACCACTTCATCGTCCCGGATATGATCATGGGGGATTTTTTGGGTCAGTTTTTTGGTAATTTCTTTTTCCTGGATAGTAAATGCCACCACTTTTTTGGCAATATCCTTTGGCACTCTGACCCTTACAATCCGGGTCCGGTCGCTGTTTTTTGTCTCTCTTGCCCCAAGAGCCTTGTAGGCGCCCAGAGGATTCCCATCCACATCAACCAGGGCAATATCATCCCCTTTTTTGACTTCAAAATTGGATATTTCATAGGGCAGAAAGACCACCGGGTTGTCCCTGTCTTTCCTGTAATCCACCAGGGTGATGGCAAGTCCGGGGCAGATGGTAAGGCATTTCATGCATCCTTTGCACTCACCGTCAAATTTAGGCAGGCCTTTGATGGGATCTCCCTGCATCTGGATGGATCCTTCATCGCAAACCGTGCTGCAGGGGTTGCAGGGAATTTCCTGCTTGCAGTGAATCACCGGGAAGATTCCGTCTTCATCGCCTGGGGTTTTAAGTTCCTGAACAGGTCCGGGATGGGATTTGAGGATATCTGCTTTCTCATACCAGGATTCAGGGATTTCTTTTGTGTCTGGTTTAAAGTGCTGAACAACTTTTAAGCCTGCAATTTTACCATTGAACATGGCGGATGATGCTTCAGCAATTTCAGAGGCATCGCCTGCTGCAAACACCTTGATGCCGGCGGATCGGGCTTCCTCAGTGAATTCTGAAACAGATTCAAGACCCACGGCAATCAGTATGGTGTCACACTCAAAGGTTTGTTCGGTGCCTTCAATAGCCTGGAAGTTTTTATCGATTCCGGCAATGGTGACCGAAGAAACCGATTCCTTCCCATTGGCCGATACAATGGAATGGGAAGTGTATATGGGAACGCCAAGCCTTTTGAGCTTGTCCTCATGAACTTTATATCCCCCGCATTCGGGAAGGGCTTCTGCAAGGCCCACGACGTTTATACCGGCCTGTAATGCATGGTATCCGGCAATAATGCCCACATTGCCACCGCCGATGATAAAGAGTTTTTCCGTGGGTTTGACAAGATCCCGGTTTACAAGGGTTTGAAATGCACCGGCGCCATATATCCCTGACAATGAATTACCTTTGAACCGTAAGAATTTTTCTCTGGCACCGGCAGCATTTAAAATTGCTCTTGGGGTGACAATTTTATAGACACCATCTTTGAGGATGCCCACTTTTTTGTCATCAAACACATAGAGAGCCGTGCTGTTTTTCCATACATCAATATGGGAGCCCTCTTCAACTTTCCGGGCCAGCATGCGGCCGATATCCATGCCGCGCATGCCGGCATGGGAGTCTTCTTGCGAACCGAAAAACTTATGAGTCTGCAGGACAAGTTTTCCGCCAAGTTCATCCTTATCGTCTACCAGGATGGTGTTGATCTTATGGTCGTCAAGTTGAATGGCTGCGGACAATCCTGCGGGCCCACCGCCGATGATGAGCACATCAACGGCTGTATGTTCAATATTGCTGATTTGCGCCATTTCATCCACATCAGGAAGTTTGGGCAATCCTTCAACCCTTTCAACAATCATATTTTCTTTGACGGCAGTCATACAGGCTTTTACCGGTATGCCGTTGGCAATGACCGTGCATTTTGCGCATTGCCCGTTGGCACAGAATATTCCCTGGGCAGAACCGTCTTTATGGTGATGACCGAATATTTTTATATTGTTTGCAAAAAGTGCAGATGAGATCATCTCATTCTTTTTGCCCACAAGTTTTGATTTGTTCCAATAAAAAGAGACCATTTCTTTTTTTGGAACATCCAAAACCGGATGGGAGTTAATTCTATTATCTGTCATTTTTTCTCCTGAATATATAATTTCGCTATGCCAATGGTTAAACCATTCGACATTGTTTGTCAATCATATTTTCAAACCAGATAATTTTTAAATCACTTTGAATATTGACTCTCAACACTGAACACTTTATTCTTTCAGTATGAAAAAATTATTCAAGATCATCTTCGGACTTATTTGTGTTTTGGTATTGGGTTTCGTGGGGCTTGTCGGATATGCTACTCTGTCAGACTATCGGCCTGATCCAACGGCTTTGGTATTTGAGAAACAAGATGCCAAGGCAATTTCTATACAAAAGAATTACAAATTTTTGATCTGGAATATCGGTTATGGGGGCTTGGGCCGGGACATGGATTTTTTCTATGATGGCGGAAAACAGGTGAGACCGACCAGACAAATCGTGGAAGAAAATATTTCAGCTATTGAAACCTTTATTGCCCGGCAAAACGATATTGATTTTTTTTTATTTCAGGAAGTGGATCAAAAATCCAAGCGAAGTTATTCCGTTGACGGGTATTTGAAAATAGAAAAGCTATTTCCCCAATTTCATTCAAGCTTTGGGAAGAATTATGATGTCTTTTTTGTGCCGGTTCCGCCGACCGATCCCCTGGGCTCTGTTTTGTCAGGTTTGCAGACACTGGCCCGATTTGAACCTGTTTCAGTTATCCGGCATTCTTTTCCGGGGAACTATGCATGGCCCCAGGGGCTGTTTATGCTGGACCGGTGTTTTTTGGTGTCAAGATATTTGCTTGAAACCGGAAAAGAGCTTCTGGTAATTAATACCCACAACTCAGCCTATGATGACGGCAGTTTAAGAAGCAACCAGATGGCCTACCTTAAGAATTTTTTAATTCAGGAATATGAAAAGGGCAATTATGTGATTGTAGGCGGAGACTGGAACCAGTGTCCGCCAAACTTTAATCCTGAGTTTCGACTAAACCCCATGGATAATGAAAATCGTATGGATATTGAAAAAGACTATCTTCCGGAATGGAATTGGGCCTATGACAGGAAGATTCCAACCAATAGACGTCTTGTTGCCCCATATGATCAAAAGACAACCCTTACAACGGTGATTGATTTTTTCCTGGTGTCACCGAATATTGAAGTCAAACAGGTCCAGGGCATTTATCTTGATTTTGAACATTCGGATCATCATCCTGTGAAACTGGAAGTCAGTTTAAAATAAATTCTACAAATAGGTTTTAAAAGCATTATCGGTCATAAGGTTTCCTTTTCTTATAACCCTGTCGTGGTGGTTTTTTCGTGACAGCTTTTTTTTGTTTTTCTTTATCGACTGGATTTTTTTCAACAAATATGGGGGTCATGGAAAAAGGATCTAAGCCGGTATAATACATCAGGGTCGAATAGGTTGAAGGGGAGGGGGTAAAAATCTGAACCTGTTCAGGTGTCATCTTAAGCTTTTGAGTGGTAAATTGTTTTAAAGCATTCATGTCTTTCATACTGCACCCCGGGTGGGCAGCAATTAAATAATAGGTTAGAAATTGTTTTTTCCCAGCTTTTTTACTCAATACATCAAATCTGTTTTTAAATTGTAAGAGCATGTCAATATTCTGTTTACCCATTAAGTTTAAAACATGGGGCATAGTATGTTCCGGCGCTATTTTCATTTGACCTGAAACATTGTCTTTTACGATTTTTTCAAGGTATGCAGGACCGTTTTTTTTATCATTTAATATTAGATCATAACGGATGCCCGAGCTGATAAAGACCTTTTTAATGCCAGGCAGTTTTTCAATTTTCTTGATCAGTCTCATATGTTTTGAATGATCAGGGGCAAGACTTTTGCAGGGCTCGGGAAAGAGACAGCGCTTATCCTGGCAAGCCCCTTTTTTAAGTTTCTTTTTACATTCAAACCCGTACATGTTTGCAGTGGGACCCCCAAGATCCGTGATATATCCTTTAAAGTCTTTAAGGTTTGAAATAGCTTTTGCTTCATTTATAATGGAGTCTTCGCTTCGAAACCTTACAGTCTGGCCCTGGTGAATTGAGATGGCGCAAAAATTACACTCACCATAGCAGCCGTAATGGATGGGAATGGAAAATCGTATGGTTGAAAGCGCTCTGACGGTTCCAGACTTTTTATAAAACGGGTGAAGATCTCTTTCAAATTCAAGGGAATGGATATGATCAAGTTCTTTAGTGGTACTATAGGGTTCTGGCGGATTTAACACCAGAAAGCGGCCATTGTGTTGTTGACAAAGCCTTTGAGCGGTTATGGGATCATTGTTTTCATAAAATATATGAAAACTTTTAATATAGTCATCCCTGTTTTTTTGAACGGCTTCAAAGGAGGGCAGTTCTTTCCCCTTTTTTTCCTTTGAAATAAAGGCAATGCCGTTTAAAATATCTGGATTTTTGTTTTCTCTGAGCGCTGTTGCAAATTTTATGATGGATGCGTGGGCCATGCCAAACAAAAGATAGTCAGCTTTTGCATCAAAGAGGATAGATCTTCGAATTTTATTTGACCAGAAATCATAGTGGGCTATCCGCCTCAGGCTTGCTTCAATTCCGCCCAGGACAATGGGTCTGGTTTTTTTGAAATATTTTCTGACAAGATTGGAATAGGCAATCACAGCTCTGTCCGGGCGTCGATTATTTATACCTCCCGGGGTATAATCATCTTTTTTTCTTCGTTTTTTGGTGGCTGTGTAATTGGCCACCATGGAATCCACACACCCCCCTGTGATGCCCCAGAAAAGAGCCGGTTCTCCAAGCCTTGAAATATCTGTATTGGTGTTCATGTCCGGCTGGGCAATGATTCCCACGCGAAAGCCTTTATCAACAAGAATTTTGCCGATGATGGCAACCCCTATAAACGGTGAATCAATATAGGCGTCTCCTGTGATAAGAATTACATCAAGCTGTTTCCAGTTAAACTGTTTGACCTCTTTCAGTGTTGTGGGAAGAAACATGGTTGACGCTGGTATCCTTAAAGTTTTTTATATCCGATTTTCAACTGGGGCATCATACAAGATAAGCCGCTGGATTACAATCCCGGCATCCCGCCAGCTTTTACTGATTATAGTTTATGACATGAGAAAATAAATGCCGAATACGGCAATTACAGCTCCGGCAACCGCCCTGATGGAGACATATTCTTTGTGAAGAAGAATTGAAAACGGAATAATAAAAACAGGCACAAGAGAGAGAAATGTGGAGGCTACTCCGGTTGTCAGATAATGCAATACCATAAGGGAGAGAGATACCCCTAAAAACGGTCCGATGGCTGAACCAATGGCCGTAAATAATACAGCCGTTGTATCTTTTACGGCAGTTTTAACATTTCCCCATTTTCCAGTGACAGTAAAGAAAACAAGAAAACAGGCAAAAGCTGCAATCGCCCTGATCTGGGTTGCAGCAAATGCATCCAGATATCCCGATTCTGTCTGCATCCCGGTTTTGCTTAAAACATATCCCAGTGCCTGACCAAACATTCCCCCGAATCCAAACAAAATACCCTTTACCGTGATGTTCCTGATTTTCAGGCTTGAAGAATTGGAAGCTTTTTGATTTCTTTCAAGGATAACAATCCCGACACCGAAAAGAGTGACAAACATACCCACCCATTGGTGGAGGACATAAGCTTCATCCAAAAATGACCAGCCGATTAGGGCTGCTGTTGGTGCAGACAGGCTGAAGATCAGCATGGTAACCCTTGGTCCTATTTCAACAAGGGCCTTGAAAAGGAAAATATCTCCTATGAAAAAACCGATGATTCCTGAAAGAGAAAGATAAAACCAGGCATGGGCCGGAAAGTGGACAGGAAAGATATATCCATGCCTGAAAAATAAAAAAAGACTGAAAAGAATTAAAGCGACAGTCAATCTGATAATATTGACCGGAGTTGCCCCCACTCTTTTGGATGCAGCTTCGAAAAACTGGATACTGATGGTCCAGCAAAACACAGTGGTAATGGCGATCAATTCACCTGTCCAGGGCATTAAAATCCTTTTTTGATTGAAATTAAAAAAACTCATAGTTAGATGATATGGGATGAAATTACAAGGGGAATATCCGAATCTTGATATGGATCATGCAAGATGATATAGTTTTACACTTTATACATTACAGACAAGCAGGGTTAAAATAAAATGAAAAAAAAGGATAAATTTACATTCAGATGTCAGTCATGCGGTGCTCAGGCTCCGAAGTGGATGGGAAGATGTCTGGAGTGCGGCGCCTGGGAGACTTTGGTGGAAGAGCGGATTATTTCAGGCGTTTCGCAAAAGAAAAAATCTTCTTTTCTGCCTGAACCCGTTCCGATTGATTCTATGGCAGTGGAAGAAACCGACAGAATCAAAACCGGAATAGCAGAATTTGATCGTGTGCTGGGGGGCGGACTTGTTGATGGGTCATTAATTCTGATCGGCGGTGACCCCGGAATTGGAAAATCTACTTTAATGCTGCAGGTGTTGTCAAAATTATCCGAGGCCAAGAAAAAATGTCTCTATGTGTCGGGTGAAGAATCTGTCCGGCAGCTTTCCATGAGAGGGAAACGCCTGAATTCAAAGGGCGCTTCCATGTTTGTGGTATCTGAAACAGACTTGGATTCCATACTGGCCATGGTGGAGCAGTCTAAATATGATGCCCTGGTAATTGATTCCATTCAGACCGTATTTCATCCTGATGTATCTTCAACTCCGGGCAGCGTAACACAGATCAGGGAAGCGGCCATGCAGTTTATGAGGCTTGCAAAGACAACTGGCATTCCTGTTTTTCTTGTGGGTCATGTCACCAAAGTTGGTGCCATTGCAGGCCCGAGAATTATGGAGCACATGGTGGATACGGTTTTATATTTTGAAGGGGACAAGAGTCATGTCTTCAGGATTTTAAGGGCGGTTAAAAACAGGTTTGGTCCCACAAATGAGATTGGTGTGTTCGAGATGAACGAAAAGGGACTGACCCAGGTCCCCAATCCCTCTGCCGTTTTTTTATCTGAACGCTCAGCCGTTGCACCGGGTTCTGTTGTAACCTCATGTATGGAAGGCACACGGCCGATCCTTGTTGAAATTCAGGGCCTTGTATCAAGTTCCAGCCTTGGAACACCCCGGCGAACTGTTTTAGGGCTTGATACTCACAGGGTTGCCTTGATTGTTGCGGTGATGGAGAAAAGACTTGGGATGAATCTTTCCGGTCTTGATATTTTCATGAATGTTACAGGGGGGGTTAAAATTGTGGAACCGGCAGTGGATCTTGCCATTGCGGCAGCACTGGCTTCAAGTTTCCTGGATAAGCCGGTGGATAAGAAGACAACATTGATTGGAGAGATCGGACTTACGGGAGAAATACGGGCCGTGGGTCACGTCCAGGCAAGAATCAAAGAAGCCGCAAAAATGGGATTTACAAAATGTCTTGTTCCCAGCAATTCAATCAAGCAGTTATCTAAAATAAAAGGAATGACCATTGAAAGTGTCAGCTTTCTAAAAAGTGCCATGGAGGTATTGTTTTAATGGCAGCCAAAAAAAAGAAAAAATCCCAAAAGCTAAAACTAGGCAAAAATCAGTGGGAAGATCATTTAACAAGACGGGCAAAAGCTGAGAATTACCCAGCGCGATCCATATATAAGCTCGAAGAAATTCAAAATAAATTCAAGGTCATGAAAAAAAATGACCGGGTGCTTGACCTTGGATGTGCACCGGGTTCATGGTTGCTATACGCAGCCAGACAGGTGGGGAATTCTGGTAAAGTATTTGGTATTGATTTAAAACAAATTGATATTAAATTGCCCGATAATGTGGTTGCAATTAAAGATAATATATTAAATTTGGATAATAATTTTTTTTTAGATAAAGATTTAAGGTTCAATGCAGTCCTCAGTGATATGGCTCCTGCAACAACCGGGAGAAAGGATGTGGATGCATTAAGATCTTTTGAGCTTTGCAATATGGCTTTAAGGGTCGCAGATGATTTTTTGGTTGAAAATGGTAATTTTGTCTGTAAGATATTTCAGGGTAATGACTTTAATGACTTTCAAAAAAAGGTTAAGTCAAGATTTAAAGACTGCAAAATATTTAAACCGGACAGTTGTAGAAAACAGAGTAAAGAAATATATATTATTGCAAAATATAAGAAGTAAGGGGAATAAAAAATGTCAGGACATAGCAAATGGTCGACAATAAAGCATAAAAAAGGGGCTACCGACGCCAAAAGGGGCAAGCTTTTCACCAAATTGATAAAGGAAATTACCGTTGCTGCAAGGATGGGCGGGGGTGATCCTGAATCTAATCCAAGATTAAGGAGCGCATTAATTTCAGCCAGAGCCCAGAACATGCCAAAGGATACATATGAAAGAGCAATCAAAAAGGGAACCGGCGAGCTTGAGGGTGTCAATTACGAGGAAATCATATATGAAGGATATGGCCCTGGCGGTGTTGCTGTTCTGGTGGAATGTTTAACTGACAATAAAAATAGAACGATTGCAGAGGTACGCCATGCTTTTGGTAAAGCTGGCGGAAATGTCGGAACAGACGGGTGTGTTGCCTGGATGTTTGACAAAAAGGGGCTTATTTCTGTCAGCAAAGAGGATTCAGATGAGGAAACGCTGATGGAAATTGCGTTGGATGCCGGGGCTGAAGATATTAAAGAAGAGACCGATTCATTTGATATCATTACTGAACCTTTCGACTTTGATGCAGTAAAAGATGCCGTTGATGCGGCAGGAATTAAGTATGAACTGGCGGAAATAACCATGCTTCCACAAAATCTGACAAAGGTTGAAGGAAAAGAAGCAGAGCAGATGATCAGGTTCATGGAAGTTTTAGATGACAGTGATGATGTTCAGAAATTTTATTCCAATGCAGATATTCCTGATGAAGTGTTTGATTCTTTGTAACGCCGCATCGAATTTTAATATAAAAAAAGGAGCCATGATTTTTCAAGGCTCCTTTTTTATACGTCTAATTATTTTTTATAATCATAAATTTATCATTTTTTGAACAGCTCCTAAGGCATGTTTTCTGATATCTTCCGGCACCTTGATTTTTCCTGTTAAATTTTTCAGACTAGTGGCCAGGTTTTCCAGCGTAATTTTTTTCATATCCTCACAATACATTTTTTCAGAGGCGGGGTAGAATTTTTTATCCGGATATGCTCTTGAGATGGGATAGAGCAATCCTGTTTCCGTTCCCAGAATAAAAGATGTATGATCAGACTCCCCTGCAAACTTTATCATTCCCGAAGTGGATTGGATGCTGTCAGCAAGCTCAAGAACTTCGGGCGGGCATTCCGGGTGAGCAATAAAAAGGGCGTCCGGGTGGTTTTTTTTAGCCTTATTTACATCTTTTGCAGATAAGATATTATGAAAGGGGCAGTACCCCTCCCAAAGATGAATTTTTTTGTATGTATTTGCGGCAGCATATTTGGCAAGATTTTTATCCGGCGTCATCAGGATTTCATCGGCATCTATGCTGTTCACAACCTTTATGACATTGGCAGAGGTGCAGCAGATATCAGAGGCGGCTTTTACTACAGCAGGAGAATTGACATAGGTGACCACGGGAATATTCCCCAGCGCTTGTTTTTTTGCTGTTAAAGCAACCGGATCAACCATATCCGCCATGGGGCAGCCTGCATCCGTGTTCGGTAGAAGTATGGTTTTCTCAGGGGAGAGAATAGAGGCTGTTTCTGCCATGAAATGAACACCGCAGAATACAATTACGTCGGCTTTGGTTTTTGAGGCTTTGATACTCAATTCAAGAGAATCACCACAAAGATCCGCCATATCCTGAATTTCCGGGGGTTGATAATTGTGAGCTAAGATGACGGCATTTTTTTCTTTGGCAAGTTGTCTGATTTTTTCTTTCATTGTGTAACCTTGAATTAGGATTAATCCATCTCTATTATATTGACCCCGTAAGGCATTTTAAATTCGAACACATCAGGGTCAATTTTTTTAAATTGAATGCCGCTGAATTCAAACAGGGTGGTGTCATCATAGGGGGTGTACGTAACAACTCTTTCAATTTCACTGTTTTTTTGTGATATCCGGATGACAATCGAAGAAATATCGGGATTTTTTGTCTTTGCAGCCAGGTTAATTTCAACATAATCGGCCGTGATTTCTTTTAAGCTAATGGTATAATTTTTTCTGATAAGGGAAATGTCTGATAAAAAGGCCCCTCCTGCGCCTGATTTAAAAAATTGGGAGGCATCGCCTTTCATGACCTGGTTTTCATCCGGCCGAAAAATCCATAGTACTTTGCCATTGGTTATGATTTCATGGTGTTCGGGTTCCATATATTCCCATTTCATTTTTCCGGGATGACTAAAAGATGCTCTGCCGGATGCTTTCTCGGTGATATCAAGGGCGGCAAGCCTTGAAATCTGTGTAAAATTGGCCTCAAAGCTTTTACCGGAATATTTTTTTTCAATGGCATCTAAAATATCTTCTTTAATTATGTCACTGCCCGTGGCAGATGCGGTTGAAAAAAAAAGGCAACAGCAGACAATGGAGGAAAACAGGTTCAGGCTGATCCTGTTGAATATAGTTTTCAATTGATCTCCTTTATAAAGGCTATCGAAGAAGTGTTCGGATATCTTTTCGTTTATCTTGAGCATATATTCTTCGCAGCTTTGGCTTTTCAATTTTTCCGGTGGGATTCCTAGGGACATCACCAAAAAAGATTTTTTTCAATTGTTTGTATCGGGGCAGTTCCTGTTGAAATTCGATAATATCACTTTCACAAAGAATACACCCGGGTTTAACGCTGATGATTCCGGCAGGGATTTCCCCAAGCCTGTCATCCGGGATACCGATGACGGCAATATCTTTTATTTTTTTATTTTTTTGGAAAAAATTTTCAATTTCAACAGGAAAAACGTTTTCTCCGCCATAGATAATCATGTCTTTTTTCCGGTCCACAAGCCAGATAAAACCGTCTATATCATATCTGGCAATGTCACCAGTATGAAGCCACCCGTCTTTGAGTGCCTTTGCGGTTGCCTCGGGGTTTTTATAATATTCTTTCATTACCCCCGGGCCCCGTATGATGAGTTCACCTGATTCATTGCCGAAAAGCAGGTTCCCCTGTTTGTCTACAATCTTTGCTTCCCAGTCAAATCCTGGCAGCCCGATGGGACCGATTCTGTCGGCATTTTCAAGCCCTAAATGAACACACCCCGGACCGGTTGATTCGGTTAGGCCGTAGTTTGTGTCATAATCCTGGTTGGGAAAATATTTTTTCCAGTTTTCAATCAGGCTCGGCGGAACCGGCTGAGCACCGGCATGCATCAGACGCCACTGGGAAAGTCTGTGTTTTGAAAGATCAATTTCTTTGTTTTCAATGGCAATAAGGATATCATGGGCCCAGGGAACCAGAAGCCAGACAATGGTGCACATCTCTTCGGAGACAGCTTCAATTATCCATTGCGGTTTTACACCTTTAAGAAGGATAGATTTACCCCCCACAAGAAAACTGCCCATCCAGTGCATCTTGGCACCGGTATGATACAGGGGAGGAATACAAAGGAAAATGTCTTCACGGGTCTGTCCATGATGGGCATGCTCGATATAGCAGGCATGCTCAAGATTCCTGTGGGTTAAAAGGACGGCTTTGGGGTTACCTGTTGTGCCGCTGGTAAAATAAAGAGCGGCATCATCTTCGACATCAAGATCAACCTTGGGTGGTTCATCTCCTGATGCAGGTTCGATAAATGTCTCATATTGGATTGCCCAGTCCGGGCATGAAGAGGCAGGACCCGTGAAAATCCAGAGGTGAACGGATTCAAGCTTATTTCTGATGGATTCAATTCTTTCAATGAATTCTTCACCGAAAATAAAGACGTTAGCTTCAGCGGTATTTGTACAAACAAGGATTTTGTCAGATTCAAACCGGAAGTTTAACGGAACTGCCCATGCACCGGTATAAAGGATGCCAAAATAAATGGGAAGCCATTCAAGGCAGTTTGTCATCAATTGTACAATTTTGTTCCCTTTATGGATGCCCTTTTTTTCAAGGGCATTGGCAAACCGGTTGGAAGCCCTGTAAAACTCTTCCCATGTAATGGATTCTCTGGAGTTTAGAGAAGGCGTCCGTTCGACAAGTGCGGTCTTGTCTCTATACATGGAGGCATTTCTGGCTAAAATCTCAGTAATAATCATTTATAATTAAGCGCCTTTTTATAAATGTAAAAAATCCTGCCGCGCAACTATAGAACACGGCAGGATTATATTCAACAGGTTTTGTCTGATTTTATTTGGTTTTATTTATCTTTTTTGACCTCTTCGAAATCAGCATCGACAACATCGTCGTCATCCTGGACAGAAGCACCGGCATCGTCACCCGCAGCATCTTGGCCGCCTTGTCCATCTTGGGCTGCCTGCTGGTACATGACTTCGGCAAGCTTATGGGATGCTTGTGACAGAGCTTCGACTTTCTGTTTGATGTCATCAACATCGTTTGAATCTTTGGTCTGTTTCAATGCTTCAACAGCAGATTCAATATTCTTTCTGGTCTCTTCATCAACTTTATCGCCATGCTCCTTCAAGGTTTTTTCGGTCTGGTCAACAAGTGCTTCTGCATTGTTTTTGGTGTCAATCAGTTCTCTTTTCTTTTTGTCTTCGTCCGCATGCATTTCCGCATCCTTGACCATATTATTGATTTCTTCTTCCGAAAGGCCGCTGGCTGCGGTGATGCGGATGGATTGTTCTTTGGCGGTTGCCTTGTCTTTTGCCGCTACATGAACAATACCATTGGCATCAATATCAAAGGAAACCTCAATCTGGGGAACACCTCTTGGAGCCGGCGGAATGTCAGACAATTCAAATTGTCCAAGGGTTTTATTGCCGCCTGCCATTTCCCTTTCACCTTGGAGTACATGGATGGAAACAGCTGGCTGGTTGTCAGCAGCAGTTGAGAACACCTGACTCTTTTTTGTGGGGATGGTAGTGTTTTTATCAATGAGTTTGGTCATCACACCGCCAAGGGTCTCAATACCAAGAGATAACGGGGTAACATCAAGCAGAAGAACATCATTTACATCTCCCTGGAGAACACCTGCCTGCACTGCAGCGCCCATGGCAACAACTTCATCCGGGTTTACACCTTTATGGGGTTTTTTCCCGAATATTTTTTCAACACGTTCCTGGACTGCAGGCATACGGGTCATGCCCCCAACAAGAACCACTTCATCAACACCGCCAGCTCCCAATTTGGCTTCTTTTATAGCAATCCGGCACGGTTTTTCAAGTTTATCTAAAAGATCTGCTACCAGGGATTCAAGTTTTGCCCGGGTCAGCTTTACATCAAGGTGTTTTGGGCCGGATGCATCTGCTGTGATAAACGGCAGATTGATACTGGTTTCCGTAGAAGTTGAAAGTTCCATTTTGGCTTTTTCAGCAGCTTCTTTGAGACGCTGGAGAGCCATTTTGTCTCCCCTGATATCAATCGCCTGGTCTTTTTTAAATTCATCGGCAATATAATCAATAATTCTTAAGTCAAAGTCTTCCCCACCCAGATGGGTATCCCCGGAGGTTGATTTTACTTCAAATACGCCATCACCGATTTCAAGGACTGAAACATCAAATGTGCCACCACCTAAGTCAAACACAGCAATTTTTTCTTCGCTTTTTTTGTCAAGACCGTAGGCCAGGGATGCGGCTGTGGGTTCGTTGATGATTCGTTTTACTGAAAGGCCGGCGATTTTCCCGGCATCTTTTGTGGCCTGTCTCTGGCTGTCGTTAAAATAGGCAGGTACGGTGATAACCGCTTCTTTGACTTCTTCTCCCAGATAATCTTCAGCCGTCTTTTTAATATTTGCCAGTATAAAGGATGAAATTTCAGCAGGGCTGTGCTGTTTTTCCCTTAAATTGATTCGGGTGTCACCATTGGATGCAGGTTCAATTTTATAAGGAAGAATGGGGATATCATTCTGAATTTCCGTTGAAGTAAATTTTCTTCCAATCAGTCTTTTTACAGCAAATACAGTGTTTTCAGGATTGGTGACCGCTTGCCTTTTAGCCGTTTGCCCAACAGTTCGTTCACCGTTTTCAGAAACGGCAACAATAGATGGCGTGGTCCGCCCGCCTTCTGCATTGGTGATAATTTTTGCTTCGCCCGCTTCCATAACGGCTACGCATGAATTGGTTGTTCCTAAATCTATTCCGATTATTTTACCCATAACATACCCTCCAAGATATCTTTATTTTTCTTTATTTTTCTCATTTTTTTTTTCTACTCTTTTTGAGACAACAACCATAGCAGGCCTTATGAGCCTGTCGTGAAGAAGGTACCCTTTTTGAAGGACCTTTGAGACAGTGTTCTCAGGAAATTCATCGGTTTCTTCCTGGGTGACGGCCTGGTGGAAATTTGGATCAAACAATTGGTTCTCAGCCTCCACAGGCTTAACATTAAAGGTTTCAAAGAGTTTGATGATTTCCTTGTGAGTCAGTTTTACCCCTTCAACCAACCCGTCTTCATTTGAATTTTTTGGGGTAGAAGAGATCGCTCTTTCCAGGTTATCCACAACTGTCAGGAGTTGTCTGAAAATCGTTTCATTGGCAAATTTTTTAAACTCGTCCGATTCTCGTTGTTTTCTTTTTTTGTAATTTTCAAATTCAGCTGAAAGCCTTAATACGCGATCTTTTTCAGTCGCGAGCTGTTCTTTTACCTCGTTGACATCTTCCTTTTTGGCTTTATTCTTTTTGCCGGAATCAACTTTGGTTTTAGTTTTTTTGGCCTTTTTGCCGGGAGAATCCTTTATAGTGGTGTCATTTTTTCTTTTCTTTTCTTTTACCAATTTTTTCTCCTGCTTCAACTATCTCTATTCATTAAGCGTAATATATCCAAAATGCAATTCGAATTATGGCTGAAAAATAAGTCTGTTTAAAAGCATGTCAAGATATAAAATGCAGGCTTTGAAAAGAAAAGATCCGGCTGGCAGAAGGGTTAACGTAAAATTGCATGACCGGGATCGATCCACGACACAGAAGAGATCACTTATCGCTGCTTCCTTCCGGATCTGACGAGGTTCATGGCCTTCTGTTACGAGGCGACCGATCAGAATAATCCGCACCCGGCCTGCACAGCCGGAAGATGTATATATAATTGTTATTTATATTTTTTTCAAGCCCAATTTATTTTTTGCATATACACACAATTTGATACAAAATTTGACAAAAGTCACACAAAACACTAAAATTATTTTTGCTCATTTTTTTGTGGTTGAACCTCCATAATCAAAGGTGATTTTTCCATTAATATGAAAAATAAAAAGCCGACACAAAGATGGGAAGAGATATGCAAAAGATAAAAAAAATACTTTGCACGGCAGATTTGTCAAAAATTTCCCTTCATTTGCTTTCCTGGGGAGCTGAGCTTAGTTTCCGGCTTGATGCTTCTTTTTCGGTCTTTCATGCTATTGCCCCTCCCCGGGGTTCTGTATCCAGGCAAATTGAATTTGAAAGAGGTGGGGAAAAAAATGAAAAAATCCAGGAAGCCCATGAAAAAATAAATAAACTCATGGCAGGTTTTAATATCAAATGGGATTTAGTCATCGGTTATGGCGATCCTGTTCTTGAAGTTGCAAAAGTCGCCAAAAAGATGAAACCAGATATTATAATTGCGGAAAGTCATGGGTTGTCAGGATTCCAGCAGTTTCTAATCGGTTCAGTCATCGGGCGCATGGCACAAACATTTTCCCAGCCTTTTTTAGTGATACCCCCGGGTAAAATCGTTTCTGAAACAAATCATCCAAAATTGAAACTCACAAATATCATGATCGCCTGTAGTTTGCTGGAATCAGATTTCCATCTTAAAAAATATGCTTTGGCTTTTTTAGAAAAATTTAATTCAAAGATCTGTTTGGTCCATGTCATGGAATCTCCGGTGAACGAGGACGTTGTGGAGATCACTTCCGCACCTTATGAAGAAGCACAGAGACTTTCGGAAGAAAAATTGTCTGTAAGGCTGAAAAATTTCATGCCTGCTAAAACGCATATCCTACAGGGAATTCCAGGTGAAGAGCTGGCTTTGTACGCAAAAAGCCATAAAATAGATTTGATAATAGCAGGGGGCGATGATCACCCGGGCAGGATCATTACCACTACAACCGCAGCGTTGCTTCGTGATTTACCTTGCGCGGTGCTGATGGTTCCCATGAAATCAAATTAATTAATAATACCAGTTTTGGTAAAATCAATAATTGATGAGTCCGCAAAATTGGAATTTGGATGGTACAAAATGATATTAAAAACCGGCATTGTAAAAGGGGACATATTTTTAAAGCATATTCCCGGGAATGGTTGCCCTGACACACCCAAAAGGCTTACGTCCCTGTATTCCATGCTGAATGATTCGGATATGCAGGGTAATTTTGTTGATGTCAGGCCTCAAAAAGCTGAAAAAGAGGAGATTCTCCTCTTTCACTCTCCTGAGTATTTTGCAAAAATTGCTGAAACCAAAGGGAAAAAACTCATCGCATTGACTGCTGACACCCATGCATGTGAAGATACATTCGATGCAGCACTTTATGCAGCAGGTGGATTATTAAAATCCATATCGCGGGTAGCAGCAAAAGATTTAGATAATGCTTTTGCCTTAATAAGACCCCCCGGGCATCATGCGGAAAAAAGCCGGGCTATGGGCTATTGCCTGTTCAACCATATTGCTCTGGGTGCAATGTTTGCACAAAAGATTTTAAAATTAGGCAGGATATTGATAATCGACTGGGATATTCATCATGGAAACGGGACCCAGCATGCATTTGAAAGAGATCCCAGTGTTTTGTTTTTTTCTATTCATCAGGCAGGGCTTTTCCCGGGCACGGGAACTTTTACAGAAACAGGTTTAGGAAAAGGAGAGGGATATACGATAAATCTGCCTATCCCGAAAGGGTATGGCGACGCAGAATATACTGCAATTTTTGAGCGGTTGCTTGCGCCTGTGGCAGAACAGTTTGCACCGGAACTTATTCTTGTTTCAGCAGGTTTTGATACCCACAAAGATGATCCCATGGGGAGCATGCTTATGACGGCTTCAGGATTTGCAGGAATGGCGGCATCTATAAAAAAAATAGCCGATAAGGTATGTGGCGGTAAAATGGTTTATTCCCTTGAAGGCGGTTATAATTGCGATGCACTTTCAGAGGCTGTAAAAGCGGTTTTAAAAGAGATGGCTGGGATTACATGTTGTGATGTCAGTGCAATGGCTGCAAAAGCAAATAAAAAAAAGGTGGATTATGTTGTTCGGCGCTGCATTGACGTGCACCGGCATGTTTGGAATTTTTTTTAATAAGGTATGGTGCCATGAATAAAATTAAAATTATGGAAGCTTCCGTGAGAAAATGGGAAAGAATCATAGCTAAAAAAAGTTTTGACGGCGGTGTATTGGATTGCCCCCCGTGTAGAATATTTTATTTCACGATATGCATAGGATGTCCCATTGCCCAATATACAGGGAAAAAATTTTGCAAAGGCTCGCCTTATATCCCCTGGTTCAGGCACCAGCTGGAAAAGCATGACAAAATGTTCAAGAAGGTATATTGCCCGGAATGTGAAAAGCTTGCCCGGGATATGCGGGATTTCATGATTGAAATAAAAGATCATCTAAAAGAAAAAGAAGCACAAAAAAAGAGAGAAAAAGAGTGATCATCGCTGCACTGGTTTTCCTGGAAATTTTTTGCCTGTGCACAGGTGCATTTTTTTTGTTTTGCAAGAACGGCAATACTTTTGCAGAATCAGCTTCATATGCCATTATCACGATTTTTATGCTGCTGTCTTTTATACAGCAGATATCTTTTATTGCAGGCTATTCCGCCATCTCTATAAGTGCGGAAGCTTTTTTTCTTATTATTTCATTAGTCCTGATCTTCAGGCATCGTTCAGATGTTTTCAGCATATTCGGCAGATTAAAAAGATTTGGATCTGCCAACTCCATATTTTTTATTTTTTTGGGTTTGTGCTTTTTGTACATGGTGATCCATGCTTTTTTACCTGTCCCAAAAGAATTCCAAAATGAACTTTACACTTTAAGTATTTATACAAAGAATGGTTTTTTCCCGCTTGCAGCCGCTGCTGATTTTCCAGGGTTTTTGCCGGTTAATCATCTTATTCTATTTAATACATTTCTGCGGTTTGGCACGGCTTCCGGTACGGGGATTTTTTCTTTTTTAGCGTATCTTTCCATAGGGTTTTCCACCTATGCCCTTGCCAGGCGCTATTCATGGCATCCCACAGCATTCACAACAGCCATTTTGGTCATGTCCATGCCCAGGCTTGTTGTCCAGGCGCTGTATCCGGACACACAGGTCATTTCTGTTGCAGTGGCACTGTTTTGTATTCTTGCTATTTATCGAACGGTAGAGCTGCCAAACCTGGTGGATCTGATTTTATTGATCCTGGGACTCTTTTTTTGTATATCCGAAAATATTTCCAGCATGATTTTTGGTCCGATCCTTTTGGCTTTGTCTTGTGTGGTTCTTTTCAGGAGACATGGCATTATCACATGGAAAAGCATTTTAAGGAAAAATTATTATGCCTTTTTTGCTGTTGTGCCTGTTGTGATTTTTTCGCAATTCTGGCTTTTTTTATGTAATCATTTTTATAAAGATTCCTGGTCGGGCTCATTTGCCGGTATTTCTTTCAATAACGATGGAATACAGGGAGCCCTGGCAAATTTTATACGGTATATCCTTGAAAGTTTTTATTTTACAGGAGCAATAGACATATTTTTTGAAAGGGTTTTTAACTGGAATATGGCACAAGCTCTTGAGTCGCTTTATGATTTTGGGGTAAGGCCTTTTTTGGGTGAAAGCGGTGCTGCCCAAGCATTTCATTTAATATGGAGGCCAAATGAAATGTTCTCATTCGGACCTGTTGGATTCTTCCTGGTGATTCCAGCCTTATTTTATGCAGTGGTAAAGGGTCCCCGCAGGCTAAAAGCTGTTGCCATAGCCTTTGTCAGTTATTTTTACCTGGTATCTTTGATCATTGCCTGGGCACCGGGCAATGCAAGGTTTTTTGAGATTTTTTATGTATGTGCAGGATTCAGCATTGCCTTTTTTTTTCCGCCCTGGCGACTCACAAAAAGAAATCAAAAAATTTTTCAGGCAGGTGGATGCTTTCTGCTGTTTTTCACGCTTTTGGCGGCTTCGTAAGGCATATCCCGGAACTCGGAAAGAGCATGCAATTTTCAAGTAATTTAATTTTGTTAAATCAAGATGATAGACTGAGGCCATCGGAGCAATAGAAGAAAAGATACCCGAACGATAACTACACAAAGAAAAACGTCAAGAGATATATAAAGATTACTATAGCTTCTTACCTATTGACGCCCCTGTTCCTGTTTGTTATCAAAGCACACGTATAAATGCCGCCCACCAGGCAGACTTTTTTTAAAATGTCTAAAAGGGAGTTTTATCCATTATGCTTGACTCCAATTTGATTCAGGGAAATATCGATGAAATAGATGCTGCATTTCATTGTTTTGAAATAAAAGGTTCCGAGCAGGATATCCTTGGACTCCTGGCCATATTTGAACATGGCGATACGATTTCTTCCCAAAAAGTGATGAATGCCATTCGATCGGGTACTGATATCTACCGGGCACTGAAACATAAAAACCGGAAATTGAGTAATGTGTATGGGGCGGACAAAAAGATTAATGTTCGCATCGGCATTAGTACCGGAGAAATATTTGCCATGATTCTTGGCAATCATACTAAAGCAGAGTTTGCCTATCTGGGCAACTCTGTGAATCTTGCCTCAAAACTGGAAAGTCAGGCCAGCAAGCAATGCATATCGATTGATGACGAGACCTATAAACAGGCAAAGGGGCAGATTTTATCGGAACCCGAGATAATCACCATACCGGGCCTGGGAGAAATCTCTTCCCATAGGGTCCTGAGGCTTGCCCGGATGAATGAGAGGTCAGGCAGAGTGGAATGAAAGGTGCTCTTCCAAAATTGAAATTTTATTTTTAGGGGAAGTTTGTAAAGATCGGAGCTTATTGGTCGGGGCGAAGAGATTCGAACTCCCGACATCCTGCTCCCAAAGCAGGCGCGCTACCAGACTGCGCTACGCCCCGATTCCAACAATTAACACAATTGCATCATCTATCATTTTCAGATAATAAAGGCAAGGAATTTTGCAAGTTTGTTTCTCTATCCCCTGTGACCGGGGGGCAATCACTGATTAGGATACTGCGTTGTGCGGGTTTAATTGTTTTGTTGCCGGGTCCTGTGCTTGGAGTGATCCCCAATGCTGTGATGATAACAAATAGTAAAAAGTTTTGTTTGGCCAATTTTCTTGACACCACTATATATAAGAGTTATTTTAATAAACTTTGTGGAAAGGTACTTAAATATGCGATATATATTTTATATATTCCATATTTTTTTAATTATTTGAAGTAGTGTTTATAGCAGTTTAATTTTAATAGAATGAATACAGGAACATAAGACATGCAGGTAAAAATTGAAGATAAGAGCAGTGTGAAAAAAGTGCTCACTTTTGAAATTCCTAAAGAAGATGTTACCAAAGAGCTGAATATTGCATACAAAGAGTTGAAAAAGAAAGCTGATGTGAAGGGATTTAGAAAGGGTAAAATTCCCCGTAAGGTATTGGAAAATAGATTTTCAAAAGATGTTCATGCAGATGTCGCACCGCGTTTGATCCAGGAAGCATTTATTGAAGCCATTAAAAAACATGACCTGAATGTTGTCGGCGGTCCTCAAATGGACCCACCACAATTAGATCCTGAAAATGCATATATTTTTGATATCACTGTGGAAATAAAACCCGAGCTTGATGACATTGAATTTGAAGGGATTGCTCTGGAACAAACAAAGTATGAAGTATCCGATGGCGAGATAGAAAGCCAGATTTATATGATTCAAAAAACCATGGCTAAAAAAGAAACCGTAAAAGAAGAACGTCCTGTAAAAGAAAATGATTTTGTTCTGATAGATTATGAAGGTTTTTTAAATGAAGAATCTTTTGATAAGACACCCAAAATTGAAAATTACGTCATGGGAATCGGCCGAGACGGGGTTATGCCTAAAGAATTTTCAGAAAAATTGACCGGCGCAATCCCGGTACAGGATCTTGAAATAGAAGTGTCTTATACGGATGATTATCATGATGAAAGTCTGAAAGGCAAAAACATTGTCTATAAGGTGACATTAAAGGAAATACAAGAAGAAATTCTGCCTGAACTCAATGATGACCTTGTAAAAGATCTGGGAAAATTTGAAACCCTGGATGATGTCAGGACCTCCATCCGTGAAAACCTTGAAAAAGGATATGCACAAAGAATAAAACACGAACTTTCCGAACAGGTATTTCAGAATCTTTTGGAAAAGTATGAATTTGAAGTGCCTGAGGCAATGGTTGAAGGAGAGCTCAATGGCATTACAATGGAAGCAGAACAAGCCTATACAGCAAATAACACCACCCTTGAAGAGGCTGGGTTAAGTAAGGATATTTTAAGAACCCAGTATCGTGATGTGGCAGAAAAGCAAGCCAGAAGACATTTGATCCTGGATAAAATCATTACCCAGGAGAAGCTTGAGCTCAAAGATGAAGAACTGGAAAAAAGCTTTGAGGAAATGGCAGTCGGAATGAATGCACCTGTTGATTCAATAAAAAATTATTTCAACATGGATCCCAAGCAGTTGGAATATTATAAACATACGCAGCTTGAAAAAAAAGTCATTGACCTTATAGTAGAGAAAGGAAGCGTTACCGAAGTTGAACCGGCTGCTGTTGAAGAGGATGCAAAAATCAAAGAAGATAATGCATCAAAAGAAGAAAAAGACTAATCATTTATTAACGCGTACAAAATAATTAAAGGAGTTGAATCGTGCCTCTAATCCCAATGGTTGTTGAACAAAGCAATAGAGGAGAGCGTGCTTACGATATTTATTCACGCCTTTTAAAGGATAGAATTATTTTTATTGGCTCAGCTATTGATAATGAGGTTGCCAATGTTATTGTTGCCCAGCTATTATTCCTGGAATCAGAAGATCCTGAAAAGGATATCAGTTTTTATATCAATTCACCAGGGGGTGTGGTAACAGCAGGATTGGCCATCTATGACACCATACAATATATAAAACCTGATGTGGCTACCGTATGTATTGGACAGGCCGCCAGCATGGGGGCACTCTTGCTGACTGCAGGTGCAAAAGACAAAAGATTTGCATTGCCCAATGCCAGGATAATGATTCACCAGCCACTTGGAGGTGCCCAGGGACAGGCCACTGACATTAAAATCCAGGCCAATGAGATTTTAAGGATGAAGGATACATTAAATGAAATTTTATCCACTCACACCGGCCAGGATATTGAAAAAATATCAGAAGATACAGACAGAGATTTTTTTATGTCAGCTGTGGAAGCCATGGAATATGGTATTATAGACAGGGTTGTTACTGATAGAAGCGAGCTGGAAGATAAGTCAGACGACCCTTCAAAGGAGTAGTTTAATTATGGCTCGGAAAGATGAAGACAAAGATCAGTTTTTTTGTTCTTTTTGCGGTAAAAATCAGAAAGAGGTTAAAAAGCTGATTGCAGGTCCAAGTGTTTATATTTGTAATGAATGTATTAAATTGTGCGGCGAGATTGTTGAGGATGAAGACAAAGAAAAGCAAGCCGACGAGAATGGATTAAAGGATTTTTTAACACCCAGGCAGATAAAAAAATTGCTTGATGCTTATGTCATTGAACAGGATCGAGCCAAAAAAGTTCTTTCTGTGGCGGTTTATAATCATTATAAACGGTTGACTTCAACCATGGAAAAGAAAGATGATGATGTGGAAATTCAAAAGAGTAATATCCTTATCATCGGCCCCACCGGATGCGGGAAGACACTTCTGGCTCAGACCCTTGCCAGATTTTTGGATGTTCCCTTTGCCATTGCAGATGCAACGGCATTAACCGAAGCCGGTTACGTCGGGGAAGATGTTGAAAATATTGTGCTCTCCCTTGTCCAGAATGCAGACTATGATGTTGAAAAAGCCCAGAAAGGTATTATTTATATTGATGAGATCGATAAAATATCCCAGCGCGGTGACAATCCATCTATTACCCGGGATGTTTCAGGAGAAGGCGTTCAACAGGCCCTTTTAAAAATTATAGAGGGTACGGTTGCCAGTATCCCGCCAAAAGGGGGGAGAAAACATCCCCAGCAGGACTATGTAAAGGTTGATACATCCAATATCCTTTTTATTTGCGGGGGTACATTTACCGGGCTTGAAAAGGTAATTGAAAGAAGAATTACTAAGAAAACCATGGGCTTTGGTGCTAAAATTGTCGGTAAAAAGGATAAAAATATTGGAGAACTTCTTGAACAGCTCAAGCCCGAGGATTTGATAAAATTTGGTCTTATACCGGAGTTTTTAGGCCGTCTGCCCATTATTACATCTATTGGTGAACTGAATAAGAACTCATTGGTTAAAATTTTGACCGAACCAAAGAATGCGCTTGTCAAACAATACCAGGAGTTATTGAATATTGAAGGCGTGGAACTTCAGTTCACGGATGAAGCCCTTGAGGCCATGGCAAAAGAAGCGGTACAAAGAAAGTCAGGCGCAAGGGGACTTCGTGCCATTATGGAAGAAACCATGTTGGATATCATGTATGAAATTCCTTCAAAAGAGAATGTTAGAGAGTGTGTGATTGGTGAAGAAGTAGTATTAAAGAACGAAGATCCGATACTGCTTTATGAGCAGTCTAAAAAGCAGGCTTGAAAATAAAGAGAGTTCTAAAATTCAATGATCAAAATTCCTAATTTTTTTCATCAGGATGGTTCGCAGAATTTAACAAAACAGCTTCCACTGGTGCCTTTAAGGGATATGGTGTTGTTCCCATCCATTACCACATCTGTCTTTGTCGGAAGAGATAAATCCATTAAGGCTTTATCTGAAGCCATGGCAGCAGATAAGAAGATTTTTCTGACCACTCAAAAAGACCCTGAAGTTTTAAAACCCACTATCAACGATATTTTTCAGGTGGGCACAGAAGCTAAGATCACCCAGCTTCTCAGATTGCCTGATGGAACCGTTAAAGCACTGGTTGAAGGGTGCGAAAGAGGAAAAATTGTCAAATTAGTTGATGAGAAGGGTTACCTCTGTGTTGATTATATACAGGTTCAGGAAGACCCCCTGCCTGAAAAGGCAAGAGAAGCTGCCATCAGAACAGTCACTGAAGCGGTTGAACATTATGCCAAACTTTCCGGTGCGGTATCAAAGAGTTTTTTTAAAAATCTTGATACCCTTTCCGCTCATGAGTCCAGATATGCCGATACCATTGCAACTCAGATGCCATTTAAAGTGTCTGATAAACAAAAATTGCTTGAATGTGGAAATATAGAAGACAGATTTTTTTTATTGTTAAAACTGATTCAAAAGGAAACAGAAGTCTTTACCATGTCCCAGAAAATAAAGGGAAGGGTAAAGGAGCAAATGGAAAAGCTTCAGAAAAAGCACTATTTGAATGAGCAGATGCGCGCCATCAAAAAAGAAATGGGAGAAGATGGCGGCGCAGCAGAATTCCAGGATCTTGAAAATCGGATAAAGAAAAAAAGAATGTCCAAAGAAGCAGCTTCCGTTGTGAGAAGAGAATTTGCAAAGCTGAAGATGATGCCTCCCATGTCATCGGAAGCCACTGTGGTCAGAAACTACATTGACTGGCTGATTTCTTTGCCATGGTTTAGAAAGAACCGCTCAAGGAATGATCTTAAAAAGGCTGAACAAATATTAGAACAGGATCATTATGGGCTTGAAAAACCCAAAGAAAGGATTCTTGAGTATTTGGCCGTACAAATCCTTGTTAAAAAAATTAAAGGACCAATCCTTTGTCTGGTGGGACCACCAGGTGTCGGGAAAACATCCTTGGCAAGATCGGTTGCGACGGCGACTGGAAGAGCCTTTGCCAGAATTTCTCTTGGTGGTGTCAGGGATGAAGCGGAAATCAGAGGTCATAGAAGAACCTATGTCGGGGCCATGCCGGGCAAGATTATTCAAACTTTGAAAAAAACAGGGTATAATAATCCTGTTTTCTGCCTGGATGAAATTGATAAAATGACCGCTGATTTCAGGGGTGATCCATCATCGGCTTTACTTGAGGCACTGGATCCGGAGCAGAATAAAAATTTTAATGATCATTATCTTGAAGTGGATTATGATCTGTCCCAAGTCCTTTTTATCACTACAGCCAATACCTTGTATGATATCCCGGCACCATTAAGAGACAGGATGGAAGTCATTCAGATACCGGGTTATACAGAGTATGAAAAAGAGAAAATTGCCACAGGGTATCTGATACCAAAACAATTGAAGGGAAATGGTCTTTCAAAGACTGATGCGGTTTTTTCAAAAAATGCCATCCATGTCATTATAAAACAATACACAAAAGAGGCAGGGGTAAGAAACCTGGAACGGGAGATTTCTTCTGTATTAAGAAAAATAGCTAAAGAGATCGTTCAAACCAATAATAGGAAGCTGCATAGAATTTCAACAACCATGGTTTTAAAATATCTTGGGCAACCCTTCTTTAGAGATAGTGTCCTGGAAAAAGAAGACCGGACCGGGATTGTCACAGGCCTTGCATGGACCCAGGCCGGGGGTGAACTGCTCACCATAGAGGTGGTCACCATGCCGGGCAAGGGAAATGTGCTGGTAACCGGAAAACTTGGAGAAGTCATGAAAGAGTCTTCCCAGGCAGCCGTCAGTTATGTCAGGTCCCGCAGCAAAGAATTGAATATAAAAGAAAATTTCTATAAAAATCTTGATATCCATATTCATGTTCCAGAAGGTGCAATTCCAAAAGATGGTCCTTCAGCAGGCATATCCATGTGTACAGCAGTTGTTTCCATCTTGACCGGAAAACCGGTCTCAAGAAAGATTGCTATGACAGGCGAAATTACATTGCGGGGAAGGGTGCTGCCTGTCGGAGGATTAAAGGAAAAATTGTTGGCTGCCCATGCCAATGGTATTAAAAAAGTAATTGTTTCTACTGAGAACAAAAGAGATATTAAAGAGATCCCCAAATCCATTCAAAAGCAAATGGAAATCGTTTATGCTGAGGATATGTCCCAGGTGCTTGAAAATGCCCTGTTGTGACGGATATGTTATGATATGAGTTTATTCAAGATATGATAAAAATTGCGTCATAGCATCTTTTTTGTCCTTTGTGGCGAGGGCTCTTCGAATTTCAACCATTTTTTCATGTTCATCCTTATCCATTAACAGGTCTTCTTTTCGTGTGCCGGATTTGTTGATATTAATGGCCGGCCAGATCCGGTTCTCTGCACATTCTTGGGAAAGAAACAGGTCCATATTTCCCGTTCCCTTAAATTCCTGATAGATAATGTCATCCATTCGGCTGCCTGTATTAACAAGAATGGTGGCAATAATGGTTAAGGAACCGCCATTTTCAAGCTTTCTTGCAGCGCCGAAAATTTTTCTGGGAAACTCCATGGCATTAGCACCGAGCCCTCCGGTCAGGGTTTTGCCGTGACTGTCTGTAAGTGCATTAAAGGCTCTCGTCATTCGGGTTAAAGAGTCAATGAATACGACCGAATTCTGGCCGATTTCAGCACACCGGATAGCAGTATGCATGGCAAGGCGGGTCATTCTCATATGCTGGCCAATCTGCTGGTCTGCTGAGGAGTATAGGACATGTGCATCTTTTAATCCCCTTTGAAAATCAGTCACTTCTTCCGGTCTTTCATCAACCAGAAGAACAAAAACTTTTGCATCCGGATGGTTCATCACCACAGAGTTTGCCATATGTCGCAGTATGGTTGTTTTACCGGATTTGGGCGGCGCAATAATCAACCCTCTCTGGCCCATACCAAGGGGAGTGATCATATCCAGAGTTTTTCCCATGTTATCATCTTTATCCTGAGTAAGATAATAGCGTTCAAAAGGGTTAATGCTAACCTGGTCTTGCAATAGTGGCGTGTTGATAAATTCATCAAAGGGGAGTTTGTTAATCGTCTCAACCCGGATTAAAGCGAGATTCGGGTTGCTTGGACCTTTTTGTTCCCCAAAACCCTCAATAAACCCACCTTCCTTTAAATTTAATTTTCGTATCAAACTATTTGGGACATATGTATTTTCAGGTCTGGGTTGGAAGTTTTCTTCTATATTCCTCAAAAATCCAAACCCCTTATCCATAATCTCAAGATATCCTTGTACAGGTTCCATCATCTGACTCCTTGGTCGAAATTCATGACGAATAAAATAAAGAATAAGTGATTGATCGTCATTGATAATTTAAAAAGCTATGATTCAAATTTTTTTGGTGAAAAATCGAATGACTGCTTAATCATAATTAATCTATAGCATTTTTAATATGAGCTTGCAAGCAAGGCCACAGCAAATAATTTTGACCCATAAAAAATAGCAACAACAACCATGCTTTTGTGGTAGTTTTTGCTTGACACAATTTTATATTATTGATATAAGTCCTTTTGTTTTTCGGGCGATTAACTCAGTTGGGAGAGTGCAACCCTTACAAGGTTGAAGTCGCAGGTTCAAGCCCTGCATCGCCCACCAGAAAAGTAAGATTGTTGGGGGTGTAGTTCAGTTTGGTTAGAACGCTTGCCTGTCACGCAAGAGGTCGCGAGTTCGAGTCTCGTCACTCCCGCCACAAATACAAAAAAGGGTATTTTAGTGAAAGCTAAAATACCCTTTTTTGTATATTTTAGAATAGATACGGCTAGTCATTCATTTTTTCAAGTTCTTTTAGGATAGCATCTCCCATGGTTTCTGTATCTACAGCCTTGTCTTTTTCATCCGTCAGATCCGCTGTGAAAATATTTTTTTCAAGAACACTGGAAATGGCTTTTTCAATGGCATTGGCAGGATCTGAGAGTCCAAAGGTATATTTAAGCATCATTGCACCGGACAAAATCTGGGCAATGGGATTGGCAATACCTTTTCCTGTAATATCAGGGGCAGATCCCCCTGCAGGTTCATAAAGACCAAATTTTTTTTCGTTCAGGCTGGCAGAAGCCAAAAGACCCATGGATCCGGTTATCATAGCGCATTCATCAGAAATAATGTCCCCAAACATATTCCCGCAAAGAAGCACATCAAATTGATGGGGATCTCTGACAAGCTGCATGGTGGCATTGTCGACATATATGTGGTTTAAGGTGACATCCGGGAATTCTTTTGCAATTTGTGTAACGGTTTCCCTCCAGAGAACCATGGAAAACAGAACATTGGCCTTATCGACGGATGTCACGATATGGTTTCTTTTTTGGGCGGCCTCAAAGGCCATTCTGGCAATTCGTTCAATTTCAAACCGGGTATATACCATTGTATCAAAGGCTTTTTCATCAAGGCCTTCCCCTTGCCTTCCCTTTGGTTCACCAAAATAGATACCGCCGGTTAACTCACGTACACAGAGAATATCAAAGCCGTTTTTAACAATTTCGGATTTTAATGGCGAGGCAGATGCAAGGGTAGGGAAGACTTTTGCGGGTCTGAGATTACAATATAAGCCAAAGTGTTTTCTTAACGGCAATAAAGCCCCTCGTTCAGGCTGTTCTTCCGGCGCAAGGTGCTCCCATTTAGGGCCACCGACTGAGCCAAATAAAATCGCATCACTTTGTTCACATAAGGCTAAAGTTGAATCCGGCAACGCTTTCTCGTGATTGTCAATGGCAGCACCCCCAATGTCTGCAAATTCATATTCAAAGTCAAGTCCATAAAGGATTGCCGCTTTTTTAAGAATTTTAACCGCCTGTTCCATCACCTCGGGTCCGATTCCATCACCTGGGAGTACAGCAATCTTGTTCAAATTTGTCAATCTCCTAACTTTTTAGTTACATTTATGAAAATTTTATATTATATTAATTTTTATAATATGCAATAGTTTGTTTAGTTTTTATAAAATAAGTTTAATAATACTGGATTATTATTTATGAAAAAAGGATATATTCACATATACACCGGAGACGGAAAAGGCAAAACAACTGCTGCTCTCGGCCTTGCATTACGCGCATCCGGCCATGGCTTTTCAGTATATATCGGTCAATTCATGAAAGGACAGCATTATGGAGAACTGTCAAGCTTAGACTTAATTCCCAATATCACCATCAAACAATTTGGCGATCCGGGATGTTTCAGAAAAGAAGATGTTACCCCCAAACATATTGATCAGGCTCATAAGGGTCTTAAAGAATTCGGAACCATTATGAAAAAGGGCCTTTATGATATAGTGGTCATGGATGAAATTTGTGTTGCCATATGGTTTGGTCTGATTTCAGAGTCACAGGTGATTGATTTGATGCAGTCAAAGCCGGAAAATATTGAACTTATATTAACCGGTCGAAAAGCAACACAGAATTTAATAAATTACGCAGACCTGGTGACCGAGATGAAGGAAATAAAACACTATTATAAATCGTTGGGGATATTGGCAAGAAAAGGGTTTGAGAATTAAAAAACCAAGGCAGAAATTAATTACTGCCTTGGTGGTGAGGTATGTTTAAACTTTTATAACTTTTCTGGCCGAGAGTCCTTTGTCGTTCTCTTCTACTTCAAATTGTACACGTTCTCCTTCTGAAAGTGTTTTGAAACCTGACATTTCAATGGCTGAAAAATGAACAAACACATCATCGCCGGTTTCTTGCTCAATAAAACCAAAACCCTTTTTTGAATTAAACCATTTGATTGTTCCTTCCACCAAAATTTTTCCTCCTTGACTTAGTATTAAGACAAAATACTTATGAAAAATTTGCTCTGGAAAACACCTTTAAGCAGAGCAGCTCTTATATATTTTGGGTGATCGTAATAATGGTTATTACTTCATTTTAAAAAATGCAAGGAAAAAAGAGGGGAGATGATAAAAAACCATCTCCCCTCTTTGTTTAAATTTTATACTCTTCAGCTATGTTCTGTTACTGTATTCCGCGTAGGTCATAGCCGCAGTCCTGTAAACAAAATGTGCCATTTTTGAGAATGGCAGGAATGCAAACAGGTTGAAAATGGCAATCAGATGCAGATAGTAAAAGAAATAAGAAACATAGGCCATATGGGCAAGACGGGCCATTTCAGTGAGTAAGCCTGTTGCACCAAGAGAAAAAACAAGAACAAGGATAAACCAGTCTTTATATAATGTAATCTGGTCATCTTTTTTATCCAGCCTGTTTTTAATCATCATCCCACTGCCGATAACCAGAGCAACACCGGAAATATTGGCCAGCCATTTCACAGGATTAAGCTGGGAATAGGGACCGGGTGTCTGGAACAAATAGAGAACCAAAAAGAAAATTGCAGTTACAATAAAAAGTCCGATAAATGAGAATAGCACCATCATATGCGGGGTGGACCTGTCCTTATTGCTTTCACACTCATTGAACTTATCATGTTTGAGAATGGTCGGAATCACTTTTATAAGCGCCTGGAGCATTGCTTTAAAATCCAGGGATGTTTTGTCTGTCTTTCCTTCAAGAACCGCATTCTCATGAATGTCATTTAAAAAGTTTTTAAGATTGAGGACAAAAATAATGACTGCTGCAGTGAAAATGGGCACAAAAGTCAAATCCACAAACCAGGTTGAGAAAAAATTAGCCTGGGCAATCACATGTCCTCCTTCATGGACATGTGCCCAGTCAAAGAACGGGATGAATTCAAAAATTTTGGTCATGGTTTCACCCGCATTCATTGTAATAAACGCAAAGATAGCAAACCAGATGGCGGGGATTCCAAGAAGGAAAGGCAACTTTTTCGGGTCATTGACTGCATTTGCCAATGCTTTGGGTCTGGCATATTCGGTAATGGCCACAAATCTGATAGCAGAAAGGACATCCCCTGGTGCTGCGCCTCTCGGGCAGAGGTCAGAACAGTCGCCGCACTCATGGCACAGCCAGATATCACCACTGCAGATCAGCTTGTCTTTAAGACCCCAGGAAGCGGCAATCATTTCTTTTCTCGGGAAAGGACTGTCTTCAGGAGCAATAGGGCATGCAACCGAACAAGTGGCACACTGATAACATTTTTTAAGTGTTTCACCACCCAGACCTCTTACTTGAGCAATAAAGTCAAGATCCGGTTGAGCAAGATATTTTTCAGTCATACTTATATACCTCCTAAACTATTGTTTAAATAGTTTTGATTAGAATCCTTTGAATGGGTTCGGACCAAGGTCTTCAACTTCTTCAACAAAGGTATTGATTATTTCAGGAAGTTTGTCATATTCATCAATGGCAACTTCAACAAAGGCAACACGTTCTTCTTCAAGTGCAAGGCTTGAAAGAGCATCACCGATTTTTTTCACACGTGTTTCGGCCAGCTCGGAACCTTTCATAAAGTGACACTGGTAATCATCACCATGTTTACAGCCAATGAGAATAACACCGTCCATACCCTGGGCAAGCGCATCTTTGATCCAGATAACATTAAATGAACCCAGGCACCTTACCGGAATAAACCGGACATTCGGAGAGTAATCCATTTTGTTCATGCCCACCATGTCAAGGGCCGGGAATGCATCATTTTCGCAGATGAATGCAAGGAATCTCAATGGAGGTTCATCATAATCGTCTTCCGACGGAACCCCAATGGCTTTAACCTGGGAACCGATAGAATCAATCGTGTAATCAGCAAAAGAGATAATTCTCTCAGGGCAGGCACCCATACAGGTTCCGCATCTTCTGCATCGGGTCGGATTCGCCATTGGAGTCCCTTTTTCATCATCGTCAAGGGCACCAAAGGGACATTCAACTGTACAGCGTTTACACTGGGTACATCTCTGGAAAAAGAATTCCGGATAGGTCATATCTCCTGATCTTGGATGAACAGCCATTCCGCGGTTAGCACTTTCGATACACTGGATGGCTTTGAGAGCTGCCCCTGTCGCATCTTCCATGGATTCTTCAATGGTCATGGCCCTTCTTACGGCACCGGCAGCATAAATACCGGTTCTCTGGGTTTCATAGGGAAAGCAGATATAGTTGGAATCTGCATACTGGCCAAAAATATCGTTATCTCTGAATCCCGGACCCTGCCTGTATGCAAGATTGATAACAGGATCATCCGCAGTGACGGGAACCATACCACCGGCCACAACAACCATGTCGGCTTTAATGGCAAGATTTTCACCCAAAAGTGTATTGGTGGCAGTGACTGCAAGACCATTACCCTGCTGGGCAACTTCTGTTACAGCACCTTTGGTCATAAAGATGCCGTCATCCTGCTGCATACTTTTGTAAAAATATTCCTGAAGTCCGGGGGTTCTCATATGCTGGTAAAGGATATACGCTTTACCATCTGAATAATCTCCCCTGACATATTTGGCCTGTTTCAAGGCCACCATGCTGGTAACGGAGCCACAGTATTCAAAATCAGCATCATCTTCATCTTTGCCCGGAGACTGGATAAATACAACGCTTTTGGCCTCCTTGCCGTCGGAAGGTCTGACAATTTTGCCTTTGGCAGCAATTTTTTCAAACTCATCATTGGTAACAACGTCTGGAAGATCGACACCCAGGTGTGCATATTCTTCACCTTCAAGAACAGCAGGACGCCAACCGGCAGCCAGAACAACTGCCCCATAGAGCTCTCCGTCAGGGTCAAGCTGAAGGATATCTTCACGGCCTTTATTGAATTCAAGATATTTGGCATGGGCATCTTCTACGGTCAGATCTTTACCATCTTCATCCACCAGCATTTCTTCAGGCAGCGGAAAGGGAACGTCAAAGGGGATTTTTTCACCCGGTTTTTTAAATGTTACGGTAAATTCACCGGGTTGTCCGGCAATACGGGCGACTTCAGTAGACGTTTTAACGTCAATATTTGAAAAGCTTTCGATTTCAGAAATCAAGTCATTGACAACCGGTGCCCGTAATTCTTCAAAAGGCTCTGCAACCGGCATCTGGCTTCTCATGTTAGCAGCATAACCACCCAGTTTATCAGTTTTTTCAACAATGGTGACATCATACCCGACTTTTGCCGCATCCAGGGCTGCTGCCATACCGGTTACACCGCCACCCAGAACAAGAATCTTTTTGGAGAAGGATTCTGTTTTATAGGGTTCGGGCAGGTTGACTTTTTGAATCCTGATCATGCCCATTTTGATATAATCTTCAGCCTTCATCTGAATGGGATCAAAATGTTCTTCATCATCCTTCTGGTCTTCTTCAAGCCTGGGATAAGTTTCTCTTGAGTGCGGCCATACAACGCCTTCCCTCAAGTTGACTCTTTCAATGATGCAACCGTCAAAAGTGAACACGTCAAAGTTAACACGTCGTGAGCAGGCACAGATGGCCATGGCGTTCACTTTTTCATCATCAATATCTTTCTGAATTAGCTCTACACCTTCCTTGGAGCACAGAAACGGGTGGGTAGTACAATTAATGCCCTCTTCATCAGGAACATCTACCAAATCTTCCATATCGAGGGTATCACCGATTCCACAGCCTGTGCAGATATATACTCCGTATTTTTTATCCATGATTCTCCTCTACCTCCTTACAAGGGTCTGAATGGCTTTAAGCGCCATACCTGTAGCATTCTGGTTAGATGTTACAACATCAGCAGGCTTGTTGGCACAACCGGCTGCAAACATACCGCCTTTTTTGAAATCGTTTATTATGAAATCTTCAGGGTTGTAAGTCAGATCCGCATTGGGTTTGTCAATGGCACATGTTGGCTGCATTCCGGTTGCAAGTACGAGCATGTCCACGGTCTGTCTTACTTTTTCACCTGTGATGGTATCCTCAGCGACCAGGTTGATATTTCCGGAACCCGTCTCTTCGCTGACTTCGGCAACTTTACCTTTTACAAAGAAGATATTTTCATCTTTTTTAAGGTTTGCATAAAATTTTTCATATTTCAGGCCCGGTGTTCTAAGATCAATATAATAAATATAGATTTTTGCATCGGGGTATTGTGCTCTGATATAAGTCGCATGTTTCAAGGACGCCATGCAGCAGATATAAGAGCAATAGGACAGGTGATTTTCATCCCTGGAGCCCGCACACTGTGCAAATGCTATGGTTTCAGGCGCTTTATCATCAGACGGACGGACAATTTTACCGGACGTAGGACCATTTGAGGATGCCATTCTTTCAAGCATCATGTTGGTCACAATATTCTGGTATCTGCCAAATCCGAGATTATCAATTTTTGTGGCATCATAGGGAGTCCATCCAGTATTCCAGACAATGGCTCCTACTTTAAGATCAAAGGTTTTTTCTTCCATGTCAAAATCGATGGCCTCATATTTACAGGCCTCTTTGACTTTGTCACGGTCATCTGTGCTTATGGCAGGATCCATAACATATCTCATGGGGAATGCCATGTTATGCGGTAAGTAAGCGGCTTTTCTTCGGTCCATGCCAAAGTTGAAATCATTAGAAATTTCAGTATCACAAACGTCTGCACAGTCGCCGCAGGCAGTACAATTTTCATTTACATATCGAGGCGATGTTTTTACAGTCACTGTATAATCACCGGCAGCACCTGCTACATTCTGTACCTCTGACAAGGTAAATATTTTAATGTTTTTGTTGTCCTTGAGTCTTCTGTAATTAATTTCAAGTCCGCAAGTAGGCGGGCAAAGTTTGGGGAAGTAGTGTTTAAGTTGGGATACTCTTCCGCCAAGGGATGCTTCCTTTTCCACAAGGAAGACCTCATACCCCACTTCGGCAGCTTCCAAGGCAGTTGTAAGGCCGCTGATTCCACCACCAACCACCATTAAGCTTCCACTAACCGGGGCTGAATTATCTGTTGTCATGCTGTCCCTCCGTGCATTTGGGTTATATTATTTTGGGTTAACTATTATTTTTATGCCAAATCTAAACACATTTATTTTAAGAGTTAAAAAGCTTTTTGGCATCCTCTCTCCTATTTTATAGATGCAAAGACAAATCCTTAAAATTTTTGCACTTACAAAAGAGGAGACAGGAAGAAGACCAAAACCTTCGTAATTTTAAAAAAACCCCCAGGCACTAGCGAACCAGCACCTGGAGGTTATTATACTAAGAACGTACGTTAAGATCTATCTTCAGCACTAGTCAGCGATGATCTTAATATAAGGTACTTTTTTCAAACTCCACTCATTTGTTTCTTTGTTGTATGTTGAGTTTGTAAAGCAGAACCATTCTTCATCATTCTGTCCCATGAAGTCACCTCTGTAATAGAAACCAGGGTATCTTGATTCTTCACGGAACTGGATGTGACGGGTATGAGCCTCAACTGTGTAGAGACGATGGGTAATTTCCCATGCTCTCATCAGCTCATGCAGGTCACCTGCAGCAATATTTTCAAGATCTTCACGGAACATTTCAAACAGATCCATGAGGATTTCAAGGGATTTACCGGACGTCATGTAGTAAGTAGCTGTTCCGCCACCGTACTCATTGGTCATCTTCATGAGACGAAGTGCCATGCCGGCAGGTTTGCAATAGTTGGGGTTAATGGTTTCATCTGTTGTATATTCACAATTGTCAAGATAAGTTCTGACAGGTCTGTAAACCAAGTCAACCAGCTCTTCGTCAGTCTCTTTGAAACTTACGTCTCCGGGATTGTCTCTGATGTATTTGACCATTTCTTTTGCACAAATACGGCCTTCAGCATGGGAACCGGAGGAGAATTTATGACCGGAACAGCCAACGCCGTCACCAGAAGTGAACAGACCTTTGACAGTAGTCATACGATTGTAGACTTTATCTCCAACACCCCATTTGTAATCAGCAGGAACCCAGTCTTCGTCAGGACCTGAACACCAGATGCCGCAGCAGCCTGAATGAGAACCTAAGAGGTACGGTTCGGTGGGCATGACTTCTGAATCTTTTTTCTCAGGCTCAGTATTGGTTGCGCACCAGAGACCGGCCTGACCAACGGACATATCAAGGAAATCTTCCCAGGCTTCAGACTCAAGATGTTTGAGCTCTTTTTTACTCATGGTTTCACCCAATTTGGCAAGAGCATCAGTAGTTTTCATGATGATGGGACCACGGCCTTCCTTGTACTCTTTCATCATGAGATGGTTTCTCAGGCAGGTCGGCGTAACCGCAGCAGTTCCATAAGGCGCATATTTTTCAAGCTCTGCTTTTGCATCGTCAGAACCTGCAAAGGCTTCACCAAGACCATTAACAGTCTGTGCTTTAAAAAGAAGAAACCACGCGCCAACAGGTCCATAACCATCTTTAAAACGAGCCGGGGTGAAACGGTTTTCCATCATGGAAAGTTCAGCACCTGCTCTGACAGCCATTGTGTAAGTGGAACCTGCATTCCATACGGGATACCATGCACGACCTTTACCCTCACCAACTGAACGGGGCTGGTAAACATTAACTGCGCCACCGCAGGCAACCATCATTGTTTTTGCCTTGATGATATAAACTATGTTTTCACGTACGGAAAAACCAACTGCGCCGGCTATTTTAGTCGGATCATTTTCATCGTTGAGAAGTTCAACAATGAAACATCTTTCAATGATATTGTCTTCGCCAAGGGCGAGTTTTCCGGCTTCAGCAACAATTCTTTTGTAAGATTCACCATTGATCATGATTTGCCATTTACCCGTACGGACTGGAGTGGCTCCACCCTTAAGTGTGCCGGCTTTCATACCTTTTTTCCCGTCAAGGTTTTTTCCGTCATCAGTCTTTTTCCACATGGGGAGTCCCCACTCTTCAAAAAGATGAACAGAATCATCAACATGACGTCCAAGATCAAAGATCAAGTCTTCACGTACAATACCCATAAGGTCATTTCTGACCATTCGGACATAATCTTCAGGGCTGTTGTCACCAATATAAGTGTTAATCGCTGAAAGACCCTGGGCTACTGCGCCGGATCTTTCAAGAGCTGCTTTATCACAAAGAAGAATTTTTGTGTCGTCGCTTGCCCATTTTTTAACTTCAAATGCTGTTCCGCAGGCAGCCATACCGCCACCAACGATCAGAATATCAACGTCTCTTTTATCAACCTCTGGATCTCTTATTGCTTTAAGTTCTCCAGTAGGTTTGTTAGGTAATGCCATTATATACCTCCAAAATTATAAATAAAGTATCAAATTAAATAGTTGACAGTCTGGTTATACAAGCTCGGTTGGAGCTGCAAGTACATAACCATCTGCTTCCTGGGTAGAAAGCAGTCCACTGTCAAGATCTTTACCTTTAAGGTCAAGATATGCATTAGCCTCGCCTTCAGGAGTCGTTCTGATGGGGAACTTGAAGCGTTTAATAACACCGTTTCTAAACTTGCATGTCCACATAACATCCTCAGTACCCATCATAGGAACAGTAGAGCCTCCCATGGGTACAAAGTCAGAATAACCTCTGACCTCAATGGCCTGAGTAGGACAGATCTTTACGCATGAAAAGCATTCCCAGCACTGATCTGGTTCCTGGTTGTATGCTTTCATTTCATTTGGTTCAAGAACCATCAGGTCATTGGGACAGATGTACATACATGCTGTCTTGTCCCCACCTTTGCAGCCGTCACATTTTTCTGCAATTACAAAAGATGGCATTTAAAATACCTCCATAATTTAAGTTAATCAAAAACGCACAATACCGTTGTGCTACTATTTTTTATTTCAACAAACAGGCTATAACCGTTACTGTTCAGCCTGGTAATTCTTAAGTCGGCTTTAAGATCAAAAAATTAAAGCCCAATATCAATTCAATCGCCACACAAATGTTATCGGAATAGCACTCTCTAACTCTTTTTGTCAAGAATTTTTCAAAAAAGATTGGCCTTGTTTTTCAATTGTTTGTGCCATTCGGACAAATAACAATATGTATAGAATATCAATAGGATAAAGTACAATATATAGTGCATATCTCAAAGTAAAAAGAGACTGGAAATCTAAAAAAATTACTGATAATCTAGAGAAAATAAAAATTAGTGTTCAAACAGACAAAAGGAAAACAAATGACAGAAGATATGATGCCGATCAGTTTAGAAAATTTGATGAATTTTAATTGCAATTCTCAAAATGAATGTTTTAATGACTGTTGCCGTGACCTGAATCAGGCACTGACACCCTATGATGTTTTGCGATTGAAAAATAATCTTGGGATATCCTCACAGGTTTTTTTAAAAACTTATACTTCTCTGCATTACGGACCGGGTTCCGGTTTGCCAGTCATCGAATTTAAACCCAACCCGGCTACGGGATATGAATGCCCTTTTGTTATTTCTAAAGGATGTTCTGTCTATGATGACAGGCCCGGTTCCTGCCGGATGTATCCTCTGGCCAGGGCCATTGCCCGATCAAGGGAGACAGGGGAGATTAGCCAATACTTTGCCCTGATTGAAGAACCGCATTGTAAAGGGTTCGGCAAAAAGACCGGGCAGACGGTTAAAGAATGGCTTAAAGGCCAGGATGTGGGTAAATATAATGAAGAGAATGACAAGCTCATGGAATTGATCAGCCTTAAAAACCAGATTCTGCCCGGCAAGCTTGAAGGGGCGGGGGCTGATAAATTTTACCTGGCCTTATATGATCTGGATGAGTTCCGGGAACAGATTGTTGAAAAAGACCTTTTAAATGAATTCCATTTTCCGAAAGACCTCTTAAAGAAAATCAAAACAGATGATGAAGTGTTGTTGAACCTTGGCATTGACTGGGTGAAATTTATGCTGTTCGGCATAAAGATGACATTTGGAGGATAAATTCTATGCAGATCAAAGGAAAAGTAGCCTTGGTTCTAGGGGCAGTGAAAGGTATTGGAAAAGGAATCGGCCTTGCTCTGGCCAATGAGGGCGCAAAACTTATAGTAACCCGCCATGATTGGGAAGACTCTTTTGATAGTATGGAAAAAGATTTTTCAGCATCTAAAGCCGAGCACCTGATCATTACAGCAAATTTGCGTAGTATTAAAGATATTGAAATGCTTGCTTCACGCATTGAAGAAAAATACGGCCGTCTGGATATCTTGATTAACAATATTGAGCGTGGCGGTTGGCCCACGGTTCATGGTGAATATGTTGAAGATCAATGGGATCTTGAAATTGAAACCACTCTTAAGGCTAAGCGGTGGGTGTTTACTTCTGTCTTTCCCCTGCTGAAAAAAGCCAAGGAGGCTGTGGTTATCAATATATCTTCCATCGCAGGTATTGTCGGGCGATCAGGCCCTGCCGCACTCATCTTTAATGACGGATATGCCGCTGCCAATCGGGGTATTTCAAGTCTCACAGAAACCTGGGCCCGCCTGGGCGCACCCCATATCCGGGTCAATGAAATTATGCTGGGAATTTTTGATACCCGGCATGCCGGAGGTACACGGGGGTGGAGTCAAGTTCTTACGGAAAATGAAAAGCAGTCTTTGCTCGATCACACTCTGTTGAATCGAACAGGAACCATAGAGGATGTGGTTAAAGCCAGTCTATATATTATTAAAGATGCATCCTACATGACGGGAAGTGTTTTAAGACTTGACGGAGGCTATGTGCTTGCCGGGGAAAAAATACCCTCCATGCCCAAAGGGATTGTTTAACAATTTTGCTTTAGCCCGGCCTGAACAGAAAAATTATTGCTGTTGCAAAAAGCTAACGGAGCACAGAAATCCCAAGCCGGTTGATCTTACGGCGCAAGGTGTTTTTATCGATACCAAGTTCACGAGCCGTTGCCATTCTTTTCCATTGGTTTCTTTGAAGAGCCTGCTGGATGGAGTATTTTTCAATTTCTCTAAGGCTCAATCCCTTTGAGATAAGCATGTCATCATTTTTTGGTACAATACGGTCAGGTAAACTGTGCAGGCGAATCAGATCATTTCTGCAAAGTACAAAGGCGTGTTCTATAGCATTTTCAAGTTCGCGTACATTTCCCGGCCAATCATAGAGCATCAGGGCTGCTAAAGCATTTTGGGATAAGCCTACGATTTTTTTTCCTGTTAAATGGTTAAACCGGTCTATAAAATGATCCACCAGAAGGGGAATATCTTCTTTTCTATCTAAAAGAGGTGGTAGTGACAACTTTATGATATCAATGCGAAAGTACAGGTCTTCTCTGAATTTTCCTTTCTTAAGCAGTTTTTCCAGGTTTTGATGAGTTGCAGTAATCACTCTGGCATTTGTTTTGATCGTTTTGGTGGACCCTAAAGGTTCATAGACCTTATTCTCCAGAACACGGAGAAGGCGTATCTGCACGGCCTTTGAAATGTCTCCGATTTCATCTAAAAAAATTGTTCCATCCTGAGCCAAAGCGAATCGCCCGGGTTTGTCTTTTTTAGCATCAGTAAAGGCTCCAGCCTTGTATCCGAAGAGCTCTGCTTCACAAAGGGTGTCGGGCAATGCACCACAATTAATTGCTATAAAAGGCCCTTTTTTTTTGAGACTATTATTATGAATTGCCCTGGCAAAAAGCTCTTTTCCTGTACCGCTTGCTCCTGTAATCAATACAGTACTGCTACTTTCGGCTATTTGTGGTAGAATCGAAAAGAGTTTGAGCATTTTTTCACTTTTACTTATGATATCATCAAAAGAGTGCTGTTTGCGAAGCGCTTTCCTGAGGTTGTTGACTGCTGTCAGATCTTTGAAAGTCTCAACTCCTCCGATAATTTTGCCTTGTGAATCTTTCAACAGAGCTGTTGTTACACTGATGAGAATACGTTTCTTGTCAGCACGAAGAATATAGACGGGCCTGTTTATAATAGGTTTTTTTCTTTTGATGGTCTTCTGGATAAGACATTGCGTTTTGCATACACTGGCTTTTAGAACCTCAAAGCACGGACGTCCGATTGCCTCTTCCCTCGGTATCCCTGTGATTTCCTCTGACCCTTTGTTAAATGACGTAATGCGCAAATCTAAATTAACAGTAAAAACCCCATCCGCAATACTGTCCAGAATAATTTGATAATGTTCTTGAATTTGTTCTTTAAATAGTTTCATTTAAAAAATTATATTAAAAGGTTATTAAAAACAATTTTAATTTAATATTTTATTAACAATAATGTCAATCATCTATACAGGTTGTTCTGAATTAAGCTATGCGTTGCTGTCTTAAGTTTTATTTTCTACCAGGAACATATTGCCCCCATTATTTTTAGCAAAGGATGCATATTGTTCCCTGATTATGTGTACATACCCATATTTCAAACCCTTTATAATTGCAATTATCTATTGGCTGTTCAAACAGTTACATCTGTTGAGAATATTAAATATAGTTTTGGCGCAGATATTGCTATTTTTTTATAAATAAGCATTCTTAGCTTAATCTATATTGATGAATTGACATTGACTGAATGCAGAGGTTCTACAAATATGAAAAATAAGGGGTAAGGCAATGAGACTTATGAAAGTTGTAATTTGTTTTGTGTTGGTTTTTACCGTTTCCTTTTTTTCGTTCTATAACAGCCCTGTGGCTCGATCCGCCGAGAAGGAGAATCATTGTTTTACCTGCCATACAAACGCACGGAAGCTGATAAAAATTACAAGAGAGATTGCTAAAGCAAACAAAGACAAACCAGGGGGCTCAGCCGAAACAGAGGGAGAGGGCTGAGGTGGAGCTGTGGAGCCGTTGGCTCCGCATGAAAAGATTTTTGTTGACAGCGAAATAGCCGAAGATGAAAATCATGGTGAAATCGGATGTGATGAATGTCATGGAGGTGACCCAAACGAACCTGACTGGAAAAAAGCCCATAAAGGTGTTGTAAAGGATCCTAGCTATCCTGATGCTTCCGAATCTTGCGGGATATGCCATGAAAGTATTGCAGAAAATTATAAGACCAGCCTTCACGTAAGCTTATCACCTATAAAAAAGATGATCGACATAAGGGCTAATCAGGATAAGTCTGTGCATAAAAAAGTAGATGCGGCCAGAGAGGGCCATTGTCTTTCCTGTCACAGCAGTTGCGGCCAGTGCCATATCAGCCGCCCTGAATCGGTGGAAGGAGGATTGCTGGACGGGCATCTGTTCCAGAAAAGGCCACCAATGCAACAGGTTTGCACTGCCTGTCACGGCAGTCGAATTGGCAAAGAATATTTAGGAGAAAATAAAGGTTTTAAACCAGATATCCATAAAGAAAAATATTTTAAATGCAATAAGTGTCACACGGCAGATGAAATGCATGGTGACGGCAATGATTATGCTAACCGTTATCAGATGGAAAACGGCCCTAAATGTTTGGATTGCCATGAAGCGATCTATGACGTACAAGCTGAAAATGCTAAAAATCATTGGGTCCACAAAGATCAGGTGAGCTGTAATGTCTGCCATTCCCAACCTTATAAAAACTGCTATGGCTGTCATTTTGGAAAAGATAAGCAGGGTTTTAAATTCTTTAAAACTCAGGAAGCTGACATGCAGTTTAAAATTGGCCTGAACCCATTGATGTCCAAGCCTGAAAAGTTTGTCACAGTACGTCATATCCCGGTAGATCAGAACTCGTTTAAGTTATATGCAAAAAACGGCCTAAGCAACTTTGACAGGCTGCCCACTTGGAAGCTTACCACACCACATAATATCAGGCGACAAACCCCCCAGAACAAAACATGCAATGGGTGTCATGGCAATAAGGACCTGTTTTTGCTTAAAAAAGATGTAAAAAAGGAATATTTAGAGGCGAACAAAAATGTTATAGTTCCCATCGATTTTATTCCCGAAGAAAGGCGTAGTGACTAATTTTCGATTATTTAACTTTTAAGTGGTAAAGGAGAAAATAACATGAAAAAATGTATTTATTTTTTATCTGTGTTGGCTTTTGTTTTTAGTTTTGCTCTGATTGCTCCAATGGCAATTGCCAAGGATATGACAGCTGATGACCTTGTGACAGAGGCTAAAGAAAGTATTTGTGAGGTATCGGTTTCTGATGCCAAGGCCTTATTAGATAAAGGCGAAAATGTTTTTTTAGATTGCCGGGAGCCAAAAGAATTCAAGATGGGTCATGTCCCTGGGGCAATAAATATTCCAAGAGGTCTTCTGGAATTCAAAATTTCAAAAAAAATACCTGATAAGAATGCAAATGTCGTTATGTACTGTAAAAAAGGTGGGCGAGGCTGTCTGGCTACCTGCTGCTTATGTAGAATGGGATATCGAAATGTTAAAAATCTGGCCGGTGGATGGATGGGTTGGGAAAAGGCGGGCTATCCAATCGAATAAGCAGGATGGAATATGAGCAAAGCCTTTTTTTCGTTATTTTCAAAAGATTCTCAGTAGATGCAGCTAATGCGCTTAAAGCATTTGCCAATTTCATCCCTTTAATTGTCACCTGATATCTGTTCTGTCTTGGTTAAAACGCCGGACAGTTTGAGGACACACTTGTCCGCAGTTCCCGGCGTTAAATGGAATGCCTTTGGGAGCTTTAACCTGAAGGTCACACGTAAAAAAAATGTTCAGGCATTGACTGGAACCATAGAAGATGTTGTTAACGCCTGCCTGTTTATTATAAAGGATGCACCCTATATGACCGGAAGCGTTTTAAGACTTGACGGAGGCTATGTGCTTGTCGGGGAAAAAATACCCTCCATGCCTAAAGGGAATCGTTTAGATCAGAAATTTGCAGGGAAGCCATTGGAAAATTTTTTTTCAAACAGGTTTTGATCAGCTATATCAGCCATATCTTTTTTTAAAAGAGCCAGGCTTGATTCCATTGTGTCCTTTATATCCAATACATCCGGGTTTTCCCGGATGACTTCAAAAAATGCCTGGACAATTTTTGGATCAAACCGGATACCAACTCCTTCCTGTAGAGCTTGTATGGCAAAAGAGAATTTTTTCTTCGGGATTTGAGGTCTGCCGCTTATCATGGTTTCAAAGGCATCACATACGGTAATTATCCTTGCCCCCAAAGGGATGGCATCCCCTTTTTTCCCGTCAGGATATCCTGTGCCGTCATACAGTTCATGGTGGTGTCTTACAAGGGGTTCAATTTCGTTGAAAAATGTTAACGGACTTAATATTTTTGCCCCTAATACCGGGTGCTGACGGACGGCAGACAACTCATTTGGCGACAGTTGCCCTAAGTGTTCCAGCACCGTATCTTCCATACCAATTTTTCCTATGTCATGGAGAATACCGGCGTGATAGATATTTTTTACTTCATGTTCATCCAGTTCCATTTTCCGGGCCGTGAGTTCCGATAAGACAGCCACACGCTGTGAATGTCCATGGGTGATTCGATCCTTTGCTTCGAGGGCAAGGGTAAATCCTTCAACAATCTGGCGATAGACCCCCATCATTTTTTCATCATATCCAATGGCTTTTTGAAGCGCCAGCGCTCCTTGTTCACCAAGGGCGGATACCAGTTCAAATTCATGTGAATTCAGGGGCCTGTATTGTGAAAAATAGACGGCCAGAATGCCGGAATATGGTTTCATGATATCAAAGGGAAGGCCTGTCACTGAGCCGATCCGCCTTTTTCCCAGACGTTCAAGATCAGGAATCCTTGTATCATTCCTGGCATCCTTTATAAATACATGGGGCTTGCTCATATCAAAAATGGTTAACAGGGTCTGGTAATCGGTTCCGGACAGGCTCCTGTAATCAAATCCATGGAAGATTTTTGTCGTAATAATTTTTTTCTGATGGTTTAATATCCAATAAATACATCCCTTGGCCGCCATGATATCCGTTATATTTTCAACAATGCATTTTAGAATATCCGTAACTTCACGACCGGAATGGATTTTTTTACTTACTTTTGCAAATAATTTAAAAAAAGAATGATAGGAATCGTCCATGATTGTTTTACGCCTTTTTGGTTAGTTAAAAAAATTCATCCATACCACATTGTATAGTTTATTGATTCTCTTTTGCAACACCTTTACTGCTTTCAGTGCATGTGACAGTTCTTTTTTTTGAGAGTTCGTTAACCGGGACAGATCAATACAATTGTCAGGAAGCGGTGCGCCTTTTTTTTCAAGAAAGTGATGGGTTATTTTCATTTTCATTAACAGGGTAAAAGCCGATTTATATGTGTTGTATTCTGTAGAAGAAATCACCTGTTTTCCTTTTAACCGTGCCATCCTTTCAAGGGTTGAGGGCTCTTTAATCCAGTTGTTCACAGCCAGTATCCGAATACCGTTTATCAAATGTGCCAATCCCGATGTTTTCAGGTTAAAGCATTCTTTACAAGACCCGCTTCGATGCGTCCTGATTCTGCCGAATAGCGTCTTCGGCGATTTAAATAATTTGTCATCCCTTGTAAGATAATGGCTGACGCTGATGGTTTGGCCAAACAATTCAAAAACACGAGAATGAACCTTTTCAGCCAGAGTCAGATCTCCGTATATCGCCTTGAAATCAAGCAGAATGGTGAGCTTTCGAACATCGGCAGGCTCTGATGATCCCACCCATTCATCCAGGGCGGTCATCCAATTGTGGATAGATCTTCGCCAGACAGGGTTTACTGCCATAACATTACCGATACATTTTTTGAATCCAAATGCCTCAAGATCTTCAACCACGATGGCTGACAATTGTTTAAAAAAAAGATCCGTCTCTATGTTGTTGCCGGTTACAGGATTTGCATAAATGATAGCATTGTCCTGATCAGTCCTGACCACCTGCTCCTGCCTGGCTTCGCTTCCCATATTTACCCAGCAAAACGGTGTGGTTTGCGGGTGACCCGATTTTTTCATTAAGGTTTTTTCTGCGGATCGAATAATCTGACAGGTGGTTGTTTTATTCAGAAAAGAGATGATTTCAAGGATATACTCAAGATTATCCAGTCTGTTTAATATTGAAATTGTAAACTGGTCAACCCGCTTGCCAAGCTCGTTCAGTTTTAACTTGAAGTCCGGGTGTTTGATGGATTCCAGAATATGCGAAAAAATATTAAAAAGATCCTGATGTTGTTTCAAGGCTTCATATGAAGCGCTTATTTTAATTTTTTCCGGCATGCTTGTTTTCCATTGATAAATTCATGATTAAATCAGTATAATTTTATTTAAATGATATTATGGATAACATTTTTTGTCGATCCGATAAATCGATTTGTTTGAAAAAACAGGAAGTTTGATTTTAAAAAAGATGCATACGCTTGAGCCGGTTTTTTCTAATTTCCTTGACAAGGCATTCCTAACCATATTAATTTGAATTTTATGGATAGAGATGAATTGATGACGGATGATTTTAAAAAATGTGTTGATTTTCACGGGCACATTTGTGGCGGCCTGGTTTTTGGGTATAAAGCTGCAAATGCTGCGCTTGAGTGGCTTAAGGAGAACCGTGCTCAGGATGAGGAACTTGTCGCCATTGTTGAAAATGATGCCTGCGGCGTGGATGCTGTTCAGGTCTTAACCGGCTGCACCTTTGGCAAAGGCAATTTTATCTATAAAGACTATGGAAAGTTGGCATTTACATTTTTCAGCAGGAAAACAGGACAGGGAGTTCGGATTTCACCAAAATTTAGGCCTAACCCAAGTATGAGTGAAGAGCAAAAGGAATTGTTTGAAAAACAGAGGAACAATATTGCCACGCAAGAGGAACTTGCAAGGCTTGAAGCACTTAAAACAAAGAAAGCTTTTGAAATTCTGGGAAAACCCGTAGATGAGTTATTCTTAATAACCCCGGCAAAGGTTCCCATACCGGAAAAGGCGCGGATCGAACCCTCGACACAATGCACACGCTGTGGTGAACCAGCCATGTCCACAAAGATGGAAACCATAGATGGGAAAAAGGTCTGTCAGGGATGCCTGGACGGCAATAATTAAAAATAAAGTCAGTCTGTCCGGCTTTTTTATTCCCATGCTGTTTACAGGACATTTTTCCGCACACTTTAAATGTCTGGAACAAAATAGATTGATTTTGCTTGACAAAAAGCCTTCTTTTTTTTAAATTATAAAGTTATTTGAAGTAAAGTTTACTTATAGTCAGGCTAAGAAAGCCTTACACTCTTTTGCTTTGAATCTGTATTATTTGTGATTTGTATTGATAACTAAAAGCCACGAAGGCTTGTTTCTTTTACGGAAACAGTGTTTTCGCGGCTTTTTTTATGTAAAGAGGGATGGGAAGACAGCCGATCCAGACCAAGGTTCAAAGCTGTCTTCCCACGTTGTCGGCAGAAGCTTCCACCGAAAATGAATCATAGCAAATATGGTTCATAAAATCAAAATTTATTCGGAAGCTTCAGTCTGTCAACAATTTGTTTATTAAAAATAACTAAGGAGATAGACTGAACGATGAAAAAATCAATACGTGTATTAATACCAATTGTTTTAAGTTTGATGATTATGCCGTCGGTATGGGCCACGGAGGACAAGGTCATCAAACTTGATCAGGTCGTAGTTACAGCCACCAAATATGAAACTTCTGTTAAAGATATTCCTGCTTCGGTCACCATTATAGATTCTGAACAGATTGAGTTTCAGAATCTACCCAATGGAGACATTGGTGATGTATTGCGCTCTGTCCCCGGGATAACACTTCGGCGAGCATATGCCCCGTTCCCTGCATATCCCAATATCCGCGGACTTGGAAGCGATGCAACAGTTGTCCTTGTAAACGGTATTCCCACAAATTGGGAGATCACCCAGGCAATTCCTGCGGGTAATATTGAAAGAGTGGAAATCATACGCGGACCTGCATCAGCGCTGTACGGCGCTAATGCCAACGGTGGTGTTATAAATGTAATTCTTAAAGAAGGAAAAAAAGAAAAAAAAGGCAGCCTTGGGGTCGGCTTTGGCAGTTTTGATACCTGGCGCTTGAAAGGAGATGCACAGGGTGGTTTTGATAAATTCAGATATGCATTTGCCGCATCTTATGAAGATTCCAATGGTACCAATGTTGTTACAAACAAGGTGATTCCCAGTGTTAGCATGATAGATGACTGCGATTATGATAAGACAGCATTTTCTGTAAACACTGTCTATGATTTAAATGAACGCTCCAAATTATCTTTATTTTATAATTTTTTTAATGACAGGTACACAAGGGGAAGACCCCATGTAGGCGGAGACTGGGACAGGCATTTTGCCGCACTTTCCTGGAATCACGACTTTTCAGATGATATTTCTTTGAGGGCATATGCAGGAATTCGTTATGATGATCTTTTGCATCTGTATGACAGGGGAAACACAAACTATGATCCCAACAGAAAAAGATATACTGATTATTATGAAACACCGGTGGAATTGACCGTTACTGCGGGTGTGGGGGCTAAAAATATTTTAACCGCTGGTTTTTTTTATAACAGACAGGAAACAGAACAGGAATATCGCATGTGGGTCTCAGGTGATCCGTGGAGGACAAACAAGTATAAAGTCAGAACCCTTGCCGGATATATTCAGGATGTATGGAAGCCTGTTGAAGCCTTGACGCTTACGGCCGGACTTCGCTATGATCACTGGGAAAATTATGATAATTATTTCAGTAACTTTACTGATTCCAGTCCGGCTGATCGCACAGATGACAACTTAAGTCCCAAGCTTGGAATAAGATACAATTTTCTTGATGATATATCGGTCTGGGCCAACTATGGAGTTGGATTTAAGCCGCCTTCATCCGCTCAGCTTTATGATGACAGAACTTCCGGGGGAAACCCCAGGCAGCCCAATCCCGATCTTAAACCGGAAAAGACACAATCATGGGAACTTGGGGTTGAAAAATGGTTCGGGAATGCCATTCAGACCAATGTCGCAGGATTTTACAACTATACGGATGATAAAATTTTATCCTGGTTTGATGCGAGTAATATCTGGGTTAACAAGAATATAGGAGGTTCAAAATCATACGGGACTGAATTTTCATTGGCATGGTATCTTACTGAAAATTGGACCCTGAATGCAAACTATACCTATAATCTTGCAACAATTGACGAAAATCCTGCAAATTCGGCTCAGGAAGGCAATTATCTTCCTTTCAGCCCCAAGCATAAGGCAAACCTTGGTATTAATTATAAAAAGCCAAACAATTACAGTATAGGTGTTTTTGCAAGGTATCTCAGTGATCAGCATACCAATGACAATAATACCACGCAAAATACCAATGGGGCCAACCTTATGATGGATGAGTCTTTTGTGGTTGACATAAAAGCCACAAAACATTTTCCAGTATCCTGGGGATACGTGAACATGGTTGACTTGTCCTTGAGTGTTGATAATCTTTTTAATGAGGATTATCAGACATACTATATATATGAAGATCCTGGCACTGTTTGGTCTGCGGAAATCAGCTTTAACTTTTAATTCATTAAAAATAAAGCCGCTTCTATTGAGGCGGCTTTATTTAGGAATAAAAAAATGAAATCATATTTTTTCCCTGTTTTTCTTTTTTTGGCAATTTTTATTACAATGCCTCCCAAGGCAGGAGCTCAAACAGATAAACTTCGCATTGGCACGCCCATGACCATAAAAATAGTGAATCTCCTGAAAGATTATCATTACAACATTCTTGCCATGCTCATGACCCATGACACACTGGTAAGATTTGATTCAAAACTTTGCCCTGTACCGCAGCTTGCTGAGTCCTGGACTTGCAGCAAAGATGGAAAAACCTGGGAATTCACCATGGTATCCAATGCAAAATGGCATGATGAAAAGCCTGTCACAGCAGAAGACGTAAAATTTACCTTTGAATATCTTGGTTCGCATCAACCCTCTTGTGCATGGATTCCCGATCTCATTGACAAGATAAATATCAACGAACAGAAAATCAGGTTTACATTAAAAAAACCATACAGCCGTTTTCTTTTTAACAGTGGATTTATCATACGTATTCTGCCTGAGCATATATGGAGTAAAATTGATGACCCCCTGAAAACCAGTTGCAGGGATGTGGTTATCGGATGCGGGCCTTATCTTTTTGAAGGGTATGACCAAAAAAAAGGAACAATAAAATTCAAGAAAAATACCAGATATTATCAGGAAATACCTGAAACAGGGCAGATTGAATTTATTTTAAACCAGAATATGGATCTTTTGACCCTTTCCCTCCTGAAAAACAAGGTGGATGTTTATTATAAATATGCTTCAGGATATCCTGCACCATATCTTACCCGGCTTTCAAAAGATCATAATATAGGATTTGCCCAGGAAGAGTCCATGGGAATCCCCGCAGCCCTGGGGTTTAACCTGGAAAATATTTTTCTTGGAAAAAAAGAATTCAGAAAAGCTGTCAGTCTTGCAATTAATTATCAGAGAATTAACAATAGTCTTTTTAAGGGGAAAGGCCGTATCCCGACTTCAGGGTTTGTACCTTCAATTTTTTCTTCATATAAAAAAATGCCGGACCTTAAATATAATCCCGGGCAATGTGAGGCTATTTTAATATCTCTTGGGTTAAAGGACAGGGATAACGACGGCATACGTGAGGATCAGGATGGTAATAAGATATCTTTTACTCTTGTGGTACGATCGGATTTATGGGGAGACGCCCAACTGGTAAAACTTTTAACCCATGATTTGAAAAAAGTCGGATTGCATGTAAATGTCAGGATGACGGATTTGTCTACCTGGATTACCAGTGTAAGGAGCAAAGCCTTTGATCTTGTACTGTTTCGTACGACTCCCTGGGGCATGATCATGGCTTCAGGTTATGCGAGCGGATATTTTGACTCCCGCAGGCAGGGAGGCGGGGTGCTGGCTAATATTACAGACCCGTTGTTTCACGACCTGTGCGATAATATTTTATCAATGACTGATTTGCAAACCGTGAAAAATTACTATTACAGGCTCCAGGAATATTATGCAGCCCACCTGCCTGCAATTGCACTTTGCTGGAATAAAAATGTCTATCCCTACAGGAAAAACTGGACAGGGATTTCTGTAAACCAGATAGAAGGCGGCCTGATCAATCGTTTTACCCTGAATTCCTTAAAAAACATAAACCAATGAAGCTGATTTTTCAAAAATTTCTTCTGTATCCAACAGCTTTTATCTGTATTGTGAGCATTAATTTTTTTTTCATACACATGATGCCGGGTGATCCTCTTGTTCATCTGCTGGGCGAGGAGGGGTATTATTATCTTTCCACCCAGAAACCTGCGATTCTGGAAAGAATGAAAAAAGAGCATCATCTTGATCTTCCCGTATATAAACGATATCCGGGTTATTTTAAAAAAATCCTCCAATGTGATCTGGGATGGTCCAATCATTATGGGACCCAGGTCTTTCATGTTATCAAGTTCAGACTCAAGAGGACGTTGATGCTTCTTTTTCCCGCTGTTGCAGTCAGTACGCTTTTAGGAGGATTCCTGGGCGCTCTTGCAGGATGGAAAACCAGAGGAATGCTTGATAAATTCCTGACCCCGGGATTTCTTTTTCTCTATTCCATTCCCGGCTATTGCCTTGGGCTTATGCTGCTGATTTTTGCCTTTCATTTAGATATTTTTACTGGAACAAATTCCACGGGCAGTGCAGCTATTTGGCCCATGATTACAGTGATTCTGCACAGTACGGCTTATAAATATATGATCATGAGAAACTCCCTGCACCAGGAGCTGCACGAGACATATGTAGTCACTGCTTTTTCCAGGGGGCTTACGGACAGACAAGTATTGTTTCGGCATGTTTTGAAAAATGCCCTGCCGCCTTATATTGCTGTGGTTGCACTGAACCTGGGATTCATGGTCGGGGGGACCCTTCTTGTTGAAATTGTCTTTTCATGGCAGGGAATGGGTACCCTTATCTATGAAGCTGTATTTTCAAGGGATTATCCTCTGCTCTCCGGTTGTTTTATAATACTTTCGTTATGCGTAATTTTTGCCAATGCAATGGCAGAACTTATCCATGCATATCTTGACCCAAGGGTAAGAAAAGGGGGCACCCTTGTTTAAGAGGAACAGGGAAATATTCGGCACGCTCATACTTTTATTTTTCCTGGGCATAACCTTTTTTGGGGATCAGGTTGCGCCTTTTGATATGGACCAACTCTTTGCGCCTTACCTGTCTCCCGGGGGCAGGCATATTCTGGGAACCAACAATATCGGCCAGGATATTTTAAGTGAATTAATTAATGCCGCGCGGATATCTTTTATGGTCGGCTTTGTCGCGGCTGTCCTGGCCACGGTTATAGGCACGGTTATCGGTTGTGCGGCAGGATATTACAGGTCTGTTGTCGACGATGTGCTCATGAGAATCACTGATATTTTTCTGCTGATACCCGCCCTTCCCCTGATTATCATACTGGTTTCATATATAGGACCCGGGATATTCAATGTGATTTTTGTTATTTCCATTTCTTCATGGCCGGGCACAGCACGGGTGGTCAGGGCCAATGTGCTGAAACTCAGGGAATATCCGTTTATCATGAATGCACGCAGCCTTGGTGCCAATGATGTATATATCATGTTTCGCCACATTCTCCCAAACACACGGGAACTTATTCTTGCAAAGGTAACACTGGCTACGGCCTATGCCATGCTCACCGAAGCCGGAATAAGCTTTATCGGTCTGGGTGATCCGGATCACACAAGCTGGGGAGGAATGCTTCATGATGTCATGGAAGGCGCAGGACTGATCAACGGGCTTTGGTGGTGGTATCTGCCGCCAATTCTCTGTATATCCCTGGCCGTAATCGGATTTAATTTTACAGGGTATGCATTTTTAAATTCAGATGGGATAAAGGCCGTTGATCAGGGTAAAAAAAACAATTTTTCTGGAAAAAACAATTCCCCTGTTTCACGGGATACTGATATGATCTTTATGGCCCAAAATCTTTGCATATCATTTAAAAACAAAGCAGGCAACAGGGTAATGGCAGTTGATTCTGTTGATTTAACCGTATGTGCAAAAGATAAAATAGCTGTCATGGGAGAGACCGGAGCCGGGAAAAGTATTTTGCTGCTCGGACTGCTTAAACTTTTGCCCCAGGGTGCAAGGGTATCAGGGGCAATAGAATACCATGGCCGTGATATGGCAGGATTTTCAGATGAAGAAATACGCAGGATAAGAGGCGTTAAAACAGCCTATGTTCCCCAGGCTGCCGGAAACGGACTCAATCCTGTTCTGAATATCGGTTCCCAGGTGGCTGAACGGCAGATTATTCATTTTAAAACAGATAAAAAAACAGCCCTGAAACAAGCACAAACCCTGCTTGCCGATATGGGGATCAAGAATATAAAAAAGAGAATATCTGATTATCCTCATCAGTTTAGTGGTGGAATGAAACAAAGGCTATTGCTTGCATCAGCCATGCTTTCAAAATCCGGTGTGCTTCTCGCGGATGAGCCCACCAAAGGGCTGGATATGGGAAACAAAAAGGCAATACTTGAAATCATCAATAATTCCTCTGCCAAGGCTTGTGTGATCGTGACCCATGATTTCTGGTTCGCCAAAAGATTTGCCACTACCATTGTGGTAATGTTTCAAGGTCTAATTGTGGAATCAGGCCCGCGGGAATCATTTTTTTCAACCCCGTTTCATCCTTTTTCCCAGTCTCTTCTTGCAGCCCTTCCGTCCAGAGGACTCAAGGTGCGTTGCGGATACGTTCCCGGCAGGCTTGGGGATTTCCAAACCGGGTGTCCCTTTTTAGCCAGGTGCGATGTCAAAACCGGGCGCTGCATGCAAAGGCCACCTCTTTTCAGACAAAAAGGCCACAAGGTAAGGTGCTGGCATTATGCTTCTTAAAGCAGTCAAACTTAAAAAATCATTTAACAGCACCTGGTTTAAAACAGGAGAAACTCCTGCTGTGGTTGATGCTGGATTTTCCCTGAATCCGGGTGAAACAATCGGCATTGTCGGTAAAAGCGGAGCAGGAAAAACTACGCTTGGTTTAATGCTTGCCGGGGTCATAAAGCCTGATTTTGGACAGATTTTTTACAAGGGCGAGGATATATGGGCTTTGACACGCAGGAAAAGACGCAGAATGCAGCAACATATTCAGATGATCTTTCAGCACCCTGAAAGCACTTTTAATCCAAAGTGGAAAATTTCCCGCAGCCTTATGGAACCATGCAGGCTGCATAAAATGCCGGTGTCAGAAGATACCATAATAAAATGGGCTGAAAGGGTGGGCCTGGCAGAAGATGTTCTTTACCGGTATCCCATGCAGCTTTCCGGGGGAGAATTACAAAGAATTGCCATTGCAAGGGCCATGAGCATATCTCCTGCCATTCTTGTTCTTGATGAGCCCGTCAGCATGCTGGATACATCCACCAAGGCCCAGATTATCCGCGTTATTAAAAAAATTCAGGCAAGCACCTGTGCCGCCTGTATCTTTATAAGTCATGATGTGGATATTGCACGATTGATCTGCAACAGGATGTATAAACTTGAAAACCATGTCTTGAGATAAATTCCATCCTAATTCTATATCAAAAAATAATATCATCTTTTATTAATAAGCCTGTAATTAAGGTTATCACAGGCATGAGGAGGGTGGGCAAAAGCTGTCTTTTGAAACTTGTTATTGAGGAAACTCTAAGTAACAATATTGGAAAAGACAAAATTTTGTATATCAACAAGGAGTCGCTTGAGTATGATTTTATCATGAATTATAAAGACCTGTATGATTATGTAAAAAAAAGATTCAGAAATATTAAAGGCCCAAAATATCTTTTTGTTGACGAAATTCAGGAAATTGATTTATGGGAAAAGGCTGTTACTTCTTTTTTTTCCCAGGAAAACATTGATATATTCATAACAGGTTCAAATGCAAATCTCCTGTCCTCGGAACTTCCCACCCTGCTTTCCGGAGGGTATGTTGAGATTCCGGTTTGCTCTCTGGGGTTTTAAGATGAATTGACCACTTCTGCCACCGATTGTGACATTTTTTTTTCTTGTGTTTCCATGGAGTTCCTTTGTAAAAAATATTATTGTGAAACCAGCATTTGAGCAACCGTTTCTTTTATCCTGCCGGGTTTATTTAAGTCTTGTCGAAAGGCCAGCTCTATTTGGGCCATTTGTTGATAAAAAGGAGTCCTGTCAAATTTGATATATGGTTTGTCATCAAACAAGCCCGCATTACAACCGGCTCCTTTAACAGGTTTGAAACCGGGCTTGCTCAGTTCATGGGGCAGCCCGTGGAGCCTGCAAATCATTGGCCTGTATGGGTATAGAAGGCATCGGCCATCTTCAATGACAGGGCAGCAAATTTTCAGACTTTTTATTTCAGGGCTTTGAGGAAACGTTCTTTTGCAATAGTTTGCGGCCTTGTCTAAAATTTTTTCTTTTCTATTGGAGTCAAGCGCATTAAAGCCATGGAGCAAATAGACTTTTTCAATATAAGTATGGTGAAAAAATAAGGATTTACAGCAATTATCTTCACACCCGTTGCATTTGAAATGATAGCCTTCGGCAATTTTGTTCCAGGTTTTATCCATAGCGTCGTAGAGGGCTGCAAGAGGTTTAAAGATTTTATCTGTCATGGCTGCTTAAATCAGATCAGGGGGTTGGGCAAGAAAATTTTGGAATATAGATTCATGGCATACCGGTCGGTCATGCTGGCGATCAAATCACAAACAGACCGTTTAATGGGGTTCTTTGAAGAGTCCCATGGAGCCATTTCCATTTTTTCAAGCTCTCTTTGCAGGGCGTCAGGATCATTTAAAAAATGATTATAAAGACCAATGATCACTTTTTTTGCCTTTACAAATTCATTATGAACTCCTGGTGAACGATAAACCTTATCATATAGGAATTTTCTTAATATAATCATGGCATGAAAAGTATCTTTACCCATATCAAGGATGAATTTGCCATTTTTGGGGCCACTGTTATACACCAATTGTTCAATCATAATGCTGGCTCTCTGGGAGTGTGTTTTCCCCAGTTTTTTAATACAGATATCGGGAACATCTGTGGAAGAGATGACCTTGCCTCGTAATGCATCATCAAGGTCATGGTTTAAATAGGCAATGATATCCGCTACTCTGACAATTCTTCCTTCGAGTGTAATTGCGGTTTCTCCGGGGGTTGCCGGAATGATATTGCCAAACCCTTTGGAGTGCTTAAGGATGCCGTCCCTGACTTCCCAGGTCAGGTTAAGGCCTTTACCTGAGTTTTCAAGGGAATCCACTACTCTTAAACTTTGATAAGCATGAGAAAAATGGGGTGAATGAATCTCGATCAGAGCGGTTTCGCCTCCATGGCCAAAGGGTGTGTGACCCAGATCATGAGCCAGTGCAATGGCTTCGGCAAGATCTTCATTAAGACGCATGGCTCTCGCGATAGTTCTCGAAATTTGTGCCACTTCAAGTGTATGGGTGAGCCGGGTCCGATAATGGTCTCCCAGAGGGGAGAGGAAAACCTGTGTTTTGTATTTCAATCGTCTAAAGGAATTTGAATATACGATTCTGTCCCTGTCAATTTGAAAAGGCGTTCTGATATTGTAGGTGTTTTTTTCTTTATTCCGTCTTTTGGCATTGGCACTTAATGTGCCATATTCGGAAAGAAAGCTTTTTTCTCTGATTTGAAATTTTTTCCGGATACAAAGGTTTTTATCCAAAGGTTTTTCTTCCGTGTATTTTTTTTTTGCTTCCATAAATTTAGTATTGAATAATTTTTGAAATCTAAATAAAATACAATAGTTATACAAAAAGCAAGGTAAATGCAATATAGATTTGTAATTACGCATATGGAACAGGCTTTGTAAAGGGTTCTTTCATTTAGGAGAGATGATTTAAATTGGCGTATGAATATTATATGGAACTGGCGTTGGAACAAGCCCAAAAAGCATTTGACAAGGGTGAGTTCCCCGTGGGATGTGTGATTGTGCAAACGGGGAAAGTAATTGCAAGCGGTGCAAGGAAAGGAACAACTCAAGACAAACCGATTTTTAGTGAAATCGATCATGCTGAAATGAGGGCTTTAAAATATCTTGAAACCATTGACACTCAATTTGAACCTGAAAAATCAATTCTTTTTTCTACCATGGAGCCCTGCCTGATGTGTTTTGGCGCCATCATCCTGTCGGGCATAAAAAAAATAGTATATGCCTATGAAGACCCCATGGGGGGAGGGACAACATGTGATTTAAAAAAATTACCTTCTTTGTATCAAAAATGTGGAATTGCTATCGTCCCTGGAGTGTTGCGTCAAAAAAGTCTTGATCTTTTTTATAATTTTTTTAATAAAGAGGACAACTTATATTGGAAAAACAGCTATTTGGAAACATACACGCGTGATCAGAAAAGAGAACAGATTCACAATAAATAATACTTGCATTTTTTTAGGCAAGCCATTATAATCGCTGGGTTATACTTGTTCTATCAAAAATAAATATTAGAATTGTGTGGTGCAGGAGGTGCGAAAATAGCTAAGCGAGGAAGACAGGACCTGACAAGTGTGAATAAGGGGATCAGGGCCAGCCAGGTTAGGGTTGTCGGCTCTGATGGTGAGCAGATAGGAATTATGCCTATTGAAGAGGCTTTAAGTATTGCCGGTGGTGAAGATCTTGATTTAGTTGAGGTTTCACCGGATGCAAACCCGCCTGTCTGCAAGATAATGGATTTTGGAAAATATAAGTATGAGCTGACCAAACAAAAGCAGGGGGCCAAAAGAAGACAGAAAGGGTTTCAGATTAAGGAAATAAAGGTACGGCCGAAAACAGGTGACCATGATCTTGAAACAAAGGTCAGGCATATTGAAAAGTTTATCGGTAAAAGAGATAAGGTTAAGGTTACGCTGGTTTTCAGAGGAAGGGAATTCAAGCTCAAAGAGCAGGCCAACGCGGTTTTGGAGAAAATTGTTGCCATGACTGAAGAGATTGCGCAGGTCGAGCAGTCTCCCAAGTTTGAAGGCCGCGTCATCACCATGCTTTTGGGACCTAAATAATCTAAATTACTTTATAAAACGGCAAGACTGCTTTTTAGAACATATAGTAAATATATGGTGGTATATTGTGCTTTTTTAACTGTATACTGCCATCTTTTTTTAGAAATTGTAATACAGGAGAAAATAAAATGCCTAAGATTAAAACTTGTAGAGCGGCTGCCAAGCGGTTTAAAAAAACAGGATCAGGGAAATATAAATTCAGAAAATCCCATTCCAGCCATATATTAACCAAAAAAACAACAAAGAGAAAAAGATCTTATAGACTAGATCAGATGATTGATCAGGCTAATATGAAAGAGGTCAGGCGGTTGTTACCCAATGGATAGATAGTGGCCTGATCAAAATTTAAGAATTGAGGAGTTTGACAAAATGAGAGTCAAAAGAGGATTTAAAGCAAGAAGGCGTAGAAACAAGGTGCTTAAGCTTGCAAGAGGATTTAGAGGCGGAAGAAGTAAATTATACCGCACAGCTGCAGATGCCGTTGATAAGGCCTTGATGTATGCTTATCGGGACAGAAGAGTGCGTAAAAGAGATTTTAGGCGGCTTTGGATTGTCAGAATCAATGCGGCAGCAAGAATGAATGGCCTGTCATACAGCAAGCTAATGAATGGTCTTAAATTAGTAGGCAGTCAATTGGATCGCAAGGTGCTGGCTGATCTTGCAATTTCTGATCCGGCCGCCTTTTCCCAGTTGGCTTCACTTGCCAGTGCAAAAGTTTAACTAGATTAAACGACTTGTGAGGGTATTTTGCAAAACAGTATTATTGATATTGAAAAAGAAGCCTTTGAAAGTATAGGGCAAGCCACCGATTCAGAGCAGCTTGAACAGCTTTCCATTAAATATCTCGGCAGAAAGGGTGTACTCACAAAATTTTTAAGAAACATTTCTTCTCTTCCCGAGGATGAGCGGCCCAGTGCCGGTAAGAATGCTAATATTCTTAAAGGAAAGCTTGAGAAAGAAGTTAAGGCCGCCTTTTTAAAACTGGATACGTTTGATGATAAAAAGTTTTTTGGTATTGATGTAACCCTTCCGGGGCGACCGATCCTGCGAGGTTCTCTTCATCCGATAACCCAGGTGGCCAAAGAGATTAGTGATATCTTTTTAAGGCTTGGATTTGATATTGCCGAAAGTCCGGAAGTTGAAACGGATTATTATAATTTTGAGGCCTTGAATATCCCCAAATATCATCCTGCAAGGGATATGCAGGACACCTTTTATGTGTCGGAAAATATTGTCTTAAGAACTCACACTTCTCCGTCACAGCCCCGTGTGATGGAAAAGACCAAACCACCGGTTCGAATTATTTCACCAGGAAAGGTTTTCAGATGTGATTCAGACATCACTCATACTCCCATGTTTTATCAGATTGAAGGTCTTATGGTGGATGAAAACATTTCTTTTGGTGATTTAAAAGGGATTCTGACCACCTTTGTCCATCAATTTTTTGACAAAGACACCTCTTTAAGATTCAGGCCCAGCTTCTTCCCGTTTACCGAACCCAGCGCTGAAGTTGATATCCGTTGTGTCATGTGTAAAGGAAAAGGCTGTCGAATTTGTTCAAAAACCGGGTGGCTCGAAGTATTGGGTTCCGGGATGGTACATCCTGCTGTTTTTGAAAATGTCGGGTATGATACAGACAAGTATACTGGATTTGCTTTTGGCATTGGTATCGAGCGGATGGCCATGCTCAAATATGGTATCGATGATATCAGAAAATTTTATGAAAATGATATGCGTTTTCTAGGGCAGTTTTAATATGAAAGTCAGTTTGAGCTGGTTAAAAGAGTATATTCACGTTGATCTTGAGCCTTCCGTGATGGCTAAAAAATTGACAATGGCAGGTCTTGAAGTTGATGCGGTAGAAGAAAGGTATGATTATCTCAACAATATTGTTGTTGCCAAAGTCAATGAAGTCAAAAAGCATCCCAATGCAGACAAACTTTCTGTCTGCATGGTTGACGCGGGCGGGGACGAGCTGATTCAGATCGTCTGCGGTGCGCCCAATGTACGGGAAGGTATGGTTGTGCCGTGTGCATTGCCAGGTACTGTTCTTCCCGGAGATTTTAAAATAAAAAAAGGTAAGCTTCGGGGAGAAGTGTCAGCCGGTATGTTATGCAGTGCATCTGAATTAAAACTCAATACGGATAGCGCAGGTATTATGGATCTGGAGGGTGATTTTGTTGCTGGAACCCCCCTTGACGAAGCGTTGAACGTTTCTGATACGGTATTTGAAATTGATTTGACCCCCAACAGACCCGATTGTTTGAGTATAATCGGTGTGGCCCGTGAGGTAGGGGCGTTTACGGAACCAAAGCAAACGGTAAGATTCCCTGATTTTATGCTGCCGGAAAGTAAAATTGGGTATGAATCCATCCATGATTATGCAAAAGTTCAGATCATTGATCCTGATCTTTGCCCAAGATACTCTGCCGGACTTTTATTTGATGTTACGATTGAACCCTCTCCATTCTGGCTGCAGGAAAGACTTGAATCCATAGGGCTTACTCCCATTAATAATGTGGTTGATATTACAAACTTTGTCATGATGGAAATGGGTCAGCCCCTTCATGCCTTTGACTTTGATGAGGTTGCAAAGGGTAAAATTATTATCAGAAGAGCAGGCAGTGATACAAACTTTACTACTCTTGACAGCAAAGATCATAAGCTTGAATCTGATATGCTCATGATTTGTGATGGGAAAAGACCGGTGGCGCTGGCCGGGGTAATGGGGGGTGAAAATTCTGAGATTTCAAATTCCACAACCAGAGTGCTTGTCGAAAGCGCATATTTTAACCCGATTTCGATCAGGAAAACTGCAAAGAAAACCGGTATTGCTTCAGATGCGTCACACAGGTTTGAACGGGGTGTTGATCCTGATGGAACCGTCAAGGCATTAAACAGGGCGGTTTCCCTGATGGCTCAAATTTGTGATGCAACCATTGCCAAAGATATTATTGATGAACATCCGAACAAGCCTGTTCCGCTTGAGCTTGACTTGAATACCAATGCTTTGAATACTCGGTTGGGAACAAATTTAAGTACGGATGCAATTGGTGAGATTCTTACCTCAGTAGAATTTAAAGTTGAGAAGACAGATGATATTCTGCTTAAAGTCGGCGTACCTTTTTTTAGAGTAGATGTGATAAGACCGGAGGATCTTTCCGAAGAAGTGGCCAGGCTTTGGGGGTATAACAATATCCAGACAAGTTATCCTCTGGTTCCAGCCAAAGGCAAGCTTTTAGACGAAAAGATTTCTTTCAGGGAAAAGATCAGGCAAATAATGACCGGATTTTCTTTTTCCGAGGTTATCAACTATAATTTTATTAATGAAAATTCATGTGACAGGTTAAACCTGTTGGATAATGATAAAAGGCGATATGTTGAAACTATTTTAAATCCGATTTCAGATCAGATGTCGGTTTTAAGGAGCTCTCTGATTCCAGGGCTTCTTGAGACAATGAAAAGAAATATTTCCCAGCAGTCAGACACGCTGAAGTTTTTTGAAATCGGTAAAATTTTCTTTGCCACACAAAAGGGATCTTTGCCTGAAGAGAAGGAAATGATTGCGGGCCTGATCACAGGCAACCGATCCGATTCATCCTGGTGTTCAAAAAAGACTAAAGTTGATTTTTTTGATTTGAAAGGTGCGGTTGAGGGCTTTTTCGAAGCACTCATGATTGAGAATATAGTCTTTGGAAAAATTGAAGATGAATCCTGCCTTTATTACAAAGACGGATATGCAGCCTATGTCAAATCCGGTGATACCCTTATGGGTACTCTGGGGAAAATCGAAGAAAAGGTTTTGAAAAATTATGGGTTAAAGCAGGATGCGTTTATTTTTGATTTCAGTTTTAATGCCATACAGGACCTGCTCCCCAAAGTAGTTACAGCTGAGTCGTTGCCAAAATTTCCTTCCATTTCAAGGGATATCACCATTATCGTGGACAGAACCGTGACGGTTGGGGCAATCTTGAAACAGATTGAACTGATTTCTAAAAAAGAAGTATTAATTGAAAACGTTTTTCTTTTTGATGTGTTTGAAGGTCAACCGTTGTCTGAAGATAAAAAGTCATTGTCTTTTCGGGTTGTTTACAGATCGACAAGCAAAACCTTGAAAGAAAAAAATATTAAAAAACTCCATGTAAATATTTCAAAAATCATTCTTGATCAGTTTAATGCAGATCTGCCGGAATAACCTGGAAAGAAGATAGCAGTAATCATTTTTACTACCCAATTGCCCGGTTAAAAGTGTTATTGACAAACCCGATAGGGGTTGGTATATTGCACCGCTAATGCGGGCATAACTCAGCTGGTAGAGTGCAAGCTTCCCAAGCTTGATGTCGCGAGTTCGAGTCTCGTTGCCCGCTCCATCTTTAAAAGGATGGATGGCAGAGTGTTCCATTTATTGGAGTTAAGATATGATCTGAACCATTGATTTTACTTGGTAAAGATTCTGTTAATGTTATACTAGGAACGGGCATCTGCCCGTTTTTGTATTTGAGGATATAAAAAAGTAAGTGTTTAAGGCTGTATTATATGGGTGTTATGTTGAAGAAAGACAACAGCATGTTAATTGAAAAAATTAAAGAAGTTGCGCAGCCATTGTGTCAGGCTGAAAATTTTGAGCTTGTTCATTTAGAGTATGCCAACAGTCATCGGGAAAATATTGTCCGCCTTTTTTTGGATAAGCCTGGCGGTATAACAGTGGCTGATTGTGTTTATGTGAGTCGCCAGCTCGGAGATTTAATTGATATTCATATAGAGAATATCGGCAGCTACAGGCTTGAGGTTTCTTCTCCCGGGCCAAACCGGCCTTTGAATAAGAAAGAGGATTTTCATCGTTTCAAGGGTGAGAGAGTAAAAATAGAGACAAGAGAGTTGATTGAGAGCCAAAAAAAATTTACTGGGATTCTTGAGATAATTAATGATGATTCTGTTGTGATTGCTGTTGATGGGAGAAGGGTTGAGATATCAGACCATGTAATCACCAAGGCAATACTTGCAGGTCAGTAATATGGAGAACGCGTAAGTCATGTTTATCACAGATATTAAAAGGGTTATTGATCAGGTAAGCCGCGAAAAGGGTATTGAACCGGAAATTCTTATTAATACTCTGAAAGAGGCCATTATTTCAGCGGCCAGAAAGAAAATCGGGCCCAGGGCTGATATTGAGGTTCACTATACTGAGAAGAGTGGTGAGGTTGAGGTTTTCCATTTTAAAGAGGTAGTAGAAGAAGTTGAGTATCCTGACAGTGAGCTGACCCTTGAAGAAGGATATGAATATGATGCTGAGTGCGAGATCGGAGACAGTTTGGGTATTCGGATCGATACGGAAGAATTTGGTCGAATTGCTGCCCAGTCAGCCAAGCAAGTTATTATTCAGAAGATGAGGGAAGCGGAAAGAAACGCTGTCTATGAGAATTTTATTCATAAAAAAGGTAAAATTATTAATGGTATTGTTCAACGGTTTGACAGGGGCAGCATTATTGTTAATCTGGGACAGGCAGAGGCTGTTTTAAGGCCCAGGGACCAGATGCCAAAAGAAAGTTACAAGCGTGGCGATAGAATCAGGGCTTATATTCTGGATGTATTAGAAGAATCAAAAGGTGAACAGATTATTTTATCCAGAACACATCCACAATTTCTAGTCGAATTATTTAAAACGGAAGTTCCCGAGGTATCTGAAGGGATTGTAACCCTGCGCAGTGCTGCAAGGGCTCCCGGTATCAGGGCCAAGATTGCCGTATCCTCGATGGATTCAGATGTCGATCCGGTGGGAGCCTGTGTGGGGATGAAAGGAAATCGGGTTCAGAGTATTGTGCAGGAACTTCGTGGTGAAAAAATTGATATTGTGCAATGGAATCCGGATATAGCCAGATTTGTCTGTAACGCGTTGTCGCCTGCCGAGATTGCCAGGGTGATTATTGACGAAGATAATCAATCCATGGAAGTCATTGTGAACGATGAATACCTCTCCATTGCCATTGGCAAGGGGGGCCAAAATGTTTCTCTTGCCTGTGAGATTACCGGCTGGCACTTAGAGGTCACAAGTGAAGAGGAATACAGCCGGGAGGTAAAAGAAGGATATGACAGCCTGATGAAACTTACAGGGATAGGACTGTCTAAGGCAGAGATGCTTTTCAAGGGAGGATATTCTTCTCTCGTGGATATATCTGAAGCACTTATTGAAGATATTGTATCCATATCTAATTTTAGTGAATCAAAAGCTGGGAAACTGATTGAAGAAGCAAAAGTTATTCTGGAAGAAGAATTAAGACAAGAGAGTCGTGACCAAGAGCCGGAAGACGATGAAGAGATTCAAGAAGGTGAAGACAGTTAACGGTTAGGTTATATAAAAAACGGATAGCAGGCGGAAGAAGAATATAAAAAAGAGAGTATTACTTGGGGGCAACAAATGGCGAAGGTCAGAGTATATGAGTTGGCTAAAGATCTGAACATGACGAACAGAGCGCTTCTTAATAAAATGAAAGAATTGAAGATTGATGTTAAAAGCCATATGAGTTCTCTGGAAAATAGTGCTGTTAGCGCAATTAAAAGAAGCCTTTTGGGAAAAGAAAAAAGAAAGACCGATGTCAAGATAAAACCATCTGTCATCCGTAGACGAAGGCGGAAGGTTGAAGAGATTATTGCACCGGAAGTTGAAGATGAAACAGCAGAAAAGGTGGAAGAAAAATCAGAACAGACTGTTGCTCTTAAAAAGGAAGCACCTGTACGAAAAAAGGCAAAAACTATACCATCAGATGATGAGCCAGGTGCTGTTAAAGAAAAATTTGAAGAGAAGAAAATTAAAAAAATAGAGTCCGCTCTTCAAAAAAACAAACCAAAGCCAAAGGTTAAAAAGAGTAGATCTGCCAAGATCGTTAAACCAGCGGAAGGTGAGAAACCCAAAACGATTAAACCGGGAAAGATAAAACCCGAACCTGAAGTTGATAAGACTGCAATTCCTTCTGTGGAAAAAGAAGAACCTATTGTTGGAAAAGACAAAAAGCGTGTAAAGACACAAACTAAAATACTTATAGAAAAAGAAGATACTGTACAGGGAATTGAGCCGGTCGTTGCTGAAAAGAAAGAGAAAAAAGCCAAAAAGAAAAAGAAAAAATCAACACCAGCGAAGATTGTTAAAATTGCAGATCCTTCTGCACTTAAAAATTTTAAAAAATCCAAGCCTGGTGGAAATAGGAAACGGGTGGGTGTGAAAAATGGGACCAAGGAGACTCCAAAGAAAAAACCGTTTAAAAAGAAAGAACGTGTCCCCTCTCCTTCTCCTGTAAAGCCTAAAAGGGGTGCTCCGGCAATTGATGTTCCCGTGCCCGGTGAAATAGATACAGGGAAACGTAAAAAAGAAAAAAGAAAAGATGGGTTTGGTGATGATAAGCCTGTTGGGAAAAGAAAACAGCGCAAGAGAAAGTCTGTGATTGAAGGGGATGCACTATACAAGGGTGGCCGCGGCAGAAAAAAACGCGGTAGAAAGGATATAAAAGGGAAAAAGGGAAATTTTCAAAAAACCCAGATTACAACACCAAAAGCCATTAAAAGGCGCATTAAAATTGATGAGGCTATTGAACTTTCCGAACTTGCAAAACGGATGGGTATCAAAGCCAATGAGATGATTGCCAAATTGATGGGTATGGGTGTTATGGCAACGGTAAATCAGACCATTGATTTCGATACGGCTGTGCTGGTTGCGACTGAATTCGACTTTGAGGTGGAAAAAGCATCTTTTGAGGAAGAGGCCCTCCTCAATATTGAAAATGGGGATGATGATGAAGATAAATTGATTGGAAGAGCACCGGTGGTTACCATTATGGGACATGTTGATCATGGAAAAACCTCGCTTCTGGATGTTATCAGACAATCCAAGATTACCAGTGGTGAAGCTGGTGGTATTACCCAGCACATTGGTGCCTATAATGTTGAAACACTCAATGGCGGGCGAATTACATTTCTTGATACCCCGGGCCATGCTGCATTTACGGCAATGCGATCCAGGGGAGCGCAGGTTACGGATATTGTTATCCTTGTTGTTGCTGCAGATGATGGGGTGATGCCCCAGACCATAGAGGCTATCAATCATTCAAAGGCCGCAGGTGTGCCGGTTTTGGTTGCCGTCAATAAAATGGATAAAGCCGGGGCTGATCCTGACAGAATTATGAGAGAGCTTTCGGAACTTGATTTGCTTGCAGAAGAATGGGGTGGGGATGTCATATTTGTTAAAGTCTCTGCAAAGACCGGAGAAGGTATAGATGCACTCCTTGAAATGGTTCTGCTACAGTCTGAGGTACTGGAATTAAAGGCGAATCCTGAAAGAAAAGCAAACGGTTATGTGGTTGAATCACGGCTTGACACCGGGCGTGGCGCGGTTGCAACGGTCCTTGTAAAGCAGGGAACCTTGAGGGATGGTGATCCCATTGTCTGCGGGCTCCATTCCGGTCGAATCAGGGCAATGATTGATGATGCCGGAAACAGGATTAAGGTGGCAGGCCCGAGTACGCCTGCTGAGATCGTTGGCTTGCATGGTATACCCAATGCCGGAGATGAGTTCATTTCGGTTGCTTCTGATAAGGATGCAAAACAGATTGCCGGTCACAGGATGCATAAACAAAGGGCAAAGGAGCTTGCCAGAAAAAGCCGGGCCAATCTTGAAAAGATGTTTGAGAATCTTGGGGCTGCTGAAATCAAGGAACTTAAACTTATTGTTAAAGCAGATGTTCACGGCTCCATTGAAGCCTTGAATGATTCATTAAAAGATTTGGCCAAGGAAGAAGTGGATATTAAAATTGTTCACTCGGGTACCGGTACCATTAATGAATCGGATATAGCGCTTGCATCTGTATCAGATGCCATTGTCATCGGGTTTAATGTCAGGCCGACACCTCAGATTCGAGCACTTGCCAAGGATGAACATGTAGACATGCGATTTTATGACATCATTTATAATGTCATAAATGATATTAAGTCTGCACTGGATGGTATGATGCCGTCCACATTCCATGAGATCATTATTGGTCGGGCAGATGTTCGTGACATATTTGTTATTCCGAAAATGGGAACTATTGCCGGGTGCCATATTGCCGAAGGCAAAGTTATCCGCGGTAAAAAAGTAAGGCTCTTAAGGGACGGCGTTATCAAGTGTGATACCCAATTATCGTCACTCAGACGGTTTAAAGATGATGTTAAAGAAGTGGACCAGGGGTATGAATGCGGTATCGGTCTTGAAAAATACAATGACATCAAGGTAGATGATGTGATCGAGTGTTATGAAGTTGAAGAAAGAAAGTACAAGGCTGATTAATTAAAAATGAAACCCTATTTACGAGCCGAAAGAATCAGCGGTAAGATTCAACATGCCATTACTGAACTTTTAAGCAAAAAAATGCAGGACCCGAGGATTGAGATGGCCACGATCAGTGGGGTGAAAATGACCCCTGATCTTCGGGTTGCCTATGTATATATTACTGTTTTTGGAGATAAAAAGCGAATTTCAGAGGCCTTGGACGGATTTAAAAATTCCAAGGGGTTTATCAAGAAAAGAATTGCCCCTAAATTAGGGTTAAAATACATGCCGGATTTAAGATTTGTTTATGATGATTCTTTTGACAAAGCTGCCAAAATGGATGAACTTATTAAATCCGCTTTAACCGGTACATCTTCAACCGATACATCAGACGAACAGCAGTCATAACAAGATTAAATGAAAAGTGGTATTATAGCGATTCATAAGCCTGAAGGCATTTCTTCAGCCCGGGTAGTGGCTCGTGTAAAAAAGGTCTTGACGGCAAAAAAATTAGGTCATACCGGAACCCTGGACCCTTTTGCCACAGGATTACTGCTTTGTGCGGTTAATAAGGGAACCCGGATATCCAGATTTTTTCTTGACGGCCATAAAAGATACATTGCCCGTGTATGTCTGGGGGTTGAAACAGATACGTATGATCTGACAGGTAAGACGGTTTTTACAGCTTCAAAAAATATTATGGATTCCCTCAACAACGAGGATGTTGAACAGACTGTAAATTCTTTTATCGGTATTCAGGATCAAGTGCCCCCTGCCTTTTCCGCCTTGAAACATAAAGGGCAGCCATTGTATAAGCTGGCACGCCAGGGAAAGAAAATAGAAAAACCACCAAGGCAGATTGAAATTTTTGACATCAGCATAAAACATATTGACTTGCCAAATATTGATATGGAAGTCTTTTGCTCTTCAGGAACCTATATCAGAAGCATTGCTTTTGATATAGGAAGAAGGCTTGGGTGCGGCGCTCATCTCTTAAAGCTTTGCAGAACACAGTCCAGTGCATTTAAACTGGAAGATGCCATCCAATTGGATAGCCTTGAAAGACTTGATAGAACGATAGTTGAACAAAGAATTGTTCCGTTATCGGATTGCCTTGCGTTTATGCCCAGGATTGTGGCGGATAAGCCCATTGCCCAAAAGATTAAATTCGGTCAAAAACTTTTAAAAAAAGAGATTGGCCCCTCTTTGGTAAAACCGAATCAATCCATCAGGGTGATTGATAATGATAATAATCTTTTGGCAATCATTCAATTAAATGAAAACAGGCAAGAGTATAATTATTCTTGTGTTTTTTTGAGTTAACTGGTATTTATGCCAGGTTATATATATTTGTAATGGTATGGATGATCTGTTTTGAATTTCTTTTTCTGAATGGAATATCGGATGAGAAATCATATAAGTTCAGATTATTGACGGATACCATGTTTTATTTATTCCAGACAAAGGAGTTCTAAAGTGGTTTTATTAGCAGAAAACAAAGAGGAGATGATTGAACAATTCAAGCTCCACGAATCTGATACAGGCTCACCAGAGGTGCAGGTTGCCATTTTAACCCACCGTATCAGCTATCTTACAGAGCATCTTAAAGTTCACAAAAAAGACCATCATTCAAGACGGGGTCTGTTGATTCTTGTTGGAAGACGCAGAAGTCTTCTGGATTATGTTAAGAAAAAAGATGTGAACAGATACCGTTCTTTAATTGAAAGACTCGGACTTAGAAGATAGAATGACAAACAGTCGGTTTTTGACACATTGTGGGTCAAAAACCGGTTTATTATTTTTAACCGGGCGGCAGTCGCTTGGGATGCTTTTAAATAAGTTCGCATGTTTGCCATCAAGCAGATGTTTGATGGCAAACATGCGGGTTTATTATTTTTAAGGTATCTCAAAGTCTCCGTCTTTTTTATTATTAGGAGAAATCATGGAAAAAACTACAAAAGCAGTCATCGGAGGAAAAGAATTTTCCATCAGTACCGGTAAGATTGCCAAACAGGCATCTGGATCAGTTGTGGTTCAGTATGGAGAAACGGTTGTGCTTGTCACTGCTGTGGCCGCAAAAGAGCCCAGGGAAGTAAGCTTTCTACCCCTTACTGTTGAATACCAGGAGCGAATCTATTCAGCCGGCAGAATTCCGGGCAATTATTTCAGGCGTGAAATCGGCAGGCCTTCGGAAAGTGAAACCTTGAATGCTCGTCTCATTGACCGGCCTATCAGGCCTTTGTTTGAGACGGGTTATAATTTTGAAACCCAGGTGATTGCTACTGTTCAGTCAACAGACAAATTGTGCGATCCCGGCGTTCTTGCCCTGGTGGGTGCCTCCACAGCACTTGAAATATCTGATATCCCCTTTGCAGGACCCATTGCCGGTATTAAAGTGGGCAGGGTCAATGGCGAGTTCATTGCCAACCCCACCCCTGAGCAGATGGAGGAAAGCGATATCGACCTGACAGTGGCTGGTTCCAAAACCGGTGTGGTTATGGTGGAAGGCGGGGCTGATATTGTATCTGAAAAAGATATGCTGGATGCCATCTTTTTCGGCCATGAAGCCATGCAGCCCCTCATTGATCTCCAGGTGGAACTGAAAGCAGCCGTTGGAAAGGAAAAGAGACCTTTTACACCCCCGGCAAAAGATGAGGCCCTGGCAGAAAAAGTATTGGCCTTTGCCACGGATAAAATCCATGAAAAAGTCCAGATCAAAACAAAGATCGAACGGCAGAATGCTCTTAGCCTTTTAAAAGAAGAGGTGGTGGGCCAGTTTTCCGAAGAATATCCGGAACAGATTAAAGAGATTAAAGAAGAGGTCTACCAGGCCATCAAATCCGTGAGCAGGGATATTGTCCTCAAGGAAGACAAGCGCATTGACGGCAGAGCATTTGATGAAATCCGCCAGATTGAATGTGAAGCAGCATGCCTGCCAAGACTCCATGGCTCTGCCCTTTTCACTAGGGGGGAAACCCAGGTCCTGGGTGTTCTTACCCTTGGTTCCGGCAGGGATGAGCAGCGTATTGAAACCCTGAATAATGGGGACACAACCCGTGCTTTTATGCTCCATTATAATTTCCCTCCCTTTTCCGTGGGCGAAGTCCGTCGGGCAGGCGGCCCAAGCCGCAGGGATATCGGCCATGGTAACCTGGCCCACCGTGCCCTGGAAAGGGTTCTTCCTTCTCCCGAGGATTTTGAATATACCATCCGCCTGGTGGGAGAGGTCATGGAATCCAATGGCAGCTCTTCCATGGGAACTGTATGCTCCGGTACTCTGGCTCTCATGGACGGCGGGGTGCCTATTAAGGCTCCTGTATCCGGTATTGCCATGGGTCTTGTAAAAGACGGAGAAAAAACCGTTGTTCTTTCCGATATCCTTGGAGATGAAGATCATTTCGGTGATATGGATTTCAAGGTAGCTGGAACCAGGGAAGGCATTACAGCCCTTCAGATGGACATCAAGATCAAAGAGCTGTCCAAAGATATTATGGAGACAGCATTGAATCAAGCCCTGGGCGGAAGACTTCATATCCTGGACAAGATGTTGGAAATCCTTGATAAATCAAGGGATGAAGTGTCTCCCCATGCTCCTAAAATCGTGAGCGTTCAGATCAACAAAGACAAGATCAGGGATATCATCGGACCTGGCGGAAAAGTGATCCGGGCGCTTCAGGCAGAAACCAATACTGTCATTGAGGTGAATGATGATGGTATCGTCAAAATTGCGGCTGAAAACGAAGAAGATGCGGCACTTGCTTTAAAAATGGTATCTGATATCGCCCTTGATCCTGAGATTGGTGAGATCTATGAAGGAACCGTTGTTAAGATCATGGATTTTGGTGCCTTTGTAAATATTAAAACAGGTACTGATGGGCTCGTACATATTTCAGAACTGGCAGATTACAGGGTCAAAAAAGTAACTGATGTGGTTAAAGAGGGAGATGTCATCTCTGTAAAAGTTTTGGATGTTACCCGGGATGGAAAAATAAAGCTGAGTTATAAAGCTGCAAAAAAAGATGAAGAAAAATAAATCTTTTTGTGTCTGCCCCCTTGCCAGTGGCAGCAAGGGGAACAGTCTTTTTGTCTCTTGCAATAACAGTTCCATTTTAATTGATGCCGGGCTTTCAGGCGTTGAAATTGAACGACGGTTAAGCCATGTGAATATCAATCCTGAAAGCCTTACCGCCATCATCGTCACCCACGAGCATTCCGATCATGTAAAAGGTGCAGGGATATTGAGTCGTCGATTTAAACTCCCTGTATATATCACACAAAAGACTTGGCAGGCCTGCCGCGGTCTTGGGAAAATTGAACACTTGCATTTTTTTGAATGCGGCGCCCCCTTTAAAATAGATCAAATTCTGGTCAGCCCGTTTTCCATTTCCCACGATGCAACAGACCCTGCCGGCTTGACGCTTGAATACAAGCACCATAAAATCGGCATAGCGACCGATCTTGGCATTGTCACAAGTCTTGTAAAGGACCATTTGAAAAATAGTAATATTTTATATCTTGAATCAAACCATGATCCTGAAATGTTGATTAACGGCTCCTATCCATGGCATCTCAAGCAGAGGATCAAGGGCAGGACCGGCCATTTGTCCAATATGGATGCCAGAACGCTGGTATCGGAACTTAAGACGGATTGTCTGAAACACGTCATTCTTGCTCATTTAAGTGAAGAGAATAATTGTCCTCAAAAAGCACTCCTCGAAGTATCCAAAAGTCTGAATGCCTCAAATATTGCCCTGCATGTAGCCAGCCCTCATCAACCTGGGAATGTCATAAAACTGTAACCTCTGAGAAAGGAAACAATGATGAATCCAGTTATCAAAGCATTAAATTTTCGTCATGCGTGTAAACTGTTTGATCCGGATAAAAAGATTTCAAAAGAGCATATGGATATGATTGTGACAGCCGCTCACCTTTCACCCACCTCTTTTGGACTTGAGGCATGGAAGTTTCTGGTAATCAGCTCGGATGTCGTAAAAAAGACACTTCGGCCTGCCTGCTGGAATCAGCCTCAAATTACGGATGCCAGCCATGTTATTGTCATCCTGTCAAACCCTAGTCTTGCCGATCCGTCAAAGGAGTATATTAGACTCAATTCTGAGAGGAGGGGACTGCCGGAGGATGCAGTAAAAGTCTATATTGAGAAATACAAAAATCATATGGAAACTCAAGTTTTTCCCAGAATGAGTGCCTATGCCTGGTGTTCCAAGCAATGTTATATAGGGCTTGCAAACATCATGACAACAGCAGCATCAGAAGGGATTGATTCCTGCCCCATTGAAGGATTTGAAAAAGAACTGGTTGAAAAGGCGCTCAATATCGATACGAATCAATATGAAGTGGCAGTGGTTGTGGCATTGGGGTATCGTACCAAAGAGCAGCCTGAAAGAAGACGTCATCCCATGGAAAGTGTTGTTGAGTACATATAAATATCAGATTTTTTCTTTTTTCAGAAAATGATAATACTCACCCTTTAACTCGACAAGTTCATGGTGAGATCCTTTCTCCCTGATGGTTCCATCTCTTAAAAGAATGATGGTGTCACAATCTTTGACAGTAGACAGCCGGTGAGCGATGATGATGGAAAGTCTTCCTTTCATCAGTTTTTTCATGGCATCATGAACCTTTTGTTCTGACTGGGAATCCATGTAGGAAGTTGCTTCATCAAAAATGATCAGGTCCGGGTTAAAGGCAAATGCCCGTGCAATGCATACAAGCTGCTTTTCGCCACTGGACAATGGGCGGCCGCCTTCTTCTATCATTGTGTCAAGGCCTGAAAATTTTTCAAATAAAAAGTCACAGTTTGCATTATGTAATGCTTTTTCAAGCCCTGAAGCATCTAAATCCCGTCCGGATGGTTTGATATTTTCCCTGATACTGCCGGAAAAGAGAATCGGGTCCTGCATGACAAGGGCAGTCTTGCTCCTGATATCTTTGACGTTCATGGAAGTTTGATTGATATGGTTGATTAAAATGTTTCCATCATCCGGGTGATAGAATCCTGTGATCAGATTGATAATGGAACTTTTACCTGATCCTGTCTGGCCGACAATGCCAATGGAGTTCCCTTCCTTAAGATGAAAAGAGATGTTTTTTAATACCATTATATTTTTATCATATGAAAAATTCACCTGATCGAATGTGACATTGGAAATTTTATTCATCCGTTTTCGTTTTTTGCTGATGCGTTGTTTTGCCTTATCATTGTTAAGTACACTGATAATCCGTTCTGCCGAAGCCAGGGCACTCTGGAGCAGATTAAACTTTTCAGACAGCTCCCTTAAGGGCCTGAAAAAGAGCTTCATATAGGTTAGAAAGGCCACAAGTTCCCCTAAGGTCAGGGCTTTTTCAATGACTTCAAAGCTGCCGCCCCATATGATAATGGCAACACTCAACACCCCTAAGAAACCGATAAAGGGCATAAATATGGAAAATATTTTTATCTGGAACAGGGCAGCGGTGAAATGTTCAAAATTAAGACTTTCAAAGCGTTGCATAAATCTGTTCTGGCTGGATGTTGTCTGAATAATTTTTATTCCTGTGATGGCTTCTGAAAAACTGTGGTTGATTTCAGCAATTTTTTGCCGGATGGTTCTAAAGACATTTCGCAAAATTTTTGAAAACAGGCCAATACTGATCATGATCACCGGAACCAGAACAGATAAATAAAATGCGAGCTTAATGTGAAGGGTAAACAGGATCACCAGAATGCCGGTCATCATCACAAGATCCTTGAAAATAAAGATGAGGATACTGGTAAACATCTCATTCATGTTCTCAACATCACCCGCAACACGGGATACCATCCTTCCGCTTGAGTTTTTATCATAAAATGCAATCGGCAGAAAGGTCATGTGGGAGAAGAGAGCGCATCGCAGATTTAATATGATTTTTTGACCGGTGTATTCCATGAACAGGGCCTGGAAAAAATCAATGACAAATGAAGTGAAGGTAAATATAAAAAAAAGGATGCAAAAGGCCTGAAAAGAGTCAATCCTAAAGCCCAAAAGATGGATGCCTTTTTCAAGACCCACAGGAACGATAAACCCGTCAAGGGCTTTTTGAATGAAAATCGGCATGAGCAGTTCAAAGAATGTGACAAGAAAGACCAGAGCTGTGGACAGGCAAAGCATCCATAAATAAGGTCTGATAAAAGGCCATAATTCTTTGGCAAGCGCAAGATTTGCAAGCTTGATTTCCTTTTCCTCCGGATGGATATCAGGCGCCATAATCCTCCTCGAACTGCTGTACCAGGTAGGACTCTTTATAGAAATGGTCTTTTTCGATGAGTTCCTGATGAGTCCCGAAATGATCTATCCGGCCGTTTTTTAAAATAAAAATTGTGTCACAGGATGCCAGCGCAGAGATTCTGTGGGAAATAATAATAAAAGTGGCATTTAATGCCATTTTTTTTAATCTTGAAATTACTTTGGAGGCTGTACGGGTGTCCATTTGGCTGATGGGGTCATCCAGAATGATGACCGGTTTTTCCAGTATCAATGTTCGTGCAAGGGCAATCCGTTGTTTTTGGCCTCCTGAAAGAGTGATGCCCCTTTCACCGACGATGGTATCAAGCCCATCCGGCATTTCTTTTAAGGTGTCTTTCAGGCTGCAAGCCCGGATAATCCGCTCAAGCTTTTCTTCGTCCGCATCTCTTCCCATGAGAATGTTTTCCCTGATTGTGCCTGAAAAAAGAAACGCTTCCTGGGGCATCAGGGCAATATGCTGCCTTAGAAAATTAAGATCAAAGGTATTCAGATCAAGACCATCAAGGGATATTTCGCCTTTTGAAGTATTGTAAAGTCTCGGTATCAATTGGGCCAGACTCGTCTTACCGGAGCCCGGGGGGCCGCTGATGCCAATGGAAGTTCCCTGATGGATTTTAAGATTAATATTTGAAAGAATTGTTTTGTTCTTATCATAGGCAAAGCTGACATCTTTAAATATGATGTTTCCCCTCACTTTTGAAAGGATATTGGGATTTTCAGGAGAGGTTACATCAGGCATTGAGTCTAAAAGCGTATTAATTCGTTTTAAGGACGCCATTCCCCTTTGAAAGAGATTGGTCATCCATCCGATGGCAATGACAGGCCATGCAAGGATTCCAAGATATTGCAGAAAGGCGACAAGCTCACCCGGACTGAGAACCTGTTTTATCACCAGAAAACCGCCGTAAAATATAACAACCAGGGTGGATAAATTTAAAAAAAATATTAGTAAAGGTTTTAGCAGGGCGGTAACAAAAGCTCTTTTCAGGTTTTTTTTAAAATAATCTGTTGAAGCTTTCTCAACCTTATTGCCAATGATGGTTTCAAAATTAAATACTTTTATAATGCGAATGCCAAAGAAACTCTCCCTTATAAGTTCGGTAAGTTGAGAATACGATTCCTGGGCTGTTTTATGAAAGACATGCATTTTTTTTCCCAGGGTTCTTGTGACAACAATCAGGAACGGCATGGGGATCATTGCAAGGATCGTTAGTTTCGGATGGGTCCAGAACATAATGGCAAGGGTGGCACCGCCAAGCAGAAAGGTATCCACAAGTACGATCAGGCCAAAACCGAATGCCATCCTGATATGATTGATGTCGCTTGTGGCATGGGCCATGATATCCCCTGTTTTAACCTTGTCTAAATAGGCCATGTCCAGGCTCAGGACATGGCTGAAAAGATCATCCCGGATGCCTTTTTCAACATCCCTTGCACTTCCCATGAGAAGATTGCGCCAGCCATACCTTAATCCTGCCATAACAAGACCGAGGAAAAGAATAAAGGCACATTGAAAAATCAGGGTTTTACTGTCAAAAGAAGCTGAACTTAAACTATCAATGGCATGTTTAATAATTTGGGGAATGACCAGCTGTGTGGCATCCACAACAATCATGCATAAAATACCCAATAGTATTTTATAAAGATTTTTTTTAAAATAAGGATAGATCAGTTTCAAAATATTTAAGCTCCAGGTATCAAAATAGACACTCTTTCCCCAATTGCAATGCTGGTATGAGTTTCAAATTTTCTGGCATCAATCCAACAGGAGAAAAGTGTTGTTGCCTTATTATTAATTTTTTTAAGTTGAAGTTGCTGGTATAACTAAATATATTTCTGAAACGAGCTCAAACCCGGCTTTGATAGACATCATTTTTTGCCAAAGATATCATTTGGATTATTGAATAATAGGAAAGTTGAGGATAATGCAAGTATTTTTGATTTTTTGCCTTGTCGAAATTTTAGAGATATCCATTAAATTTGAACGAAGAAAAAAATCAAAGACCGGTCATTTTTATCTCCAATAAAAATTATTTTGGCATATTTTCCCACGATACATTATATTTTTAGGCAAGTTGATTTGTAGCTTGAAATCCTTTATAATCACTTGAAAGATTGATAAACATTTGTAACCAAGATTTTTAAATTTATCTGGTTGGATATCATTCAAACTTGCAAAACAAATGGGACCGTATAATTATTTTTAATTGTTAGCAATAAGTGAAAAAACAGGGTCTCTATTAAAGTCAATATTATGGAAAATTTCCACTTATTAACACTGTTAGGCTGCTGTTGGAGTCGAATCGTGGTCAATCGGTCCGATCATCTGCTGTTATTGGTGGCCGCTGTGCTTTGCGCAGTAGTGACAACTTCTTGTACGACCGGAAAAGAGCTACCTGATCGAAAATTCTCTGAAAAGCCGCACGTCATTTTTGATGCTGGCCTGACTTCTTATGAGAATGGGAATTTCAGGGATGCGTTTGTCCTTTGGCGTTCGCTTGCAGAACGAGGGCACGCTGAAGCCGCGTTTCGGATTGCAGATATGTACGATTTTGCACAAGGCGTATCACAAGATTATGGACAAGCCGCCCGCTGGTATCTGGAGTCAGCCGAGAGGGGTTATGGGGAGGCACAATTTCGGATTGCAAGTAGATATGATGTTGGCCTAGGTGTTGGTCGCGACTATCTGGCAGCTTACAAATGGTACTGGCTTTGTCTAAGAAGTGGAGATTCGTCGGAAAAAGCCAAATATTTGGCAGATATTATGCTTCGGACGTACCTGTCAGTGGGCGTTCTGTCTTGGGAACAAATCAAATACGCGGAGCGGCAAGCAAAGGCTTGGCGGCCGAAACCCGATTTGCACTAAAAATAGTGGGATAGTCACGAGGAAAGATGCATAAATTCAGGCCTAAAGCGTGACATTTGTCTAACAATGGTTTCGAGCTGACGGCGGACCGCACTAAGGCGCATCTGCGGTTGGTCTCAGGTGACGCCTCCGCTTGTTCCCTCGTTCCCTCGCTGTGCTCGGTGGCTATTGATCTCAACCGTTCGACTTATATTTTCTGACAATCTTAATCAAGCCCATTCTTCCAAATTCAAGTTACTAACAGTCAATCTTTGAGTATTAGAGTGGAGCAATGAGGTAGCAAATAGTAAACAAACCAAAAGGAGATTTCGTATGAGTTTTACACATCGATTTAACTTTTTTTATTCCATCTTTCACATTATTGCTGGGTTTGCTTTTATAGGTACAGAAAGTTGGTTCATGATAACCAAAAATGATAGTTCAGCTATTATTGGAGGTGTTGGCTTTTGGATGGCCGTTTCTGGCGTATTAGGAATAAAACGCAGTTGGTGGGGTGTGCTATGTCATATACTCGTACTTTTTCTATTTACCGCGTTTGCGGTAATTCATGCAATAACCTTAATTAAATATTCTTTGGGCTCCACATTTAATTTTATTGTTTCGAAACCAATTTCGATTTTAATAATTGTCTGGGCTATTGCCGAATGGGGTTATTTTGTATGCAGAATAATAGAAGTTAATCGCAAGTCTAATTATTAGAAGACTCCAAAACAGCAATCTAACAAGGCTAATACAGTCGATGCAAAAAACCGCGCAGCTGATTAGCGATGATCAAGTATATTTTCTGACAATCTTAATCAAAAATATTCCTCCAAATTCAAGTTACTAATATATTTTGTTGAAAATAAGCCTCTCCTGGAGTCAAGTATCATTATCCCATGCCGAAAAATTTAGGATACAAAATTATCGAGGATATTAAAAATAGAATTAAATTTTGGATTCCTTGTCATTTTCCCCGTATTATTATATTCGATCAATTTAGGTTGGTAATAAAATAATTATGGATTTTTTTCAGCATGAAAAACAAAAAAGAAAAAACAGACTCTTCATGCACTGGACCGCATAAAGTTAAACTTGAAAAATGGATCAGTTGCGCACCTTTTGAAGATCTCCTTGGAATAAAAATCATTAACGCCAAGGATGGTCATGCTCATTTAACCATGCCATTTGTTTTTAAATTAGCTCAGGGAAAAGGGTTGGCACATGGAGGTGCTATTGTAACACTCGCTGATACAGCAGTGGCTATGGCTATAAAAAGTATTATTCCTCCAAACAGTCGTTTTGGTACAATCTCATTAAACTCTGAATTCCTTGCTCCAGTAACAAAGGGAGTCCTTACATCGAAAGCCAAAGTAAAGCTTTTAGAAAATAGAATAATACAAGGATTTTCAACTGTTTTTGATGAAAATGACAGAGAAGTAATGAACTTTTCGGCTATTTTCAAGCTCGCAAAAGATGTAAATATATTAGAAGCTGTCCTAAAAAATATATCAGATTGAGATCCTGATTGAAGTTATGAATAATTATCCTGTCTATAACGAGATTTCTCCAATGCCGGATTTAAAAGCCAGGTCCCTGAAAATCTCTTAACTTTTTCTAATCTCTCATATAACGACCGACCAGTCGATTCATTCCAATGAGCTGGGGTTCGATTTTTTTCAGAAGCTGCCACATTGTTAGTCCAGCTTCAAGCTCAACCGGTTCTTTGAGTGCCAGCACCCAGAAGTAATAGCTGTGAAGCCCATGGCCATTGGGGGGCATGGGGCCATTGTATCCGGTTTGACCAGAGTCGTTCCTGCCGTTTGTATACTGTTTAGTATCTTCATCCAGGCGGGTGACATTACCCGGGATATTGTATAATACCCAGTGTACAAATCCATAGGTGCCGTCACCGGTCACAAGAGGAGCATCCGGATCATGACAGATAATGGCAAAAGCCTTTGCATCCTGAGGTGGATCAGTCCATGATAATGAAGGTGAAACGTCTGCACCTTCACCAGTGAATTTGGACGGAATTAAACCGTCTTGCTCAAATGCATCGCTTTTTAACTGCATTACAGATGGTGCAAAACCCATAATTTATCTCCTTTTTTCAAGATGTTTTAGTATCTCAAATTAATTTTCAGAATTCAGCTGCCCTGCCTGCCTTTCAGGAAATTTTCTTAAAGTTGTTTTTAAACCAAACAATAAAGCGTATTAAATGTTAATTCAATATATATATAACTTATTTCGACAACAATGTCTTGACAAGCGGCGAGTTCATTGACTCAGTCTCGCAGCAGAACGCTGTGAGATTGAGTCAATGAACTCCAGTACTCTTTGCCTTAGTACAGATAGCTTAAACGCATGGGCGGACAGACCCGGCGGCATAGATATCTTTTTTAAATTTACTTGTAATAACTCTGAAATGGAGTGAATTTAAGGTTGACTTTCAGCGGTTGAACCATCTATAGATAAGGATTGTGATTTTATAAATAATTTTGGAGATAATAGATGAAAATACTTAAAATAGATCACCTCGGAATCGCTGTCTCGAGCATTGATGAAAAGAAAAATTTCTGGATAGATGCGTTAGGATTGGATTTAGAGGGAACAGAAACGGTTGAAGAACAAAAAGTGACCACGGCTTTTTTACCGGTTGGTGAAAGTGAAGTGGAGCTTCTGGAATCCACATCCAAGGACGGTCCTATTGCCAAATATATTGAAAAAAGAGGCGAAGGGATTCAGCATGTGGCTTTCCGGGTTGAAAATATAGAAGAAGCCCTTGCAGAACTCAAAGAAAAAGGGATTCAACTCATAGATCAAACCCCCCGTATAGGTGCAGGTGGGGCCAAAATCGCATTTTTACATCCCAAGGCTACATCAGGAGTCCTAGTTGAACTGTGTGAAAGATAGTTTGTGCCCGACCGAAAATCGCTAATTTTCCCGATTAGTGCGGTGGGCAATACTTTGTATTTTAAACTCAATTAGACCGGAGGATAACCATGTCTCAAATGTCTGATCTTAATAAATGGGAAGAACTTGCCGCAAAACAACTGAGGGGAAAGCCCCTTGAATCGTTAACAAAGAAAACCCCGGAAGGGATAGACGTCAAACCCTTATATACTGCTAAAGACCTTGAAAAAGTAGAATTCATTAATAATTTGCCTGGATTCGAACCCTTTGTAAGAGGTCCTATGTCCACCATGTATGCTGGCCGTCCCTGGACCATTCGTCAGTATGCAGGATTTTCAACAGCCAAAGAATCCAATGCATTTTATCGCAAAAACCTGGCAGCAGGACAAAAAGGCTTGTCTGTTGCCTTTGATCTGGCCACCCACAGGGGGTATGATTCCGATCATCCAAGGGTTGCAGGAGATGTCGGGAAAGCAGGGGTCGCTATTGACTCTGTCGAAGATATGAAAATTTTGTTTGATCAGATTCCCTTAGATCAAATGTCTGTCTCCATGACCATGAACGGGGCGGTTCTGCCAATTCTTGCAGGTTATATTGTTGCGGCAGAAGAGCAGGGTGTTAAGCATGAGCAGCTCATGGGAACTATTCAAAATGATATTTTAAAGGAATATCTGACCCGAAACACCTATATTTATCCGCCAACCCCTTCCATGAGAATTGTTTCCGATATCATAGGGTTTTGTTCGGATCATATGCCAAAATTCAATAGTATCAGCATCAGCGGGTATCATATTATGGAGGCAGGGGCAGATTCGGTTCTCCAGACGGCTTTTACCCTGGCCGACGGCCTTGAGTATGTCAAAGCCGCCCTGGCAACAGGTCTTGATATTGATAAATTTGCCCCGAGACTCTCTTTCTTTTTCGGGATCGGCATGAATTTTTTTATGGATATCGCCATGCTCAGAGCAGCCAGATTTTTGTGGGCAGAACTCATAGCTGACTTTAATCCGAAAAATCCAAAATCAAAAATGCTTCGGACCCACTGCCAGACCTCGGGCTGGAGCCTGACCCAGCAGGATCCGTATAACAATGTTGTCAGGACCACTCTTGAATGCCTGTCAGCCGTGCTTGGCGGCACACAGAGCCTTCACACCAACTCTTTTGACGAAGCAGTGGGGCTGCCCACGGAATTGTCAGCCAGAATTTCCAGAAATACCCAGATCCTGGTGCAGGAAGAATCCCATATCTGTGATGTTGTGGATCCTTTAGGCGGATCATACTATGTTGAAACACTGACACAGAATATTATTGATGAAGTAAGAAAAATTCTGGCTGAAATAGAGGAACTCGGCGGCATGGCCAAGGCTATTGAATCCGGTATGCCGAAAATGAGAATTGAAGAAGTATCTGCCAGACGTCAGGCCAGAATTGACCATGGCACGGATGTGATTGTGGGGGTGAATAAATACCGAATTGAAGATGAAACTCCCATCCCTGTACGTGAAGTCTCTGAAGAGGTTCGGGATGAACAGGTGGCACGTCTGCACCAGATTAAAAAAGAGCGGGATAATGAAGCGGTTCAAAAGGCCCTGGATGATATCACAAAGGCCTGTGAATCAGAAGACAACCTTCTGGCAGCCTGCCTGCCGGCAGTGCGGGCAAGGGCAACGGTTGGGGAGATTTGTGATGCTATGGAAAAAGTGTTTACACGTTTTGTGGCCACTACTCAGTGTATTTCAGGGGTGTATGCCGCAGAAAGTTCAGATTCCGAGATAATTGAGTCTTTGAGAAAACGGACGGCTGATTTTGAGAAAAAGACCGGTCGAAGGCCCAGGATTTTATTGTCCAAAATGGGACAGGATGGGCATGACCGGGGTGTGAAAGTCATTGCCACGGCCTATGCGGATTTTGGTTTTGATGTGGATCTGGGCCCCATGTTCCAGACTCCAGAGGAAGCCGCCAGAATGGCCGTTGAAAATGATGTCCATATAGTCGGGGTATCAAGCCTTGCAGCCGGGCATAAAACTTTGGTGCCGCAGGTCATTGAAGAGTTGAAAAACCAGGGGGCCTCTGATATTAAAGTGGTAGTTGGCGGCGTAATCCCTCCAGGGGATTATGATTTTTTGAAAAATGCAGGTACAGCTGAGATTTTTGGCCCCGGAACAGTGGTAACGGACTCTGCAAACAGGACTCTCAATATCATAGGTGCGTAAAGGTTATGATTCAAACCGACCCTGATAGTTTTGTCCAGGGTATTTTAGACGGCAATCGGCGCATGATCGCCAAGACAATAACATTGATAGAAAGCAGTCTCAAAGAGCATCAAAAAATAGCTTTCACGGTTATGGAAAAGATCCTGCCCCGTACTGGAAACAGTATCCGGTTAGGCGTCACAGGGGTGCCCGGTGTAGGCAAAAGTACTTTTATTGAAAATTTAGGTATTTTTTTGGCGGATATCGGCCATAAAGTGGCAGTGCTTACCGTCGATCCCACAAGCCAGAGGAGCGGCGGGTCTATCCTGGGAGACAAAACAAGGATGGAAAAGCTGTCCGCCCATGGAAATGCCTTTATCAGGCCGTCTCCTGCAGGAGAAACCTTAGGCGGGGTTGCAGCTAAAACCCGTGAAATCATGCTGATCTGTGAAGCCGCCGGGTTTGATGTGATCCTTGTGGAAACTGTAGGAGTGGGGCAGTCGGAAACCAGCGTGGCTTCAATGGTGGATTTTTTCCTGGTATTGATGATTTCAGGGGCAGGTGATGAACTCCAGGGAATTAAAAAAGGGGTTCTTGAACTTGCTGACGGCATTGCCATTAACAAGGCAGACGGAGAGAACCTTAAGGAGGTCGAAAAAACCAAAGGGGATCTTGAAATGGCTATGCATCTGATCAGACCTGAATCTCCAACCTGGTCCACACCGGTTTTGACCTGTTCATCTATTGTTGAGGACGGCACAAAAAATGTCTGGGAAACCGTTCTTGATCATCATAAAAAATTTAAAACATCAGGAGAGTTTCAGCAAAGACGGAAAAAACAAACCCTGAAATGGATGTGGACCCTTGTTGAAGAGGGTTTAAAACAGCGGTTTAAAAATAATGAGAAAATTAATGAAGAAATACCGGTTATCTCCCGGCAGGTAGAAAATGAGAAAATTTCGCCTTCAGCAGCCGCTGAAGTGCTTTTGTCATATTTATAAAACACTATATTTAAGGAAGTTTAAATGAAAATACATGAATATCAGGCAAAGGAATTATTTAGAAAATATAATGTTCCTGTTCCTGACGGAAATGCCGCTTTTTCAGTGGAGGAAGCAAAAGAAAGCGCCGCGAACCTGGGTGGTTTTCCTGTGGTGGTTAAAGCCCAGATCCATGCAGGCGGAAGGGGCAAAGGCGGGGGTGTAAAACTTGCATCTTCCATGGAAGAAGTTGAAACTCTGGCAGGCCAGATACTTGGCATGACCCTTGTCACCCATCAAACCGGTCCGGAAGGCAAGCTTGTGAAAAAGCTCTTGATCGAAGCGGGCCAGAAAATTGAAAAAGAGCTTTATTTAAGCCTTCTTGTGGACCGTGCCACAGCATCTATTGTGATCATGGCGAGCCGGGACGGTGGCATGGACATTGAAGAAGTGGCAGCCAACACTCCGGAAAGAATTATAAAAGTTTACATAGATCCGCTAATGGGGATTCAGGGCTATCAACTCAGGCAAGTCGGGTTCGGACTTGAAATTCCTCCTGCTGCCATGAAACAGTTTTCACAACTTTTATCCAACCTGTATAAATTTTTTATTGCCAATGACTGTTCCATGGTTGAAATCAACCCGTTGATTTTAACTTCGGATGACAAGGTACTGGCCCTGGATGCCAAGGTGGATTTTGATTCCAACGCCCTTTATCGCCACAAAGACCTGATGGGCTTAAGAGATCTTGATGAAGAAGATCCCCTGGAAGTTGAAGCTTCAAAATTTAATTTAAACTATATCAACCTTGACGGCAATGTGGGCAATATCGTGAACGGTGCAGGCCTTGCCATGGCCACCATGGATATAATCAAGAATGCCGGGGCAACTCCGGCTAATTTCATGGATGTTGGCGGCGGAGCCACTTCCGAACAGGTTGAAAACGCATTCAGGATCATCCTTGACGATGACAAGGTCAAAGCCCTTTTGGTCAATATTTTCGGCGGCATATTGCGATGTGATATTTTTGCCCGGGGTGTTGTGGATGCTGCCAGAAAAACCGGTATCGATATCCCTGTTGTGGTTCGCATGGAAGGCACAAATGTGGATGAAGGAAAGAAAATCCTGGACGATGCAGGGCTTAATTTGACCAGTGCCTTTGACCTTTCCGATGCAGCCCGGAAAATTGCTGCCGCAGTCAATTAAAGGAGATCAAAAGTTGTGAGTATATTTATAAATAAAGACACAAAGGTTCTTGTACAGGGGATTACCGGCAATGAGGGCAGTTTCCATACAAGACAGTGTATAGCATACGGAACAAATATTGTGGCTGGGGTAACGCCGGGTAAAGGCGGGCAGAAGATGGATGATGTGCCGGTGTTTAATACGGTTCGGCAGGTAGTTGAAGAAACCGGTGCCACCGCATCCCTGATTTTTGTACCTCCGCCGTTCGGGGCAGATGCCATTATGGAGGCCGCAGATGCTGGTGTGGATCTGATTGTGACCATTACAGAAGGGATTCCTATCCTGGATATGGTCAAGGTAAAAAATTTTCTTGCCGCAAAGAACTGCCGGCTCATCGGACCCAATTGTCCGGGCATCATCACACCGGATGAGTGTAAAATCGGCATTATGCCGGGCAATATCCATAAAAAAGGAAATATAGGCGTAATTTCTCGATCAGGAACGCTTACTTATGAGGTGGTTGATCAGCTGACAAAGCTTGGAATGGGCCAGTCAACCTGCATTGGTATCGGCGGCGATCCTGTGAATGGAACGAATTTTATAGATGTGCTGGAAGCCTTTCAAAATGATGATGAAACCACTGGGATTGTCATGGTCGGAGAAATCGGCGGAAGTGCAGAAGAAGAAGCAGCAATGTATATTAAAGAGAACCTAACCAAACCGGTCGTCGGATTTATCGCCGGCCTTACCGCACCTCCCGGCAGGAGAATGGGGCATGCCGGGGCCATTATTTCAGGTTCCAGCGGTACAGGCGCAGCAAAGATTGCGGCATTCAAAGACAATGGAATTCATGTCTGTGAAAATTTAGGACAGATCGGTCAGGTTTGTAAAGATGTATTTTAGAGTAGCCTAAAGGAGGTTAAGAAAATTGGATAGTTATATTATCGAATCAAATAAAAAAAAGAGCAGAATACCTGCACGGCTTGATTTTGCCCAGAGCGGAACCGGCCTGATATTGGGCCTGTTCATGTGGGTGCATATGCTTCTGGTGGGCAGTATCATCCTCGGGAAAGGCTCTTTTAATTTCGTGGCAAAGACCATGGAACTCGCCTTTTTGTCCGATACCGGGCATGGCTTTCCCATCGCGGTATTTTTTGCCGTTCTCACCATCTTTACACTTTTTATCATTCATGCATTGCTGGGGGTCAGAAAGTTTCCCATTTCGTGGAAACAGCACCGAATTCTCCGAGACCAGATGCAGATGATGAATCATACAGATACCAATTTATGGTATATTCAGGTGGTTACCGGGTTTATCATGTTTTTTGCAGGATCGGTCCACCTTTATATCATGCTGACTCATCCAGGCTCCATTGATCCATATATGTCGGCAGACAGGATTGTTTCAGGGAATATGTGGCCCCTTTATCTGATTCTTTTGATCTGTGTTGAGCTTCACGGCACCATAGGTCTTTACAGGCTTTGTATGAAATGGGGATGGTTTGCTGGAAAAGACGCCAGGAAATCAAGAAAAAAACTAAAAGCACTGAAAAACAAACTGACCATTTTCTTTTTAAGCATTGGTGTTCTTGCTTTGCTGGTTTTTGTTGTGATTGGCATCAACCACAGGGATAAAGTCGGTGAAAAATATAGAAAACATGAACCAGTAGTTGAACAGGTCCAGCCGGATGAACAGCTCCAGATGGATCAAGAGGTTCAGGCAGATGAAAAGGTCCAGGCAGAGGGCCACGAACCGGAAGAAGTTCAACCAGCTGAAGTAACACATCAATAAGGGGTAACCTAAATGAAAATCATATATACGGATTCACTTGTAATCGGCGGCGGGCTGGCAGGACTCAGGGTTGCCATTGCATCCATGCAGAGGGGCTATGATACAATTGTCCTGTCTCTGGTTCCTGCCAAAAGATCCCACTCTGCCGCAGCCCAGGGCGGTATGCAGGCAAGCCTTGGTGCAACAATTAAAGGTGACGGGGATGATGAAGAAGTCCATTTTGGAGATACGGTAAGGGGAAGCGACTGGGGATGTGATCAGGACGTTGCAAGAATGTTTGTTAACACGTCTCCCAAGGCCATCCGGCAATTATCTGCCTGGGGCGTGCCCTGGTCAAGGGTCAGGGCCGGAGATAGGGAGGTTGTTATTAATGGTGAAAAAGTCACCATTACTGAAAAACAAGAGGCTCACGGCCTCATTACAGCCCGGGATTTTGGAGGTACTAAGAAATGGAGAACCTGTTATACGTCTGACGGGGCAGGTCATACCATGCTTTATACCATGGATAACAAGGCCATCCAGATGGGCATTCCGGTTCACGAAAGAAAAGAGGCCATTGCCCTGATCCATGAAGACGGGGTCTGCTATGGCGCCATTGTAAGAGACCTTATTACAGGCGAACTCATTGCCTATGTGGCAAAAGCCACAACAATTGCAACCGGCGGTTATGGAAGACTTTATGCCATTTCCACCAATGCTGTTATTTCCGAAGGGATTGGGAATGCCATTGCCCTTGAAACCGGAATCGCAACGCTTGGGAACATGGAAGCTGTCCAGTTCCATCCAACAGCCATTGTACCGGTTGGTATTCTTACTACTGAAGGATGCCGTGGTGACGGGGGTCTGCTTCTGGACAAGGACGGATACAGATTTATGCCGGATTATGAACCGGATAAAAAGGAGCTGGCATCAAGGGATGTTGTCTCCCGCAGAATGACCGAGCACATGAGAAAAGGCAAGGGTACTCCCTCCCGTTATGGCGATCACCTCTGGCTGGATATCACATTGCTTGGCCGTAAACATATTGAAAAGAACTTAAGGGAAGTCAAAGAAATCTGCGAATATTTTCTGGGCATTGATCCGGTTGAAGAGTATATCCCGGTCAGACCCACCCAGCATTACTCCATGGGCGGAATCAGAACCAAACCCACCGGTGAAAGCCCGACACTGAAAGGCCTTTTTTCCGCTGGTGAAGCTGCCTGCTGGGATATGCACGGATTTAACCGCCTGGGCGGCAACTCTGTTGCCGAAACAGTTGTGGCAGGGATGATTGTGGGTGAATATGTTGCAGATTATTGTGCTGAAAATGCATTAAATGTGAGCACATCCACTATTCAGGATTTTATGAAACGAGAAGAAAAGAAAATTACTGATCTTCTGGTCAGGGATTTTGGTGAAAACCCGTTCCGGTTAAAGGCTGAAATGCAGAAAATCATGATGGACAAGGTCGGTATTTTCAGAAATGGTGAAGACCTGGAGCAAGCGGTTGAAGAGTTGAAAGTTCTGAATCAGCGGGCAAAGAGAATTGCCTTGAGAAACAGGATCAGTTCTTCCAATCCTGAACTCGTGGAAGCCATCAGAGTGCCCAAAATGATTAAACTTGCCCAGTGTGTGGCCTATGGTGCCATGCTTAGGACAGAAAGCCGCGGCGCCCATGCAAGAGAGGATTATCCCGAAAGAAATGACAGGGACTGGTTAAAAAGAACCCTTACCACATGGAAAGATGATTCAGCTGATTTGCCTGAACTCACCTATGAAGACCTGAATATCATGAAAATGGAGCTGCCGCCGGCATCCAGGGGCTATGGGGTAGACAATACTGTCCATCACCCGGATACACCAAAACGGGAACAGGAAATTGAAGAGATTAAAAAAGCCAACCCCGGGGCAGACAGGTTTGAGCTGCAGCAGCTTCTCAACCCCATCCCGATTCCGGAAAAATTCAAAGGTAAAAATGAACGTATAGGCAGGGGGTTTAAATAATGAGTGATCAAGAAAGAGTCCTGAAATTTCAAATCTTTAGATACAATCCCCAGAAACAGGGTGACAAACCTCGCATGGTAACCTATGAGGTTACCGAAGCCCCGGGGATGACGATTTTTATTGCATTGAATGATATCCGCGAGCAGCAGGACCCGTCCCTGCAGTTTGATTTTGTCTGCCGGGCCGGGATCTGCGGTTCCTGTGCCATGGTGGTCAATGGACAGCCCACCCTTGCCTGTAGAACCATGACTTCCACATTTGAAGACGGTGAGATTAAACTTCTGCCATTGCCGGGATTTGAGCTTATCGGGGATCTGTCCGTTAATACGGGAAAATTCATGCGGGCCATGTCTGAAAGGGTGGAATCCTGGATTCATGACAAGAATGCCGATGAAGTCAATTTTGAAAAGCTTGAGGAACGCATGGACCCGGATGTGGCCGATGAGATTTATGAGCTTGAACGCTGCGTGGAATGCGGAGCTTGTGTGTCTGCCTGTGCAACCAAGCGTATGAGACCGGATTTTCTTTCTGCGGTGGGGTTTATGCGGCTTGCCAGATTTGCCATGGACCCCAGAGACAAGAGGTCTGATGAGGAGTTCTATGAAATTATGGGTGATGATGACGGCGTGTTCGGTTGCATGACCCTTTTAGGGTGTGAAGACTATTGCCCCAAAGATCTGCCACACCAGACCCAGATCGCATATCTTCGAAGGAAGATGGCTTTGATAAAATAGTTATGAAAGGCAAAAAAGATGAGTGAATTTAAATTTGAGACCATGTTCCCATTGGGAGAAGATACAAGTGTTTATCGTCTTCTTACTAAAGAACATATCAGGATAAAAGAATTTGAAGGAAAAGAGGTTCTCATGATAGAACCGCAAGCCATAACCCTGCTTGCCAATCAGGCTTTTAAAGATGTGGCCCATCTCTACCGGTCTGACCATCTTGAACAGTTAAAAAAAATTATTGAGGATTCTGAAAGCAGTGACAATGACCGGTATGTGGCCCTGGAATTGTTAAAAAACGCTGTCATTTCCGCTGAAAAGGTCTATCCCATGTGCCAGGATACGGGAACAGCTATTGTTATGGCGAAAAAAGGCCAGCAAGTCTGGACCTGGACGGATGATGAAGAAGAATTGTCCAGAGGTGCTTATCAGGCATATACAGAGAATTATTTGAGATATTCCCAGAACGCACCACTGACCATGTATAAGGAAATGAACACCAAGACCAACCTGCCGGCCCAGATCGATATTTCGTCTGTACAGGGAGAGGCATATAAATTCCTGTTCATGGCCAAAGGCGGCGGTTCAGCCAATAAAACCGCTCTCTTTCAGATGACAAAAGCAGTATTGAACTCTGAAGAGACCCTGATCAATTTCATGCTGGAAAAAATGAGGGGCCTTGGGACAGCAGCCTGCCCGCCATATTATATTGCTTTTGTCATCGGCGGAACTTCGGCGGAGCTCAATTTAAAAGCCGTGAAACTGGCCTCAGCAAGATATCTAGATTCATTGCCCACCCAGGGCAGTGAGACAGCCCATGCATTCAGAGACAAGGATCTGGAAGAAAAGGTGCTGACAAGATCCCATGAACTTGGACTTGGCGCCCAGTTCGGGGGCAAGCATTTTGCTCTGGATATCCGGGTGATTCGTCTTCCAAGACACGGAGCCTCCTGCCCCATTGGTATTGGGGTTTCCTGTTCCGCTGACCGCCAGATTAAGGGAAAAATTACAGGGGATGGTATTTTCTTGGAACACTTAGAAGAAAATCCTGCCCAATATCTGCCGGCAAAAGAACCTGAAATGAAAGCGGCTGTCCAGATTGATCTGAACAGACCCATGGATGAGATTCGGGCTGAGCTTTCCAAATATCCGGTTGCCACAAGACTCTCTCTCACCGGTAAAATTATCGTGGGAAGAGATATTGCCCATGCAAAATTTATGGAGCGGTTTGAAGCAGGAGAGGGTCTGCCTGATTACCTGAAAAACCATATTATTTATTATGCCGGTCCCGCTAAAACACCGGATGGCGAAGCTTCCGGATCATTTGGCCCCACTACTGCCGGGAGAATGGACCCCTATGTGCCTATCTTCCAGAAAGAGGGCGCTTCCATGATCATGCTGGCAAAAGGAAACAGAAGCCAGCAAGTGACCGATGCCTGCAAGGAATACGGTGGATTTTATCTGGGCTCTCCTGGCGGTCCTGCTGCCCGTCTTGGAAAAGATTTTATCAAAAAGGTTGAGCTGCTTGAATATGAAGAGCTGGGCATGGAAGCCGTCTATATGATCACGGTTGAAAATTTCCCCGCCTTTATTATTGTTGATGATAAAGGTAATGATTTTTACGCAGATCTATTGTGAAATGAAGACAAGAATAGAAACAGATACCATGGGGGATATTCAAGTCCCTTTTGATAAATACTGGGGTGCACAGACCCAGAGGTCTTTGGATCACTTTAAAATCGGAAGCCGGAAGATGCCTCTGGAGATCATCCGGGCCTTCGGGATATTGAAAAAAGCGGCCGCCATTGTAAATCATGACCTTGGCGTGTTGTCCCGGGAAAAAAAAGATATTATTATCCGGGTCTGTGATGAAATTATTCAAGGGACGCTTGATGACCATTTTCCCCTGGTTGTCTGGCAGACCGGGTCTGGTACCCAGTCCAACATGAATGTAAATGAAGTCATTGCCAACAGGTCTCATGTGTTGCTCGGTAACAAACTTGGACAGGGAAATCGCCTTGTTCATCCCAACGATGATGTGAATATTTCTCAGTCTTCAAATGATACGTTTCCTAGCGCCATGAATATGGCGGCCTGTAAGATGCTGTCTGATCGCACAATTCCTTCTATAGAGGCATTGAAAACAGCTTTGGAAAAGAAAATCAGGGCATGGAAAGATATAGTAAAAATCGGCCGTACACACCTGATGGATGCAATTCCTCTGACCCTTGGGCAGGAATTTTCAGGATACGCATCCATGCTGGATCATGGTCTTAAAACTCTGGATTATACCTTGCCTCATCTATCCGAGCTGGCACTGGGCGGGACAGCTGTGGGAACCGGTCTGAATGCACCTGAAGGATATGACAAAAAGGTAGCCCGGACCATTGCCGACCTGACAGGCTATCCATTTGTGACAGCACCCAATAAATTTGAATCCCTGGCAACTCATGATGCCATTGTCGCAACTCACGGGGCACTTAAAACCCTGGCGGTCAGTCTTATGAAAATCGCCAATGATATTCGACTTATGGGCTCTGGGCCGCGATGCGGCATTGGTGAGCTGCTGCTGCCGGAAAATGAACCCGGGTCCTCCATCATGCCGGGGAAAGTCAATCCCACTCAGACCGAGGCGTTGACAATGGTGTGCGCCCAGGTCATGGGCAATGATGTCACCATCAACATTGGCGGATCAAACGGGCATTTTGAACTCAATGTGTTTAAGCCGGTGATCATTTACAACTTTCTGGAATCGGCACGGCTGTTGGGTAATGCAGCCGTATCGTTTAAAAATAATTGTGTTGACGGCATGGAACCCAATTATGAAAATATTGAAAAATATCTTCAGGAATCGCTCATGCTGGTAACGGCTTTAAGTCCCCATATCGGTTATGAGCAGGCAGCCAGTGTTGCAAAAAAAGCCCATCAGGAGAATAAAACCCTAAAGCAGGCTGCGCTTGATTTGGGAATAATGTCGGGTGAGAAATTCGATCAATGGGTAGATCCCAAAAAAATGATTGGAAATACATAAAAAAGTCTGTAAGAGTTATTCTTAAGATTCTTCTTTGTCAATATTTGTCTTGGTAAAAAAAAGAGCATATACTTTTTGAATAATCCGTTAAAAAAGAGGAGGATACCATGGATCATCATGTGACCGTGTTTAAACCATATCCGTTTAAAGAGGGGCAGAAGATACGGATTGAAGGATCAAGACGATCCGGTGACTGGGAGGTTGTCCACTTAAGCGACACCAAAGTTACCCTCCGCTGCCCGATTTCAAAAAAAGAAGTAAATTGGGACAGATTCTGTTATTATAGTGAAGATAAAAATATGAAATGGCCGGGTGACTGATCTTGCATAGAGGATAAAGAAACATGAAAGTGATACTCTTGATGGCTGTTACGGCAGATGGGATGATTGCAAGGGATTCCATGCAAAGGATAGACTGGACCGGGAAAGTGGATAAGAAATATTTTGTCCATATCACCCGGAAATCAGGAGCTATGATCATGGGTTCCAAAACATTTGATACCATTGGAAAAATTCTGCCGGGACGTAAAAATATTGTCATGACAAGGGATAAAACAAGGATAAGTCAGGACAGGGGTTTGATATTTACCAGCCAAACACCGGGGGAGATCGTAAAGGATCTTCAGGCCCAGGGGTTTGAATCGGTGGCACTCATCGGCGGATCAATTGTGAACACGCTTTTCATGAAAGAAAACCTGATAGACGAGATTCATGTTACGATTGTTCCAAGGCTTTTTGGGAAGGGGTTGTCCCTGTTTAACGAAACTCTGGATATCCGTTTGGAATTGATGGATATAGGGGAAATTGATAAAAGCCATGTTTTATTGAAATACAGGGTTAAAAAATAAATTTTTTGAAGAGGAAAGACCCATGCTGGATAAAGAGGAAAGACAGGAAATTATTGCACTTATCAATCGTGAAGTTATTCCGGCCCTCGGCTGCACCGAACCTGTGGCAGTTGCCCTGGCAACGGCCAGATCAAGGGAAGTCCTTGGAGACTTTCCTGAAACAATAGAGATTCTTGTCAGCGGCAATATTTATAAGAACGGAATGGGGGTGGTTATCCCGGGTACAGGCATGATGGGGCTGCCCATTGCTGCTGCTCTTGGTGCAGTATGCGGCAATTCAAAAGACGGGCTTGAGGTGCTCAAACAGGTGAATGATAAACATCTTGAAGCAGCACGCCGGATGGTGGATGAAAAACAGGTTGATATCAGTGTAAAGGATGGGACAGATAATCTATATGTTGAAAGCATCTGTAAGGCAAAAGACCATACCTGCAGGACCATCATTTCCCATCGTCATACCAATATCATCTATGTTGAAAAAAACGGAAAACCTGTTTTCAGGGGGTTTGATGCCCATTCTGACACGGAAAAGCCTGAGACAAAAATTAATCTTTCCGTGGCAAAGATATATGAATTTGCAAACCAGACACCGCTTGATGAAATTAAGTTTATTCTGGAAGGAGTCAAGCTCAATGAAGCCATTTCAAAAGAAGGCCTGACAGGAAAATATGGTCTCAGAACCGGTATGACCATACAGAAAAATATCACAAGAAAATTTATTGCCGATGACCTGGCATCCTATGCCATGTCCCTGACGGCAGCTGCGGCCGATGCCCGTATGGATGGATGTACCCTGCCGGTGATGAGCAACTCCGGCAGTGGGAACCAGGGCATTACTACCATCCTCCCCGTGGTTGCCGTGGCACAAAAAACAGGCGCTTCCGATGAAAAATTGATCCGGGCCCTCATCCTGAGCAATTTAATGGCCATTTATATTAAGCAATCTGTTGGTCAGCTGACTGCATTGTGCGGCATTTTGACGGCATCAACCGGGGCTGCCTGCGGGATCTGCTATCTTTTGGGCGGGAATCTGGATCAGATCGGCGGTACCATTAAAAATATGGCTGCCAGCATCACCGGGATGATATGTGATGGAGCTAAACAGGGATGCTCGCTTAAAGTATCTGCCGGTGTCAGTTCGGCTGTTTATTGTGCGCTTCTGGCTATTGAAGGCAGCTGTGCCACCCACACCGATGGGATTATTGCCGAGGATGTGGATCAGACGGTTCGGAACATAGGAGACCTTGCCACAAAGGGCATGCTTGAAACCGACCGGCATATCATTAACACCATGATTTCAAAATAGGCGGCAAAAACAATTTGGTTTTTTTTATGACGGATCTGATACTGTTTACAGATGGAAGTGTGAATCCTCAGACAAATATCGGATATGGGGCATATCTGACTGTACCTGAAGAAGGACTCTCATTGGATTCATTGAAGTTGAGTGTGAAAGTGAAAAGATTTGAGCGGACGTCTTCAACAAAATTGGAATTGCAGACCTTATTATGGGCGCTAAGCGATATTCAAGCACAGGGGCGCAGGGTGATGGTATACACGGATTCTCAAAACATCATCGGTTTACAGGGAAGACGTGGCCGGTTTGAGCAAAATGATTATCGGACAAAGAAAAATAACCGCATCAAAAATTATAAGCTGTATCAGGAATTTTATAAAATGACCGATCAATTGGATTGTAAATTTGGTAAAGTACAGGGCCATAAGGTATCGAATCAAAAAGATGAAATAGACAGGCTCTTCACGCTGGTGGATAGAGCGTCACGGAATGCACTGAGGAGAGACCATCAATGACAAATAGCGACCATTACATAAAACTGGAAAATATGATGCATTCCGCACAATTTGTGCAACTGACCGGTGCCAGGGTTAGTATAAAAAAAGGAGAGGCACACATTACTCTGCCTGTAAGAAAGGAGCTTTACCACGCCGCAGGCGCCATGCACGGTGCGTTATATTTTCTCGCATTAGATAATGCAGCATTTTTTGCAGCTAATTCCCTGGTTGAGGATGTCTTTGTTTTAACAACCAGTTTAACAACCTATATTACCCGCCCTGTATCAGAAGGTGTTGTAAAATCAATTGGTAAGGTTGTTAATCAGAATCACTCCCAGTTTATCTGTGAATCGGTTTTGTATGATTCAAATGACAAAGAGATTGCCAGAGCTACCGGTATTTTTGTCAGGAGCAAGATACCCTTATCAGATAAGATCGGTTATAAATAAAAGGTGTTGCACCATGCTTAAATTTTCAACAAGGAGGTGAATTAAATGTTAGAAATAATAGATATAGGAGTTGAAAAAGCTGTTGCATATCGTTTGGAAGGAAAGATAACAGAAGAGGAAATGGTGTCCGTGCTTTCTATATTTAAGGGAAAAATAGATAAAGGCGAAGACCTAATTTTATATCAAGAGGTTGTCAGTATCGGTGGCGCTGAGCTTGATGCAATGATTGAAAAATTTAAGTTTTTTATAGATTTTGGAATGTCCCATTTTACCAGGATAGCAGTGGTAACACATAAAAAATGGATACATAAGCTTGTCGATCTTGAAGGCAAATTATTTAAGAATATAGATATGAAAGGATTTTCCATTGAACAGAAAGATAAAGCAATTGAATTTTTAAAAAATGCATAGCCTGTTAGCTGATGATGCAATCGATAGTGTTAAAAGGGTATAGAGGATGAAATATAAACGTAAAGAACTTTGTCGAATCAGAACAATCACAATATTTTTGGTTCTTAAGAAGGACAGGTCCACATGGAAAAGCGCTATTTCAGGGGCGATCCGGTTTTGCAATGATCTGTCACAAGAATTTATGGAAAATGGCTATCTTGTTCAATCCATAAGGATCGTCACCAATCCGTTTGGAGAATACCTGAACACGGACAGCATAAAAGCCGCGACTTCAGATTTGGAAACCCTCGGTCACCTTTTAACCGCTTCTGACACATCAAATCTTAGAATCCGGTTCGCCATAGGTGAAGCACGAACAAAACAAGAAATATCACTTCTTCCCGAGCTGATAAGAGACTATGGTGATTTATGTAATGCGTGTGTCAATGTCGGACTGGATGAATTCGGTGTATTGGATAACCCGTTGATTCATTCTTCCGTACTTGCTGTATCCCAAATAAGCAGGTTGACGCCGCGAGGTGAAGGGAACTTTAATTTTACAGTGAATTTTAATTGTGCCCCCTTGATACCTTATTTCCCGGCCGGTTATCATCGAAAGGAGCTTGGTAATTGTTTTGTGGTGGGGCTTGAAACACCAGATTTGCTGGTAACTGCCTTGCAGGAATTTAATGAAACCAGTTCTCTTGGAAATCATAATGATTTATTTAAAGGATACTATGAGATCTTGAGTTCAGCGCTTCAATATCATGTTTCTAATGTAAAATTAATTATAGATGGATTTGATAAGAATACGGATTTTTCATTTTCGGGTATTGACAGTTCTGCTGCGCCGTCAAAGGAGTGTTCTTCTATAGTGGAAGTCTATAAACGTTTAGGGATCGAATATTTTGGGGCATCCGGTACCATTGAAGCGTCTTCATTGTTAACAAAGGTTTTCAAATCCATAAAAGGGGTTGATCTGGTCGGGTTCTCCGGGTTAATGCTTGCGGTTACAGAGGATATCGGTCTTGCGGAGGGGACACGGAATTCTGATTTCGATATCCGCGCTCTTTTGACATACAGTGCTGTTTGCGGGATTGGCCTTGATACGGTACCCATTCCAGGCAATACTCCTATTGCAAAAATCACTTCATTAATGAGAGATACAGGAACGATGGCATATCGTTTGAATAAGCCGTTAACGGTTCGATTGTTTCCTGTTCCGGGATTAAATGCAGGAGATATTACCTCTTTTGAAAGTGATGATCTCTGTGATTGTGCGGTATTAAATGTCCCTTAAGTCCAATAATTTTGAGTTAAAATAGTAACAGTCATTTAACCTGATAATGGTCTATAGGCCTCTTGACATTATTATGGAATTGATGGAAGCTTGGGAAAAAATTAAAAGGATATGATGAAAGATAAAAAAAATAAGAAAAATATAGTGGTCAGGTTCCTGAAATGGATTATCAGGGGTAATAAAAGGGCAGCTGAAAAAGGCAACCTGTGTAAATCATGAATTAATAAAAAGTAAAGCGCCGGTCAGGCGGGTTAAATTAAAAAACCAAAAAAAGAGTAATATATGAGTGCAAAAATAAAAGGGATACTGCAAAAAATCAATTTCATTGAAACGGATATGGAACTGCATAAACAGATTCTGGTTTCCGTACCGGCAGATGATAAAACGGAAATGGAAACCATTATTTCTAAGATTGCAGACCAGAAACAACAGATCAATGAGTTAAGACAGCAAATTAAAAAAATAGATAAAGATGAATATAACAGGATCATTACCATTGAACGGGCGGCTGAGATCTTTCGGCAGATATCCAAAGACAAAAAATTTGTCCAGGTCAACACATTAAACGAGTCGGGTGTTTGCTTTATTACATTTAATGACGGGACAAGACTTGACTGCCTGGTCACGGCAAAAGAAGAAAACGGGAACTGGACGGTCCTTACTTTGGAGGGAGAAACCAAAGAATACCCAGGTGGATTTATTCAATAAGGAGAGAAAAGGTTGAATTTTAAAAGAGGATTTAACATATCTTTGGCCTTGTCTGTAGGAGTTGTCATGTTGTTTTCTGCAACTCTTTTTGCATCATCTGAAGACGTGATTCATATTGATCAATTTATTTCTCCTGAGACCTGTAGCGGATGTCATGATGAAATTTTTGAACAATGGGAAAATTCCATGCATAACCTGGCCCATAAAGATCCTGTTTATTCAAGAGTATCACAATTTCTTCGTAAAGGGCTGACAGATGAAGGAGAAATTAAAGAGGCCGAATCCTGTGTGAAATGTCATACACCTGTGGGGCATGTGACGGGATTCCCCCAAAAGCTTTCAGATGATTTGTCGAAAACCCCTGAGATTGCCACACAGGGGATTCAATGTGATTACTGCCATTCTGCTGAAACAATAAAACAAATGTATAATAACGGTCTTGTGCTGAAACCCGGTCAGGGCGAAGATGAACCGGGTATCAAGTATGGCCCTTTTGATGACGCAGAACCTGATTTTCATGAGGCTGAATACTCTAAACTTCATACTGAATCAGAGTTTTGCGGAACCTGCCACAATGTAAAACATGTGGTGTTTGGAACAGATCTTGAAACCACTTACACGGAATGGAAGAATAGTCCTTATAATTCAAAAGATCCTCAACAAAAGATTACCTGCCAGGGGTGCCATATGTACCAGAGACCCGGCATTCCTGCCACCGGATCTACTCCGCGGCCTGAAAATCCGGGTACAGCAACCGATTACAGTGATGAAAGGCCCCATATTTTCACCCATTATTTTGTCGGGGGCAATGTATCGGTCCCGGGCCAGTTTGGTGGAGAAGCAAAAGGTCAGATGGCCATTGAACGGCTTAAGAATGCAGTCACACTGTCTATTGACACGTCACAGGTCCAGCAAAAAAAGCTGAATATCACCGTGACCAATGCGGGGGCCGGACACTCAATCCCCACAGGGGTTGGTGATCTTCGGCAGGTATGGCTTGAAATTACCATCCGGGATAAAGCCAACAAGACACGCTTTCAGATGGGTGTCCTGGATGACAAACATGAGTTGCCAAAAGATGCTGTGATTTTTCGGACGGTTTTTGGAGATGGAAAAGGAAACGAGGTTATTAATATTGCAAAGGCAAGACAGGTGCTTAAAGATAGCAGGATAAAGGCAAAACAGAGCGTAACCCAAACAATAGATCTTCCTGCGGTGCCTGAAAAAGATGCCATGATAATCGTCCGGTTATTATACCGTGGCATGCCTCAGAAAATTTTAAACCTGATTCCGGGAAAACTGTTTGAACCCTTGCCAGTAGTAGAAATGGCAAAGGTTCAGAAACGAATTTAGAACGGCCGGATGCTGTTGTCGTGCCGGACGCTTTCAATCAAAGATTCTTCAAAGGCCGTTTGAAAACTATTTCTGGTTAATCCTCATACTTTCTGTAAGAGGGCCAATAAAATAATTAACTTATCGACTTTACTTTAGAGATCATTTCCGATATTTAAGGAGCCGAGATTATATTGAATTATGACAGGTTAATTTTTCGGAGAAGAGTTCTATGATTGTTCAAGGATTAAAATTAACAATGCTGGGTATGATGGTGGTTTCTTCTTTTCTTGTCCTGCTGCTTATCATCATCCATCTTTCAGCAAAACTGCTTAAACCGTACACGGAAAAAGAGGCATCACTGGTTACCTCCCACAGGCCTTCAGGAATCAGGGAGGAAACGCCTCCTGACGATAACCGGAAACTTACTGCCATTATCAGTGCTGCAATTGCAGCTCATAGAGCGCGTATAGGGCGTTACAGGGCGCCATAGACAGGGTCCCTGTATCTGTAAATTGATAAGAGCGAATATAATATTCATAGTCAATACCAGGAATGATACCAATGAAAAAAATAAACTTTATGGACACATCGTTGCGGGACGGGTTTCAATCGGTTTTCGGTGCACGCGCACTGACAGATGATTTTCTTCCTGCTGTGGAAGCTGCAGTGGAAGCTGGGATTCATCATTTGGAAGCCGGGGGTGGCGCCCGTTTTCAGAGTCTTTTCATGTACTGCGGTGAATCTGCATTTTCCATGATGGACCGTTTCCGAAAGGCTGCCGGCCCTGATGCCCATCTTCAGACACTTGCCAGAGGCATCAACGTGGTAGCCCTTTCAGCCCAGCCCAGGGATATGATTGATCTCCACGCCAGGATGTTCAAGAAACACGGCATGACCCACATCCGTAATTTTGATGCCTTGAATGATGTTCGCAACCTGGTCTACTCGGGGCACTGCATCAAGAACGCAGGGCTCCATCATCAGGTGGTCATTACCATGATGGAACTGCCTCCCGGCTGCAGCGGAGCCCATGATCCGGAATTCTATCTCAAAACTTTGAAGGATATTCTTGACTCAGGAGTCCTCTATGATTCCATCTGTTTCAAAGATGCCTCAGGAACGGCCAACCCCCAAAAGGTTTATGACACTGTCAGAGCGGCCAGAAAACTTCTGGGAGATGAAGAGACCATCTGGATGCACACCCATGAAACTGCCGGTATCGGCGTTACCCAGTACAAGGCTGCGGTGGAAGCCGGTTGTGACGGCATCTGCCTGGCCCGATCCCCTCTGTCCGGCGGTACATGCCAGCCGGATATGATTTCCATGTGGCATGCACTGAAAGGAACCCAATATTTTCTGGATATTGACGTCAATAAGATCCTGGAGGCCAACCGTGTCCAGGAGGAATGTCTTGCAGACTACTTCTTTCCGCCGGAGGCACAAAAGGTTTCATCCGAGGTGATCCTTTCTCCCATGCCCGGAGGTGCCTTGACTGCCAATACCATGATGATGCGCGATACGGGTACCCTCCATCTTTATCCCAAGGTGATCGATGCCATGTCCGAATGTATTGCCAGGGGAGGCTTCGGCACATCAGTCACCCCGGTTTCCCAGTTTTATTTCCAGCAGGCCTACGCCAATGTGACCCAGGGGCCCTGGAAAAAGATAACAGATGGTTATGGTAAAATGGTGCTGGGATATTTCGGCAGAACACCGGTGCCGCCAGACCCTGATATTGTCCAAATCGCTGAAAAACAGCTGGGAATGTCGGTTTTTGATGGAGATCCCCTGGATATTCTTGAACCGGGTATCCCCAAGGCCAAAAAGATCCTTGAGGCTGAAGGACTTCCTGTTACTGAGGAAAACCTCTTTATTATCGGTGCTCTGACAACGGCAGGCGGAAATAAGGGCCTGGATTTCCTTAAAGGGGCCAGGCCGATCAAGTGCCGTAAGATAACTCCGGAAAAGGAATCACCCCGGGAGAGTGTATCATCGCCTGAGCCTGTTTCAAAATCAGGGGATACGATGACAATGTCCCAATACAAGGTGACCGTCGATGGAAGCAGCTATGAGGTCATTGTGGAAGATGAAATGGGAAAGATCGCAGGCATCAGCCCGTCTTCAGACGAACAGGGGACAAGTCCGGAAGAAAAATCCGCTTTGGAGGTTAAAGCTCAACTGCCGGGAAATGTGTATGAAATCCAGTTTGCTGTTGGGGATCGAGTGAAAGAAGGAGAGACCCTGGTGATTCTGGAAGCCATGAAAATGGAAACGCCGGTAATTTCGCCCAGTAACGGTATCGTCAATTCAATAGAAGTGGTTAAGGGGCAGATCGTTCAGTTAGGACAGGTTCTCCTGACCCTTAATGAATAACGGCAAGGTCCAAAGGATTTTATCATGTTTATGAGAAAACCATTCATTATCATCGGCTGTCTTATGGTGCTGCTGTTTTCAATGATGTCTGCTGTCCAGGCAGGTACGTTGCCCCAGCCCGACAGCCAGGGGTACACCCTTCTTCCGCCTATTACAGACATGATAATGAATTTTTGCAGATCAACCGGCCTGTTCAGCTTCCTTTCCTCTGGCATAGGAAATAATTTTAAGGGAATCGGACAGTTCTTTATGATTGGTGTGGGGATTTTGTTGTTATACCTTGCCATCAGTAAGAAGTTTGAGCCGCTTCTCCTGATTCCCATAGGATTTGGCGCTATTTTGACCAATACACCTCTGGCTTCCATGTCCGATCCCGGAGGTGCGCTGTACTATATCTATACCATCGGAATCAAAACAGGTGTCTTTCCCCTCCTGGTTTTCATGGGTGTCGGTGCCATGACCGATTTCGGTCCGCTGCTCGCTAATCCGAAAACCCTGCTTCTTGGTGCAGCTGCACAAGTTGGTATTTTTATCACTCTTGTCGGAGCACTGATCCTGTCTGAAATTGTCCCTGGTATCCATTTCAGTCTGCTCGATGCCGCCTCCATCGGTATTATCGGAGGAGCGGACGGTCCGACAGCCATATTTTTGTCAAGCCAGCTGGCGCCGCATCTTCTGGGTCCCATTGCCGTGGCAGCTTACTCCTACATGGCGCTGGTGCCACTCATCCAGCCACCCATCATGCGGGCGCTGACCACTGTGGATGAACGCAAGATTCGTATGGAACAGATGAGACATGTGGGGAAAGTTGAAAAAATGATATTTCCCCTCTCTGTCTTAGGCCTTTGTGTTTTGCTTCTGCCAACAGCCGCACCCCTTATCGGCTTTTTCATGTTTGGAAACCTGATGCGGGAATGCAAAGTGGTGGACCGGCTGTCTGAAACCGCACAAAATGCCTTGATCAATATTGTCACCATCCTTCTGGGTCTGGGTGTCGGAGCCCAGCTCTCAGCCCATCAGTTTTTGAATCTCTCAACACTGGGCATTCTCTTTCTCGGTTGCATTGCCTTTTCCATTGGGACAGCGTCAGGTATTCTCATGGCAAAACTGATGAATCTTTTTTTTAAGACAAAAATCAACCCCTTGATCGGATCGGCAGGCGTATCTGCTGTTCCCATGGCTGCCCGTGTGAGCCAGAAAGTAGGCATGGAGGCAGATCCCCAAAATTTTCTTCTCATGCATGCCATGGGTCCCAATGTAGCCGGTGTTATTGGCTCTGCAGTTGCTGCAGGAGTATTGTTGACATTAAAGAGCCTGGCGATATAATAGTAAACAGTTTGAATTATATGAGGAGGAAGAAATGACCATCCGTGTATTGATGACAAGAAAAGTTCCCAAGCTGACCAGCGGCATGGACGTAACCCTGCTGCCGACGCTGTCTGAAATGCTCATTGAGCTCCGGGCCATGGCAGACCGCCAGCCAGGCTATATTTCCGGGGAGACCCTTAGAAATATTGATGATCCCAATGAATATCTTGTAATCAGCACATGGAAATCCCTTGAAGCCTGGAACTGGTGGCTTCGCAACAATGAACGAGCTGAACTGGAAGGCAGGGTCGATGCCTTGCTGGGGTCATCAACGGTTTACAAGGTTTTCAGTTACGATTAGGTTTTTACCCGCTATGAAATATTGAAAAATCCATGACAACATTTGAAATTATTATTATTGCTGTAGGGCTTGCCATGGATGCCTCGGCTGTCTCTCTTGCCGCAGCTGCCGCAGGATATGTAAAGGATGTCAGGGCTGTATTCCGCCTGTCTTTTCATTTTGGGCTGTTCCAGTTTTTAATGCCGGTGCTGGGCTGGCTTCTGGGCATCAGTTTTGCGTCCCATTTTAGAGCGTTTGATCATTGGATTGCTTTTTTTCTTCTGGCTTTTGTTGGCATCAGAATGATTCGTGAAGGATTGGATACGTCATCTGAAATACAAAAAAATGATCCGTCCAGGGGGATGACCATGGTGATGCTCAGTGTGGCTACCAGTATAGATGCACTGGCAGTGGGTTTAAGTCTTGCCATGCTGGATGTGAACATCTGGTATCCGAGTATCATGATTGGTGTGATCACAACAGGCATGTCGATTCTGGCCATTAAGATCGGCACAAGACTGGGGACGATGTTTGGCAAACGAATGGAAATTTTCGGAGGTGTCGTCCTGATCCTGATCGGGTTCCGAATCTTATATTCTCATTTGATCTCATAATCTTAAATTATATAGTGCAGATATGAAAATAATCAATCATATAAGCTTGGAAATGAATTTAGAAGAAACCCAGGTTTCAGCAGTTGCTCAAATGCTGGATCAGGGTGCCACCATACCTTTTATTGCCCGGTATCGAAAAGAAGTGACCCAATCTCTGGATGAAGTCGCCATTGCCGGTATTCGGGATCGAATAGAACAACTAACTGCGCTCAATAATAGAAAAGAGGCGATACTCAAGTCTTTAAAGGAACGTGAACTTTTAACGGGATCACTATTGGCAGATATTCAAAATACACTGTCACTAATTGATCTTGAAGATATCTATGAAAAATACCGCCCTAAAAAAAGAACCCGGGCACAGATTGCAAGGGAAAAGGGCCTGGAATCTCTGGCAGCATTTCTTTGGCAACAATCCCATCAGGATCCTTTGTCTGAAGCAAAAAAATATTTTTTATCCCAAAAAGAAGTTGAATCGGTTGAAGAAGCCATATCCGGTGCCAAGGATATTATTGCACAAAATGTGAACGAAGATGTCGACGTCAGAGCGGGTATCAGGAAATTGTTTTTTGATACCGCACAGATTCAATCCAGGGTAAAAAAAGCAAAAGAAGAGGAAGGCATAAAATTCAAAAATTATTTTGACTGGTCAGAAGCAGCTTTTAAGGCACCTTCTCACCGGATACTGGCCATGCTCAGGGGGCAAAATGAGTCTATGCTTTCCGTACGTGTTTTGCCGGATCAGGAAAGGGCGGTCCACCTGATTGAAAAACGGGTAATAAAAAATCAATCCCTGTCGGCACAGGAAGTTAAATCTGCTATAAAAGACAGCTATAAAAGGCTCTTATCCAAATCCATTGAAAAAGAATGTATCAGTGAATTAAAGGCAACGGCAGATGAAATCGCCATAGGTGTTTTTGCCGGAAATTTAAAGGAACTGCTGTTGTCTGCTCCTCTGGGCCAGAAGAGAACCCTTGCCATTGATCCCGGATTCAGAACCGGCTGTAAAGTGGTCTGCCTTGATGCACAGGGAACTCTTTTGCACCATGATTTGATTTTTTCCCATCACAGCAATGATGAAAAAGCAAAAAAGATCGTATTAAATCTTGTGAAAACATATAATATCGAGGCCATTGCCATTGGTAATGGGACGGCAGGACGTGAGACCGAAGCTTTTGTGAAAAGACTGGGGCTGGATAGCAACATTCATATCGTCATGGTGGATGAAAGCGGAGCGTCCATTTATTCTGCTTCAAAGATTGCAAGAGAAGAGTTCCCGGATTACGATATTACGGTCAGGGGGGCGGTTTCCATCGGCAGAAGACTTTTGGACCCATTGGCGGAACTGGTCAAGCTGGATCCCAAATCCATTGGTGTCGGCCAGTATCAGCATGATGTGGATCAAAAATTATTGAGAAAATCCCTGGATGATGTGGTGATATCCTGTGTGAACCAGGTCGGGGTTGAGGCCAATACGGCAAGCCGGGAATTACTTTGTCGGGTATCGGGCTTAAATGATACCATTGCTGCAAATATGATCCGGTTTCGCAATGAAAACGGCCCGTTCAGATCAAGAAAAGATTTTTTAAAAGTGCCGAGACTTGGGCCAAAGGCCTTTGAGCAGGCTGCCGGGTTTTTAAGAATTCATAATGCAACGCTTGCCCTGGACAAAAGCGGGATTCATCCTGAATCCTACAGGGTTGTTAAGGGGATGGCAAAAGATTTAGGTCTTGGCATTGAAGATCTCGTGATGAATGTTGAAGAAATCAACAAAATTGATCTGAGTCGATATGTTACTGATACCTTTGGAATGCCGACCCTTAAGGATATCGTGAAAGAACTGGCAAGTCCCGGACGTGATCCCAGAAAAGAATTTCAAGCCTTTTCCTTTGACGATACCATTCATGATATCAAGGATCTTGTGCCGGGAATGAAAGTACCGGGTATTGTGACAAATGTTACTGCCTTTGGTGCTTTTGTAGACATCGGTGTCCATCAGGACGGTCTTGTTCATATCAGCCAGATGGCAGATCGCTTTGTTAAAGATCCCAATGAAATTGTCACCGTCCGGCAGGCGGTTATCGTAACAATTCTCGAAGTAGATGTGAAAAGAAAAAGGATTTCTCTCACTACCAGGAATTCATCATGTTGATTCCCATGAATTTGGCCACCCCTTCTTTCATTTGGTTGAATCTATATCCGACAACCTGGACAATATAGCTCATTATTTTAAATCCGATGGCAGTATCCTGCGCCATCAGTTTATTCAGTTTTATGGCATCGATTTTCAACACCTGGCACCTTCTGGATGTACAATAGGCTGAAAGCTTCATTTTATAAGGCGAAATAAAACAGGACCATCCAAAAATCTGTGATTCCGGGATATCTTTATGATGTGAGGAAAGCGTACTCTCATTTGTGGCGGGTTTGCCATTTGGCATCTCAAACCGCAGTTCAACACTGCCGTCAATAACAATCCACATAGCCGTTGCAGCGTCTCCCTCCAGGAACAGGCTTTCCCCGATTTGATAATTCTCCACTGAACAGGAATCAAGAAGCTTGTTCAATTCATTGGAGTCAAAATCTTTAAAAATGTGTAGTTTTTCTATGAGTGTAATTTCTACCATGCTTCCCTCCTTTTTTAAATGATTCAGTTAAAGATGAATACCACTTTGATTTTAAGGCAGGTCAACATGAGGTGAACCGTTTTTCAGGCATTGAGCTTGTATTTCGTTCCAAATTCTTTGATACTAACATTATATTAGGAAAATTCTTTAGGTTTGTAAAGAAAGAATATTTTGACTTTGAGGCCCAACTAATTTCAAAGATATCATTTTTTAGACCCCATCTTGGAAAGGTTGATCAAACCATTTTTTTATGTGAGTGTACTTTTGAGTTTGACTATCTGTGGTGTAACCTGTAGTAAAAAAAGAAGATACAGTTTTTTTCTGTCTGGAAATGATAGAGCCTCGTGACTATGCTCTATTTTAACCGTTACTCATAATATTTGGAGAGATCCCATGAAAAGCATTCTTAAATGGTTGTTTATCATTGGCGGTGTTTTTGTAGTTCTCATCATTGCAGCCGTCATTATTATCCCTCAATTTATTGATGTTAAAAAGTATAAACCCACGATCGAACAAAAAGTTGTGGAAGCGACGGGCCGCTCTTTTACACTGGGTGACGATATGGATCTGTCTGTCTTTCCATGGGTGGGTGTGAAACTGACCGACCTTCATCTGGGAAATCTGGCCGGATATAAAGAAAAAGACATGGTATCTGTGAAGAATTTTGAGGTCAGACTCAAGGTGATGCCGTTATTGTCAAAACGAATAGAAGTTAAAACATTTGTTTTAGACAGCCCTAAAATTTATCTGGAAAAATTAAAAAACGGTGACGCCAACTGGCAGGGGATTGGCAAACAACAAGAGAAAAAAGCGCATAGGGAAAAGAAGAGAGAAAAATCGTCAACAGGACAGGGGTTGCCGATTGAAGCATTGCTGGTAGATAATTTCTCCATTACAAACGGTCAGTTAATTTATGTTGATCAGGGATCAGGTGTTAAAAAAGAAATATCGGATCTGAATCTTAATTTAGAGAATATCAGTCTTGAAAATCCCGTAGGGCTCTCATTTAGTGCCAAGATAGACGGGAAACCCGTTTCTCTTGATGGGACAGCCGGCCCCATTGGGAAGGAGCCCGGTAAAGGGACCATTGCTCTGGATTTTGTTTTAAAAGCCCTGGAAGAGCTGGAAGTAAAATTTAAAGGGACTCTTATTGATCCCCTGGTCAGCCAGACTATTGATCTTGAGCTCAATGTATCTTCTTTTTCACCCAGAAAATTTTTGGCAGTGATGAATATTGATTTTCCAGTTCAGACAAAAGATCCAAAAGTATTGGATGCAGTCGCTTTAAAAGTACGTATAAAAGGAAACAAAGACAGTATATCTCTGTCTGACGGTGAGTTGCTTCTGGATGATTCCAGGTTGGCAGTTGCCGCTTCGGTCAAAGAGTTTTTTAAACCCAACCTGAAATTTGACGTCCACCTGGATGGAATCGACCTTGACCGGTATCTGCCGGAACCCCCGGCAAAAGAAGAAACATCTCAGACGGGAGGCACACCCGCGAAAAAGGCAAAATCTGCTGAGCCTGCAAAGAAAAAAACAGATTATGGTCCTTTAAGAAAACTGGTTCTTGACGGGAAAGTTAAGATCGAGAAATTAAAGGCCCACGGCGCAACCATTGAGAATGTTGATATCCATATCCTGGCAAAAAACGGTATTATCACCATAGATCCGTTGGGCTTGAATCTTTACCAGGGAAGTGTTGCATCAAAACTTGAGTTTAATGTTCAAAAAAGAAACCCAAGGACAAATGTGACAATTGATGCCAAAGGGATTCAGGCAGGCCCTTTGATGAAAGATGCCCTGCAAAAGGAATTGATTGAAGGAACACTGAAAACCAATATAGGGCTTTCCATGACGGGTGAAACACCTGATATGATTAAGCAGACATTGACCGGGCAGGGAGAACTCTTATTTACGGATGGTGCAATTATCGGTATCGATCTTGCCAATGCGGTGCGAAATGTTAAATCCAGCTTTGGAATGGGAGAGCAGCTGACAAAAAAGCCTAGAACGGATTTTGCAGAATTGAAGATTCCTTTTACGGCAAAGAATGGTCTGGTCAATACAAACGGAGCCAGTCTGATTTCTCCTTTGATCCGGGTAATTGTAACCGGAAAGACCAATCTTGTAAAAGAGTTGCTTGATTTAAGGGTAGAACCTAAATTTGTTGCCACCCTGAAAGGCCAGGGGGACACCGAACAGAGATCGGGTCTGATGGTACCTGTTCTGATAACAGGCTCTTTTTCTGATCCTAAAATTCGACCGGATCTGAAAGGAATGCTCGACAGCGGCGTTATACCGGATGCAGAAGGATTAAAGCAAATATTGGGCACAAAAGAAGGCCAGGAAGAAAAAATTGAATCTGTTAAGGAAGATGTTAAAAAGCAGATTAAAAGCCTGTTCCCGGGTTTGACTAACTAAAAGAGAACTTATTGATAACGTATGGATGATTTTAATCAGATTATAGAAACTATTTCATTGACTATGGGGGCTGCCTGGGGCAGTGGCATTAATTTATATGCCACCGTTTTGGTCTTAGGACTTTTGGGAGTCACAGACAATATTGTTTTGCCCCAAAGTCTTGAAATATTAATGAATCCCTTGGTAATCGGGGCAGCAGGGCTGATGTATGTTGTTGAATTTGTTGCCGATAAGATTCCGGGAGTTGATACGGGATGGGATACCCTGCACACCTTTGTGAGAATCCCGGCAGGCGTTCTTCTGGCTGCGGGCGCTGTGGGTGATGTGAATCCGGCTGTTGCAGTTGCGGCAGGCATTTTAGGGGGAGGGCTTTCCGCCGGCACCCATGCGGCCAAATCCGGCACCCGCCTGTTGATTAATACTTCTCCCGAGCCGGTATCCAACTGGACCGCCTCTGTTCTTGAAGATGTGGCAGTGATCACAGGGGTGTGGGCAGCTCTTGTTCACCCTTGGGTGTTTTTGGTGATATTGATTCTGTTTATTCTTTTATTGATATGGTTTTTACCCAGGTTGTGGGGGGCTATTAAAAAGTTTTTTGCGTTCCTGGGCAGAATTTTTGGCATGAAAAATAAACATAGGGAGTTAAAGCTGGACAGTAGCGGCGATTTGATAACGGAGGAAGAAAATGAAAAACATAAACACTAACTGTTTATGGATGATGCAAGTGGTTATCGTAGTCACGCTGATGTTGTCGGCACAGGTTTTTGCCGGTAATTCCTGGCTGAATAAGGGCAGTGAGATTTTAAAGTCATTTGGAATAGGCGATAAAGCAGGTGAGCTGACGATTGAAGAAATCGGAGCCGGGCTCAAAGAAGCGCTTAAAGTCGGATCAGGTAATGTAGTGAATCAATTGGGGGCCCAAGACGGGTTTAATAATGATTCAAATATCCATATCCCCTTGCCGGAAACCCTTAATAAAGTGAAATCCATACTGGATAAGGTGGGGATGTCGTATCTTTTTGAGAATCTTGAATTAAAGCTGAACAGGGCAGCAGAAACTGCAACACCAAGGGCAAAACAATTATTTCATAATGCCATTTCCCAGATGACATTTCAGGATGTGAAAGAGATTTATAACGGGCCCGATGATGCTGCTACTCAATATTTTAAAGGGAAGATGTCACCGGATCTTGCCCGGGAAATGAAACCCGTGATAGAGGACAGCCTGTCAGAAGTCGGGGCAGTACAGGCCTATGACAATATGATGAAAGAATACAAAGCACTTCCGTTTGTGCCGGATGTAAAATCTAATCTGACCGATCATGTGATTGAAAAAGGAATGGACGGCATATTTTATTATATGGCAGAAGAAGAGGCTGCCATCCGGCAGAATTCTGCCAAGCGAACAACGGAACTTTTGAAAAAGGTTTTTAATAAATAAAAAGACCTTTATAACCCTACAACAATGATTGAGGTATTTATGGATGTAACATTCTATGGCGCAGCAGGCGAAGTGACAGGTTCAATGCATCTTCTGGATACGGGTACGGACCGGATTCTGTTTGATTGTGGTATGTTTCAGGGCAGGCGAAAAGAAAGTAAAGAAAAAAATAAAATTTTTCCCATAGATAGGCATCAGATCACCAACATGATTTTATCCCATGCTCATATCGATCACTCAGGCCGTATTCCCGTGCTGACAGGCAACGGCTTTTCCGGCAGGGTGGTGACCACCCGACCCACGGCAGATGCCCTGGATTATATGCTGATGGACAGCGGTCATATCCAGGAATCAGATGCACAATATTTAAATTACAAATTACTTAGATCCTTTTTGCGTCAATTGGAACAAAATAATGTAAAACAGAAGGTTTCTAATAAGGAAAGAAATGATATAAAAAAAATGTTGAAAAGGAACGCTCATGAACTCAACGTCGAAGCCATTCATAAGCTTCAAAAACAGCATGAGCTTGATATTGTCACGCCGCTGTATACCATGGACGAAGCAAAACAGGCCCTTGGTTTTATTGATGGATATCCTTTTCATTATCCTATAACCATTGGTAAAGATACCACGGTAAAATTTTATGTGGCAGGCCATATTCTTGGATCTGCTTTTTCAGTGGTGACCATCAAAAGAAATGATAAAACCACCCGGATTCTGTATACCGGAGATGTGGGACGGTTTGGAAAACCGATATTAAAAGATCCGACCCTGATATTTGATGAAGAAGACAGGGACATTGATTTGTTTATTACAGAAAGTACCTATGGGGACCGGGAACATGAGCCGGTTGAAGACCTGGGGTCAAGCCTGAAAAAGGTTCTGAACGATACATTTGAAAGGGGCGGATCTGTGATTATTCCTTCTTTTGCTTTTGGCAGAACCCAGGAACTGATTTATATCCTTCATGAACTTTATGACAAAGGCGAGGTGCCCAGACGTCCCATATATGTGGACAGTCCCCTTGCCTCCAACATCACCAAGGTGTTTGGCGACCATCCGGAAACATATGATAAGGAAACCCATGAAACTTTTCTTGAAAAGGGAGAAAATCCGTTTCATTTTGATAAAATTAAATTTGTTCAGACAGTGGAAGAATCCATGCAGTTGACAAAGGACACTTCATCCCATGTGGTGATCTCTGCTTCGGGAATGTGTGAAGCCGGAAGGATCCTGCATCACCTTAGATATAAGATTCATAATCCGAAAAATACCATTCTGCTGGTGGGGTATATGGCTGAAAATACTCTGGGCAGACGGATTCAGGAACTGGGAGCTGAAACCACTGAATCAGGAAATAAAGGCGAACCGCCTGAAATAAAGATACTTGGAAAAAGTTATCCCCTGCTTGCAAAAGTTGAAAAAATCGGCGGATTCAGTGCCCACGCAGACAAACATGAACTGGAAAGAATTGTTACAGGGTCAAATCTTCGAATAAAGAAAATTGGTATTGTCCATGGAGAAGAGACTCAAAGTGCTGCGTTTGCCAAGCATCTTCAAGAAAAAGGGTATGATACATTTATCCCCGGGCCCGGCGATAAGATATCCTTATAAATTGGTTTGTTTATTGCCCAACGCAGTAATCGGGAAATTGGCGGTTTTTGTTTGGGTACTATTTATTTTTTGCGATCACCCATATGGCATGAATGATGCCCGGAATGTATCCTAAAATTGTTAAAAGGATGTTGAGCCAGAAATGTTTGCCAATGCCGACCTGTAAAAAAACACCTAATGGTGGAAGAATAACCGCTATTATAATTTTAATCAGTTCCATGATAACTCCTGTTCGATTGTTTTTTATCTGACTGATTCATATCAGCTTTTATTTGCATCACAAAGAAAATAATAATTAATGTGGACATATGCAAATATTATCTAATATTATTCTGGAGAAAATTATAGAATTCATAATTGGGAGAAAAGATAAAGATGAAAGATAGCGCTGCCCTGAGTGTCAGAAAGAGATCGCAGGGATTAAGTACTGGAAAAAGGTAAAAAATGAAGATAGAAAAACACCATAAAATAGGTTTTTTTGATATAGATCATCAGTTTAAATTGAGAATTCAGTCTGCTGCCCGATTTTTTCAGGAAATGGCAGTTTTTCATTCAACAGGGATTGGGGCCGGCCCGGATGTGTTGTTTGAAAAAGGGGTTGTCTGGTTTTTAAATCGCCTGGAAATTGAGTTTTTCCGTTACCCCATGCTGGGGGAGGATATTAAAATTACAACATGGTCAAGAGGGTTTAAGGGGTATAAAGGATTCAGGGAGTATCATATACAATCTCCTTTGGGGGATGTTGCCAGGGGATCAAGTGTCTGGCTTCTTTTTGATTTCAACCGAAAGCGGATCTCAAAAGTGCCAGCCCAAATTTCCGGGCTTTATGAGATTGAAAAAGAGAAATGGTTTGATAAGGAAATTGATGACTGGAAGACCTGCGGGAGAATTAAGCCGGAACAGGCGATGGATATCAGCCTGAGATATTCGGATTTTGATGTGAACGGGCATGTGAACAATACCATATACCTGGGGTTTCTGGAAACCTTGTATCAGAAAACGATAAACAGCAATGGAAAGCCGATCAAGAATATAAAAATTAGATTTTGCCATGAAATCGGCAAAGCAAAAGAAAGCATTCGATCAGGCTGGCACAAGACAAATGGTGCGTATCAATGCAATATATTTGATGATTCAATGTTATATGCTGATGCCCAGATTATTCCAATGGATTGAGAGTCGGGAAATATAGCAAAGGAGGCAAAGATGGGGCAAAGATTTAAGGTGTCTATAAAAGAGTTGAGTAAAAAATATCCTTCCGGTCTGTTTGATTTTCAGGATACATCTGAACTGGATCCTTTAGACAGCATTATCGGTCAAAAACGGGCTGTTGAAGCCATTGATTTTGGGTTGAATATGAAAGGCCCTGAGTATAATATTTTTGTTACAGGCCTGGAAGGCACCGGCAAATCGACCATTATCAAAAAGCTTCTTGTTGAACATGCCCAAAAGTATGAAACATCGGAAGATCTTTGTCTGGTCAATAATTTTGATGATGAGTATTGTCCGGTTGTGATTGGAATGCCGGCAGGGTCAGCAGTCTATTTTAGTCAAAGCATGATCCAGTTTATCGAAGTGATAAAGATCAGAATACCGGATTTTTTTGAAACATCATCTTTTCAGGAAGAGCAAAATATTATTCACAAAGAAACCTCAAGCCGGCAAAAAGAGGTATTGGATGATGTTGAACAGCTTGCTCAAAGTCAAGGTCTGTCGATTATCAGGACAGAAACCGGTTACCAGGTTGTTCCGGTCAGTGACGGACAGCCTATGTCCCAGGAGGCATACCAGGCCCTGGATAAGGCAGCTCATCAGGAAATCGATAAAAATGCAGGTCAGGTTGAAGAAAGACTAAACGAATCTCTCCTTCAAATAAATAAATTTGGGGAGGAAATGAAAGCCGTATTAAAGACGCTTGTGGCTTCAAAAACAGATCAGCTTATTTCAGAGCAGATTGATCCTGTAAGATATTATTTCAGGGATTGCAAAGATATTCAAATATACCTGAAAAACGTTAAGGAAGATATTATTGATAATATTGCCATGTTCCTGGGGGTTAAGGCCCAGGAGGATACAGAGGGAAAAAAGCTTTTTGAAATGACAGGATCTCTTGTGAAAAGATATCAGGTCAATGTACTGGTGGATCGAAGACGGGAAAAAGGAGCACCTGTCGTATTTGAGCCAAACCCCAGTTTTCATAATCTTTTTGGGAAAATTGAAAAAAAACCGGTTATGGGATCATTTGAGACGGATTTTACAATGGTTCAGGCCGGTTCTCTGTTGAAGGCCAATAAGGGCTACCTTGTCATTAATATCGAACCGCTTTTAATGAATTCCCCGGTGTGGGAATCTTTAAAAAGAACACTACAGAGCTCAATGCTTCAGATTGAAGATATGCCCGGCCAGGCAGATTACGGCATGCCCTCCTTAAAACCGGCTCCCATACCATTGAATGTTAAGGTGATTCTTGTTGGCGGGTATGAGCCTTTCAGGCTTTTACAGAGTGCGGATTCCAAATTTAATAAAATATTTAAAGTTCGGGCGGATTTTGATTATGAAGCAGAACTGACAGATGAGAATGGTTACAATTATGCCAGGTTTATTGCCAGGGTCTGTAAAAAAGAGAACCTGTTAAGTTTTACCCCGGATGGTGTGTGGGCTGTGATTGGATATGGAAACAGGATAGTATCTGATCAGAAAAAACTTTCCCTTAGATTTGGTCATATCCTTGGAATTTTGAAACAAGCGGATTACTGGGCGAAAAAAGAGGATGCGCTTGTGGTTTCGCAGGAATATGTGATTCAGGCGGTCAATCAGCACAGGTTCCGCCATAATCTTTATGAAGAAAAAGTATTGGAGCAATTTGATGATCAGACGGTTCTGATTGATGTGAAAGGAAAGGTGACAGGCCAGGTGAATGCGCTTGCTGTTTATGATATGGGTGAAATTGCCTTTGGACGACCCACAAGGATTACAGCAGAATCCTATATGGGCAAGTCCGGGATCATTAATATTGAACATGAATCTGATCTTTCAGGCGAAACCCATGACAAAGGGGTGATGATTGTTTCTGGCTATCTTGGCAGAATGTTTGCACAAAATTATCCCTTAAGCGTGAGTATCAGTATTACATTTGAGCAAAGTTATGATGGCGTTGACGGTGACAGCGCCTCTTCTACGGAATTATATGCAGTCCTTTCCAGTTTGAGCGGTATTCCTATCTTCCAGGAAATTGCCGTGACAGGATCTGTGAATCAAAAAGGTGAAATTCAGGCCATCGGCGGCGTGAATGAAAAAATAGAAGGATTTTATGATATCTGTGTTAAAAAAGGATTGACCAAAAGCCAGGGTGTCATGATTCCATTTTCAAATGTAAAAAATCTTGTGTTGAGAAAAGATGTTGTTCAGGCCATCGAGAAAAAGCAGTTTCACCTTTACAAGGTCAGAACCATTGAAGAGGGGATCCAGGTTCTTAGCGGCGTCAAGGCGGGTGAACCGGATTTAAATTCTTGCTATCCGGAAGATACGGTCTTTGGAAAAGTCCAGGAAACGCTGAAGAAATATCATGAACTGTCCATGCAATATGCAAAATAAATGGCGTACCTTTGATTGTTTGCTTTTTTAAAAGATTGCGTTATGTTATTGAAACATGATTTAAACATAGATATTTGGAGTGAATATGAGCAAAGTGATCGCAATGGCTGGCAAGGGCGGAGTTGGAAAAACAACGGTTTCAGCACTTTTGACCCGATATTTTATAAAACATCTAAAGGATCCCCTTCTTGCAATTGATGCGGATCCGAACAGTAACCTGGGCGAAACCCTTGGGTTGGATATTGAAAAAACAGTAGGGGACATCCGTGAAGATTTTATGAAAGACCCACAGGGTGTCCCCTCAGGCATGGATAAAATATTATATCTTGAAATGCTCATGAACCAGGTGTTGATTGAGCAGCCTGCATTTGATCTTCTGGTCATGGGTCGTCAGGAAGGCCAGGGATGTTATTGTATGGTCAATAATATTCTTAACCGGTTTGCCGAGAAGCTGGAAGGCGATTATAAATATCTTCTTGTGGATAATGAAGCCGGGATGGAGCATTTAAGCCGCAGAACCAGTGGTAAGGTGGATATCCTGATAATGGTTACCGACTATGCCTTAAGAGGCCTGAGGGCTGTCGGAAGAATCAATGAAATGCTGGATGGTCTTAAACTGGATGTGAAACATAAGGGTCTGATTGTTAACCGGGCACCGGAAACACTGAGCAAAGCATTCCTGGATGAGGCCGAAAGCATTGGTGTTCCCATACTCTGCACCATACCCGATGACAACAACCTTCTTGAGTTTGATATGGAAAGGCGGTCGCTTCTTGAACTGGAAGATGACTCTCCGGCAGTTGTCGCCGTCAAGGAAATGATGGAAAAGGTCAAAGAGATTATTAATTAAGCTGGCGGATTAATTATGGGATATGTATTTGATTTTAAAGAGGCCGGATCATATGATGCCTGGTTTGATCAGGCTAGAAATAAGTACTCCCTGGATCTTGAAATCAAATTGATGATGGATTTTTTATCCCCTGAAAAAGGACAGCGAATTCTTGATATCGGCTGCGGTACGGGTATCAGCCTGGAACCATTACTGGATAAGGGGTTGAATCTGACCGGGTTGGACCCTTCTCCCTATATGCTGGACCTGGCATCAAACAGGCTTGGAAATCAGGTGGATCTTCACCGGGGTGTGGCTGAGGATCTTCCCTTTGATGACAATGCCTTTGACGGTGCTTTTTTTTTCACAAGTCTTGAATTTACGGATAGACCTGCCAAAGCAATTGAAGAAGCCTGCAGAGTGGCAAAGGATTCAGTTGTTCTCTGTGTCCTGAACCGATATGCACCATTAAACATGGTCCGCCGGTTTAAAAGTTTTTTTGTGCCCAATATTTATGCCCACGCACATTTTTTCAGCATCTGGGAACTCAAACAGATTTTGTTTGCCATTCTTGGAAATGTTCCTGTCAGATGGAAGACAACCCTGCAATTTCCTTTTGTCTACGGACAGATAGCAGCGCTTGTTGAAAATATTAAAATTATTCAAAAATCATTTTTGGGAACCCTCATCGCCATGAGGATCAAGCCGGTGCCAAAATTCAGGACCCGGCCCCTGATGCTGAAGATAAAAAAGCCAAAAGCCTATAGTCCTGCGACAGGACTGGCCACACGAATGAGATCATAACCATGGAAACCCTGATCTATGAAAAACTGGATGGAAAAAGAGTAAAATGCCATATCTGCCGCCATTTTTGCCTGATTAAAGATGGGAAAAGGGGCATCTGCGGAGTTCGTGAAAATAAAGGCGGCAGGCTTATGTCTCTGGTATATCCAAAAGTGATTTCAACCAGCGTTGATCCCATAGAGAAAAAGCCTATTTTCCATTTAAAACCGGGGTCCTGTTCCTATTCCATTGCCACAGTGGGATGTAATTTTAAATGCGCTTTTTGCCAGAATTCCAATATTGCCCAGATGCCGTCGGATTACGATGGTCTGATCCAGGGAAGAGATTTTTTTCCTGAAGCCATTGTCAAAGAAGCCATAAAAACAGGTTGCGACAGCATCTCATATACATATACAGAACCCACCGTCTTTTTTGAACTGGCTCTTGAGACGGCCAGGCTTGCTAAAAATCAGGGCCTGTTAAATATTTTTGTCACCAATGGTTATATGAGCACAAGAGCTCTTGAAATGGTTTCCCCCTATCTTGATGCGGCTAATGTGGATCTAAAGGCATTTAATGACAGGTTTTACCAGACTTATTGCAAGGCAAGGCTTGAACCGGTTAAAGAAAATATTAAAAAAATGAAGGACATGGGAATCCTGGTGGAAATAACTACTCTTCTCATCCCGGGCTTGAATGATAATGATGATGAAATTTGTGCAATGGCAGACTATATTGCCAATGATCTGGGTCAGGAAACACCCTGGCATATTTCAAGATTTCATCCCTGCTATAACATGATGGACAGACCAGCCACCCCTGTTTTAGCATTGGAAAAGGCATATGAGGCAGGTAAAGCTGCGGGTCTTAGATACGTCTATATTGGAAATGTGTCAGGTCAGTCGTCTGAAAATACCTATTGCCATTCCTGCAACGAACTTTTAGTGAAACGATATGCTTATCAGATAGAAAGTTTTTTGCAGAAACAAGGGAAATGCCCTCAATGTGACACAACTGCCTATGGAATATATTAAAAATAAAATACTGGTTTATGGGAGAATGATTAAATTTTCCCATACAATTTTTGCGCTTCCCTTTGCGCTGTCTGCTGTAGCGATGGCCTGGGAGAATCATCCGCCTTCAGCCTGGGATTTTATCTGGATTCTCCTGGCTATGGTGGGGGCAAGGTCTGCTGCCATGGGATTTAACAGGATTGTGGATGCGGATATTGATCTTAAAAATAAGCGGACAGCGATAAGAGAAATCCCTTCAGGGCTGTTGTCAAAAAAGGAATCTTTTCTTTTTGTCGTGCTCTCATCCCTGGTATTTATTTTCTGTGCAGCTATGCTGTCCCGCCTTTGTTTATGGCTTTCTTTTCCCGCCTTGTTTTTTCTATTGTTTTATTCCTATACCAAGCGGTTTACAAAATATTGTCATCTTTACCTTGGGTTTGCCATCTGCCTTGCCCCTGTCGGGGCCTGGGTGGCGATTACCGGGACCCTGTCGTGGAGCATCATTTTCCTTAGCCTTGGCCTGATGACGTATATTACCGGATTTGATATCCTCTATTCCTGCCAGGATATTGATTTTGACAAAAAGGAAGGGCTTTTTTCCCTGCCGTCAAAAATCGGCCCGGAAAAAGCCATGCGCATCTCTTCCATACTTCATGGTTGTACCTTTATTTTTCTTTTGGCCATGCACGCAACCTTTGGTATGCATCCGGTTTTTTTATTGTTCTTGGGGGTCATTGGTCTCCTTTTGATTGCAGAGCATAAGCTTGTTAAACCCGACAATTTAACGCATATTAATATGGCATTTTTTCATATAAATTCAATGATTTCAATTCTCCTTTTTATCGGGGTACTGACACAGGGCTTTTTAAAATGAAAAACAAGACGGTTATTGTAGCTATCACCGGCGCTTCCGGGTCCATTTACGGGGTGAGACTGATCAAGGCCCTTTTGGAAGCAAAGATCCGTGTAATGGTAACCCTGTCAGACTCAGGTTTAAGCGTTTTTGAACATGAGATGGGGTATAAAAAAGAAGATTCTTTTAAAGATTTTTTGATCTCCTGTGGCGTTGAATTAAAACAGGAAACTGATCTTGAAATATTTTTTCAGGATGAGATATCGAAAGCGCCGGCCAGTGGCTCATTTGTCCATTCCGGCATGGTGGTTGTCCCTTGTTCCATGAAGACCCTTGCAGGGATCGCTTCCGGATTTGCAGATAACCTGATCACACGGTCGGCTGATGTCTGTTTAAAAGAGAAGCGGCCTTTGATCCTTGTTCCAAGAGAAACCCCTTATAACCTGATACATCTTGAAAATATGACAAGGGCAAGCCGTGCCGGTGCTGTAATCCTGCCGCCAAGTCCTTCGTTTTATACGTTTCCCAGGACCATTGAAAATTTGGTAGATACTATTGTCGCAAGAATTCTTGACCACCTTAAAATTGCCCATGATCTCTTATCAAGGTGGGGATCTTGATTCATCAAAAGAGTAAAGAGACCATCCGATTTATTTTAGACGGGTTTAAGAAAAATGGATTCCAGGCCTATCTGGTAGGGGGTGCTGTCAGGGATATCATGCTGCAAAGAACGCCGGATGATTTTGATATCCTGACCAATGCATCCATAAAAGAGATACAATCCCTTTTTTTGGACCAAAAAGTTAAAACGGTTGGAAAAACGTTCCCCATTTGTATCGTGAATGGTGTTGAGATCTCTTCCGGGCGGGCGGCGTTTGATATGGCAAGTTTTCCTGAATCAGATCTGGCCAAAAGAGATTTTACCATCAATGCAATGGCCTATAATTCCATCACAAAAAAGATCATTGATCCCTTTAATGGAAGAAAAGACCTTGAAGATGCGATGATCAGATTTACCAGGGACCCTGAAAAAAGAATCCATGAAGATCCCGTCAGAATGATCCGGGCCTGCCGGTTTGTGGCCATGATAGACGGATCTCTTTCCTTATCCTCCCTTGAGGTTATCCTTGGGAATAAGGATCTTCTGGATGGACCTGTTGCCAAAGAGAGACTCCATCATGAAGTTATGAAAGCACTTGGCCTGGGAAAGCCTTCCCTGTTTTTCAAGGCATTAAAAAAGACCGGGCTGCTGGTTAAAATTTTTCCAAGCCTTGATCGGTGCCATGGCCTTGACGGCGGTCCCCATCATGGTGAGACGGTTTTTGATCACAGCATGCTGGTGGGTGATGCGCTATCGCCCCGTTTTCCGATGTTAAGGCTTGCAGGATTCTTACATGATACAGGCAAATTTGATGCCGCAAAAATAAATGAGGGCAAGTTGACATTTGCAGGGCATGAGACTCATACTCGGGCCCTGGTTCATGATCTTACAACATTAAGATTTTCTGCCAAGGATATCACCTATATCAAGGCTTTGATTAAAACTCACATGAGGCCGTTGACTGATCAGACAACGCCAAAAGCAGCCAGAAGGCTGCTGGCAATGCTGGATAAACACGGGCTTGATTATCGGGATTTCATGAGACTGAGGATTGCCGATAAAAAAGGGAATTTGGCTAAAAGACCCTATACTGTTTCTGAAATTCGCATCAGGCTGAAAAAATTGTTCGACGAATTGTCCGGGCAGGAATCTTTGCAGATGAACCATCTTGAGATCACCGGGAATGATATTATTCAACTCACAGGTGTTGCACCCGGTCCTGATATCGGTAAGATTAAGCAGATGTTGTTTGAAAAGGTATTGGATGACCCGGAACTGAACAATTATGATGATCTAAAAAAGCTATGCCTTTCCTTGAAAACAAGAAAATAATTCTCATATTCGGCTGCTTAACTATTTTTTTCCCTGGAGCCTTTGTGTTTGGTTTTCCCGGTGTCATGGCATCGGAATGGCAGGCGCTTTTTCATGTGAATAAAGCGCAAATTGGGAGGTTGATGTTTTTTATCCTGGCCGGGACAGGATTTTCAATGATTCTGGCCGGAAAATTACAGGAAAAAATACCAAGCCGGTTTATTATTTTTACAGGCAGTCTTGTCTGCTCTCTTGCCATGATCTTTGTCGGGAGGGCAACCACTATTGAACACATTTATATCTGGGCTTTTAGTGAAGGCTTTTTCTGTGGATTTGTCTATATTCCGTGTCTCACCATTTTCCAAAGACTGTTTCCTGAAAAAAAAGGGCTGATTACCGGTGTCCTCAATTTAACCTTTGGGGGTTCATCAGCAGTCATGTCACCGATATTTACATACTTTCTTGTTTCAAAAGGGTATGTGTTTACATCTAATTTCGCAGCAGTTATTTCTATTTTTTTGGGAACATCATTTGCCCTGTTCATAAAAATCCCCGGCTATAAAAAGGATCAGGGAAAACAACAATTATCAACATTGCCGTTGAAAAAGACAATAAGGATGTCATCTTTCTGGTTTCTCTGGTGTGTGTGGGCTTTGTCCGGAGCTGCCGGCATTTCCCTGATCGTTCTTGCGTCTTCTTTTGGGATATCTCTGGGATACGGTATCACACAATATGTCTATATATTAACCTGTTTTAATGTGTTAAACGGGATTGGTCGCCTGGTTTGCGGCAGACTGTCAGATACGTATTCCAAACAAAAAATATTGATGACCGTCTTTTTGATGGCATCGGGAGCTTATTTTCTAATGCCGTGGTTTACCCACCTTTATATCATCAGTTTTTTAGCCTGCTTTATCGGGCTTGCCTTTGGCGCTCTTTTTACTGTTTCAGCCCCCTTGGTGACCGAGGTTTTCGGGCTTGAGAATTTCGGGCGAGTTTTTGGTATGGTATTTACGGCATATGGATTTTTTGCAGGATTTTTAGGCCCGTGGGCTTCAGGTATAATCCTCGATCTAACAGATTCAAATTTCAAAATTGTTTTCAGCTTGTTTGCCATATTTTATCTTATTTCATCTGTATTGATTCTTGGAGTGAAGAGAAAAAATATTGCGGACAGCCGATAATGCCGGTGAGATTGTTTTGGGTTATTTCGAAATTTTAGAATCAGGTCAATTTTATGTATTGAAATTTTGTAAAATTTGAACAATCCTTTTAAATTGCTTGCAAACCATTACCAACCAAAGATATAAGTGCTTAAAATATTTAAAAAAGAATTAAAGGATAGTGGTAATGACTGATGTTGTATTGATAAATATTACCGGCAGAGACAGAAAAGGGCTTGATGCAAAGTTTACAGGGATTCTGGCAGAATATGATGTCAATATCCTGGATATCGGCCAGGCCGTAATTCATGATCATATTTCCCTTGGAATCCTGGCGGGGATTCCTAAGGCAAAAGATTTTTCGCCCATTTTCAAGGATATGCTGTTCGAGGGCCACAACATGGGGCTTAAGATAGACATTAAACCGATTGACTCTGAGAATTATGAAAAATGGGTCCGTGACCAGGGAAAAGAAAGGCGAATCATCACCCTCCTTGGCAGAACATTAACAGCCCAACAGATTTCCGCTGTTGCATCGATAATTACAGATAATCATTTGAATATTGACGGTATCACCCGTCTTACCGGAAGGATCTCTCTTAAGAAACGACGGGATAATCCAAGAGCGTGTGTACAGCTTTCCGTCAGCGGCAGACCTTTAAATCTTCTTGATATGCGAAAAAGATTTATGGAAATTTCCCAGAAAGCAGGGATTGATATCTCTTTCCATGTGGATAATATCTACAGGAAAAACAGGAAACTGGTTGTCTTTGACATGGATTCAACATTGATTCAGGCTGAAGTCATTGTTGAACTGGCAAAATTGGCCGGTGTCGGAGATCAGGTGGATAAAATCACTGAATCTGCCATGAGAGGGAAGATAGATTTCAAAGAAAGCTTCAGAAAAAGAGTGGCCCTTTTAAAAGGGATAAAACAAGAGCAGTTGGGCAAAATATCAAGGGATCTGCCGTTGACCGATGGTGCGTATCTGGTTACCAAAACCCTGAGAGGCCTGGGATATAAACTGGGTATCCTGTCCGGGGGATTTACCTTTATCGGTGAATATTTAAAGGAACAGCTCGGGTTTGATTATATGTATGCCAATGAGCTGGATATAAAAAATGGCGTGGTGACCGGAGATGTTGTCGGTGATATTGTGGATGGTGAGAAAAAAGCAATATTATTAAGACAGCTTGCTCAAAAGGAGAACCTTGCCCTTGAACAGACCATTGCCGTTGGGGATGGAGCCAATGATCTTCCCATGATCAGCATTGCAGGCTTAGGGGTCGCCTTTAATGCCAAACCTGTTGTTCGGCAGAATGCATCCAATACCATTTCAAGTGTTGGCCTTGACGGGCTTTTATACCTGATCGGTCTTCATGAAAGAGAGATTAAACAGGAAGTCGGGCAGACAACAGAGTATTCATATGGATAGAATGAAACAGCTTGCTCGTGATGTGAGACAGCTGGAAGATCAACTTGCCATGTGTACCCGTTGCGGGATGTGCCAGGCAAATTGCCCTTTGTTTGCCCAGACCCGGAAAGAAGCTGATGTGTCAAGAGGTAAGCTTGTTCTGATCAATGGATTGATCGATCAGATGTTTGATGATGCCAAGGGAGTGAATGAACGGCTTCAAAGATGCCTTCTTTGCGGGTCCTGCGCCCATGGCTGCCCCAGCAATGTGAGTGCGGTTGAGATATTTTTAAAAGCGAGAGCCATTATTACTCAATATCTTGGATTATCGTTTTCTAAAAAAATAATATTTAAAAAGATTCTGTCCAATCCTGAAACATTCAATGGTATTATGGGGATGATCGCCCCATTTCAAAAACTTTTTTTTAAAAAAGAAGAAAACCCCCAGGGAACCTCCTGTGCCAGGATCGCGTCGCCGCTGCTGCGGCATCGCCATATTGTACCGCTGAAAGAGACAGCCTTTAACAGAACACTTGAGGGTCAGGATTTAAGGATCCAGGGGAAAGGTGTAAAGGTAGCTTTTTTTGTCGGCTGTTTGATTGATAAAGCTTTTCCAAACATAGCCCACAGCGTGGTTGACGTGTTAAAATATTTTAATGCCCAGGTTTTTATTCCTTTCAATCAGGGGTGCTGCGGTATCCCTGCAATCGCATCAGGTGATCTTGAAACCTTTGAGGCCCTTGTTAAAACCCATGTAGACCTTTTTTCAAAAGAAAAATTTGACTATCTTGTGACGGCCTGCGCCACATGTTCATCAACCATTATAAACTTATGGCCCGCCTTGTTAAAACATTTGGATAAAAAATTATTAAGACAGATTGAAGCGCTGGCCCAAAAGACTGTGGATATCAGTTGGCTGATGGAAAAACGGTTTGACCTGTCTGCAGTAATTCCAGACCGTGAGGGGGAAAAAAAGATCATTACCTATCACGATCCCTGCCACCTTAAAAAGTCCCTTGGGGTGTTTAATGAGCCACGGCAAGTCATTCTTGCTTCCGGCAACACATTAAAAGAGATGGTAGACAGTGACACGTGCTGCGGTATGGGAGGCAGTTTTAATCTTAACTATTATGATATTTCATCTCGGATCGGTCTGGAAAAAGCCGGGAATATTATTCATACCGGATGTTCGACCGTAGCCACTTCCTGTCCTGCCTGTATGATGCAGATTTCTGACATGCTGGCCAAGCTTCAACAGCCGGTTTCAGTGAAACACCCGGTGGAGATTTTCAGCGAAGCCCTTTTTGCTAATAGTAAATCGTAGGATCTTTAATCCCCGCTTCTTTAAATCCTTTTATCCTGTGAAGACAAGAATCACACCTGCCGCAGGACTTGCCGTTTGAATCGGGATCATAGCAGGAGATGGTCAAAGCGTAATCCACCCCTAATGTATCACCGGTTTTAATGATCTCGGCTTTGGAAAGATGGATTAAGGGAGTTTCAATCTTCAGTATGGTTTCTTTTGTCACCCCGGTTTTGGTGGCAAGATTGGCCATTTTTTCAAACGCCTCAATAAAGGCGGGCCTGCAGTCAGGGTAACCTGAATAATCCACGGCAGTAACACCAATGTAAATGGAGGTGGCCTTTAGAACTTCTGCCCAGGCCATGGCATAGGATAGGAAAATAGTGTTTCTGGCCGGAACATAGGTAATAGGGATTCCTTCCTCATCTATTTCATTAACCGAGTCATGTTTGGGGACATTAATTTCATCGGTCAGGGCAGAGCCGCCAAATTGCCTTAAATCAATATTAATGATTTTATGGGTCTTTACCTCAAATGATCGGGCCACTTCTTTGGCAGCTTCAAGTTCTATAAAATGTCTTTGTCCATATCTGAAACTTAAGGCGTAAATCTCTTTGCCCCTTGATTTTGCAATGGCCATTGCAGTGGTGGAATCAATCCCTCCGCTGGAAAGTACGACGGCTTTGTCGGTCATATTTTTATTTAAACTTCTCGTTTATCCGGTTCCCATATGATTTTGTGCTGCTGTAAAGAAAGCCTGGCCAAAAGATTATCTTCAATCATCCAGGCAGCAATGACGTTAAGTGGTATTTGCCCGAAAACAGGTGAAAGATGAATTTTTTTTTGCGAGATCTTAGGTAGTTTATTTTTAATGATGGACTTAGCAAATTCATAATCTTTTCGAGAGCCGATGACAAATTTGATCTCATCACGTTCAGTTAAGAAACGTATATTTTCTGATAAAAAGCTGTCAGATTCATTGCTGGAAGGACATTTGATATCAATAATTTTTATGCAATGTGAAGGTATGTTTTTAATGCTTTTACTGCCGTTTGTTTCAAGGAGGACCTTATATTTTTTTTCTAAAAGCATGGATATCAGGGCAGGTGTGTCGTTCTGCAACAACGGCTCACCACCAGTGACTTCAATCAGGTTGCAATGATAGGAAGCCACTTTTTTCAAGATCTGATCAAAGGTCATGGAGTGATATTCTTCGTTTGCATAGCGAGTATCACACCACGAACAGCTAAGGTTGCATCCCGACAGTCTTATAAAAATGCAAGGCATCCCGGCAAAGGTGGATTCTCCCTGAAGGCTGTAGAAAATTTCGCAAATATCAAGCTGCAATCACACCTCCTGGTAGGAAGATCCGCATCCCGAGCTTTCAAATACCATCACTTTGCTGACAGTTATGTATTCGGTGTTCAGACGCTGGGAAAGCTCGGTATATAAAAATCTGGAAAGATTTTCAGATGTCGGATTGATGCTGCTAAATTCTGGAACTTCATTGAGAGTGGTATGATCAAATTTGCTTAACACATCTTTTATAACATTTTTGGCATCCATGAAATCAACGCCAATACCCAGCTTGTTGAGTTTTGTGCACTGGATATAAGTTTCAACGATCCAATTGTGTCCATGCATATTGGAGCAGTCTCCATCATATCCTTTTAATGCATGGGCTGCAGCAAAATGATCCTTTACATAAATTTCATAAATGCCGGGCATACCGTCTCCTTAAAATAAATCGTCCGATTAATTTTATAAACATTACCATAAACTTTGTTCTGAATCAAAAAAAAGAAGCCCCCTTTTAAAAAGGGGGCATTGTATAATCTTGGTAGCGACGCAGGGACTTGAACCCCGGACTCTGCGGATATGAGCCGCATGCTCTGACCAACTGAGCTACGTCGCCAAAAAACCCAAAAAAAATATCACAGATACAGTTTAATTGTCAATATTTAATTATTTTTTGTTTTTTCAAATTTGATGACTTTAACGGTAAAATTCTGTAATTTTTCAGGAAGATCTGAAAACACAACCATAAAAGGAATACTGGCTCCGGGTTTTAAAGTGGCGTTTGAATTATGGCTCCCCTTTTTTATGGCAAGAAGTTTATTAATGTCTGAAATGTTTCCCGTTTTAAGCATTTCTTCTGTTATAATATTTCCGCAAAAGATATTTTTTGTTTTTGCTTCCACCTTGCCTTCAGTGATCAATGCCCCTTGAATTTCAATATGGTTGTAATCAGTATTTGAAAGATTTTCCACCCTTCCTGTAATGACAAACAGGGTGCCGGCAGTTGAATTGGTGACAAATCTTCCATTCACGCTTTTTTGATTGGGAACAGGCCTGACATCTAATTTTTCGGGGACAGGTTTTTTAAAGTATTGTTCAATAACAGGGATTTTAATGTCAGATAAATATGGTATTTTATATCCGGTCATGACACTGGCAATATAGGCTACTATAACCAAAAAGAAGATCAGCAGTATCACAAGAACAGGTGCCCCGACAAGGGGTTTCTTTTTTCTTTTCCTGGATCTTTGTGTTGTGTCCATAAGGGTTTCCGGTTCTTTAACCGGTGCTTTTTCTTTTATGATTGCTTTTTCTTCTAAGATCTCTTCTTCAAGAAAATCATCTTCCGGTTCGGTCTCTTCTTCAAAGGGGCCTTCATCTGTTTTATCATCAGGAATGTCAGGCACTTCATTTTCAGAATCATCCTCAATATCAAACTCAAACTCAAATTCATCTTCATCAGCTAATGAATCCTTTTCGAGAGGTTCCTCAAAAGTTTGATAATCCGGGTCCTGTAAATCTGTTTTACTCTCTGTACTATCTAAAAAATCAGGTTCATCTTCAACAGATTCAAATTCAATGCTGTCAAAATCTTCTTCTCCAGAGTCTTCAAACTCAATGCCGTCATCCTCAAATTCCCAATGGCTTTCTTCCAATTCAAGCTCTTGGGATTCGTCATCCTCATCTATTTCCAATTCAGTTTCTTCAAAGGAAAAATCATCATCGATTTCAAGATCGGTCTCTTCCATCTCCAGATCAGAACTTTCAGTTTCCAGATCAGGGCTTTTTAAAGAAAAATCGCTCTCTTCCGTTTCAACATCAGAAGGTTCTTCAAAGGTGTCGCCATCGTCCGAAAAAGAGTCAAGACTGAGGTCTGATGATTCTTCAGGCGCTTGCTCCGGTTCCTGAGGCAATGGAAATGTTGTGAAAACATGTTTACAGACAGAGCAACGGACTTTTGAGCCGTCTTCTTTGACAAGAGAATCGTCAAGGTTAAAATGTGTTGAACACTTATTACAGGTAATAATCATTGGATTTTCCTTATTCCTATAGTTTCAGGTCATAGATGGCAGGAAGGTTCCTATATTTTTCATTATAGTCCAGTCCATACCCAACAATAAACCCTTTTTCAAGTGAAAAACATGAATAGTCAACATCAATTTTTACATTACGTCGCTCATGTTTGTCAATTAAAGTGCAAATTTTAATTGATTTGGGATTTAATAATTTTATGAACTCAATTATTTTTAAAAGTGTATTCCCTGTATCCACGATATCTTCCACAAACAGAATATCTCTGTTTTCAAGCTCTAGATCCGGTTGCTTGGTGAAAACGATTTGTCCGCTTGAGGACGTCCCCTCATAGGAAGAAGCACCAATAAAATCAATATCATGATCAATGGAAATCTGTCGAGCAAGGTCTGCTAGAAAAATAAACGATCCTTTTAATACACCCACTAAAACCAGATCTTTTTCTTTATAATCACTGGAGATTTTTTGTCCGAGTTTTTGAATTTTCTTGTTTATCTCAAGTTCTGAGATTAAGGGAATAAATTCAGGCATAATATAATTTACGTGTGACCTTTAGGTTATAATCCCGTTTTTCCTAATTGTTGAATTAGTTCTTTTTGTTCTGCGGTCAGCTTCTTTGGCAGGGTTATATTAATCACAACAAAGAGATCTCCGCAACCCTTTCCTTTCATTTGGGGAATCCCGTGTTGGGGAATCCGCATTTTTGATTTGTGATTTGTACCGGCCGGAAGCTTAAGGTTGATGGCCGTGCCGTCCGGTGTCACAACTTCTATCGTATCCCCGAGCAGTGCCTGGGTAAGGGTGACCTTTTTTGAAAACAGGACATCATTTCCCTCAACGGCATACCCGTTTGAAGGGATGGGTTTGGATTTAATATAGAGATTGCCTGCAGGGCCGCCGTGGGGGCTCATTTCGCCTTTTCCGGCAAGCCTGATTTTTTTGCCTGGGGTCAGTCCTTTGGGAATTTTTACTTCAATAGCCTTGACCTTACCGCCCTGGTTGATGGTAATCGTTTTTTGGGTTCCATTGATTATTTCATGGATGGTTAAAGGAATTTCATATTCAATATCTTTGCCTTTCATTTGAGGCTGTTGCTGTTGTCCAAAGCCACCACCGCCTCCCATATTCTGGGAAAACGGGTTGCCGCCCATGCCGGGACCGCCTCGTTGTCCGCCTCTTCCAAAGGCCGAAGAAAAGCCACCGCCACGCCGTGATCCGCCAAATCCGAAGTCTTTTAAAATATCACCCAGATCAAAGTTTCGAAAAATATCTTCCTGTGAGAAGCGTTGCTGAAAATCAGCTGATCCATAGGTGTCATACTGGTTTCTTTTTTCAGGATCACTCAAAACAGCATAGGCTTCACTGATTTTTTTAAACCTTTCTTCCAAAGCCTTATCACCTTTTGTTTTGTCGGGATGATATTTCAAAGCAAGTTTTCGATATGCTTTCTTGATCTGGGAAGCGCCAGCTTTTTTATCAATACCTAAAATTTTGTAATAATTGTCGGCCATACATCAATCCTCGTATAATTTAATTCAATCATTTTAATTATTTATGTTTATTATAGTAAGTTTGAATCTATTCAAGTCAAGTAGTGCTTTTTCTCTGAGATGCAGAAATTCCAACCATTAATACAGATATGGCAGCCGGTGTCATCCCATCGATCCTGGATGCCTGCCCCAGCGATTTAGGAAGGATTTGATTCAGCTTCTCCCTGAGTTCGTTTGAAAGGCCGTGGGCTTTGGAATAATCAAAATTTTTCGGTATATTTATTTTTTCCAGGTCTTTATATTTTTTTATTTCATTGAGCTGTCGCAGGATATATCCTTCGTATTTTATTTGAATTTCAACCTGTTGTTCAGTCCTTTCCAAAACAGGCTCCGGCGGCGGGCAGATTTCTTTCAAAGAGACATAATCAAGCTGTGCTCTCTTTAGAAGCTGCTCCAGTTTTACCCCGTTTGTTATTTGATTTGTACCATTGGCCAGTAAAAAATCATTCACCGTTTTGGTGGGCTTTACTACCGTTTTTTTAAGGCGCTGGATTTCTTTTTGTGTCTGGGCCGCAATTTCTTTGCAGAAGTTTAAGGTATCATCATCTACAAGACCTAAGTCATTTCCAATCATAGATAACCTTAAGTCAGCATTGTCTTCTCTGAGCAGCAATCTGTATTCAGCTCTTGAGGTAAACATCCGGTAAGGTTCATTTGTTCCCCTTGTTACAAGATCATCCACCATAACGCCGATATACGCCTGGGAGCGGTCAAGGATAAAGGGTTCTCTGTTCTGTACTATACAGGCGGCATTGATACCCGCCCATAACCCTTGAGCCCCGGCTTCTTCATACCCTGATGTGCCATTAATCTGTCCGGCTAAAAACAGGCCTTTTATCTTTTTTGTTTCAAGGGCGGCAGATAATTCCAGAGGGTTTATATAATCATATTCAATGGCATAGGCCGGTCTCATAATTTTGGCCGCCTCAAGACCTTTGACAGATCTGACAACGTTATACTGGATTTCCAGAGGCAGACTGTTGCCAAGCCCTGACGCATAAATTTCCTTTGAGTCAATGCCTTCATATTCAAGGATGACATGGTGGCTGTCCCTGTCCGGGAATTTAACGATTTTATCTTCAAATGAAGGGCAGTATCTGGCAGATTTTCCTTTGATATGGCCGCCATAAAGTGCTGAGAATTTAAGATTTCGCCTGATAATTTCATGGGTTTTTTGATTTGTGCTGCCCATAAAACTTGGCAGCATGGGATTGGAAATATCTCTGGTCGAAAAAGAGAAGGGTTTTGGACGGCTGTCTGAATTATGGATATTAAATTTGGAAAAATCAATGGTGTCTGCATGGAGCCGCGGCGGGGTTCCCGTCTTCATCCTGCCCATGTTAAATCCAAGCGTTGCAAGATTTTGTGCAAGGCTGACGGATGCAAATTCTCCAGCCCTACCGGCCTCAATTTTTGACGCCCCGATGTGAACCATTCCTTTTAAAAAAGTTCCCGTTGCAATGACAATGGTCCGGGTTGAGTATTCAAAACCGGTATGATCAATAAGGCCTGTCACGGTGTTGTTTTCAAGCACGAGTTCCTGAGCCATGGCCTGCTTAAGATCAAGATTTTCTGTTTTTTCAAGGGCAGCCTTCATGTTTCTTGAATACAATGCTTTATCATTTTGCGTTCTCGTTGAATGAACAGCAGGGCCTTTTCGTGTATTTAATGTCCGGTATTGAATGGCGGATGAATCTGTGACTTTTGCCATTTGACCGCCAAGGGCATCAATTTCCTTAACCATCTGTCCTTTTGCCATACCGCCGATTGAAGGGCTGCAGGGCATGGAAGCAATTTTATCCATATCAATGGTTAAAAGGAGCGTATTACACCCCATGCGTGCAGAAGCAAGCGCAGCTTCGCATCCGGCATGGCCGGCACCGATAACAATGACATCATATGCTTTAAAGTTAAAATTCATAACTTTTTAATATATAATTGCTTGAAGCTTTGGTCAATAACAGGATTGAAAATGTTTGTTTCTTTTTGATTGTCAAATACACCTTGCGCTTAAGCGTAACTTATTATATCTGTCTTGATAGTAGAATTCCCCAAATAATGTAATTAAATGAGACCCCCTATGATCAAAAAACAGTACAGAACCATCAGCCGTGAATTCGCGGAGAAGATGTCCGGAGATATCAGGGCGGGGGCTTCCTACCGGGAGACCTCCAAAAAATACGGACTCACAAATTTTGCCATTAAAACCGCCTTTACGTTTTATAAAATTAAAACCGGTAATATTTATAAGAACAGGACCAGCGTGTCAGATGCCTCTGTAAAAAAAGCCATAAGGATGCTTGAATCCGGAGAAACACAGCAACGCACTGCCGAGGCTCTTGGCATCCATGTGATAACGTTAAAAAGGGCCTTCCGGATAAAGGGTATAAAAAAGGATCCCAGCTGGGGCAAAGGCCGATTATCAAAACAGCAGGATGCCCGTGCCAGGATACTATTTAAAAACGGGCTGAGTTACGGCCGGGTCAGTATAGACCTGGGAGTTTCGAAAAGTTCTTTATACAAGCAGTTTAAAAAAATTCCCAAGCCCTGCTTTGAACTGTCCAAAAAGAAAAGAGCAGAATTAAAACGCCTGCTGGCCATGGGCGCAGATAGAAAGATGATTGCTGAAAAATTAGAGACAACGGACTGGTTTGTCTTATTCGCAACCGTGAAGCTTGGTCTTAAGGATTATTTCAACAGCCCTGGAAATCGGAAGGTCAGGAATGCCTTGACCCGGGGGATGATGGAGGAGATCATCAATCGGAAATTCAAAGGGGAAACTACCGGAGCCCTTATCAAAGAATTCAAGACAACCAAACCGACATTGTACCGGCTGTTTTCTCTGGTTGAAGGTGATTGTATCAAGCGTCTGAAAGACCGGTCGGCCCGGAGGGCGAAATGAATCATAAGAGTGAGCGTGTGGCTGTGGCCGGTTCAACCGCAAGGTCTGACCTTATTTTTTGTTAGTATCAGTCATGCTTTATCGTATCCACAATAAAGGGTGTACACTGGATGGCCACGCTCTGCTTTTTTACCCAGATGCGGACCATTGGAGTGGATTCTCCTTTTAAATTGGTGATGCTGGACAGCTCTTCAGCACAGGCAATATCGCCAACTCTGAATTCATAATAAAAGGTGTTGTCAGTAAACGGGTCTGCCACTAAGATGACCCGGCTTTTATCATACGGATGCTTTCTGGGAGACCCGGAAAAGGGAATATGGATATCTTTATTCAGATTTTTGATATTATTGTAGGTCTGGATCTCAAATTTTTCTTTTAGCCCAAGAAAATTAATCATCTTGTTCTCCCCCTTTCAACTTAAGTACTTGATTAAGTATGGTTTTCATTGATTTTCAGTTTATTATACATCAAATGTTGAATTAGCAGTGGGGTAATTATTAAAATCTCAGTGATAAACAGCTGAGTCCACCATCAATTTTCCGAAATTCTGATGTGTCAACAACAATCGTCTCATATCCGGCAGATTCAATCAAGGCCGCAGTATTGTAAAGCCTTGATATATTCTTGATGCTGCTCCAAAGTTTTATGGTACTCTGGTTTTCCCATACGGGCTGATGTTAATCCGTCAACGATGCTCTTACACGGCGTGCGGACAATGGCCTTGGTAAACTTTTTTTTTAGCATAACTTTAAAATACTCCTGGTCATTGTCTCAATTCGCTTCAGTCCCCGGCTACCCGATTATGTCTTGATTTCATCTATGGGTAATATTTGTTTTCCGTGTCGAATAGTCAAAATTGAAATTCGTTTTATTTCCATACGGTAAATGATTCGGTAATTGCCATAAATAAGCTCTCTAAACCTATTGTCTGAAATTTCAGGCACAACTCGACCAATTTGAGGGGAAGATTTAAGTTGCTCGACTTTTATGAACACCTCATTTATCCATCGTTTGGCTGCAGATGGTTTGTCTTGAGCGATGTAATCAGCTATTTCTGATGCTTTATTTATAGCAAGTGGAGACCAAATTATTTTCATTCAGAAATTCGCTCGAGCAGCATATTTTTAGCATCTTTATGGTTGATTCCCTCCCCTTTTTCCAATTGACTTAGAGAAGAATGAATGTCAGATAAGAGTTCAATCTTTTCTTGCATCGCTTCAAATTCTTGAACATCAACTAGTACAGCAGCACTTTTACCTCTTTGAGTAATGATCAAAGGCCTTCTAGTTTCATGAATTTGTCTAATATACGTTGCCATACTACTTCTGACTTCAGATAGTGGTTTTATATCTTGATCAATTCGTAGCTTTTGCATTTTGCACCTCTCAAATAAATTTTGTACAGTATAACGCACAACTAATGGTACATGCAAGTACTGTTTTAGGGGAACATACGCCCATAAGGTTAATATCTGTCAAAGAACAGTGGGTGAAAATACATTACCCGGCTTGTGCCCGCTAATCTTGGTGAAACGCCCTGTGCAGACCCGCATGCAGGGTGTTGTGGGGGCTGGGGGTTTATAAAACCCCCGGCTACCCGATTGAACCATAGGATTAGTACCGAGCCTCGTGCCTCGGCACGGTTACTAATCCTTTATTTGTTATAAACTCAAAATCATTATCTTTGGAAAACAATCTTTCCCATATTGAGGGCAATCATCACACCGAAACGTTTTTGGGACATCGTTAAGATCAACAACTTCCACAAATCCAAATTTTGCCCAATATTTAGGAGTTTTTGCCTGAATCATTATCCTCGTGGTTCCTAAACTCAGAATTTCTTTTTTCACCATTTTAAATAAAGATTTTCCAATTCCCAGAATCTTAAAATCATCATCTACTGCAACTGAAAAAGTGTATTCTCCATCTTGAAGCATTATTTCTGCGCCACCTATTAGCTCGTCTCCTGTTTCAACCGCATATCCCTTTAAAATTGTAACTCCGCTTTTATTGTTCTCTAATCCTTGCGCTTCAAAGATTTTTTCAATTTCTGAATACTCATCTGGGTCAATTTCCCTTATTTTAAACGATGCACTCACTCTTTACCTCTACTATATATGTGGTTATTAGCTTTTTTTGATATTGCAGTTCCTAGTACCTGCATAGCCTGCCATGGCGTTGAGAATAACAGCCGCCGATAATCTGGCCGCGGAGCGGTCAGATTATCGTAAAGCTGAGTGGCTGGGCAACGAAAACCGAAAAACTATGATAAAGATAAAAACTATCGGTCAAATGCTACCTTTCAAAAACGGCACGGCTTTGCCCAGTCCATCTCAAGCGCCTGGTTCGCTGATTTTCTAATTTTCGCAACAAATCGACAATATATTGCCCTTAGTTTCGTATTTTGCAGACATGCTAAGTTGATCAAATACTTTTTTGTGGTCCACCACAGTTCTTGAAACTAATTTGCCGCTATCCGCTAAAGACTCAAGGTATTTGTCGGCAAAGCGGTTGTTTTTTACCAACGTCGTGAAAAACATCTTGCCGTTTTTCAATAGGATTTTTTCTAATTGTTTCAGGAGAATGCTTGTGTCGTCAAGGCAGTGAAGTAGGTTTTCAGAAAGAATTGTTTTGAATGCTTTTGCACGAAATGGGAGCTGAAGAGCGTCGGAGTGAAGAAAAACTAAGTTGCCTGGAACATTGCCATTCCGTTTTATTAACCTTGATTTGGCCATTCTGAGCATTTTCAGCGACTGATCGACCAGAACCACTGGCCGCTCGGAATATTGGCTATATGTTTCTGCAGTAAATGCAAGAGAACCACAGCCAAGATCCAAAACTTTACCATCAGCGGAAGATAGAAGTGCATCATTGGCTATCTGAGGAAATATTTTGACTGAATAACCCCAAATAAGACGATTATAAATTGGATTACACGCTACCCAGTCATATATAAACCCAAATTGAGTGTCATACTCATTGCCAGATTCATTGTCTGGGAGAACAGAGTATATATTGGGCTCAACTAACCTGATGATAGAGTTTTCCGAGAACAAGGCCGACAAATCATTTTCATTAAACGTTGCCATATCATTCTATTCCTTATTTATTCCAGCGAACGTCTGCAATAACCTGCAATTTACAGCTTTGTTTGGCTGTGCAAAAATGGCGCGATAGAGACATGCACAGCCAAACAAAGCTGTAAATTGTCAGAGTTTATTGTATTGTTATACGTAATTACTACCACCATTCTTTATATCTAGTACTTGTAGATAGATGATTTCCACCTTTTTTCAAGTTACATTCTTCACATAGAAGCTGAATATTAGAGGGATCGTTAACACCCCAACGATTTAAAGGAACCATATGGTCATAGTGAATAACTCTATCAGTACTCAACAACCCAGATAAATCTTTGTGACAAAACACACATCTTCCTTGATCTCGAAAAAATACAGCTTTTTTTACCCAAGCAGGCAAATTGCTGGCTCTTTTTATTTTTCCGTTATCATTCCTGTAATTGGCCGGTACAATATCTGAGTTATTTTCTATGTAAGTTGATAACGATTTGTTGAAATCTAACAAAAAACCTCGGTTAGAAAAAAGCAAATGAAATACTTCTTCTGTTATCTGCTCCCAGAGATGAACAAAACTATCCTCTTGATATTCAAACCATAAATAAAAATGGTCATATTCGTCGTATTCATCACCAAAAGGGTTGAAACTATTTTCGTTACGTAATTCAATCCCATATTCACTAAAAATTGATTTGAATTCGGCTATATCATCAGGCATTAAATCATATATATTTTTTCGGTAACTTATTCGTTTTTCAACAGCCAACATAGAAAATATATATTGTTCGAGTACTGAAACTTTAGAGTACTTACATAGAGATTTTCTTACATCATCGTCTTCCCAAGGAAGCTCTATGAATGTATCAGGCGATGTTACAGCGTGCTCTAGCCAAGACGCTGTTTCATATGTTTCGAAAAAACGAAATTCCTTCAAATTATTTTTCATATCTCATAATTTTTTACGTATAACGTATTGTATTAAGCAGAAAAAAATCTGCATATTAACCCTATATATTTTCTTTATAATATGATATTAGAGTACATAATACAGTTTTAAGGTCTATATTATGGCATATAAGAGAGAACATGTAAAGGAAAGGTTCCGTCCAAAACCGGGTAAGCTTTTGGATCAGGTACGGGAGGTAATGCGGTATCATCATTACGCCATCCGGACAGAACAAACCTATATAAAATGGATATTGGATTATATCCGCTTTAATGGGACCCGGCACCCGCAGGAAATGGGAAAACCGGAGGTTGAACGATTTTTAAGTCATCTGGCGCTTAACAGGAATGTGGCAGTGTCAACACAGAATCAGGCGCTGAATGCGATTCTTTTTCTGTATAAATATGTGTTGGACATGCCGCTGAATGATGATATTGATGCTGTCCGTTCAAAAAAGCAGAAAAGACTTCCGACCGTATTGAGCCCGTCAGAAGTCAGTCAATTGTTTCACCATATCAGCGGGACAAATGAACTGATGGCAAAGCTCTTGTACGGTGCAGGTCTGCGGTTGATGGAATGTATCCGGCTTCGGGTCAAGGATGTGGATTTTGAAAATCATCAGATTATTGTACGGGACGGCAAAGGTGGAAAAGACAGGGCAACGGTTTTGCCAAAGACCCTGCAGCAAGACTTGCGGTTTCATCTAAAGGGAGTTCGAAAGCTTTTTGAGCAGGAATTGGCTGAGGGGCGGGCAGATGTATATCTGCCGCATGCACTGGTAAAGAAATATCCCGGGGCGGGGAAATCGTGGGTATGGCAATGGGTGTTCCCGGCAAAGAATCGGTCGAAAGATCCGAGAACCCAAAAAGTGCGCCGCCACCATGCCCATGAAACCGGGTTACAGAAAGCAGTGGCAAATGCGGCTAAAAAGGCAGGCATTCATAAGCGGGTGAGTCCGCATACCCTGCGTCATTCATTTGCAACGCATATGCTGGAAGCCGGTAAGGATATTCGGCGTGTGCAGGAACTCTTAGGGCATGCAGACGTACGGACAACCATGATTTATACGCATGTGATGAGTACAAATTTTGAAACACTGGGAAGTCCGCTGGATGATCTGGACAGCATATAAATGGAAAAAAAAAAGAGATATTCAGACTATAATACCTATTTAAGACAATTGTATGGCCAGAGGGTACAGAAGATTTCAATTGATGCAGGACTGTCATGCCCCAACAGGGATGGGTTGCTTTCAAAGAAAGGGTGCATTTACTGCAATTCAAAAGGGTCGGGTTCCGGTATGTTTGTAAAAGGGCTTTCCATAAAAGAGCAAATTAAAACCGGTAAAATCGGAATGATAAAAAAATATAAGGCCAAAAAATTTCTGGCCTATTTTCAATCCTATTCAAATACCTACACCACCTGCGAACACATGAAGCTGATGTTTGATGAAGCACTTTCCTGCGAGGGTATGGTGGGAATGGCCATTGGAACACGGCCCGACTGCATTGATGCCCAAAAGCTTGATCTCATAGAGTCCTATACAAAAAAATACCTGGTCTGGCTTGAGTATGGGCTTCAATCGGTTCATGATGCAACGCTTAAGACAATTAACAGGGGGCATACGTTTAAAGATTTTTCCAGCGCTGTCCGGTTAACCCGGGGCCGGGGGATAAATATTTGTGCCCATGTTATTCTCGGGCTTCCCGGGGAAGATAAAAACATGATGCTTGAAACTGCAAAAATATTGGCTGGCAGTGGTATTAACGGGGTGAAAATTCATCTTCTTTATGTCATCAAGGGGACGATTCTCGATAAAATGTGGAAAAACAATGATTATATCCCCATGGAACAGGAAGAATATGTGGACATGGTTTGTGATTTTCTGGAAGTTCTGCCAAAAGAGATGATTATCCAGAGAATTACAGGAGACCCGCATTCTGATGAATTAAGAGCGCCCCTGTGGGCAGACCGGTACAGGGAAACTTTTAATTATATCCAGCATACTCTTGAAAACAGAGACTCTTTTCAGGGTAAACGATACAGAGAATAAGCAGTTATTTTACAACAAAAGCATCAAATTTTTCAGACATGTGGCTGACAAGTTTCTGCTCTTTTTTTTGGATGATCAGGCATTCTGTTCGCTCGAGGCTGTTCACAAGTTTGATTGCCTCTTGTACATCCATGACCATCAGGGCTGTGGCAAGACCGTCGGCAAAAGTACAGTCTTTTGAAATGACAGATGCACTGATGATCTGGTTGTCAACCGGAAACCCTGTTTTGGGATCAATGATATGGGAGAAGGTTTTCCCGTTTATTTCAAAAAAATTCCTGTAATTCCCACTGGTGGCAAGGGCCTGGTTATTTAAGCGGACAATTTTATATAAGCCCTGGCTTGCAAATTGTTTATCAGGCCTGCTGATGCCCACTGACCAGTATTCCCCTTTTTTGTTTTTGCCTGAAGCATAAAGCTCTCCGCCTATTTCCACAAGAATATCATGGATGCCGGATGAGGTAAAAAGAGCTGCAATGGCGTCCACCCCGTATCCTTTTGCAATGGAGCCAAGGTCAAGGGTTACGTCTGAGGTTTTATAAATCATCTTTGGTTTTTTGATATGAATGTGATCAAAGCCGGTCTTTGATAATGCCAGGGTTATTTTATCGGCTTCAGGAATTTGAGTTATTCTTTTTTTTGTCCCGAATCCCCAGAGGTCAACCAGGGGTTTCACTGTTCCATCCCAGGAACCGTCAGTTAAGCGGTATAATTTTTCAGCTGTTAACAGGATGGTATAAAAATCAGAAGAGATATGGACAGGGTCTGAAATTTTTTGATGGTTAAAAAGAGAAAGTTCACTTTTAGGATCGTACATGGACAGTTTTTTGTTCACTTCCTTCAGGCGGGTATCCACCTTGAGCTTCCACAATGACAAGGGTTCTTTTTTTCGTGAGATGAATTTTATGGTGTAAAGCGTACCCATGGTCTTGCCTGAAATCGTGTACTGTCTGTTAAAATTAGAAGCAAGCCCTGTTGTCCCTGTTAAGTGGAAAATAAGAAAAGAGAAAAAAAGGTAAAAAATGATGATTTTTAAAAGTTTCATTTATTCAATCCTTGCATTGTTTTTTATTTATTATAAATATTTTGCCTGTAATGCAAGATCCTTTGTTGAGGGATCAGATCATATCTGTTAATAGATGGAAAATGGAAAAAAGAATTGTTAAGATAAAAAAGGTACCTGTTGAACTTTATAAAATTTTAAAATTTGAAAATCTTGCTTCAAGCGGCGGGGAAGCAAAATTTATGATTGTGGATGGTTTTGTGAAAGTCAACGGGAGCATTGAAACACGAAAACGAAAAAAAATATATCCCGGGGATACAATCGAAACAGGCGGTCTTGTTCTTGAAATACAAAGTTACTTAACACACAATGATCTTGCAACCTGAAAGCAGATAACAGAGGCTGCGTTGGCAACATTAATGGAATTTTTTCTGCCAAACATTGGAATATGAGTAAAGTCGTCACATGTTTCCATGACATGTGATGAGATCCCATATTCTTCATTTCCGAATACAATAATGGTTTTCTTCTTCCATGCAATGTCATAAAAAGGACGGGCACCTTCAATGGTCTCAACCCCAATGATCTGGAATCCTTTTTTCTTTTTTGTAAGCAGGGTTTGGGCAAGGTCGGTTGATTTTTCCTGTTCAATCCATTTATGAGCGCCCATGGCAGTTTTTTGGACACCCGGATGTTCTTTCCCTAAAGTGTTCCCGAGAATAACGGATTTAAACCCGGCCGCTTCACAGGTCCTGAAAATAGAACCTACATTGAAAAGGCTTCTTAAACCATCCAAGGCCACGTGACAATGAAAATCAGTTTGATTATAAGAAAGGGGCAAATCATTTGTTTGAACTTTTTCAAATAAATCATGGTCACGGACTATGACGACTGTGGCAGACCGGTGATAGTGAATTCTGTCGGAAATCGTTTCAATCCACACTCTTATAGTGTTGGAATCCGGTTTAACAAAAGGATTCATTCCTGTCCAGTTAAGGATTTCGTTATACTGGTGTGTAAAGAGATCTAAAGAGGCCCGGTTGATACGATTGGTGATTAACTTTTGATAAAAGCCGGATAACCAGTTGATAATATGCTTGTTTTGGTTTTCGAGGCAAAGTGATAGCAGCTTTTTTTTTGTAAATCCAAACGTATCCATTTTACGGTCTCTAAAATTAAGCTTAAGAAATTGACTCTATATGAGTTAATAATTCTTGAGTATACACAATATTTTATAAAATGTAGAGAATATTAAGTCGAAGTTAAAAAGCCCCGGACGGATACCGTTTTATGGATATCAGTCCCGGGCTTAGTTCGGGGAAATAGAAGTGTTTTATTTTGAGGGCGGAGTAAATGTCCGCTGGGCAAGTTCATTATCCAGCATGAGAAGGCCATGGCCTTCACCACCAATCAGTTTTAATTTGTTCACAATGGTATCCATGGATGCCTCCTCTTCCACCTGTTCTTCCACAAACCAGTTTAGATGGTTTGTGGCAGCATGATCATTTTCTTTGATCGCAAGATCCATTAAGTCATTGATAAGTTTTGAAACCAATTTTTCATGTTCATAGGCCAGTTCAAAGACTTCCAGGGCGGATTTAAATTCTGTTTTAGGCGCTTCAATTGCCTGAAGATAAACCCTTCCACCCCTTTCGTTTAAAAACCGATACATTTTCATGGCATGGAATCTTTCTTCTTCCACCTGGATAAGAAAGAAGTTTTCAAAACCACTTAAGCCTGCTGAATTGAAATATGATGCCATGGAAAGGTAATAATATTCTGAATATAATTCACGGTTTATCTGGTGATTGATCGCATCCTGCAGCTTTTGTGAAATCATATATCCTCCTTATAATGGAAAGCAGTTAGTCATCATGTTTATTATGTCTTTTTCCTTTTCTTGGATTTCTTTTTATATTTTTTATGTTCCCTTAATTTATACGGCACTTCATTGCCGACAGCAACACGCCACCCTTTTTCAAGCCTTGCGGATACCATCCATCTCCCATCGGTTGACATCCTGATATACAGGTTGTTGCCAAAGTAGGTTTCCGGTATATTTACAACAACGTAAGCCCCCAGTCCCGATCGATATTCAAGGTCGTGGCCGTGACGGTGTTTATGACGGTATCCATGGGCCGGAGCATGGGGAGGAGGTCCCGGCTTATGGTATTTTGTTTTATGTTTCTTTTTATATTTTTTATGTTTCTTTAATTTATACGGCACTTCATTGCCGACAGCAACACGCCATCCGTGTTCAAGCCTTGCGGATACCATCCATCTCCCATCGGTTGACATCCTGATATACAGGTTGTTGCCAAAGTAGGTTTCCGGTATATTTACAACAACATAAGCCCCCAGTCCCGATCGATATTCAAGGTCGTGGCCGTGACGGTGTTTATGACGGTATCCATGGGCCGGAGCATGGGGAGGAGGTCCCGGCTTATGGTATTTTGTTTGATGATGTGGGGTTCCCGGTATCTGGACACCAACCCCTACTGTATGGCAACCTGCCAGAAAAAAAAGTCCAAAAGAAATCACAATACCCATCTTAAAACATTTCATTTTTGTATCCTTTTTCTTTAAGTTGTTGAATGATAAAAAATAAGATTTATGTAGCATAGCTTTTTTTTAGGATAGCTTCAACAAGACAAATTGAATTATTTTTAAAGTTTGCATACATGTTTTTGCCGAAAAATTTTGCAATGTCGCCAAAAACAAGGCCAGGGCCTAAGGAATTGGGTCGGGGGCTTCTTGTTTGAGATACAAGGTTGACCTTTTCCCACCATGAACATGCCGTGTGGGTTCCATCTGAATAGGATTGGGTTTCAAAGCCTTGTTTTTCAAGGATGGTGGATAGGATATCCCAGGGTTCAAGAAATGAGATGGAAGTCTTGTCTGCCCATGGAACAGGAAGGAGAAGCGTGTCATTTTCACCCTTTGTGATCTCATGTAAAATCAGCTTTCCATTCTGTTTCAGGACTCTGAAAATCTCTTTGATACCCTTTGATTTGTTTTCAATATTCATTAAAAGGTGCTGACATATAATGGCATCAAACGTATTGTTTTCAAAGGGCAGATCAAGAACGGAACCCTGTTGGAAAGAAACGTTGTTTTCAAGTTTGGTACACTGGGTCAAAAAGGTTGCAGCTTCGATAAATTTGTCTGCCAGGTCAACGCCGATAACCTTGCAGTTAAATTGTTTGGCAAGGAGTCTTGAAGATCCTCCAAGACCACAGCCGACATCAAGGACCAATGCGTCGGGAGAGAAGTTTGTTTTTTTGAATAGGTTAATACTGGCCGGGGCTCCGCCGGTATGAAGCTGATCAATGGGGGAAAGGTTTTTTAATTCAAGAGCTGAAAGGTTAAAACCGGCGTTGATTAATGCTGTTTTGATGTCTTGAGTGAGATGGTCTGAATTATAGTGGTCTTTTATTTCTGATTCCATAATAAATACTTTAATATTTTAGGTGGCTAAAGTGGGGTCAGGCCTGGCTTATTGATTGAGTAATAAGTCAAGCTTGACCTTGTTGACGCCCTTTGGATGAGGTCAAGACAAATCCAAAGGGGGCTTTTGTCTGGGGAAGTTATGATTTGAGTTCTTCAAGACTGCCAAAAAAATTAAGGGCTTCAGGATTCTTTAATGCATCCTTGTTTTTCACCTCTTTTCCTTCGATCATTTTTTTAACGGCCAGCTCCACTTTTTTCATGTTAAGTGTGTAGGGAACATCCGGGCATTCAATGATTTTAGCCGGGACATGCCTTGGTGATGCATTGGCCCTGATGTCTGACTTGATCTTGTTTCGAAGCTCGTCGTTAAGTTCAAACCCCTGGGCCATTTTAACAAAGAGAATGACTCTGACATCATTGTTCCAGGATTGTCCCACAATAACAGAGTCTTCAAGTTCTTCCATGGCATCAAGGCGGCGGTAGATTTCAGCTGTACCGATCCTCACACCGCCAGGGTTGAGTGTGGCATCTGATCTGCCGAACATGATCACGCCGCCTCGTTCGGTTACCATTATAAAATCCCCATGGGTCCAGATCCCCGGGTATTCGTCAAAATAGGCGGAATGGTATTTGGAGCCGTCTTCGTCCCCCCAGAAAAATATGGGCATGGACGGGAAGGGCGCGGTACAGACAAGCTCGGCCTGTTCTTCCACTACAGGGTTGCCGCTTCCATCATAGGCATAGACTTTCATGCCAAGGCCGCGGCACTGGAGTTCTCCGGTATACACAGGACCGATGGGATTGCCCAGGGCAAAACAGCCGTTAAGGTCTGATCCACCGGATATGGAAGCCAGCTGGAGGTCCTCTTTCACTTCATTGTATATATATTCAAAGTTTTCATCCGACAGGGGTGATCCGGTTGAAAGAACTGATTTTAAGGCAGACAGGTCAAATTGTTTCCCGGGTTTAACCCCTGCGGTTTTCAAAGCTTCAATATATCCTGCGCTGGTGCCGAAAACCGTTATTTTTTCATCCTGGGCCATTTTCCATAACGCATCAGGTCCGGGATGGAACGGATTACCGTCAAAAAGAACAAGGGTTGCCCCCACACTTAAGGACGTGGTCAGCCAGTTCCACATCATCCAGCCACAGGTGGTAAAATAGAAAATGGTGTCTTCTTCTTTCAGATCCGTATGGAGTACCAGTTCTTTTTTCTGGTGTAAAAGAACGCCGCCCACACTCTGTACCATGCATTTTGGAAGTCCTGTGGTCCCTGAAGAATACATGATATAAAGCGGATCATCAAAATCCATCTGCTCAAATTCAATTTGGGTGGCATCAGGATCTTTAAAATCTTTGAACAGCACTGCATTTGGCAGGGAGCTGATATCGGGTTCCTCAGATACATAGGGGATCACAACAATTTTTTCTATGGAAGGGATCTCTTTGACAATACCGGCGATTCTTTCAATGCTGCCCAGGGCCTTGCCTTTAAAAAAATATCCGTTAGCCGTAAACAATACTTTGGGTCGGGTTTGACCGAATCTGTCTAAGACCCCTTTGATCCCAAAATCCGGTGAGCAGGAAGACCAGACGGCGCCAAGACTTGTGGCGGCCAGCATGGCGATGATGCTTTCGGGCATATTGGGGACAAAGCCAACTACCCGGTCGCCTTTTTCTATGCCAAGTGATTTTAAAGCGGCGGCAGTTTTTGCCACTTCATCATAAAGTTGATGGTAGGTCAGGGTTTTTCGAACTGAATCTTCTCCCCTGAAAATTAAGGCCGGATGGTCATTTTTAAATTGTAAAAGGTTTTCGGCAAAATTAAGTTTGGAGTTGACAAAGAATTTTGCCCCGGGCATTTTGGTTGGATCATCAATGGCCTTGTCATAGGACTGGGAGGCCTTGATATCAAGAAAATCCCAGGCGGTTGCCCAGAAATCCTCAAGGTTGTCCACAGACCATTCCCACAAAGATGCATATTCTTTAAAATCCTTGTTAAATTTTTCATTCACAAGATTCATGAAACGATACATGTTGGTACGTTTAATTCTCTCCTCAGACGGCTGCCACAAAAGTTTTGGCATTTTTTATCTCCTTATTCATACAGAACAGCAAGTATGGTGGCTTTTTCAGTTTTTGCAGTAATAAAATGAGCAGTTGTGGACAAGTAGTAGGCACTGTCACCCGGTTCAAGATCATAGGTGTCTTTTCCAATGGTCAGATTGACAACACCATTAAGAACAAAAACAAATTCTTCTCCGTTATGGACGGATATTTCTTTGTCTTTGCTTTTTTCCAATTGTACGATCAAAGCTTCCATGTGACGGCCCTGGACTTCAGGGGCAAGGCTCATGTAAGAATAAACATTCTGCTTGCCGGTTTTTGAAGTGGAACGGGAAATCTGTTTCCTTTCATCCTTCCTTGTAATGGCATACAGCTTGGTTCCCATGTCGGATACCAGGCGGCCCACAGCAGAATCCAGAGCCTTTGAAAGTTTCATCACGGTTCCGAGCTGGGGTTTTACCCTGCCGCTTTCAATGTCCTGAAGCCGGGAAACGTCAAACCCCGTCAGATCGGAAAGGTTTTCAATGGAAATGCCCCTTTCCTCTCTCACTTGCTTGATGCGTTTTCCCACTTCATCCACATCACCTTTCTCACCATTTTTTATATTTCCGGTAAGATCTTCAAAATAATCTAGATTGATATGAGGTATTTTGTCTTGTTTGTCCATAATGTCTCCTTGTCATCATTATTCGGGAAAACTTTGATCCGGCGATTCACCCAGTTTTTTTTTAATTTTTGCAAGTCCGGGTCTGGCATACTGCATATGCCCTTCCTTAAGGGTTCTGCCGTTGATCATAGCCTCACTTCTTAATCTTGTGCCAACAGTTTTTTCCATCTGTTTACCCAGCCACAGGATTCTGTCAACATCATATCCATGTTCTATACCCATTTCATCAATTTGTACAAGCGTATCTTCAAGGCAGACCAATCCCACATATCTTGCATCATCATAATAATAATCGCCTGTGCCTTTAATGGGCCTGTCACCCAGGAAGTTGGCCGGCTGTCCGCCAAGACCACCAAGGGTTGCTTCAAAATGGCAGATGCCTGCCTGGAGAGCCGCAAGAACCGAGGCTGCGGCCACTCTTTTTGTTTCATGAAAATGGGCAATGTGAAGGCTTGTGTCCGGGATATCATCAAGGATCATGGAAAAATACCGATAGACGTCTGCCGCAGATGCAGACCCGTCATGATCGGCATGCTCAATATCACTGGCCCCAATATCAAGCCAGTGTTTGGTAAATTCCACGGCATCCTTTAGTTCAGTGGCACCGCCAATGGGGCTTCCCCAGATGGTACTGACCGTACCGCACATTTTAATACCGGCATCGGAGCATTTTTTAATAGATCTTTCAGCCTCTTTCCAATAGTTTGGAAGGGTGGTGCCGGAATTGGCAAAATGGTGTTCTTCTTCGGTGGAGACCATCATTAATACCCTGTCCGGGCCGACACCTCTTTTTTTAAGTTCAATGGCCCGGTCAACGGATGGTTCGCGAATGGTGATGGCGGTCAAGACCACATCGTCCATGTTAATGCCTTTTTTGGCCGCCCGGCTGATAAAATTATCGCCTTTGAGATGGGCCAGAAGTTCTTCGGCATCACTGAACTGGGGCATACTTCTCGGATTCCCCAGATTGGTGACTTCAATGTTGCGGCATCCTGCAAAAATCAATTCTTCAAGATAAGTGATTTTAGCAGGCGTAGAAATAAATTTTTCAAGATGCTGGAATCCGTCACGGATTGTAATATCGCCAAGGGTGACCTTTTTGGGCATCCTTGGAAAGATTTTCCAGTAATCATATTCTGTCATGTTTGTTTTCTCCTTAAGTTATATTTTTAAAATCTGAAATTTCCAAATGTTGGATCATCAATGGGTTTGATAAGGCTGACTTCAAAAGCCATGGCAAGCCAGTCCCTGATCTCACAAAATTTAATCACACGATCATTTAAAAGCCGTGATGCACAGAAAAAGGGGTGGGCTTCGCCATCATATTTATCAATCATTTTCTGTTGAAATTCACCTACTTCCTCTGGTGTCATGGGAGTCCCTTTGGCTTTCCGTTTTGCCTGCTCAATGCTTAATAGAACGCCGCCGGCACTTCTCCCGCTCATAACCCCGGTTCTGGCTCTCATTGTTGAAAACAGAAAGTTGGGTTTGTAAGCTCTTCCGCACATACCGTAATTGGCCGCCCCGTTATCAGGGCCGATAACCAGCTGAATCCTTGGCACCTGGGCACAGGAGACAGCCCGAACCATATCCGCACCAAATTTACCGATTCCGGCATGTTCCGAGTCAGAGCCAATCATGTATCCGGGTGAACTCTGGATAAACAGTAAAGGGATTTTTTCATAGGAACATCGAACCACCCACTCCGCTACTTTTTTGGCAGCTTCATGAAAGATAATTCCTGCTGCATTAGAGCAGACAACCCCGATGGGAAGCCCCAATATTCTGATTTTTCCAGTCAGAATATTGGAACCCCGGCCCGGGGCAAAATTTTTCTTGCTTTCAATGAACTCAGATCCATCTGCAATAGCTTCAATAAATTTTAATCCATTAATTCCCTGGTGGGGGGACGTGGGCAATATATCATAGATGGTATCAGGAGATACTTCAGGCTCCTGAGGTTCATATCTGTGAAGATGGATTTTTTGCGGTGCAGTCAGGGAGAGCAGCTCTCTTACTTTTGCAACGGCCTGGGTCTGGTCAGCACATAGATGGTCTGCACCCCCGGAGATCTCAGTATGAACCCTGGCGCCCCCAAGATTCTCTGCAGAAATTTCTTCTCCCGTGGCCATTTTTACAAGGGGAGGACCGCCGAGAAATGAAAAGGACTGTTTGTCAATCATGATGGATTCACAGGCCATAAATACAATATAGGCACCGCCTGCCGTATTTCCACCCGTACTTAAGGTGACCTGACGAAGTCCCATGGCTGACATTCTGGCCATGTTATAAAAGATGGACCCAAAATGCTGGTCATCAGGAAATACATCTGCCTGCATGGGGAGGAAAACCCCTCCGGAGTCAGCGATATAAATGCAGTTCAAACCACATTTTTCTGCAATGGCCTGGGCTCTCATATGTTTTTTTAAGGTAATGGGAAAATAAGTGCCTGCTTTAACCCGGCTGTCACTTCCCATGATCATGGTCCAGTTCCCGTGAACTTTGCCTATCCCTGTGACAATCCCTGCACAATGAACATCATCAACACCTGGATAATTCATGCCGAATCCTGCCAGTGTGGAAAGTTCAAAAAACGGGGTGTCAGGATCTATCACGTCTGTTATCAATTCTCTGACAGGGCGTTTGTCTCTTTTGGAAAGCTTGTCAACCGCCTTTTGCCCGCCAGGCCATATGGCTTCCTGTCGCCGTTCTTCAAGTTTTTTTTCTTCGGCTTCCCAAAATTTTTTATTTTCAGTCATGGGTTTTTTTATCTCCCTTTGTAACGAGGTTTTCTCTTTTCTTTAAAAGCGGTCAGTCCTTCGATTCTGTCCTCAGTGGGTATGGTTACCCTGTATGCATTGGATTCAATGGCAAGCCCTGTGGCAAGGTCGGTTTCAATACCTCTATCAATGGCATATTTGGCCATTTCAACGGCAATGGGACCGGTTTCGGCAATCATGTCTGCCATTTCCATGCAGTCATCCAAAAGGGTTTCAGGCGTTGTGACCCTGTTAACAAGGCCGATATCAAGGGCTTCTTTTGCGTTAACACGCTTGCCCGTAAAGATCAGTTCCTTGGCTTTTGCTACTCCAATGATTCTCGGTAGCCGCTGGGTACCGCCGCCTCCCGGGATGATGGCAAGCCTTGCTTCTGTCAGTCCCATACTTGCGTTTTCAGAGGCAATGCGAATGTCCGATGCCAGGGCCACTTCAGTGCCGCCGCCCAGGGCAATCCCATTCACGGCCGAAATGACCGGTATGGGAAGATTCTGGATAGATGTCAAAAGATTTCTGATGGTGATAATAAATTTTTTTACCTCATCCGGGGTCAGAGAAACCCTCTCTTTTAAATCAGCGCCGGCACAGAATGATTTCTCACCTGCGCCGGTAATAATGACTGTTCGGATATCGTTTCTGTATTGAAGATCATCAATTTTGTCTCTGATGGCATATAAAAGATCAAAATTCAGGCAGTTCATCACTTTGGGTCTGTTCATGGTCAGGATGACAGCCTTTCTTTTTTCTTCAACTAACAGAAGATCGGTTGTGCTCATAATGTTCTCCTATGAATTACCAAATATAAATAAAGGCGGAATATCAGCAGCCAATATGACGTGAAATCACAATGCGTTGAACTTCTGAAGTCCCTTCACCGATTTCCAAGAGCTTCTGGTCCCTGTAAAATCTTTCCACATTGTATTCTTTCATCAAACCATATCCTCCATGAATCTGGACAGCATGATCCGCAACCCTGGACATGACTTCAGAACAATAAAGTTTGCCCATGGCAGCTTCCTTTTCAAAGGGACGTTTATTGCTTTTGAGCCAGCAGGCTTTGTATAAAAGATTCCTGGCACACTCTATTTCCATGGCACAGTCTGCCAGTTTAAAGGCAATGGCCTGGAATTTTGAAATGGGCTGTCCAAACTGTTTTCTTTCTTTGGCATATTTCAAAGCAAGGTCATAGGCCCCCTGGGCACCGCCAAGGCCCATGGCACCGATGGAAAGCCTTCCTCCGTCAAGGGTTGACAGCATCTGATGGAACCCGTCGCCTTTTTGACCCAGTATATTCTCTTTGGGGACCCTGACATCATCAAAATAGAGTTCCGCTGTGTTGGAGGATCGCCACATCAATTTTTTGTGCATGGGGATGGCCTTAAATCCTGGTGTGCCCGCTTCAACAAGGATACAGGAATATTCAGGTTTGCCGCTGTCCCTTGTGCCGGTAATTGCCTGGACCGTTACGCCCATGGTCATATCACAGGCAGCATTGGTGATAAATATTTTTGATCCATTGATAACCCATTCGTTTCCATCCAGGACAGCGGTTGTTTTGCTGCCGCCGGCATCAGATCCGGCAGTGGGTTCAGTCAAGCCAAATCCCCACAGGCCTTCCCCTGCGCAAAGTTTGGGCAGATATTTTTGTTTTTGCTCTTCAGTACCAAAATAGTAGATCGGACCGATGCCCAGCGAATTGGCTGCAGCAATGGTGGCAGCCTGGGAACCGTCAATTCTTGCAATTTCTTCAACGCCGATAATGTAGGAAATATAGTCCATTTCCTGGCCTTCATACTTTTCTGAAACAAACATGCCGAAAAGACCGATTTCTCCCATTTGCAGGGTCAGCTTTTCTGAAAATTCTTCTTTTTCATCAAGCTCTCCCGCAATGGGGGCAATCTCTTTTTGGGCAAACTTTCTAACTTCCTTACGGATCATTTCCTGCTCTTTGGTAAGGTCAAAATCCACCCTGCGCCTCCTTCATATTATGAGTTATTTTTATTTTTGCTTATGGTTTTTTTAGCCATAAAATTGCTCGATAATTCAAGAAACTGATCGAGCGCTCAGTCTATATTTAAAATACTATATTTAAAGAGATTAATTTGTCAAATGTTTTTTAAAGGTTTTGTTTTATTCTTGAATAATAAAAGATAAAAATTCAAAGGAACTCTTTAGATAATTTCTTGACAAGAATTGGAATAAATGCAACAAAAAGTTTTGACTGAGCGCTCGTTCAAGTGCTGTCAATGACAATTATGATTAAAATTATTAAAGGGAAGGGAGTGGTCATTTGAGAAAAATTAAAAAATCCAAAACTCCAATATCTGACATAGAAGTCCCGACACAAATAAAAAATCCTGAACTGGTTCGTGAAAGAAGACGCCAGATCATTGATTCTACGGTTACGCTTTTCATTGAACACGGGTACCACAAGACCACGACACGGATGATTGCAAAGGCTGCCAACTTTTCCATCGGTTCTTTATATGAATATGTCAGTTCTAAAGAGGATCTTCTTTATCTGGTGTGTAAAACCATTCATGAGGAGGTCTGGGATGCTGTTGAAAATGCGTTATCAGATACAGATAAAGAAGAAGAGAGACTTGCCCGGGTTATTCGTCATTATTTTTATGTTTGTGATAAGATGGGAGACCATATTCTCATGATGTACCAGGTGACTCAATTTCTGCCGGAAAAATGGAAAGCAAGAATCCTGGTAAATGAGTTGAATATAACAGACATTTTTATTAATGCGCTTTCTTCTCTCTCCGGGAAAAATAATTTCCCAAAGCTTGATGAAAAAATATTAAATCTTGTGGGTCACAACATATCTGTACTGGGCCAGATGTGGGCCTTTCGGCGCTGGCATCTACAAAGAAATTTTACCATCGAGGAATATATTAAAATTCAAACCGATTTTATTCTTGGACTTATATTTTAATAAAAATAAATTTTTTTATTTATTTTTTTTTAATTTTGTGACAGTTAAAATATAGCGTATAAACTTTGTTTAGTTTTATCAAACTCCCGAATGTTTTTAAAAGGAGAAAGAATAAGTATGGAAACCCAGAGTTACAAACCCAAGCATTCAGTTAAAATCGTTACCGCCACATCACTTTTTGACGGTCATGATGCTTCCATAAATATAATGAGAAGAATTTTGCAGGATTCCGGTGCGGAAGTGATCCATATCGGTCATAACCGGTCTGCAAAAGAAGTTGTGGATGCCGCAATAGAAGAAGATGCACAGGGCATTGCCGTATCCAGTTACCAGGGCGGGCATGTCGAATATTTTAAGTATATGGTGGATCTCTTAAAAGAAAAAGGCGCTTCGCATATTAAAATTTTTGGCGGCGGAGGCGGTGTTATCATTCCTTCAGAAATGGATGATCTGCATGCCTATGGTGTGACCCGGATCTATTCTCCTGAAGACGGCGCAAAAATTGGGCTTCAGGGTATGATCAATGATATGATGCGAACCATGGATTTTCCTTCGGTTGATTATGAGAATCTTGATTATGAGAATCTGAATATCGATAATAAATATGTGACGGCAAATTTTATTTCTGCGGTTCAGGAGGCCAAAGCAAACGACCGGGATACATTTGAAAAAATTATTTCAATTATTTCCAAAATTGCAGATAAAAGTGATGTTCCCGTCATCGGGTTAACCGGAACCGGTGGAGCAGGCAAGTCGTCTTTGACAGATGAATTGATTATCAGGATTCTGCACGATCTTAAAGATGTCAATATTGCCATTATTTCCTGTGATCCGTCCAGAAGGAAAACAGGCGGCGCCCTCCTGGGTGACAGAATCAGGATGAATTCCATAGAAACAGGTCGTGTCTATATGCGGTCTTTAGCAACCAGACGATCCCAGACAGAGCTTCCCGAGGCTTTGTTGGATGCAATCAATGTGGTCAAGGCAGCCGGTTATGATATTATTATTGTTGAAACTGCCGGTATTGGTCAGGGGGATTCAAGGGTGGTTGACCTGGTGGATATGTCCATTTATGTCATGACAGCAGAATTTGGTGCCCCCTCCCAGCTGGAAAAGATAGATATGCTGGATTACGCTGATATTGTTGTGGTAAACAAGTATGAGAAAAAAGGCAGTGAAGATGCGTTAAGGGATGTACGGAAACAGGTTCAGAGAAATCGGAAGGCCTGGAATATAGACCCGAAAGATCTGCCGGTGTATGGAACGATTGCATCCAAGTTTAATGATGACGGGATAACCGCCTTTTATCATGAGCTTCTGGATCTCATCGCAGAAAAGAAAAATATTAAGTATGAGTCCAGTATTCCGAGGACGGGCAGAAAAGAATCTTCTTCAAAAACTATTATTATCCCGGGAGAGAGAACACGATACCTTGCCGAGATTGCCGATACGGTAAGGCAATACCACAAAACAACCGAAGAACAGGCTGAAGCTGTACGCAAACGGTGGCATTTGATTGAGGCTTCAAAGGCTATGGAGGATATGGGCCTTGACCAATTGCCCGAGGCCCTGGAAAAATTTAAGGGGGCGGTTGCAGATGCCCAGTCTCTCATAGAAGAGGAGACCGATAAGAGCATTAATGAATTCAATACCTGCAAAGAGATATATGAGAAGGATGAACTGGTGTATTATGTCCGTGGCAAGGAATTCAGGGCGCCTTTATACAGCGAATCACTCTCCCATTCAAAAATTCCAAAAATATCCCTGCCACAGTTCAAAGATCCGGGTGAACAGTATAAGTGGATGAGAAAAGAGAATTTTGCCGGGAACTTTCCCTATGCAGCAGGGGTATTTCCTTTAAAACGGGCAGATGAAGATCCCACTAGAATGTTTGCAGGCGAAGGTGGGCCTGAGGATACCAATCGGCGGTTCAAATTGCTTTCTGGCAGTTATCCTGCCAAAAGATTGTCCACAGCCTTTGATTCAGCTACCCTTTATGGATTTGACCCGGACACTCGCCCTGATATATACGGTAAGATCGGAACATCCGGGGTGAGTATCTGTACCCTGGATGATGTGAAGGTGCTGTATGGCGGGTTTGACCTGTGTGCCCCCAACACGTCGGTCTCCATGACCATCAACGGTCCGGCGCCAATGATGCTGGCCATGTTTATCAATACAGCCATTGCACAGCAGATGGACAAGTTTAAAGCGGAAAACGGTCATGATCCCTCTGAAGAAGAATTTACAGAGATCAAGCAGTTTGCCCTGTCCAATGTGAGGGGAACGGTTCAGGCAGATATTTTAAAGGAAGATCAGGGACAGAATACCTGTATTTTTTCCATTGAATTTGCCTTGAGAATGATGGGGGATATCCAGCAATACTTTATTGATCACCAGGTGAGAAATTTTTATTCGGTTTCCATTTCAGGGTATCATATTGCAGAAGCAGGCGCCAATCCCATTACCCAGCTTGCATTGACCTTGGCAAACGGGTTTACCTATGTAGAATATTATCTTTCCCGCGGTATGGATATTAACAGTTTTGCACCCTCCCTCTCCTTTTTCTTTTCCAATGGAATGGATCCGGAATATACGGTTATCGGAAGGGTGGCCAGAAGGATCTGGGCTGTGGCCATGAAATATAAATACAAGGCAAATGAAAAATCCCAGAAGCTGAAATACCATATTCAGACCTCCGGCAGATCTCTGCACTGTCAGGATATCCAGTTTAATGATATCCGTACTACACTTCAGGGACTGTGCGCCATTTATGATAATTGCAACAGCTTGCATACCAATGCATTTGATGAAGCCATTACCACGCCGTCTGCAGAATCTGTGAGACGTGCTCTTGCCATTCAGTTGATTGTCAACAGGGAATGGGGGCTGACCCAGAATGAGAATCCTTTGCAGGGAAGTTTTATTGTGGATGAACTCACAGATCTTGTGGAAGAGGCCGTACTCATTGAATTTGAAAAAATTACGGAAAGAGGTGGTGTGCTGGGTGCCATGGAAACTGGATACCAGCGGGGCAAGATTCAGGAAGAATCCATGTATTATGAATACCTGAAACATTCAGGCAAGCACCCTATTATTGGTGTCAATACATTTGAAGATCCTGATGCAGATTATGCTGAAATGGCAAATCATTTAGAGCTTTCAAGAGCCACAGATGAGCAGAAAGATGCCCAGCTTGAAAGATTGAGTAAATTTAAAGAAAGAAATATGGATAAGTCAGAGGAAGCACTTGAAAAATTGAAACAGACCGCCCTGAATGATGAAAATATGTTTGAAAGATTAATGGAGACCGCCAAGGTTTGCAGTTTAGGGACTATCACCCAGGCATTGTATGAAGTGGGCGGAAAATACAGAAGAAATATGTAAAAAAATAATTTTAAGGAGAGTTATACATATGAATAAAGCAGTTATCGTCAGTGCCACAAGGACTCCTTTGGGGAGCTTTGGCGGAACACTAAGTAAAATCGGTGCAACTGATCTTGGAGCACATGTGATACGTGAAGCCATTACAAGGGCAGGTATTGATGACAAAGAAGTCAATGAGTGTATCATGGGTATGGTCCTGCCCTGCGGTTATGGCCAGAACCCGGGAAGACTTGCTGCGGTTAAAGCGGGTCTCCCCTGGGACGTCGAGTCCATTACTGTGAATAAGGTCTGTGGATCATCATTGAAATCTGTCATGCTGGCAGCCCAGGCGATCCAGTGCGGTGATGCGGAAGTGGTGGTTGCAGGCGGTATGGAAAATATGAGTATGGCGCCTTACTATATGGATAAGGCCAGATGGGGCCACCGCATGGGACCAGGGCGTATCGAAGACCATATGGTCCATGACGGACTCTGGGATGTGATCAATGATTTTCACATGGGTATGTCCAATGAACTTTGTTCTGAAAAATGGGAAGTATCAAGGGAAGTTCAGGACAAATTTGCAGCCCAATCCTATATAAAAGCTAATGTAGCAATTGCCCAGGGCCGGTTTAAAGATGAAATTGTACCGGTTAAGATTCCCCAGAGAAAAGGTGATTCCAAAATTTTTGATACAGATGAATGTCCTATGGAGACAAGTTTTGAATTTCTTTCAAAGATGAGACCTGCCTTTAAAAAGGATGGAGTGGGAACTGCCGGGAATGCATCCATTATCAGTGACGGTGCTTCAGCCCTGGTTGTCATGAGTGAAAAGAAAGCCAAAGAACTTGGGTGTACCATCATGGCCACCGTTTGTTCGCAAGCCTCCTATGGCATTGATATGAAACACGTCCTGATGGCACCCATTTATGCCATTCCCAAGGTATTGAAAAAAGAGGGGATTTCAATTTCAGATATTGATCTGTTTGAAATCAATGAAGCCTTTGCTGGAAGCTCTTCCGGCATTAACAAGGTATTGGAGCTGGATCCTGAAAAAGTAAATGTCAATGGCGGCAGCGTTTCTCTGGGCCATCCCATCGGTGCATCCGGTGCCAGGGTATTGACCACGTTATTGTATGAAATGGAAAAAAGAGATGTAAACAAGGGACTTGCTTCTCTTTGTCTGGGTGGCGGAGAAGCTGTTGCGCTTGTTGTCAACAGGTAATATGAGATAAGAACGGGGTCAGGCTTTCCTTATTGTCGTTATTGAACTCAATAACGACAATAAGGAAAGCCTGACCCCACTGAGGAGGAGAAATAATGGAAGTAAAGAGATTTGGTGTTATCGGATCCGGTCAGATGGGTAACGGTATTGCACAGGTTGTGGCCGCAAGCGGCCTTGAAGTAGTAATGAGCGATATTAAAGAAGAATTTTGTGCAAATGGTATGGCTACCATTTCAAAAAATCTTGACAGGATGGTGAAAAAAGAGAAAATATCTGAGGATGATAAAGCTGCAATTCTTGGAAGAATCGCTACCACCACTGATTTAAAAGATATGGAATCTGTCGATTTTGTCGTTGAAGCAGCCGTGGAAAGAGAAGATCTAAAATTTAAAATTTTTGAGGACTTAGATAAAATATGCCCGCCTGAAGTGATTTTGTCCACCAATACATCTTCCATCCCCATTGGAAGAATTGCGGCCAGAACATCCCGGCCGGATAAGGTGATCGGAATGCATTTTATGAATCCGGTTCCTGTGATGAAACTGGTTGAGGTCATTAAGGGTCTTGCCACATCAAGTGAAACATTTGATATTACGTGGAAACTTTGCGAAGACTTTGGGAAAACCCCTGCAGAGGCCAATGATTTCCCCGGGTTTATTGCCAACAGGATATTGATGCCCATGATCAATGAAGCCGTTTTCTGCCTCTACCAGAGCGTGGGAAAACCCGAAGATATTGATACGGTTATGCGGCTGGGTGCCAACCATCCCATGGGTCCGCTTGCTTTGGCAGATTTGATTGGTCTGGATACCTGTCTTGCTATCATGGAGACATTGTATGACGGTTTCAAAGATTCAAAATACAGGGCCTGCCCGCTTTTGAGAAAATATGTTGAGGCCGGCTGGCTTGGAAGAAAGACCGGAAAAGGGTTTTATGATTACAAATAAGTAACCGATAGTTATCCTAAATTAAAGCTGTAGCAAAGCATAAATAAAAAAATCAACCGCTTTGCCACAGCTTTTTTATTTTATTTAAAAAAGAGTGAAACACATGGTTCAATATGACCAAAGCACACCTGAAAAGGAACTGCAATCAAGAATTATCGGCTTTCAGGAAAGACTTGAGAAGTGCCATGTTGACGGGGCCCTGATTTTACAGAAAGCAGATATGTTCTATTATTCAGGGACGGCGCAGCAGGGATGGTTGTATATCCCGAATCATGGAGAACCATTGCTGATGGTGTTTAAAGAGTTCCATCGGGCCAAAGAAGAATCAGAACTTAAACAAGTTGTTTCCCTTGTAAGTCCCAAAGAAATTCCTGAGACCATGGCGACATTCGGATATTCAATTCCAAAAAATCTGGGTCTTGAGCTGGATGTATTGGCAAGCAATCAGTATCTGTTATTTCAAAAGATATTTTCCGATTCCAATATTATTGATATTTCTTTTCATATCAGGATGCAACGGGCTGTAAAATCAGATTATGAAATTGACTTGATGCGTGAGGCTTCACACATGGCAGATAAAGTTGCAGCCAGAGTGCCTGATTTAATCAAGGAAGGAATGGCCGAGATCGAGTTTGCGGGATTGGTTGAAGCCTATGCCAGAAGCCTTGGCCATCAGGGCCTGATCCGGATGCGAATGTGGGACAATGATCTTTTCTACGGCCATATCATGTCAGGGCCGGGAGCTGCTATCCCCAGTTGCTTTGCCTCACCCACGGGCGGCAAAGGCGTCAATCCCAGTATTGCCCAGGGGCCGGGATTTAATACAATCAAACGAAATGAACCGATTCTTGTTGATTACGTTTTTGCCTTGAATGGCTATATCAGTGATCATACAAGGATTTTCTCTCTTGGTGATTTACCGGATGATCTTTTAAGTGCCCATGACGTCATGTTGGAAATCCAGGAGATGGTAATAAAGACTGCAACTCCGGGAAGTATTACCGGAGATCTGTACGATATGATGATGTCCATGGCTGAAGATAGGGGATACAAAGATTATTTCATGGGCGCAGGCAACAGACGAATCCGGTTTACAGGTCATGGTATAGGCCTTGAACTGGATGAATTTCCTTTTATTGCCAAAGGCCAGAAACTTTCCCTTGAAAAAGGCATGATGATTGCCCTTGAACCCAAAGCCGTCTTCCCGGGAATTGGGGTGGTAGGGATAGAAAACTCATTTCTGGTAACTGATAATGGTCTTGAATCCCTGACAACATTCAGTGACAAGATAACAATATTATAAGCAGATCATCCGATCGTTCATCTACCATATTTGTCATCAAAGGAATTCCAGAAGGATCTGTCCCTGTCTCTCCAGCCTTTTCCAAAGGATTTATCAAAGAAGGGTTTCAGAATCGAGAACCAGACACCATAACCCTGTTTGCCTTGTATCCGAGCCTTAATGACATCTGCTACATGGCTGATAAGATTGGCCAGTTCATCTTTGGGAATATAGGAATCCGCACCTTTTTGAATGGATTCCTTTAAATTTTCAGGGGTCAGGGCATGGGCTGTGAGCATGAGTGCAGGAATATCTTTTTTGCGGGCAAGTTCAAGGACATCATATCCGCTGACACCCATGATATCCAGGATCGCCATATCATATGGGTTGTTTTCAAGAAGTTTTTTGGCTTCATCAAAAGTGGCAGCCGTATCAAGAGAACACATATCCAACAGTTCTTCAACGGTTTCCAGAATATCAGGCTCATCATCAACCACCAGGACCCGCCGGTCTTTTAATAAACCTTCGGCCTTAATATTGTTCAAGTCGAATTTTATTGTGGTAACAGGGCAGGGGGCTTTAAGGATAACATATCGTGATGTGGAACCTAAGATAGCTTTCTGAGCCTTGGATTTTTTCTTTAGGCCAAGAAAGATTTGGTCAATTTCATTTTCTTCTGCAAACTTAACCAGATCTTCAGCAGGAGAAAGTCCTCTGACACTTTGCTGGACATCATACTCAATGCCCGAATCTTCCATGAGTTTTCCGGCAAAATCAAGACCTTGTTCTGCCGCTATAATATCCGACTGTTTTTCAGAAGCCCCGCCTTCCATTGAAGTGACAATATAAACAAAAGCATTATGGGTCTTTGCAAAATCCCTTGCAAGGGATAAAGAAAGCCTGCCAACTTCTCCACCATTATATCCAACCAGTATCTTCATAATGAACTCCTAAAATTGCAGTCTACATCCAGCGTTTGCGTCGTTTATAAGATTTTACGTCTTTAAATGATTTTCTTCCGCCGCCCTTGGTAATCCCCATATAAAATTCTTTTACATCCGGGTTGTCCTGAAGTTCGTCAGACGGGCCTTCCAGAACAATTTTCCCCGATTCCATGATATAGGCATAATCAGACACGGCTAGCGCCACCTTGGCATTCTGTTCAACAACCAGGATGGTGGTATCAAGTTCTTTGTTAATTTTTTTAATATTGTCAAATATTTCTTTGACAAGAATGGGTGCAAGCCCAAGAGACGGTTCATCCAGCATCAGCATTTCAGGGGCAGCCATCAATGCCCTTGCAATGGCAATCATCTGCTGCTCACCACCGGAACTGTATCCAGCCATTCTGTTTGTGACATTTGAAAGCCTTGGAAAATGTTTGTACATCAGTTCGTTGTCTTCACGGATTTTTTTTGATCCGTCTTTACGGGTAATGGAACCCACAAGGATATTTTCGTTAACCGTCAGGTGTTTAAATACACGCCTGCCTTCAGGCACCATGACAGCACCCAGTTTTACAACATCCGTCCCTAAAAGCTGGGTCGTGTCTGTGCCGTTAAATTTTATAAATCCTTCCTTGATAGCACCATTCTCCGGTTTTAAAAGGCCGCTGATGGCTCTTAAAGTAGTGGTTTTACCGGCACCGTTTGTTCCAAGCAATGCGACAATACTTCCCTTTGGCACATTAAGACTGACACCACGCAGTACTTGAACAATGTCGTTATAGACCACTTCAATATTATTGACTTCAAGCAGATTGTTTTCCATATGCACTTTCTTTATGTTTTTGAGTTAAACTTACCGGAAAGCAAGAATTTTTGTGAATTCAGGTTTCCGGTAAGTTAAGGTTGCGCTTAAGTCCTGGATCAAATTTATTGGACTTATTTCAATTGATTCTTAGCTCAATTCAAACTATTTATTTGATTTTTTTCATGTATTCAGACTCCACCGGTTCTCCGACGGCTCTAAATACACCATTTTGTACACTGTAAATCTGGAGCATATCAACACCCATGCGGTCTGTTTTAGAATAGGTTACCGGACCGGTTGTTGTATAGGGACTGTATGCATTGGCACCATTCATTCCATTGAGCATTTTGTAAAGGTTTGCTTTGTTGACTTCAAGTCCGGCAGCTTTAGCTCTTCTTATGGCTTCTGTTGCCACCTGGGCAACCATGATGCCAGCTGCATAATTATGAGAATCAGCAGCTTTTTGATCCCGGCCGAATAATTTTGCCAGGGCCAATTGTTTTGTAGTTCCTTCGCCTGGAACTGAAGTAATATTGAAAGCAGTTATCCAGAAATAATTCTCAGTTGCATTCCCTGCCAGGGCAATAAGATCATTACCCCCAGTGTAATGAGCACCCATGAAAGTCAGTTTGCCTGCTTCCCCAAAAGAAGATGCAGTAAGCCCGAGACGCTGTGAATCCTTAATCATGGTTGCAACGGGTGATTGAATAGTTTGGCTGATCACATACTGAACATTTTTGCTCATGAGACGTTTTAACATGGCGGTATTATCAAGATCTTTACCATGTTCAACAACTTCAACAAGCTCTATATTCAGGCCTGCTGCAACGGCTTTTTCTACGTCAGAAACAGGACCACGGCCAAAGGCAGAAGGATGGACAAAAAGAGCCACTTTTGCTTTTCCGCCTTTATGATTCTTTGCAACATATTCAGCAAGATTTACAAGCTGGTCTGAATAGGATGCAATGGGAAGAAAAATATAGTTTGAATCATCCAGGTTGCCTGCATGATAGGAGGCAGAAAGAACAGCAATCTCTTCTTCTTCAAAATCTCTTTTCAAGCCCAGGGTTGATCCGGTTGAATAGTTGAGATACATGACAATGCCATCGTCAAGATACTCTTCAAAATTTCTTTTAGTGACATCAGTTTTGTACTGATCATCCCTGATGGTGCAGTCAATCGTGTCATCACCCAGAATTTTGGTCTCGTTAACAAATTTAAAATAATCTTCCGTACCTTTTGCATAAGGATTGCCTGCATCAGATGTCGGCCCTGTGATTGCCAGGGACATACCCAGTTTGTAGACTTTTCCTCCTGCATTTACAGATGCTGTAAATGCAAACATAACGACAAGAATCAGTAACGCGGTTAAAAAACTTTTACTCTTCATGTTTCTTCTCCTCCTGTTGGGTTTATTACTAAAAAAAATATATTAAAGGTGTAAAGTAACCTTAATACCTAAATGGCCATAATTTGGTGTATGATTTTGTGATCCTCCACCAGTTTGCAATCCCCCGGGGTTCAAATATTAAAAACAGGACAATGACCAGGCCAAATGTAAAGGGTTTTAATGCCGTTGCCAGATTCATACCTGACGGCATGTATTGACCAACGGTTTCAGCCAGGGTTTCCACCTGTAGATCAAGAAATTTTAAGGCTACCGGCCCCCAGAAAGACCCATTCAAAGTTCCCAATCCTCCGACAATGGCCATGGCAAGATAACCGATGGATTCATGAAGGGTAAAGGATTCAAATCCGACACCCCGATAAACATAGGCATGCAACGCACCGGCTATTCCTGCAAAAAAACCGGCCAGGGCAAAAGCATAGACCTTTGTAAGTCCGGGATTCATTCCCATGGCATCTGCCGCCCTGTCATTGTCCCTGACAGCTACAAGGCTTCTACCATATCGGGTTTTTAAAAGATTTCTGATCCCGAATCCTAAAAGAATTACAATGGTCAGTATAACGAAATACCAGAAAAGGTAATGATCCTTTCTTCCGACCTTACCGGTAAACCAGAAAACTCTGCCAACATAAATGGTCTGTCCCTGGTTAAAAAAGGTCATGAATTGAATCGTCCATTCAAAAATCATCTGAAAGGAAAGTGTGGCAATGGCAAGATACAAATGCTTAAGCCTCAATGCCGGCAGGCCGACAATTGCGCCAAATACAGCTCCCACAAGGCCGCTTACAACGATCAATACCGGCCAGAAATGGGTAATAATAATATGGGAATCTCCCATTGTCCGACAAAAAGATGCTATGGTATACGCACCAATCCCCACAAAGGCGGCATGACCTATTGATATCAGGCCGGCAAACCCTGTCACAAGGTTCAAACCCATGACGGCAACAATGGCAATGAGAATATTGTCAACCACCAGCATGTATTTATTGCTCAACTCAAACAGCAGGGGCCATCCAAACAGGAGGACCAGAAAAAAGGTGAAAAACGATCTGTCCAGGCTTGTGAGAAATGTCCGTTGTTCCTGTTTATACTTCGTAAAAAAATTTCCTGTTGCTAACCATGAATTTGCTGACATAGATTACACTCGCTCAATTTCATGGATTCCAAATAATCCATGTGGTTTAAAAAAAAGTACAACTACCAGGATGATATAGGGCATGACTTCACCTGTACCGCTCAAGCCCCAGTTGCCGTCCAGGTATCCGCTGGAAAACTGCTGGATCAATCCAATGATGATTCCTGCCACAACTGCGCCAAGGATGGAATCAAGCCCCCCCAGAATGATAACCGGGAACACGACAATCCCAAATGCATGGAGGGTATCAAAATTAAGCCCTGTTATATTGCCGATAATACACCCTGCAGCAGCAGCAGACAATCCAGCCAGGGCCCAGGCAAGGCCAAAAACTCTTGGGACTGAGATCCCCACGGACATGGAAGCAAATTGATCGTCAGACACGGCTCTCATGGATATTCCAATGGTTGATTTTTTAAAGAACCAGGAGAGTCCCCCGATCAAAATAAAGGTTATGATGACCCCCACAAGCTGTGTCCAGGATATGGAAACACCGCCGAGAGACAGGGGTTGCTGGGGAAGAAAGACCGGGAATGAAAAATTTTCACTTCCAAAGGGTGTCAGATAAATCAGGCCGTCAAGGATTGATCCCAATCCAATGGTGACCATAATAACGGATATAATGGGTTCTCCGATCAGACGCCTTAAGAAAATTTTTTCCACACTCATGGCTAGGAAAAAGGTAATAATCATGCTGGCCAAAAATGAAAAGAAAACGGGAACCCCGATAGATACAGTTAAATAATAGGTGATAAAAGCACCGGCTGCAATAATCTGCCCATGGGCAAAGTTTGCCACCCGGCTTGATTTATAGACCAGTACAAGTCCAAGAGCAGCCAATGCATAGATGGAGCCCACCACAATACCGCTGACTACAATTTGAAAAAAATAACTCATCAGATTCCTTTCACCGTGTAAAATTCAATATTTGTTTTAACCGTTGTGGACTGCCCGTCCTGATATTGGAAGGATGCCTCAACCTCTTTTTTATCAACAGATTCATCATAAAGGAAATCATACAGGTTCTGGTATCTTTCCTGTACAAATTTACGGCGGATCTTGCCGGTCTTGGTCAACTCCCCGTCATCCGTATCAAGCAGTTTATAAAGCAGTGCAAACCGTTTAATTTTAAAATGTTCTTTTTCAGCCCGTGAATTGACATCCAGCACCTGTTCCATCATGAGTTTGGCAACCTCAGGCTTGCTTGAAAGATCCATATAGGTAGTAAAGGAAATGCCCCGGTCCTCCGCCCATTTGCCCACAACAACGGGATCAACGTTGATCAGGCAGGCCACAAAATCTTCCTTGTTCCCGTAAATAATCGCTTCTTTTATATAAGGACTGAATTTAAGGGAATTTTCAAGGAACATGGGGGAAAACATTTCCCCTTTATTGCTGTGCATGACATCGGAGAGACGGTCGATAACAACCAGATGCCCATTCTCATCTATGAACCCTGCATCTCCTGAATGAAGCCAACCACCCTCAAGCAATTCTTCGGTTTTTTCCGGAAGATCATAATAGCCTGGCGTAACAGAATCAGATCTGGAAAGTATTTCCCCGTCTTCAGCAATTTTACACTCAGTTCCGGGCAGGGGTTTTCCGACTGTCTCCGGTCTTACATCGCCGTCTCTGTGCATGTACGCAATGCCGACTATCTCTGTCTGTCCATAGATTTGTTTTAAGTTAACACCGATTGCCTGGTAAAAGGTGAAAAGTTCCGGCCCTAAGGCCGCACCACCCGTGTAAGCTCTTCTTAACCGAAGAAAACCAATTTGGTTAACAAGAGGTCTGAATATCAATTGTGTGCCCAGCCATGATTTTATTTTTAACCCAAAAGGCATGGATTTTCCTGTCATTTTGTAATCAGCAGCTTCTAACCCCACTTTTATGAAATAATTATAAAAAAGTTTGTTCAGCCAGTATGACTGATCAATTTTTAACCATATTTCAGACCGGATGGTTTCATAAATCCTGGGGGCACCAAACATGAAGTGGGGCCCGATCTCTTTTAGATCCGACATGGCTGTTTCAACGGATTCAGGAAAATTAAGCGTTATCCCGGTTGCCATGGCAACCCCGAAAGAATTCATCTGTTCCCCGATCCAGGCAAAGGGCAGAAAAGAGACATATTCGTCAGTGGGTTCAAGATGATCAACTTCGGTGATCTGCAATCCCATATTGATATAATTTTTGTGGGTCAGCTCTGTGCCTTTTGGCAGCCCTGTTGTCCCTGATGTAAGGCACAAATGACAGATATCATCCGGTTTTCCTTTGTCCACAAGGGTTTCAAAAAGATCAGGATTTTTTTCATGCTCTTTCTCACCCAGTTTGTAAAGATCTGTAATGTCAATGAACCAGTCATCTGACATATACTCTCGCATGCCCCTTGGATCTTCAAAAATAACTTTTTTAACATTGGGGATCTGATCTCTGACATCAAGAACTTTATCCACCTGTTCCTGGTTGTCACAAAATACCACACTGACTTTAAGATATTGAAGGATCTGGGCAATTTCATGGGGCATGCTGGTCTGGTATATGCCGGCAGAAATGGCACCAATGGAATGCCCGCCGATGGCCACAAACAAAATTTCAGGGATATTGTCACTGATGATGGCAATGGTATCGCCTTTGCCAAGACCGATTGCTTTAAGGCCCAAAGCAGTTTTTTTAACATAATCATAGTAATCTTCCCAGGCATAAGTATTCCAGATGCCAAAATCTTTTTCTCTTAATGCCGGGCGCTGAGGTGTTTTTTTAACCCGCCAGCGAAGCAATTGGGGGATGGAGTATTCAAGTAGTTTGTCATTGGTAGTCATATATATTAATCCTCTCCAATATAGGCTTCAATTACTTTAGAATTCTGGGCAATTTCTTCAGGTGTGCCGGAACCTATTACTTCACCAAAATCCAGGACATAGATTATATCTGAAATATCCATGACAACACCAAGATCATGTTCTACAAGCACCACAGTAATGTTGCGCTCTTTTTGAATATCCATGACAAACCGGACAATATCCTCTTTTTCCTCCTGGTTCATTCCAGCCATGGGTTCATCCAGAAGAAGGATATCCGGTCCAAGGGTTAATGCCCGGGCCACTTCGACCTTTTTCTGGATACCATAGCTTAAGTTTCCTACAAGGCTTTTCCTGTGGGCTTCCAGCTCCATAAAGTCAATAACGCCTTCCACATAGGCCCTGTTTTCAGCTTCAACCCTTGAGGCCTTCCCATAAAATAAGACAGCATGCAGAAAGCTGTATTTCAAATTCTGGTGGCGGGCCAACAGAAGATTGTCCAAAACCGAAAGGCCGGAAAAAAGTTCAAGATTTTGAAATGCTCTTGAAATCCCCATATTCGACACCTGGTGGGGGGAAGCATGGGTCAGCTTTTTTTCCTTGTAATAAATGTCACCACGGGTGGGGTGGTAAAAACCTGATATACAGTTAAGCATACTGGTTTTGCCGGCACCATTGGGGCCAATAATTGATGTGATCAGACCCGGCTCAATTTTCATGTCTACATTGGAAAGAGCTTTAAGTCCGCCAAAAGCGAGTGTAACGTTTGAAATATTTAAATATGCCATATAAAATCCAAATTCTTTAAGTCAAATTAAAGAAACCTTGTATCCCCAAAAAAGTTAATTGCTTGATGAAAAACGGTTGAAGCTAACACTCTCCTCCTAATCCTATCATTAAATCATTCATTAATATGCCTTGACTCTATTGATGGATAAAGCGTTAGGAACCTTTATAATCCGATTTATAACTCAGGATGGCCCTAAAATTATCCATAGTAAATCAACCATAGAGTGTCAAGACAAAAACCGTGTTCCCAAAAAATTGAGTTATTTTCAGGCGTATTTCGCTTTTGTTTTTTCACGGTCAATTGCGTTATTCTCTGTCTTGGGCAACTCGTTGATGAACTCAACATATCTTGGTTTTTTGTACCCTGCAATGAGTGATCCGCAAAACTTGATCAGATCATCCTTTGTCAGGCTACAGCCAGGGTTCAGCGAACAAACCGCTTTTATGCCTTCCCCAAATTTGGGATCAGGTACACCAAACACACAGACTTCTTTGACGGCATCATGCTCAAGAATGGCTTTTTCCACCTCTGCGGGAAAAACATTTTCTCCACCCGGCTTGATGAGTTCTTTTTCTGCCTTTCGGCCCTTAAAAAACAAGAATCCGTCAGCGTCAATCATTCCAAGGTCTCCGGTATGGTGCCAGCCACCTCTGAAGGTGTGGGCATTCAGTTCATCGGCATTCCAATATCCCTGGAAAACCAATGGTCCTTTGACAAGGATTTCCCCGGTTTCACCGACAGATAAAAGCGTATCAAAGTCATCTGCAATTTTAATATTGGCAAGCGGTGAGATAACACCTGCTGAACCAGATTTTGTAAAGTATTCGGTAAAGGTAATCAGGCCTGACGTTTCAGTCTGTCCGTACATGGTCCAGAATTTGGAATTCGTACAGGACTCCCATTTTTTTGCTGTATCAGGCATCTCAAGCCCGGCAGCTATTTCAAGGCTTGACAGATCATAATTACCGTCTTCCATGGCATCTATAAGGTTTGTTAATATAGGTGGGAAGGAACCAAAAAAATTGACTTTTTGTTCCTGGATAAGTTCTAGGGTTTTGGGGGGATCAAATTTTTCTTGTATTACATTTTTACCACCGGCCTGAAGAGTCCCTAAACCTAAGTTAATTCCCATAATGTGAAATATTGGCAAAATATTCAAATAGGTTTTGGTTTCATCAAGCCCAAAAGCGTGGATGATTTGCTGGTTTGCTAAGATGATATTTTCCTGTCCAAGAACAGCGCCCCTTGGTTTTCCCTGCATGGCTGCCGTATGGATAATAATAAAAGGATCATTTGGGCGGCAGGGTACCGGGATTTTAAGAGGAGAAGAGTGATACAGATTTGAAAAATCCGTATCATTTTCATCAACAACATAACAATGTTCGAGGCATGAAAATGATTTTTTAAGTGTTCTGGCTTGATCCGCCATTTCTTTGTCACAAAAAATTAAAGAGGGTGTGGTGTCCTCGATAATATATGATACTTCATCCCCACTTAACCGCCGGTTGATGAGAACAAGCGTCAGATTGAGCGCCGATGCGGCACCAAACAGATGAAAAAAGACAGGATGGTTTTTGCAGAGAACGGCTATTCTGCTGCCGGCAGGAAGGTTCAAATTTTTGAGGCCATTGGCAAGTTTGGCAGTCTGCAAAAAAAGATCGGAATACGTGATATCCTCAGCTTCCCATTGAATAGCACAGGAGGAACCTTTATAGAGCGCATTTTTTTCATAAATGTCAAAAAAGGTAAAGTTATGAAGACTATTCATAAAACAGTACTCCTTGGAAAAAGGATAAAACATAAAAATTTAAGAACGCAACTTTTGTTCAGCTTTAACAAACCAAACGAGCGCTCGGTCTTAATACGTTATCAGTAATAATTTAATTTGTTCTGGTTTGTCAAAGACTTTTTTTATTTTTTTCCAGAAGGGAAGAATATCTTAAAAATGGAGTATCCGGAATTCAAACAATCCTGATGGGTATGACAAAAGTGACACGCTTCAATGTCACCTGGACATTCGGTGTCCCTGTTCTCCAAAAGGAAACGGCATCGCTCTGATTCCATTTTCAGTGTAAAACCAAGACGCTCTGAAAATATTTTCATCCTCAACAGGTCTGCACCTTTTCCACCGGCATTAAACGCAAAAGGTGTTTTGGTTGAATACAATAACGCATCCTGGGTAGTAAAAAAACCTTCAAAGATCCTTTTTTGGGCATCTGCTTCAATCCCTACTCCAAAGTCATGGATACTCAAAAGAATGCCGGAATCTTTTGTTTCAATGGAAATATGAATATCCCCTTTGTCCGGGGTGTTTTCAATGGCATTCTTAACAAGCCCGTTTACCATTTTATTCAAGATTTCTTCCGGCAGCAGAAGAGATGGCAGATTATCATCACTGTAAATCTCAATGTTAATATCCCTGAATTCAAACTCAGGCTTAGAGGAAGCGTAAAGGTCGTTAAAATATTCAGCAAAGTTAATCGATCTGTAACTAATGGACCTGGGACCGAATTTTTCATCAATCAATTGCCTGATCGAATGTTCAAGAGGGCCTGCATCCAGGCTCTGCTGGACAAGTGTCTCCAGTTCGTCCTGACAGGTCTCAAACATTTTTAGTAAAAGTTTTTGGGCGGAATAGGTTTTGTCTTTCATAATATCTGCCACTTCATCCTGGATATCAACAATCCTGTCCAGATTTCTTTCAATTCTGTTCAATGTGGCATCGACTTTTATACCGGGCACGGACTCAAGTTTTTTATTTAATATTTGCAGGGAACCAGTAAGGACAGCGACCGGCGTCTTCAGTTCATGGGAGAGGTGGTTAATGGCTTTTCCTTTGGCCCGGTTCATGGAAGCCACATCCCTGTATGCCTCCCTGACGGCTTCTGAAAACCTTGCATTTTCAATTGAGATGGCAACGGTCCCTGCAATCATTGTCATCAGTTCCATATCTTTATAATTAAACAGGTTCTGTTTTTTGTTAATGGCACAAAGAACCCCAATGATTCTGTCCTCACTTTTAATAGGCACTTCCAGGAGACTTTTTGTTTTATATCCCAATTTTCCATCCCTTTCAGGATAATCATTCATTAATTTTTCAGTATCATTTACCAGGGCATATTCACCGGTTTTAATAATTTTTCCTGCCAGGAGCGAATCAGCAGGAAACCGGAAGGTTTTTGCTCTTTTTTCTGTATCTGAATCATCATAGGCGCCTCCTGTGAAAAACAACTCATCTGTAATTTCATCATATAAAAGAACCAGCGCGCCTTCTGTATTTAAAAGCCCTTTGACCTCTTTTGAAATATAATTCATCAGGTCTTCAAGCTCAGGATATTCCGGGAGAACAGCACTGATTCTCATAATGGTCTTATTGTTTGCTTCGATCCTTTTTTCTTCGGTAATGTCCCTTAAAATGACAAAGTTATCCGTTGAATCGGGTTTATATCTTGAATGGGAAGCTGCCCGGATCACTACATCAAGGACCTTGCCATCCCGTGTCAGACGTTGGGTTTCGTAACGGGCAATAAATTTGTTCTTTTTGAATTTGTTCACTATATCAGTGGTTTCCGCTTCAAGCGTTTCGGGTACAAACGGAACCGGTTTGCCTTTGAGTTCTTTGATAGACCAGCCAAAAATTGTTGAAAAAGATGGATTTACGTAGGAAACCAATCCATTATCATCATAAACAACAATGGGATATGGAATAAATTCCAGGATTTTTCGATAGATATGGTATAGTTCACTGGTTTTTTTTTCGGCAATTTTTTCTTCTGTGACATCCTGAAGGGTTTCAACTGCACCGGCAATATTACCATGACTGTTCGTATATGCGGAGGCCGTAAAAAAAAGCCATTTTCCTTCTTCACCTAGATCCGGAAACAAATCAGTGGCTGCAAATTTTCCTTTATCCTTGGATGACCGGTTATATTTTAAGCCATAACGCTCAATAATCTGGGCATCTGAAGATTTGTCAACGATAAGATCCGCCATAACCGGGCGCTTTGACGAATAAAAAGCCTTCCATTGGTCCTTTGTTCCGATCATATCCTTAGCAGACAGCCCGGACAGTTCTTCAAGCGCCTGGTTGAAATGAGTGATCGTATGGTTCTTATCGACAACAAATATGGGAATAGGGGCTTTAAAAATAATATTATTAAGCTCTTTATTCTGTTCTTCCAGTTTTTTTATCTTGTTTTCAAGCGCAGCAACATAATCCGCATCGTTTTTCATAAATAAACCCCAAAAGACTTTACAAGAGTATTCGATCCTCGTATAACAAAATTTACAATTTGCCAAATATTATAAATTAAAGGGTCTTAAATGTTCTTGCTAATATATAGCTAATTTGTAACAATTGCCTACAATATATAAAATCATTGATTGAAATTGCAAGGATTTTAAGGGCTAAAGAGAAAAATGCCAGATACCACCATTAAGACAGAAATTCTTATCCATGATCTAAAGGTTCCCATCTCAGTAATAGATGCCGGGGCAAAATCACTTTTGAATCGACAGGGTTCCTATGGCCCTCTGACAGACAAGCAGATAAAAGTGCTAAAAAGAATCATAAGAAATACATTGATAACCCAACGGCTTGTGAATGATGTGATGGAGCTCGGAAGATCCAGGGAGGGAGTCATGATCACTTCTGATTTCCCCATCTCAGTTCTTGTAACATCTGTCTTAATGGAAATATTTGATCTTTCTGATCCCGCCGTGGCAGAGGATATTCGAAAAATTAAAACCTATAATGAGCTAGTGCAGGCGGTTCAGGCCAGTGGTGCCAGGTTGTCTTTTGATCCAAAAGTCTGGAAAACAATGGTTCACCTTGATGAGGCCAAGGTGAGGCAGGTTTTGCGGAATCTTGCTACCAATGCATTTAAACATCGATCTTCTTTTGTGGAGATTTCAGGCAGCATTGAGGAAAATCAGCTGACCTTAAAAGTGAAAGACGACGGGCGGGGCATTTCGCCGGCAGACCATCAAAGAATTTTTGAAACCTATTTTACAACGGGATCATCCATTGAGACTGCCATTCAAAGTCATGGCCTGGGCCTTGCCGGGGTAATGGTATTGTTAAAGGATATGGGAGGAACCCTTAGGTTAAGTTCAGACAATGGGAAAGGGGCTGAGTTTATTGTAAAAATTCCATTATAGTCATTCCATTTTTTGAATGTCATTCCTTGATGCTATATGTTTCTTATCAAATTCATCCCAGAATTCCCTGTCTGTTTGCCTCCAACCTTCACCAAATAGTTTATCAAACAGCGGCTTAAGCAATGAAAACCATGTGACATGGGATTTTTTACCTTCTTTTCTTGCTGTCAACACGTCTGCGATATAGATGGAAATGTCCGCAAGCTTATCTTTGGGGACATAGGCATCTGCTCCCTGTTCAACGGATCGTTTTAAATTGTCCGGAGTGAGTGCGTGGGCCGTCAGCATCAGGGCGGGAATATCCATTTTATTAGTGGCCCTCAAAAGATCATAGCCTTTAACACCCATAATGTCCAAGACAGCAATATCATAGGTATTGTTCTTTAAAAAATGGATGGCCTCTTCAAAGGTTGAGGCTGTGTCGACCGAACACATGTAGAGCAACTCTTCAAGGGTTTCCAAAATATCCGGCTCATCATCAACCACAAGGATTTTTTTGTTCTCAAGAATGTTTTGCATATTTATTGCGCTTCCTATTTTTATTTGCAGGTAAACATGGGAAATTCATCATTATATTGTGTTAGTCAAAAGTACTTAATAATTCAATTACATATTCTATATCGGCAGATGTATGGCAGGCATTAATTTGAAATCTGATGGTCTCATCCCCTTTGGGCACCACGGGAAAGGTTAATCCGACAACCAGCACACCATGGTCGAATAAATATTTTACAAGATCATGGGTTTTTGGGGTATCTCTTACCATTAACGGGACAACCGGGTGGGGACCTTTTATGGATTCTTTTCCAAGTCTCTCAAGCCCCTGCCGGAACTGAGCAGTTCTTTCTTTTAAGCTTTTTAACAGATTAAGGCCCTCATCACTGTCGCAAATATCAATGGCTTTTATGGCAGCAGCACAATCGGCAACACTTAAAGGGTTTGTATAAATATAAGTGTCCGCCTTTTGCCGGACTGATTCGATAATGGTTTTGCTTGCCGCAATAAATCCTCCATTCACCCCAAAGGCTTTTCCAAAAGTTCCTATAATAATATCAGGTGACGCATTGCAAAAATCAGACGTGCCCCGGCCAGTATCACCATAGGCACCGATCCCGTGTGAATCATCGACAATAGTGATGACCCCATCCTTGAATTTTGAATCGTATGCCTTGCAGATCTGATTGATTTTATCAATGGGCGCATAGTCACCCCGCATACTGAAAATTCCGTCAAATATGACGATAATACGCTCGATGTCAGGGCGGACTTCACCAAGACAGCGCTTCAGGTCTGTCATATCATTATGTTTGAAAATGCCTTTGTTTTCCCTGGGTATGTTGCTGATTCGCATGGCCCTGATAATGCTGTTATGATTGAGCTGGTCCCCGATCCAATGGGTTTTTTTATTGGAAAGCGTCAGAGCAAGCCCGCAGTTCGAGGTGTAGGCTGAATTAAAAATTTTGGCAGCAGGTTTATCCGCAAATTTGGCCACTCTTTTTTCAAGTTTGTCATGATGGATAAAGGTTCCATCAATAAATCTTACCGCACCCGGGCCAACACCGAATTTGTGGGTTGCTTTGTCTGCCGCAGCTATAAGCTCGGGATGATTGGAAAGGGATAAGTAAGAATTGGAGTTGAGCCGGATAAACTTATTATTACTTCCAACCATTTTATACCGAGGGCCAGATTCATCCTTAGGCGGGATGTATTGTTCAATTATTCTTTCAGGGGATTTGCTCCTTCCTTCTTGTTTTAACGCTTCTAATTCCTTTGTTAAGGATGTATCAAGTTTGCTGGTGGACATTTTGTTTTACTCCAAAAAAATAGATATTTAATCCCAGTCAAGTATGACTTTTCCTGATTGACCCGACCGCATCACCTCAAATCCTTTTTCAAATTGGGTGTAATGGAATTTATGGGTAATTAAAGGTGAAATATCAAGTCCAGTTTGAATCATACTGGTCATCTTATACCAGGTTTCATACATTTCCCTGCCATAGATGCCCTTGATTGTCAGCATGTTAAACACAACTTTGTTCCAGTCAATATCCGTATTATCGGGCATGATGCCGAGAAGAGCAATTTTCCCGCCATGACACATGTTATCAAGGATTGATTTTAAGGCGGAAGGGTTGCCTGACATTTCCATGGCCACGTCAAACCCTTCTTTCATGCCAAGGTCTTTTTTGGCCTGTTCAACACTCTGTTTAGTCACATCAATGGCTAAGGTGGCGCCTGCTTTTTTAGCAAGATTGAGTCTGTAAGGATTGATATCTGTCACCACTATATACCGGGCACCTGCATGTTTTGCAATGGCGGCGGCCATGCATCCGATGGGGCCGGCCCCTGTAATCAGAACATCTTCTCCCAGGACATCAAAGGAGAGAGCCGTGTGAGTTGCATTTCCCAGGGGATCAAAACAGGCAAGCACATCCAGGGGGATGTTTTTATTACAATACCAGACATTGGTGACCGGTATGGCAAGATATTCGGCATAGGCACCCGGTCTGTTGACACCCACCCCTTTTGTGTTCATGCATAAATGCCGTCGCCCGGCCAGGCAGTTTCTGCAACGGCCGCAAACCAGGTGGCCTTCACCAGAAACCAGGTCTCCCGGCTTAAAATCGACCACATGGGAGCCGACTTTTTCAATTGTTCCCACAAATTCATGGCCGATGTGCATGGGAACGGGAATGGTTTCCCGGGACCATTTATCCCAGTTATAGATATGGACATCCGTCCCGCAGATGGCAGTTTTTTTGATTTTTATCAGCACCTCATTATAACTGATTCCGGGAATTGGAACATCCTGAAGCCATAAACCTTCTTCAGGCTTTGCTTTTACAAGTGCTTTCATTGTTTTCATGGCATATAAATCCGATGAATTTAGATAAATATTAATACTTCTCCATGGAAAGTGGTATAGCACAAATGGTGACGAAATGCTATTTATATAAGGAGCCGTAAAAGGGCAGCCGCACCTGAATTGAAAAGCAGCTTATAATATCCATGATGTATAGAAATTAATGACGTCGGATCTCCTGTAGGATTTTTTTCTTCAAAAATAGGGGTTTATACCTATATACAAAAATAATTTATTTTGATACTGCATTATTAATCACTATTTTAAATCGTATCGGGTAATGACAATGGGCGGAAAAATTTTCAAAGAAAGGGGCGATTCCTATAATGCTTTGGGATCCCCATTAGAGACTATCCTTAACAGCCTTAATTCATCCATTTATATTGCTGATATGAAATCACATGAGATATTTTTCATGAATGATCATATGAAGAATCTTTTTGGAACTGACCTGACGGGCAGTATCTGCTGGAAATCAATTCATAAAAATTTAAAAGGGCCTTGTGAATTCTGCACGAATGACAAATTAACAGATGCGGACGGGAACCCGACCGAACCTCATATATGGGAATTTTACAATAAGAAAATTGGAAGGTGGTACGAACTGCATGACCAGGCGATCCTTTGGGTAGACGGCCATTTTGTGCGAATGGAAATCGCAATAGATATTACCGACCGGAAACGCGCAGAACAGGCATTGAAAGAGAGCCATGAAAAGCTTGAACAACGGGTAAAAGAAAGGGCTTCTTCTCTTGAAGATTTAAATATAGCCTTAAATGTGCTGTTGAAAAAGAAGGATGAAGATAGAGTCGAAGTTGAAAAAGAAATCATTTTAAATATGAAAAATATTGTTGAGCCGACCATTACAAAATTAAATAATTCTAGCTTAAATGGTACTCAGCAAAAATTAGTTGATCAATTAACCCAAAAAATAAATGATGTTTTATTACCGTTTTCCGGTCAAATGGAATTCAAGGATTATAATTTTACGCTTTCAGAAACACAGATTGCAAAATTAATTCAAACCGGGAAAAGATCCAAAGAGATTTGCGAATTATTGAATGTTTCTATACGTACTGTTGAGACCCATCGAATGAATATCAGAAAAAAAATGGGTATATCAAATAAAGACATGAATTTATCGTCATATCTGGCGACAAAAAAAACGACTACTTAGAAAATCCAAGTATTTTTTACGCAATAAATCCAGGTTGTTTTAGTTTTGATTTTATATTAATCAAACAGACAAGAAGTAACAATAGAATTTGTCCGTTTTCTCTTCATTTTGGGCACCTCCACTATTGTTACAACTTAGTTCCTTTAATTGAAGGGTTCGACTCATCATCGGGCCCTTCATTATTTCCAGAAATTATTTTCCGGGATCGGAATAAAGGCTTCTAACAAAGTTGGATGTAACAATATTTAAAGTAAGAGTAATTTTGATGCTGTTTTATCAAAACCCTGTTACATGAAAGAATTGCTGGATTTGGTCAGTCTGTTTACTGATAAATGAAGATTTATTTTTTAAATTATGAATAATGCGTGATGCCTTTTTCAAGCAGACCCATCAAGTTTTGTTTTTCTTCAGGGAATTGATACCCTTCATAACTCTGGCTTAATAGGAGTCTGCCATTTGGTGTGGTCCAGAAATTTCCTGCATGGTCAAAACATATTCTGGAAGTTACATTCAGGGTTTCAAGTGTTTGTTTGATTTCCAAAAGCTGCTCTTTGGGGGTCATTCGGTCCAGTTCGTTCCTGGAAGCCTTTTCAAAGAATATGGTTCCGGGCCTGGGGGTAAAGGGCCGTGACCTGATGTAATGGGGATTGATTTGATTGAGGACATGGGCGGTATTTTTTGCATGGTCGTAAGACATGGCCTTTCCGCCCAGTCCCGGCATCCAGTATTCTGAAATCTGAAAACCTGCTTTCATGGCTTTTTGGCCGCCTTTGACATGGTCTTCGGGCGTGGTGCCTTTTTTGATTTTTTTCAGCAGGGCGGCGTCTCCTGTTTCAAGCCCGATATGAAGCCGGTTAAGACCTGCCTTGCGAATTTTTTCAAGATCAATGGCTGGTTTCCTTACAATGGTTCTGGAGCGGCCATAAGAAGTGACCCTTTGAATTGTCGGAAAGGTTGTTTTTAAATGTTTTAAGATCTGAACCATGTGATCCGTTTTCATGATCAGGCTGTCGGCATCCTGTAAAAAGACGGTTTTCCCTCCAACGGCCAGCCAGTTGAAGAGCATGGAAATACCAGGGTGAAAATAAAGTTCAGGTGTTTTTTTTAAGAACTGATCAAAAATTTCGGTCGTAATCAGCCCTTCTTTGCCCTGCTGCATTGATATCTTTTTTAGCTGTAAATATATTTCATGCATGACATTGATATCCTGAATGATATCCTTAGTGCTTCGCAGTTCAAATTTTTCCGATTTATACATGGCGCAGAAAGTACAATGGTTCCAGGGGCAGTTGCGCGTCATCCGTAAAAGGAGGGATGCAGTGCCACCTTCACTTGGCGGTCGATATATGCCGGTCTCAAACTCATAGTTTCTGCTCGAAGGTTGTTGCATGGATTTTCTTATTTTATCTCTTCATAGACAGACAAAAGGAACAATGTTGCAAAGGGCTGAAGGAATAAAAAGCCGATAAAGGATGATCCGCCAACGGTCGTCAGTGCGGCAAAAATAATAAAGACAATGATATGATCGGAAAGGTGAGCGCTTGTGACCATGGAGATGCTTTTTTTAATGGCATCCAAAAGCCCATATTGTTTGTCCACCATTATCGGGATCATATAGAGGCATGTGTAACCCATTATAATGGTGAACAAAATACCGGGTATAACAAACAGGGTAAACCCGATGACAGTGATAATAAAGACAACCAGACCGAAAATGAATAATGGTAGAAATAATCGGAGTTGCGAAAAAACATCCTGGGCTTTGGGTTCCCGGTTGTGTTTTAATAATTGAAACAGGGAATGGGTATATCCTGCAAATGCAACAGGCGTCAGGATACCGATGGAAACAATACTGACAGCAGCGGTCACAAGCGTTAAAATAATCAGTGATACAATGTTATTGATGCAATGTTTCCATGCTGTTTCAATATGATATTTCATGTTCATTATTTTTTCCTTTGTCTTAAGCAAATAAATAATTTAATATAGTAGCCTAAAAAAAATGAGTCAGTCAATATAAAGGGATGAAATTATCTTGACAAAATAAAAATTGGAGGCTTATTTTAGTTTAAATAAACAAAGTTAATTTTAATTGAATCCACGGAGGATGGTATGGAAATTAGAGTCACCCAGGCAAAGACGAACAGGACAAGGCCCAAAGATTCTGATCTGGGCTTTGGCCAAGTGTTTACGGATCATATGTTTGTCATGGATTATTCAGAGGATATTGGGTGGCATGACCCGCGGATAGAACCTTATGCGGATCTCTCTATTTCCCCCTCCGCCATGGTTCTTCATTATGGTCAGGCCATTTTTGAGGGGTTGAAAGCCTATAAAACACTGGATAAGAAGATCTGCCTTTTCAGGGCCAGGAATAATTTTGAAAGAATGAACCGGTCTGCAAAAGGAATGTGCATCCCGCGTTTTGATATTGATTTTGTCATGGATGCCTTGAAACAATTGATCAGGCTGGAAGAAAAATGGATTCCTGAAACCATTGGGACGTCTCTGTACATAAGGCCCACAATTATTGCAACAGATCCGTTCTTAGGCGTTCGGGCATCCTTTACCTATAAGTTTTATATTATCCTTTCTTCTGTTGGTGCATACTATGCCGAAGGATTGAACCCGGTGAAAATATGGGTTTCAAAGGACCATGTCAGGGCAGCCAAAGGCGGTGTGGGTGAATTTAAGACTGCCGGGAACTATGCAGCAAGTTTGATTGCATCTGAAAAAGCAAAAAAGGAAGGGTATGCCCAGGTGCTCTGGCTTGATGCCCTTGAAAGAAAGTATATAGAAGAAGTCGGTGCCATGAATATTTTCTTTCTCATAGATGATGAATTAGTGACCCCCAACCTTACCGGGACTATTCTGCCCGGGATCACACGGTATTCAGTCATCAGCCTTGCAAAAAACTGGGGGATGAACATATCTGAAAGAAAAATCAGTATTGACGAAGTGTTTAAGGCCCATGAAGATGGAAAACTCAAAGAAGTGTTCGGCTCTGGAACCGCTGCGGTTATTTCTCCTGTCGGCGAAATAAAATATGGTGATAAGGTTATTTCCATAGGTGACGGGACTCCCGGTGAAACAGCAATGAAGTTTTATAATGCATTAACCGACATACAATACGGAAAAGCCGAAGATAAAGAAAACTGGATTGAAATAATTGATTAATTGGAGATAAAATGGCGAAAAAGAAAGGAATTATACCCATTGGCAAAAGGATAAGGCGGGTCAGGCTGGATAAAAAAATTAGTCTGGACACAATGGCCAATGAAACAGGATTGTCAAAAGAATTTATTAAGAAAATAGAGTCAGGTGATCAAAGACCATCGGTTGGAACGCTTTTGCAAATTTCAAGAACCCTTCATATTGATTCAAGTTTTTTGCTGAAAGAGCAGGATGATGCCATTGAAGAAAGATCCAAGGCGTATACCAGGCGGACGGATAACTATGCTTATACCCCATTGACCCCCACTGCTGAAAATAAACATCTTAAAGCCTTCAGGATCCTGGTTGAAGCTGAAAAAAGCCATGGTGGGGTGGGGTTTCAGCACGAGGGAGAGGAGTTTGTTTATGTTCTTAAAGGGAAGGTGGAAGTCCAGGTCGGTGATCATGTCAACAAATTGAAAAAAGGGGATTCACTCCACTTTAATTCCGGCGTTAAACATGACTTGCGAAATACCGGTAAAACAGATGCAGAACTTATTGTTGTGGTGTATGCACCATAGCGTTTCAGGGAAATAAAGGAGTTAATCATGTTATTCAAGCTTACCGATGAACAGTTGATGATTCAGAATATGGTCAGGGAGTTTTCCCGGAAAGTCATCGCAGCAACCGCATCAGAAAGAGATAAAACAAAGGAATTTCCCGCTGAAAATTTTCGGCAGATGGGTGAACTCGGATTAATGGGGATGATGATCCCTGAAGAATATGGCGGTGAGTCTGCGGATACGATTTCCTATGTGTTGGCATTATCGGAGATTGCCTACTCATGTGCGTCAACATCAGTTGTTATGTCGGTTCAAAATTCAATTGTGTGTGAAAGTCTTTATAAATTTGGGACAGAGGAGCAAAAACAAGAGTTTCTGGTTCCCCTGGCTTCCGGTGAAATAATTGGTGCATTTGGTCTGACAGAGCCTGATGCCGGATCTGATCCGGTCAGCCAGCAGGCAACAGCTGTCAGGGATGGCGACCATTATATTTTAAATGGAACCAAGCGATTTATTACATCCGGCAAACATTCAAAACTAGTCCTGGTAACTGTAAAAACTGATGAGAGTAAAGGGCATAAGGGGATCAGCTGTTTTATTATTCCCAAGGGAACGCCAGGGTTAATTGTCGGCCATATGGAAGACAAAATGGGGTTGAGGGCATCTGACACAACCGATATCATACTTGAAAACTGCAGGGTTTCAGCAACCAATATGCTGGGTAAAGAAGGAGATGGTTTTAAAATTGCCATGTCAGGTCTGGACAGTGGCAGAATCGGCATTGCTGCCCAATCATACGGTGTTGCAATGGCTGCCTTTGACGCTGCCATAAAATACGCAAAAAAAAGAAAACAATTTGGCATGGCCATTTCAAAGCACCAGGGCATACGGTTCCAGATTGCGGATATGGCTACTCAGATTGAAGCGGCCAAACAATTGATTTTTTCAGCGGCATCCATGAAGGACAGAGGAGAGTCCTATACAAAGGAGGCTTCCATTGCCAAGCTGTTTGCATCTGAAATGGTGAATGATATTGCGGCAAGAGCCATTCAAATGCATGGCGGATACGGGTTTACCAAAGATTATGATGTTGAAAGATTCTACCGGGATGCAAGGGTGTTTACCATTTATGAAGGCACCAGCGAGATCCAGAGGATCGTCATTTCAAACCAGATTCTTAAAGACAAGAGAAAGCCTTGATAACATCATTTTTTTGACTGGCTTGACCTAAGGGAAAAAAGCAGCCATTTGGGGGAACCCTGAAAATGGCTGCTTTTGATAGTTTAAAAAGAAGTTAAGGGTCTAATAACCGTCTTTAAAAATGCTTGCTGCGGTTTTAACATCCTCAGGACAGAATATGAACAGGCATTTGCCGTCTGAATCAGACACAGACCCGTAGACATAATTAATATTAATACCTTCCTCGCCAAATTTTTTGGTAATTTTTGTAAATTCACCGGGTTTGTTTGTAATGTCAATGGCAACGACTTCCTTTGAATCAAACAAATAATCGTTTTCTTTTAAAAGATCTATGGCTTTTTCCGGCTGGTCAACAATGAGCCGGATCAGGGCAAATTGGGCAGAGTCTCTTCTCATGGAACTGTAGCTTGCAGAGGATGCAAATCTTTTTAAAGATTTGCCTCTGGCTTCAAAAAGGTTCTGGACATATGCAGATGCATCCTGGATGGTGATAGCATCAATATTAATAGTGTCTCCGGCTAAAAGTTCAGTTAATTTTGCAAGTTCCCCAGGTACGTTTTTAAGAAAAAGAGATATTTCTATTCTGATCATGCTGCCCCCTTATAGTCTGTATAATTACCTTTAACTGTTATTTGTGATATTCACGCCATCATCAAACGCTTTCATGTTCAGCGGAATAATTTTTGCCTTGGCGGCAAACTCTTCTTTAACACAGTTTTTCAAAATTTCCAAATCAACAAGCTTTGTTTTTGCAGCGAATGCGCTTAATGCAACAATGTTAGCTGCTCTGATGCTGCCTGCTTTTGTGGCAATATCATTTGCCGGAACAATCAGTTCGGTAATATCATCTCTTTCACTCCGGGTGGGAATAAGAGAGCTGTTTATAAAAATAACACCGCCCGGTTTTACATCCTTGGCAAATTTTTCCAGGGACGGACGGTTCATAGCCACAAGATGGCTCGGATTCTTAATGATGGGAGAGCCGATCCTTTTGTCACTGATCACAACGGTACAATAGGCGGTTCCGCCTCTCATCTCAGGTCCATATGACGGCACCCAGGCCACAAAAAAATCTTGTTTCATTGCTGCATAGGCTAAAAGTTTTGCGCTGAGCAAAATTCCCTGGCCGCCAAATCCTGCAAATTTTATTTCTGTTTGCATTGGTTTCTCCAAAAATTATAATACCTATTCAGGTACCTTGTAATCTCCCAGTTCATAATATGGCAGAAGATTGTCCTCGGCCCATTTTAATGAATCAAGTGGTGTCAGACCCCAGTTGGTCGGGCAGGTGCTGATAACTTCCACAAAACTGAAACATTTTCCTTCTACCTGATATTCAAAGGCTTTTTTAATGGCTTTTTTAGTTTTATTGACCTGCTGGGGTTTTAATACCGCCTGTCGGGTAACATATCCCGGGGTCACAAGCTCTCCCAACAGGTTCGCCATCCTTATGGGCATTCCGGTCTGATCTGTATCACGGCCCATAGGTGCTGTGGTGGCGCGTTGACCCGGCATGGTTGTCGGCGCCATCTGGCCGCCTGTCATGCCATAAATGGCATTGTTAATAAAAATGGTTGTAAATTTTTCACCTCTGTTGGCAGCATGGATGATTTCACCCATACCAATACTGGCAAGGTCACCGTCTCCCTGGTAAGTGAAAACGATGAGATCGGGCCTGACCCTTTTCATTCCCGTTGCCATAGCAGGCGCACGCCCATGCGCGGCTTCCTGGAAATCAAAATTAAAATAATTATATGCCAGCACTGCACACCCGACCGGGGCAATCCCCACTGTTCTTCCTCTTATACCTAATTCGTCAATAGCTTCTGCCACAAGCCTGTGAACAATGCCATGGGTACAGCCGGGACAATAATGTGTGTAATTGTCACTGAAGCTTTTTGGCGTTGAAAATGTTTTTCCCATTATATTTTTCTCCTAAATTTTGCGATTAGAGCAGCCCTTTAATAACATCGATAATTTTTTCAGGCGAAGGAATCTCCCCACCGCATTCACCATAAAAATCAACTTTTTTCTGGCCTTTAATGCAGCGTTCCACATCCTCGACCATTTGTCCCATGCTCATTTCAATGCTGATGACGGATTTGCAGCTTTCTTTGGTAGCTGCTTTAAAAATCGCTTCTTCCGGAAACGGAAACAGGGACTTCGGCCTTAACAGCCCAACTTCAATCCCTTCTTGTTTCATCATATCAATGGATGTTTTACATACACGGCTCATGGTGCCGTAACTGACAATGAGGACTTTATAATCCGTGTCTGTATTATACCCTTCGTACAGCACTTCCTCTTTTTTCATCTGTTCATATTTGGCTTTCAGGGCAAGGTTGTTCGCGTTGAGCTCTTTTGGATCAAGGAAAAGAGATCTGACAAGATTTCTTTTATTGCTTTTTCTTGTGTCCATGCCGCTGGTTGCCCAGTCGTCTTTATTAGACGGTTCTGTCTTAAGGTCATCCGGGAACTCCACAGGCTCCATCATCTGTCCGATTAATCCGTCACCTAAGATCATCACCGGCCCGCGATATTTTTCTGCCAAAGTGAAGGCTTTCATGGTCATTTCAACCGCTTCCTGAACACCGTCCGGTGCAAGAACCAGCAGGTGATAATCCCCGTGACCGCCGCCTTTGGTGGCCTGGAAATAATCTCCCTGGGAAGGCAGAATACCGCCGAGTCCCGGGCCGCCCCGCATAATGTTGACAAATACGGCAGGGCACTGGGCCGCTGAAATATATGAGATGGCTTCACTCATCAAACTGACACCGGGACTGGAAGAGGTTGTCATGACTCTTTCACCGGCAGCGGCTGCACCAAAAATCATATAGCCGACAGCCACTTCGCTTTCGCCCTGCAAAAATACGCCATCAACTTCAGGCATCCTTTTTGCGAGGTATTCGGCAACTTCAGACTGGGGGGTGATGGGATATGCAAAATAATTTTTACATCCAGCCCGGATTGCGGCTTCACCAATCGCTTCATTCCCTTTCATTAACACTTTAGACATTCTTTTTATCCTTATTCATTAATCAGTGGTCACTTTTTCGGGGCTCACTTTTTCGGTTTCAACAATGCTGATGGCAACATCAGGGCACATGATACAGCATATGGTGCAGTGGATGCAATCATCAGGTCTTGCCTGATATACGGGAAAATGTCCTTTCGCATTCACCTTATCAGTGATTTCTAGTACTTTTTTGGGACAGAAGTTGATACAAAGCCCGCATCCCTTGCACCGCTCAGAATCAATAATATGTTGGTACGCCATTTAAAATACTCCTTTGTTCTCAAACCCGTTTCCAGGGAGGATTCAGTTTCCTGTTTATTTCCAGTATGGGGCAGGTAAAACGATCCATCTCAAGTTGCGGTATTAAATGTGATACAGCCGTAATAAATTCAATTTTAAGTCCTGTTTCGCAAGATATATCTTTTAAAAGATTATACCCTTTATAAATATGTTCAGGTATTGTCTCGTCAATGAGATTGGCATTGCTGACAAGTCCTGTTATCTTTATTTTTGAAGAGCTTTCAATCTCCTCTTTTATTTTGATACAGCCTTGGACATTTTCGGTAAACGGCCTGAATGGATTTATAACCTGCAGCATATGGACCTCTTTTTTGGACAGATGGTCTTCCAGTGCGGCAAGCACCGTTACTCCCGCATCATCTCCACCGGCATCAAGAATGGTCAGTTCAGACGGCTGCTGGATGATCCCGGCAACGGCCGGTGCGAGAATGGGAAGATCTGCATGCATGTATTTTTTGTCCGGCAAGACAACCTCAATCCCCATATCTTCAAGATAAACTCTTGCTTCACGGGTTCTGAAATAGGGATTGACAAGATCAAGATCAGCAATCTTTACATCAATACCGTCCTTTTTTCTTGCTGCCGCAAGATTTACCGCAGTTTCGGTTTTGCCACTGCCGTAATTCCCGCAAATAACGACAATCCCTTTAATATCTATATCCAAACAACATTCCCTAAAGGATAAATTTTAATAAATCACTCAAAACTTTAATTAAATCAGAAAATCCTCTGTTTTGCAAATAATTTTTTTATAAATTTTAGTTTTTGGTCAATGTTTGTAGGTTTATCAAGGATTTATTAAATGATCACATATTAAATGATGCGGCAATGGTCTTGACTTCATCCCTGGTCAGCCGTCTGCCCCAGGTGAAACTTTGGGTTTTTATTTTCAAAGTTATCTCTTCCAGTTTTTTTTCATCATGGGAGATGTTCTGCAATTCCAGATATTTTTTAACCATGTGCCTGCCGCATAGAATATTTAAAAAGAATTGTTCTTCTGACATCATTCCGTAGTCTCCATCTGCATGGGTGCCCGCCACATGGGTTTTGACAGCATCCCCGAACATAGGGGTATTAACGGTTAACAGGTGCTCATGGGTCTGTTCATATATTATGGAATCAATATATTTATAATAGGCTTTAAATGCAGGGATATCATCCGTGTTAAGGTTAATATCAAAGCCCTGGTCCTGAAGTGTTTTTGCCGTTGTATAAAGATCGGCAATTCCGTTTCTTTCTCCAATTCCCAAAGCAGAAGCCTCAAGGGCACTTCCGCCTGCCAGAATTCCCATCATAGAGTTGGCCGATGCCATACCCATATCATTGTGGCAGTGAATTGATATGTTTGTATTCCCGGTTTTAGAGGAAAGCCGATTTATTTTTTCAAAGACTTGGTTGGGGGCCATTATCCCCGAAGTATCCGGTAAAGAAAGCATATCTATATGGTGATGACTTAAAAATGAAACGCATTGATCTAAAATACGATCATCAGATCTGCCGATATCCAGCATGGCAATGGAGATGCTGGCGCTGGAATGTTTTTTTCTGATAAAATCAATGGTTTTTGAAAGGCCATGAAGAATATTATCAAGCTGATCAGGCGTTACATCATTTTTTATATGCAGATGAAAATGCAGATCATTCACATGGGTATCCAGCAGAATAGCGGCATCATGAATGTTGGCCCTTCCCATGGCCGCAATGCGGATTTTATATTCGTTTTTTTGGGCGTGCCGGCAAAGTGTTCTGACCGTATCGACTTCAACATCATGGGCAGGAGGGTAGCCTGCCTGGCAGATATCAACATTTAGCTTTTCCTGGAAGTCAAGAATCTTTAACCGCTGTGTGGGGGAGAACATTAATCCTCTGTATTGCATACCTTCCCTGAGGGTTTCATCAATGATGGTAATTTTTTTATTTTCCATGGCGTCCTTTTATTGGATTAAATAGGGGCGGATTAAAATATCCATGAATCAATTTGGGAAAATATTTGGATAATTGTTTAATGATGGTTTCCATCCCCAAAGGCCTGCCGCCGTCTTCTATTTTGGACATAAGTTCATAATATTTTTTAGGATCAAAGTTTAAGTTGCGCCATTGGATCATATCGATTTGATAGGCATCAATAAATTCTTTTAATGCAGCAAATTCTTTTTCGGAATCCGTAAATCCCGGGCAGTTAAGATAGTTGATGGAAACAAATTTTCCTCGCTGTTTTGCTGCTTGAATACTTTTAAGGACATCTGAAAATTGATAGGACTTTGGCCTGAAATAAGCGTGATAGCAATTTTTTCTGACGGAGTTTAAGCTGACCCTCATGGAATCAAGCCCGGCTTTGCATAATTTTTCAACATGCCGGGGCAGGCTGGCATTTGTGTTCAGGTTGATGGTGCCCTTGTCTGTTTTCTCCCGGATAAGCCTTATGGCAGGCTCTATGGCTTTGAATGCAGTTAAGGGATCTCCTTCACATCCCTGGCCAAAACTGACGACCGCCTTTTTAACGTGGAAAATATGTTCAAGGGACACCTGGGCGATTTCTTCAGGGCTCGGGGTAAAGCTGATTCTCTCCTGGCAGGCGCACAGGTTATTTTCTGTTTGAAGGGAGATACATCCAAGACAATTGGCATTGCATACCGTTGATGTGGGAAGAGGCGCTTCATACCGTTTGAGGAAAAAGTTTTTCCCGGCAGGACAGCCATATTGCAAGGCGCAGGTTTCAAGATGCCGGATCAGGCGGTTGCCAGGATATTTTTTCTGCATCTGGTTGACGCCTTTGACAACACCTTTATGAGGCATTTGTCTTAAATCCTGGCGGGGTTCTGTGTCCACAAGTATGGCAGCAGATCTGAAATCGTTTTTCCCAAATCCAACCGCACCATAAGAGAACAATGGGAGCAAATTTTTGATTCCCTCATCATCGTAAGCGCAGAAATGCCGGTTCACATATCCCGGCGAGTTGAATATGGCAACAGGGAATATTTTTTCTTTTGGATCAAACGGGCTGTGTTCAATAATTTCAAACTTGTCTTTCGCGATATTATAGACAATGGGCTTTCTCTGGGGCAGCATCATGAGTTCGCTGCCATGGGGCATGGGCACAGTCTTATCTTTTTTCAATACAACAGGCGTGTTGCCTGACATCCCGGCTGCACCATAGCCTTCCAGCTCAAATATTTCCCCATTTTCTGCCGCCGCAACAGCCGTCAGAATATTTTTATTGATATAACCGATATCTTACTCCTGTCACCCCAAAGATACATCGAGAATCATCATTATCGAAAAACCGATCATTGTCGCCATTGTCACCATGTCGATGTTTGTATTGTCTCTTTGAGCTTCCGGTATGAGTTCCTCCACCACAACAAAAATCATGGCGCCTGCCGCAAAACACAGAGCGTATGGAAGAATATGCTGCATCTTCAGGACAAATAAAGCGCCGATTACCCCGGCAATGGGTTCAACTATACCGGAAGCCTGCCCCATGAGAAAACTCTTCCCTTTACTCATTCCTTCTCTTCTCAATGGCATTGACACCGCAGTGCCTTCAGGAAAATTTTGAATCCCGATACCGATTGCCAGAGCAATTGCTCCTCCAATCGTGGCAGAAGGAAGATCAGCTGCTACCGCTCCAAAAGCAACACCGACAGCTAAGCCCTCAGGTATATTGTGAAGGGTTATGGCAAGTACTAAAAGGGTACTTCGCTGCCAAGACGTCTTTATGCCCTCACTTTTATCAATACTTAAGCCCGGATGAAGGTGCGGCAGGAATTTGTCAGTCAGTCTCATGAAAATTCCTCCCCCCATAAATCCTATGACAGCGGTGAGCCATGGGGTATGTCCCAATTGTTCCGCCATCTCTATGCCGGGCGCAAGAAGAGACCAGAAGCTTGCAGCAATCATTACCCCGGCAGCAAAACCAAGCATTGAATCCATGACTTTCGGGTTTACAGCTTTTGTAAAAAAAACAAGTGCCGCTCCTGCAGCCGTTACACTCCAGGTAAAGAGTGTGGCAATGAAGGCCTGCATAACAGGATCAAATTGTTGTATAAAACCGATCATTTTTTTATCTTTTGTCCATAGTAACAAAATGTGACTGACATATGAGAATGACATGCAATGATTGATGTGCCAAGCATTTTATTTTTTTCTTACAGATCATTATGACAGGGTATCAGTGATTTCCTTTATTCGAATCGATATATCCCTGACATTTGTCGTTCTGTTATCTATCCACCATTTCGCGTCTTTTTCTTTTTGCCACTCCTGGAAGAATAGCAGGAATGCTTTGTCTGATAATGCTTTTGCGTCTTCATCTTCATGGTTCAGACTTTGATTTAAATAGTTGGCTTTGTTTATCAGTTCTGCCCTTATTTTTTCAGCCCAGGCAATTCTTTTGGGTGTGCCGGTAAGCTGTGGGAAACCTAAGCTCGCATTGGCTTTTGAAAGTGTTGCTATCTTTTTATCAAGATACTCTTTTTTACATGAATCGCAGTACCAGTCTTTGTTGTCCACAAGCCAGAGGCATTTTTCGTGGCTGTCATACATCTGGACAGAAAACTGGTTAAAACACGATTTGCACCTGACTTTATAATCACAACTTTGTTCTGTCATTATTTTTTGTACCTCATATATCCGACAGCAATTGATCAGCTTTATGCCAATTTTCTTTTTAAGCATGCCATTTAAAACAGTTCCGGGACAATAGCCGATTTTAAGTTATATCTCAATCATTTATGGCAAAACCATACTGATTTTTAAAGATGAAAGGCAAGTAGCAGTTGGGGTAGATGAAAACGGTTTATACGCAATTACGGCTGCTTTAAAAATAGCCGAGCAAAGGAACGAGGATGTTTCAAATTCTTTGGTTTACTCATCTCTTTAAAAAGAAAATGTTTACAATTATCCAACAAGTTTAACAGGGACAGTCTGGGGGAATTTTAGACTTTGGGATCAAGCCCCAAATAATAGAAGTCCACGCCTATTTGTTATAAATCGAGTCGCCAATATTTTTTATTTCAAATTTAAATTTCCGGGTGAGATCTTGACAAAATGTATCCCATGAGATACATTTGAGCCATGAACTATACCCTTGAAAGCACAAGCCAATATGACAAATGGTTTAAAAAATTAAAGGATACCTCGTCAAGAATCAAAATTTTAGCCAGACTTTCCCGTGTTGAAAATGGGAATTTTGGAGACCATAAGCAGTTGGACGAAAAACTTTATGAGTTGCGATTATTCTTTGGCCCAGGTTTTCGAATTTATTATACCATCAAGAAAAGGAGAGTTGTTCTCCTGCTTGTCGGAGGAGATAAGTCCAGCCAACAAAAAGATATCAATAAAGCCGATGCGCTTTTGAAAAAACTGGAGGAATGAAAAATGACTTTAGAAACAAAACCTTTTGATATTGCTGAATACATGCAGAATCCGGAAGAAATCCGTGCTTATCTGCAGGAGGTACTGGATACTGGGGATGATTCAGATTTTATTCATGCGTTGAGTACCGCTGCCAGGGCCATGGGAATGACAGAAGTTGCTCAAAAGGCAGGCGTCACCCGTGCCAGTTTATATAAATCCCTTGCTGAAGGGGGCAATCCAAGGTTCAGCACCATTAGCAAAGTAACTAAAGCTTTGGGGTTTAAATTGGCGGTTGCATAGATAGATAACCCATCAGTATATTTGGTCGTCCGAGAGTTACCATTTTTCCGTTTCCTAAAGATTTGATGAAGTGGATTTACAGGGACAGTCTGGGGGAATTTTAGACTTTGGGATCAAGCCCCAAATAATAGAAGTCCACGCTTATTTCTCATAGATCGAGTTACCAATAAAAGAATCCAGCGCTATTTTTTGAATAATGGTTTGGCAACATAATAGACACTTGAACGCAACAATGGATATTTCCAAAGATTGACAATGTTTGTAGTTTTGTTATTATGATATGTAAATGTCTCTTAGATAAGGAGGGCAGTATGCATATCTCACTAACACCTGAGCTTGAAACCAAAGTTAAGCAAAAAGTAGCATCAGGTTTTTACAACAATGCCAGTGAAGTGATTCGGGATGCTTTGCGGTTCTGGGAAAAAAACGAAGAATTGGTACAGCACATGAAACTTGAAATGTTAAAAGAACGCCTATTGATCGGTGCTGATCAAGCTAATCAGGGGGAATTTGTTGAGCAATCCGTCAGCGAAATTGTTTCTGAGGTCAGGAATGCGTAAATACCGCCTCACTCCTTCCGCAAAATCAGATTTAATTGAAATCTGGAATTATTCTGTTGAGATCTGGGGTGAGAAACAAGCTGAAAAATATCTTCAGGAAATCGAAGACAAGCTTAATCAACTTGCGGCTAATCCGGAACTTGGAAGACAACGACCTGAAATTTCGCCCGGATATTATTCCTTTCCTGCACAGAAACACATCATCTTCTATTTAAACTCAGGTAGTCACATTGATATCATTGGTATTTTGCATGGGAAAATGGATATCGATAAGAATTTGATGTAAGTTTTTACCTTAACCAACTGAGCGATAGTATATTTCTATTGCCATGATTTATCTAAAACGAGCATTCAATAACAGGGACAGTCTGGGGTGCTAGTTCGTTAAAAAAATGAGCTTGTTCTATACATAGTCCTCGCCATCACAACAAATTCAGTCTGATAAAATCAAACGATAAAATCCAACATTTGAAATGTGAATTTCATTGCAAATGACAAAATCACAAGACACACAATATCTTGGGGGGTCATTTTTTTAAAAAAAGTGAGTTCTGAACGTAATAAGGATACTAACGTGGCTGGAGCAAGTTGCACTTATGACAGAATTATAGTGACGTCTGAAATGAATGCTAAATTTTCTGGGGAAGTTGGTGTCATTCGATTTGATGAAATTTATGAACTTGATTGTGGGGTAAAAGTGTTAAGATCATCCGGTTTATGGAGTTTTCCGTGTCAATTGAGTCTGTAAAACATGGGAATATTTTCTACTTCGCTAATTATGCACCATACTTTTCGAGGATTTTTAATTTTACTTTTTCAGATATAATTTTTGCATCTTCGGGAACCCTGCTGTAAATGGAATAGTAAGCAATTTGATGCACATAGTCATCAACATCATTTATATCAGCTGAATCATTCTTCATCTCTGTAATAACCTCTCTTGCAATCCCATCTATATCCCAATCTTCTATTGCCATATCTTCTCCACAGTATTCAATAAATCATGATATAAAAAATATATTATTTTAATAAAAATCAATATAGCACAAATATCAAACTATTACTGAAAAAAATCATGGACTATTTGTTTTAACTTCTTTTTGTCCTTCGTTTCACATTCCCAAATAATTTTAACCTGCCAACCAAGTTCCAATAGCTTATTTCTTTTTGTTTTATCTCTTTCAACATTGCGTGCAAATTTTGCCTCCCATTTTTTAACATTACTTTTAACTTTATATGCCAGATTACAACCTTCATGGCGATGCCAGAAACACCCATGAACCAATATGACAGTCCTGTATTTAGGTAATACAATATCTGGCTTGCCGGGAAGATCTTTTCTATGAAGCCTGAAACGATATCCCATCCTATGTAAAAGTGAACGGACAGCAATCTCAGGTTTGGTATCACGATTTTTAATTCGTGACATATTCCAGCTTCTTTTTTCTGGAGAAAGAGTATCCATAACTTACAACATTTCAGCTTTTTTTAAACTTTTAAATACCACTCCGGCAATTTGAAATGCCAGTAGAGGAGGAACCGCATTACCGACTTGAATGTACTGCTGGGTTCGACTTCCTTCAAAAAAATAATTATCGGGAAATGTCTGGAGCCTTGCTGCCTCTCTTACGGTAAAACTTCTGCACTGTATTGGGTCATAATGAATAAAATAATGACCATCTTTTGAAATATGACTGGTTACAGTAGTTGAGGGTATATTATCAACTTGAACACGAAATCTGTCGTTGAACTTACCGCTTCGAGCATTCTTATGTTTTGGTATCAATTCTTTTGGAAACTCCAGGATTTTGGGGGATACACCAAAACATTTGGAATAGCATGCTGCATAAAGATAACGGTGTAAATCCGACGTCATATGGGATTTACTCTGATGATTACATGCCCCATCCAATTTTTTATCTTTATACCACCATGAATTTATCATTTTGCCATTAAATTTACCTTGAACAAACTGACCACCAGTATCTAAATCTGATGATTTTTCTATTTTTTTAAGAGTTTCTACAAGACAGTTCTGAATATCACCATCTCGCTTGATATATTCAAGGAACCATTTATTATTTCCGAGTTGAAGTACACGCTTTTTCCATTTTTTGGCTGAATCTTTACTCCTTGATAATCCACTCCTCAGTTTTGGCAGATCACTGAGCGTTTCTACAACGGTTGTGACCTTCTTGCTTGGTTTAAGTGTATCAGGCCTTCCAAATGAATATTTTCTTCTGATACCAAACAGAACAACACGGTGTCTCCTTTGTGGAATACCGAACTCCTCCGATTTGATTATATAATCTCTTGGATTTGAAAACTCAGGAGTCACTGCATCACCCTTTTCAGGCATGATGAGAGGATAAATTTCATAATCATCTTCGAACTCAGCATTGCGATTATCACTACCTTGTAATGTTTTGAGTGGACATTTTAAGTCACTGAGAATTTTCTCAAAAATCGATTTGCCATTAACCTTGGCAGAAAGCATCCCCGTAACATTTTCCATGATAAAAGCAGTAGGCAAATGCTTGGCAATGATCCTTAAATATTCTTTGTACAAATAATTTTTGGGATCTTCTTCGGGTATATAATCTTTTATTCCTTTATTTCTTGAACGACCAATGACAGAGTAGGCTTGACATGGCGGCCCACCAATAAGAACCCATCGATCTCCATAATCTTTTTTTAAAGATTTTATTCTTTCATCAATTCTTTTGTTTAACGAGTCAGACGAACCCAGTTCTGCACACCAGACCTCGTCATTAGCTTTGTTAAACTCAGTTGGATATAAACTGAAAAGAGTTTCCTGGCTGTCAATTTCGCCCCTCAAGTAGCTATAATATTCAGAGGGGACTTGACCTTTTGGAAATTTTCGAAAAAAACTTCTTAGCAGAAGAGTTTTATGTGCTTCTATCTGTTTTTCGATGGAAAGAACAGTTTTGAAAACAGAATTTCCATTATCGTCACTTGCGGAGGAAAAACCCTCCCCCAAGCCACCCGGACCAGCAAACAGATCTACAACAGCAACAGTTCTCATAGTTAAACAGGAAAACCCAGTTTTTTAGCTTCATCAACAATCCTTTTACCCTGAAGAGCCTGTTTCCGTGAGGGTTTTTTACCCCGGGCAAGGAGTTTGCCAATGCTGAAAGAGATACTTCTCTGCCAAGCTTGTAAGTTATCAGTTTCTTTCGCCCATCGGGCAATTTCAAACCATTTCTCAAATGGGGTTTTCATCACCTCCGTAATTAGTTTTTCATCATTTTCATCAGGCCCATCGATCCCTCTTTCAGGGACACTGGCCCTGTATCCTTTTGAAGCAATTTGATCCGAGGATATATCGGAAAGTTTAATCGGTATGTCAAGTTCTTTAAGTCCTTCCCAACATTCTTTCTTTTTACACCATTCGGTAATATTCCTTCCACCTGGTGGATCAGTGATATGAGCGTGTACTGTAATTGATATTTTTCTTATCGCTTCTGAAAGGTCTTCACTCAGAGTTTGATTTTTCCATATTTTTCCCAAATCTATACGCTGATATGAATAAAAAGAAAGCCAAGCTAAAGAATAAGTAACTATCTGTGCCCTATAACCTCCATATTTCTGACTGGAAACTATTTTTTCAGTTTCTCTAAAAAGAATCGCTTTGGCTGCCAATTTCTGAAAATACTCTTTATTTGCTTTAAAACCTTTTCTTTCACTAAGACGCGCTGTAAAATCTCTGAAATTTTTCTGAGCCCCGAGACTTACTATCCATGGTATCTGAAGCCATGTATTCTCGAACTTCGCCAGATCGGTTTTTACAAAACGTTTCCGGGTAGGATTCTCTCTATTAAAGGTCCGTCTCTGAGCCAGTGTCAGCTTTGATTTTTCATCATTATATTGTCCTCTGGAACGTTCATAGAACCAGTGTGTAAGTTGATTAGATCCACTTGGGGCCGGTGCCCAGATTGTGCGCGACAGCTCTTCAAGCTCGACATGAAATGGGTCATTTGAATAGAAATCTGCTTCATTCACTTTATTTTGACTATTCGAATACCTAGAAACTAATGGAACAACTTTATCGAGCCTGATTTGATCATTGATAATGCATAACTTGGCCTGAATAAATGCTGAAGACAAATCAGCTTTGTCGTTTTTTCGGGTGTGGTATAAAGATGCCGTTGTCTGACCTCCATTGACAATCTGGAAATCTTTCAAATATGTAATCCTTTTACCGCCGTCCTCAGAATCTTCCAGAACTATACTTTCAGCAGTACCTGTAATTCCGTTGTTATAAGCAAGGAACATCTCCGGTTCGGTATTAAGAGTTACCCTGATTCCTTTATTAACTTTTCCTCTTGCCTGAAGAAATGCACGTACATTCCTTTCAAGAAGGCGGGCATTATATTTTTTATACAAATCAGCAAGGACAGTTCCAGGAAACACGGCCAGAATTGTTTTGTAGTCAGTGTTACTGTCAGCAATTTCAAGACAGGGAATTGTTGTCTTGAAGTCTTTTTTAAAATCAATTTCAATTGTCTCCCTTTTGCTGCCGGAGCTTATTATCTGTACGAACCTTTGAATATCCCAAACATGAAAGGAAATTTTCAGATGACCTTTTTCGATATCTGAAAAAGAAACGGGCTTACATCTGCAATCCGTGAATAGAAAAATTCTCACTTCTTTTAATTTTTTCCGCCGTTCATGTAAAAGCAGAGCAAGATCCAGAGCTGGAGAGACCTCAGGAATCAGGTTAAAATATCCATCATCCAGACATTTATTCAGAAAGTTCAGTGCTTTATTCAATTCGATTTGAATCTGTTTTTTGCTTATTGAAACTGAGGGGCATTTCCTGCTGCAAAACACAGAAAACAGATCAATCGAATCGATATCTGCTCCATAGCTATAGCCATTGATTTTTATTTCCCGTCTTTTATGCTCACAGATTTCCCCATCATCTATTTCAGCTGCTTCGGTAAGGTGTTCAATCATTAATTCTGCATATTTATCATCCCATGAAGTATTTTCATCAGAGTGATTTATTATATCTTCAATTTCTCGATTAATATTTTGAAGCAGTTTATCTGTAAGTGTTGTATTGTTTAAATCCATATTATTACCTAATCAAAAAGAAAATTCAAAAAACCAAGCGCTCTGTTATCAACAGTGCCCGTGGTAACGCCTCTATCCAAAAATCGGTTAAATTCTTCGCAGGATGTTTCAGGAACGAGTGCACAATTATGACAAGCTGCGAGATTACAGGAATATGGACCCTGCCCCCCCATATCACCGAGTTCCATACACACTGGGTCTGCAGAGCACCACTGTGATTTTCTTACAGCATCTTTCAATAAAGGCTCAAAAAGTTTTGGTTGCCCCATACGTACCAACCCCCCCATTGTACCTTCAGAATCACCTGCTGCCGTATAAATCAAGAGAGCTGCCATGGGACTGTCCTTATCTGTAGAGAAATAAAGCCTTTCTCTTAACGAGGCAGAACTGTAGCCACATTCAAACGTCAGCTGATTCATTAAAAGATGAGAAAACGTATGAATAACTATAAATACAGGATGTAGCTCGTTAAGAACTTCAAAACTTCCTCTCTCGGAAGTAGCATTTTCATAATTGGTACGAAGATTTAAAACTCGATTTTCAATTTTCTCCTTGTCTGAGCCTTCAAGCCATTTTTTTAAAGAAAGCTGGTTAAATTCAAAAAACAAACCTTCCCCATTGACAATTGAAGCGGGTAACCAGGAATCTGATAATGAGGGGGGATTAAGCCATAAATTATTTCTAAGCTCAAAAAGGTTCTGTTCACGAGGTGGTATCAATCTTGTAAATCCAGTAAAAACTCTCGTTTCACGCAGTTTTTTAATCAACATTATTTTCGAAAATATTCTTGATATATTATCCGAATAATCGTTTAAATCTGCTATTTCAGATTTCAGGAAAGGCCCATCCCATTCTTCTGAAAGGATATTATACTCCTCTTTTCTAAAACTGATTCGATCGTAGGAATCATCACCATCACCTTGATCATTATCACCTCCATTGTCCAGATAAAATTTTAAAGCTGTTATTAACTGATTATCTTCATATTCTTCAAAATATTTTCCGTGTTTATTTTTTAGACTTTCCAATATTTTATCTGGTGGCAGACCTAAGTTGGAAAGTATATCGATAAGGTCAGAAAATTTCGGTTTTTCAATAAGATGCCTGATTTCTTCACTATCCGAGTCATCTTCTTGAGCTTTACCAGCAGTTTTGGGCAAAAATATTGAGCTGAAAATCTGGGAAAAATAGATGTTTGAAGAATTCCTCAGTGCACCTCTTAAGGGTCTTCCACAGGTAGATCCATCAGTATCATGGAGCCATAGACGCTGCCCGCCACATTGAAGTAGGCCTCCTCTTATGGCTAAATCATTAGACGTTATCCCGCCAAGCTTTCGTCTCTTTCCGCATTTTGTACAGCTCACTTCAATACTTTCCAGAGTCCCTCCACCATACTCTATTAATTTCAAGCTGTTCTCCCCGCAGCTGGGAGCAGGTTCTTGATGTGCCCATTCATTCCACGGGAAATCATGAATATGGCCATGATCGCACACGGCAACAAATCTAACCTGTACCATAGGAAATTTTTTAGAATTCTTTGCTTGACATACTGGACATATATTTTGTTTTTTCAACCCTTGGTACGTTAACACAGTTTTTTCCATATGCCCGCAATAGCTGTTACTGCAATAATGCCATGTAGGAAATCTGAGAAAAGGGATAGTAAGGCCCACATTAGGTACTTCGACACCCGGGATGCCTCTTCTGAAATCCGGTGGTTTTCTGAGATGATCCACTCCTAAACTCCGGTTTATTCGCCATTCATCATCTATCTTGAACTCTTCACAGTCGCTGTCATTCTCTATCTGACTGAACCAGTGATCCAGACCACAGCAGATAAGTGAAATACCGAATCTATCGGTATGCATCGCGCCTGGGCCAAAAGGGGCTATGATTTGCGATTGTCTTAAGGGACCTCTTTTTGCCATTATTCATCCTCTTCTTCAAGTTCATTATATATATTGTACATATTAGTTATATCCATTTGACATTCCGCATCAACATTTCTCATTGATGTTGGGGTTGCCCATGAAGTCTGCTCGATGTCCCACGTTACCCACGTTTCATATCGTCTCAGAAGGCTGTCTGGCTGTTCCTGTTGTTTCTCCCACCAAGTTCTCTGCCATTTGTTAAACTGTTTCAATCTTGTCTCAAATTTTTTCATGACAGAGGAAAGTTCATTTTCATCAACAAATATCACTCTATTTTTTATAATATTTCTAAGTTTTTCAATTAAGACAGGGTCAACATTAGTTGGCTTGCTTGAAGCTTCTTTAGAACCCATTAATCTTAAATAAACAGCAAAAAGTGCATGCAGAGCCCTGTCAATAACAGGAGGTGCAAAAGGAGTGACACTTGTAGGTTCTACCTGTGCATACATCTGACTGTGGGCACTTTGAAATTTTTCAAAATGAGATCTATCCCTCGGTTTGCTGCTGCTGAAAAGGGTCGTCACAAGCCCTGGACGCTCCCACCATTTCCTTCCAACACGACCTGACACCTGTATATATTGAGCCATTGTTTTAGGTTGGCCAACTATTGACATCAATGTAAGTCGGTCTACATCTATTCCTACTTCAATAATACTTGAAGCCAGACATACATCAATCGAACGGGCATTTTTACCCGAGTATTTACGCGACAGTTCTTCGAGCGCTAACGGAACTTCTTCATTCGTCATCCTGCTGGTTAATTCCAGGACTCTATTCAAAAATCGTTTTTCTGTAAATCCATGCCTGGCAGCAATCCCTTTTATCGCACCGGGTATATCCGTCTGAAAAAGAGACAATGCTCCACCCAGCTCCCTGATACTGTTGAAGAAAACGAGTAAAGTCCACCATGGATCTCGTGTTCCAATACCATCAAACATCATCGCACCCATTAACAGTGCAGAATACACCCTGACCTGTAAAGTCTGCATTGAAGGTAAACCGGGGGCGTAAATACCTATATACCTGCGACCCGGTTTGAGTTTTCCATCTTCACTCTCTGCATATCGAGCAAAAAAAGAATCACCAGCATCCAGACCCGACGGTGGAAAAAGATTTGTTTTTTTACGTGCGAAAAGGGATTTGACTTGATCCTGATAACGCCTGATAGTAGCAGTTGAACATACTATTTTTGGTTTAATTTTAACATTATTCTCTTCATGGGTACACAACTCTTCAATTATGGTTTCATAAAGACCGACCATTGTTCCAAGAGGTCCTGATATCAAATGTAGTTCGTCTTGTATAATCAATCCTGGTGGTGGTTTCACTCGTTTTCCATGAATATCAATTCCAAAGAGAGAGCCAGATGCAGGAATCCAGGATAGCATGGCAAATTTATCTACCGTTCCAATTATCAAAGAGGGTCTATTCTCATATATTTCTTCATCAATTACATGCACTGGAAGGTTCTTGTGAAAAGGACATTTTTTATCCGGACACTTGAAGGTGACTGTATTACCTCTAGATTTATAGCCACGAATATAGGTTGTCCCCCTAATAATAATTCTTCCCATTTCAGCACCGCACCATGGGCACTGTCTTAAAATAAATGGATTTTCGGAATAACGATTTGTCTCTAACTTCCTTAAGGCTATTTTAGCAGCAGCTCTTTTATTGGGTGTATTGGCACTCCCGACCCATATACCTATGGAAAAAGGTTTTTCACCTAAACCACCTATGTCCTGCCGTATTTTTTCCATGGCACATATCAATCTGCTGGCTCTCTGGAACTGTTGAGTTGTCAACAATCTCAAAGTGTAACGCATCAATACATGAACACCATCATCATCTGCTTTCTGAAAACGTCTATAGAACATTGTGAAAGCGGCCAACCCCAGATACGCTTCTGTTTTTCCTCCACCAGTTGGGAACCATATTAACTCTACATCATTTCTCGTTTCGCAATTCAAAACAGCTGAACGAAGGGACATCAAAATAAAAGCTATTTGAAATGCTCGCCAGTAACCTGCATTTTTTGGAATATTTTCAAAGTTGATTTCTTTATAAGGTGGATTGAAAATGTTTCTATGATTCGCTCTGTCATAGTCAAAAAGCCGTTTTCCATCACCTGCAATCTGCTGCATAAAGAGGGACTTATTGGCAAGCTGAAAAGCTTTGAGGGCCGTTTCCTCTTCTTTTAAAAATTTTAGACCATCCCGCATTCTTTGTGCACATATATCAGCATTTGATACATGATCATCAGCCACGTCCTGTAAGTCTTCCTCTAGAAGAGGAATTTCGTCAGATCTTTTAGAAATCCAGTTAAGATATTCAGATATAAAGGTCTCAAGCAATTCAAACAGTCCAGGTTCAAGGCCAGATAAAACAGACATCGATATCTTTAAAAGGTTACCATTAGAATCAATAGCATCAGGGGTTATACTGGGAATTTCATATTGAGGAAGAGGATCGGCAATAAGATTTTCAGGAGGTTCCCGTGAACTGTCATCCCAACTGGCTGCACAACCATGACCAACGGCAAAAGTTTTTTTCTTGTTATATAAAAGCCTAAACGATTTTAATTCAATATCATCAGCATTTACATCCATCTCAGCCTCAGGATAAGGTAAAATTCTACCACCTTGTATTTTTAAAGAAAGATTCGACTGGAAAAGAGTCAGCTGGCTCTGTTCCGAAGCACTTGATGCCTGCCGTTCTGTTCTATTCACGAGACATACAGTTAATAGACGCTTGTCAGCTCTGTTTTTCTGACTTGAATAAATATCAGGGCGTGAAAAGCATTCCACTGAAAATTTCAAGCCGTTATCAAATTTCCTCTCCCCAATTTTTACAAACGAACTATTTTTAATATTTTCAGAGGGTGAAGACAATTCGGGTATTGAGATAGCTTCCCTGAAAAACCATATCCTGGCAGCCTCTCCTATTGTAACTTCTTTTGGAACGTATCTACCCGTATTTACGGTTACGATAATTTTGGAATTCTCAGGAAGTTCAGCTAAAAAGCTTATACCCATACTTGAAGGCTGAACAGTATTCGTCAGGGATAAATCAAAATCATCGGTATCGCTGGCAACATTGTCAGATTTGCCAACTGAATTAATTTCAACAGACGTTTCCGTTTCAATTCCTAATGAATCTTCAGCTGCTTCGACATCAGAAGATTGTATTTCATCATGGCTTATACTGGGGGGATACAGAACACCAATACCATACCGGTTAATTGGTGTTTCCTTTTTTATAATTTCATCAAGAGACTCTTTCTGAATCCAGGGTTTATTTGCATCTTTCCAGCTTTCAAAATGGATGCTGCCAGAACAGTCAAGGGGTTCTCCGACCTTGCACGGCCCCATGATTTCTGATTTTAAAAATCGAACCAGTTTATTTCTGTTCTCGATATGTACAGACTCGGTATCCATATTTACACTCCAAGTATTTGTTTTAAATCATCGCGAGCCGAATTATTCAATAAAATAACAAGCTTTGAGAGAGTCCTAGTTATTGAAATATATAATAGGTTTATTGTTTCAATATGTTGAATTCTATCCATATCAGTAACTATTACAACAGGAGTCTCCAGCCCTTTGAAAGCGTGTATGGTACAATAACTGATTTTATTATGCACACTTTCTTCAGGGGAATATACAGCGACTCGTTTATCCCAAGGGGGTTTTAATTTTTTCGAACAGCATGAGTTTGAAATTGGTGAAAGGATTACAATCTCTTCATTTTTATATTTATCCTTAGTTCGAAATCTATCCAGAAGATTCGCTAAGATATCAGCCTGCTCATCATCATTGTCATAAAACTTCAACTCAGGTTTAACCTTATCATCAGGCCTGAGAATATTTTGATACTCAGGATCAAGCCCTCCAAGCAAATGTGCATATTCGGCGATCCTAGGTGTGTTTCTGCAATTAATACCCAAAGTATAAACAGGAGTACCTTGGCAGCGGTGTGTTATGAAATCCATCAATTTTATGTCAGAAGCAGAATAAATTTGTTGATTATCAAAATCCCCAAATATCTTCCAATATCCATCAGACAGATCCTTCTTTAACAGCAGATCAATAAAATCAAGATATTCATCTCTAAGAACATCCTGAGCTTCATCCAACACTAAAAAATCATAAGCCTCAACATCAGTTCCATCTGAGTTTAATATTTTCTCAATCGCAGCTTCTGGTAATGTTTTTGACCAGAAATCTGAAGAAGGATTACTTTCCATTTTTAAACCTGAAACCTTTAACATTAGGGCATGAAGAGTCGATATAGTAATTTTTTCTAGATCCTCTTGTTCAAACTGTCTTTTAATCCAAATCGAGATATTCTTGTTAAAACAAAGAAAGAGTACCTTCTTTCCTTCAAGCATTGATCTACGAGCTGTTTCTATTGCAAGAAGCGTTTTTCCCGTACCGGCAGGACCATTGAAAACCACCATAGCATTCGTCTGCATTGCATCAAGAGCTACAAATTGCTCCGAAGTATATTTTTTCAAACTCTCAGATAATTTTTTTCTACGTGAAGAGGGTGACTGGTAATATTCAAATTCAGGCCTTAATATATCTTTGATTACACTACACAATCCATTATCAGGCCCGTTAAAAGAAGGATCAAACCAATTCATGCCGGTTTTCTTCTTTAACAACAGTCTTGCCTGATCCAGAACATTAGAAAATAGCTGAGAAACAGGTCTTGCATTAAAATTGTCGCTGTCAATAACTTGCCAGTCATTCCATTCAAGAGACTTCCTTTTGAAGGATATGAATGGAAAAATAACAGCAGACCAGAAAATCACTTTTCCCAGATCAAAATTGAGATTTGTAAGATAATTCCTTATACTGTGCATATTGTCAGCAGCCTGTTTGAAAGGTCCTCTTTTGTCACCTTTACTTTTTTTACCGTAATGCCAGAGGCCTTTATCAACAGCAAGAGACTTACAACCCTTCACTTCCAGACATAAAACTCCTTTCCCTGGAATTATTATTACAAAATCGCATTCTCCCACTACTTGAGATATGTGTTTTGAAACATCCAGCGAATGTAAGACAATCCAGTCTTTAGCTTTAGAGTCCTTTTTTATTTTAAGAGCTACATTACGTTCGCCATCGTATTTATAATCGGCTATAACTGGAGGAATTATTGTGGCCATAGTTTTAACTGTACATTAATTTATTAACTGAATTTGAACTGATTATGTATTTTGTATTTGAGATCGCTTCAATATGAATCACTGATAATTTTCCGGCTATATCTGGAAGGTCAACTTCAATCTTTCCATATTTAACGAATTCATTCATACTGGCGGCTGTAATTTTCGATCGAAGTAGTTTACTTATTTCTCGACCAGCTTGAACATGCATTTTGAAAATTGATTTTGCATTATTCCAGTATACCTCCGCTCTCTCAGAGATTCCTGAAAATTTCATTATTGCTTCAAAGTCCCGATAATCTTTTGGTTTTATAGTTTCGTCTTTGCTCCAGTTTCTTATATTACTTTCGTTTGCTATCAGAGATCCCAATTTGATAAGTTCTGATTGAACATCTGATAAATATTCATATGAAAACAATTTACGCCTGAAAGCGATCTTCCACTCATTTTGCAGCATTCTTACTAATTCTGCACGTTCCCCTAAAAGCATATCTGCCACAGCAGCAATGGAATCATTACTTCCCTCGGTCCTTACAATCAGCGGCATACCAGGTTCTAACTGCCTGTTCGAAATCTTATTTACCTCTGTTTCCGGCTGAAAATTTACAATATGAGAATAACTTTCAATATCCTTGTAAAGATAACAACCATCGTCTAAAGAAACTATTCGGCATTCACAGTCCGATACCGATGAATAATCGTTCTTGGGGAGTACGTTTGATTTGGTAACTAAAATAGATACCGGAGAAAAATTATAATCGTCGAAAGAAATAGGTGTCGATTCAAAAATATCATCATCACTGACATACTTATACCCTGGATCAGGTATATATTCATCAAATTCCTTCAATGCTATGCAGTTAGGTTTTACATCAAAACTTGGGGTAGGTTTAAACTCTCCTTTAATCCATGAGAAAGATAGAAAATAAAGGTTCCTGGCCCTGGGAGAGCGCCAAACATATTCATAATCAGCAAATGGATTTTCTGAAAATAGTTTTATTGAACCACAGAAAACTATCAGATCATAAAATCTAAGTTCTTTTAACTGCCTCGGATTTAGTATTTCACATTTTGAATCAAAGAGATCCTCACTCTGACGGAAAAACTCTTCAACAATAAAAACGTTTTTTGCATTTGGGAGGCAAATGGCAAAAGAATCATTCACCTCCCTATTGAGCATCATAGATTTCACCCAAGTCATAAAAGGATGTTCTTCAGACGGCAAATTATTGATTAGATCATTGATTTCATTTATTAACTGAATTTGTTCAGGGAACTGAGAAGCAAAATTAAGAGCTGTTTTCAGAGAGGATCTAAGTTTTTCTGATAGTAATTCTGCAGAGGAAAAAGGTAGTGGTGTTGTTGTTAGATCAAAACGAAACCGCTTCAATGCAGAGCTCAATTCCGGCCAGAAGGCGAGTTCTCTGAGATCACCTAAACTACTTAACAGCTTCGAAATTTTTGATGAGATTGTAGCAAGATATCTATTATCAAATTTAATTTGATAAAGATTGGTATAACTCTGATATAGTTTAGATATATTTTCAATAGCTGAACTTTTCATTCATACCTCAAACATGATCATTTCGATAGTTTCTGGCACCGTTTTTAATAAAATCATCTCTTCATCATTTTCACGATCGGAATAGTGCTGGTCTATAAATACGTTGCGCGCAGTTGAAAACTGGTGGTCACATCGGTCCAGAAATACAATCTTTTTATCGCATTCAATATCGTCAAAATGTTTCAGGAAAGGCATTGAACCATCAAAGACAACGAGTCCCGACTGATGATTAGAATCCTCCAGGGAATCAGAACTGAGAACAGTCCCTTTTGACAAATCATATTCAGAAAACAGATAATTATCTAAGCGTATAATATCCTGTATTGAACCCTCAAGCCAATCTTCAGCCAAATTCAAGTAAACTGGAAGATTATCAATTTCATTTTTTAAGGTTGTTTTATTCCCGACTATAGTAAATCTATCTTTTGATTCAATAAGATATTTCAGTAATTTTTTTTCGTTTTTACAGTAATAATTCCTAAAAAAATCAAACCCGCGCATAGCATATCCGACTTGGTGATCACCGACTTTCCTTTCTGGATGAACGGCCTCTCTAAACAAATGGATATGAGCTTCAGGAATTATTCTATCGTGCCTTCTATTCTCGGTTCCCGGGACACTTACAGAAAACATTTTCTGCCCTTCAAATTCCATTATCCCTTTTGAAAAACACCTTTTCCACCTGTCATTATCCCATATAAGAAGTGGTGTGCTTTGCTCCATTCCAGTAATTGAATGAAAATATTCATTATTAGAACCATCAAAGCCCATTCGCCTAATTGCTGATTCAGTTTCATACCCAAGCAGAAAAAACAATGCGGCATAGGATCGAGATGGGAGAGAAAAGCCAATTACAATTTCGGTATTATTTTCAGGTAATAAAGCTGTTCTTTGCCCGGCCTTAAAAAACCATAACGCCCAGTCAGGCAGAGACTGATGTCGATCAGAGCTGTTCTTGATATAAATTTTATTACTTACATAACATGAACTTAAGTCTCTGAAGACTACTTTCATGTCAGAATCTGAATTTCTGATATCAAACGTCTCATTGTTAATTATATCAATTTCGCTCAGAAAGAATTGATATGTTAAAAATTTGGTATATCCTGGATAATCTTCCTGTAATTTATTCTCTATAATACTTATGAAAATTGATTTAATTAATGCTTGGTCTTCATTTTTATAGCAGTCTATTTTTCTATTAAAATCAGCATAAGTTTTTTCAATTTTTTTGAAGAAGTCTGGAAAGATTTGCAAAATATCATTTGATGGAATTCGTTTTACAAATTTTAAATCCGCAAACATCGAGTCTGTTTCATTAGAAGGAGAGATAGAGATTGTTTTCTTTAAATCGTTTTTTTCCTCATCATCAAGATATGGGAAGTCTTCTTCACAGAAACACCATTTTTCTCCAATTTGGTATACTAAATTATCTATTATTTGTTTCTTATTCTTAATCTTTTTTTTAGTCAGGAATAATAAAAACAATCTTTCCAACACAGTTTTCTTGAGAGCCCTGATATCTTTATCAGTTAGCAGCCATTGATCTTTAAGAAATTTGAAGATATATGTAATTTTTTTAATATCCTCGAATGAATAAAGGGATTTATTTGAAGTTATAGAATTAGAACAGTTCTCAATAAACGAAAAATACCCTGCTGTTAATGAACCTTCAAAAGCAGAGAGATAGCGATTTTCTAAAACAAGGCTATCTGATTCAAAATCATTAAGTGGAGCAAGTGGCATAAGAATTACTTTGTATAAGATTGAAAAACCTAAAATAAGGTATTTTATACTTCTTTTATACTTCTTTGATAGATGTTTATTAATATCGAAGTTTGGTGTCAAGAAAATTGTTTTATTCTATTATTAATTTTATGGTCGTTATTTTTTGTCACTACCTTCAATATTTTATCACTAAGGACTATATCAAAAATGAAATCCCCCACTGCTCAATTGAAAAGCCCGGACTATTAACAGTCCCGGGTTTTCTGAGCCAAAGACAGACGCAATATTTTGTGGTTGGGGAAAATTTATTCATTACGCAGATAATCAATTTTAATATCATAAGCTGATTTTAAATGATCTTCTGCCGGCACATCTGAATTTTTTTAAGTATAGTCGCGAGCACCGATAAAATAAGGTTTGTCCAATCGAAATCTTGTGGTATATTGATTTTTTAGTATTTAAGGGGGAATAGGTATAAATATATGTGTTTAGCAGTTCCGTCTAAAATTATTGAAATCAATGACAAGATTGCCAAAGTGGATGTGGATGGTGTCATCCGGGAAACCAGCATCATGCTCATGGATGATGTAAAAATAGGGGATTATGTCATTGTCCATGCAGGCTTTGCCATTAATAAGATTGATGAAGAGGCTGCTCTTCAAACCCTGGAGGATATGCGCAATATTCTTGCAGCAGAAGCCAGACAGGCAAAGGGTTTGAATGACCATTTATAAACATTTATGAAAGTTTCTATCGCAGCAAAAAGGCTGGAAATCAGCGGAGTGGTTCAAGGCGTTGGTTTCCGGCCTTTTTTATTTGCCCTGGCCAAAAAATATTATTTGAAAGGGGAGGTCTCCAATACCTCCGGCGGCGTGCTGGTTATTGTGGAAGGACCGCCTGATAATATTGAGAATTTTATTAATGATATTTATTATAAAAGCCCTTTGCTTGCTTGTGTGACAAGGATTGAACCTTTTGACGAAGAGCTTCACAATTTTTCTTTGTTTCAAATTGTGAAGAGCCGTGCCTCCAACAGCCGGACCACTTTAATTTCTCCTGATGTAAGTATTTGTCCGGACTGCCTGGCTGAAATGAAAGATCCCTGCGACAGGCGGTATGAATACCCGTTTGTCAATTGTACAAATTGTGGCCCAAGGTATACCATTATTGAAGATATTCCCTATGACCGGCCTCAAACGTCCATGAAGCATTTTAAGATGTGTTCGGACTGTCAAAGCGAGTACGATGATCCGTTAAACAGAAGATTTCATGCCCAGCCCAATGCATGTCCTGACTGCGGCCCGCAGGTTTTTTTAACAGACAATAAGGGCAAAAGGATCTATTCGGATTCAAAAGAGGCTATAATCCTTGCAGCGCAATATTTAAGCCGGGGAAAGATTGTTGCCGTAAAGGGTCTTGGCGGATTCCATCTGGCCTGTGATGCATCCAGCCAGGATGCTGTTAAAAGCTTAAGGCTGAGAAAAGCACGCCCCCATAAGCCTTTTGCCCTGATGGCTCAATCGGCATCTCATCTGTTTGATCATGTTCATGTAGGTTCTGATGAAAAGGAACTTTTAGAGTCCTATCACAGGCCCATTGTCCTGCTGAACAAGAAGAATATCAGGCAGGATGATATTAAAGGACTTGCACCGGATGTGGCCCCCTTTAACAATTGTCTCGGGGTCATGCTGCCCTATACACCCTTGCATTATTTATTGCTTGAAAAGGGGCCTGATGTACTTGTGATGACCAGCGGGAACCGTTCAGGAGAACCGCTTTCCATTGATAATGAGGACGCATTGGATGCATTTTCTCATATTGCAGATTATTTTTTATTGCACAACCGGGACATCTATTTTGGGGCAGATGATTCCATTGCAAGGATTCAGACAGGGAAGACAAGATTTATAAGACGTTCAAGAGGGTATGCCCCTTTGCCAATATCTTTAAATAAAAAAATGCCGAAAATTCTGGGATGCGGGGCAGGGCTTAAAAACACAATCTGCCTGACACGGGATAATGATGTGTTTTTAGGCCAGCATATCGGGGATATGGATAATGTGAAGGTGTATGATTTTTATCAAAACAGTATTGATCATTTAAAACAGATTCTCGACATTCAACCTGAGATTATTGCCCATGATATGCACCCGGGCTATATGAGTACCGATTATGCCAAAGCACAGAACAATGTAAAAAAGGTGGCAGTTCAACATCACCATGCCCATGCTGCGGCCTGTATGGCAGAAAATGATCTTGATGGCGACGTCATTGCCATAACCCTTGATGGTACAGGGTATGGAACAGACGGCCATATCTGGGGCGGGGAACTTCTTGTATGCACACAAAAAAAGTTTAAAAGAAAAGCGCACCTTTCATATATCAAGATGCCGGGCGGTGATGCTGCCGTTCTGGAACCCTGGCGCATGGCAGCGTCGGTTCTTTACCAGGCCTTTGGAAATGATTTTTTAAGTTTGGATATTCCATATATAAGGCAGATGGAAAAAGGAAAGCTGTCCTTTGTATGCCAGATGATGGAGAAAAACTTGAACTCTCCTTTGACATCCAGTGCAGGAAGGCTGTTTGATGCGGTTGCTTCCCTGCTTTGTATCCGGCACAAGATTACCCATGAAAGTCAGGCCGCAATGGAACTGGAAGCCATAGCAGACAAAAATCTGATAGATGATATCTATGGATTTGATATTGTACAAAATAAAAATGATGACAGGGATGGATCATTTGAAATTGATATGATGACCTGTATCCGGCAGATTACTCAGGATTTGAAACAGAGTGAATCATCCGGCAGAATCAGTTTAAAGTTTCATCATACACTGGTAGCGGCCTTTACTAAAGCAACATTAAGAGTGAGTAAAGAAACAGGTATACAAAAGGTCGTCCTATCAGGAGGTGTATTTAATAATGATATAATCCTGAAACAGATGATCAGGACTCTTGAAGAAAATAATCTTAGGGTATACACACACACAAAGGTTCCAACCGGGGATGGGGGAATCTGTTTAGGTCAGGCAGTGGTTGCTGCTGCTTTGGAAGCCAATTAAAAAAATAGGTTAAAATATGGTTTTAAAATATATTGAAGAGTACAGGGATGGTTCTCTTGCAAGGGATCTTGTGAAAAAAATTCATTCTGTCAGCAAAAAAGACCTAAGACTGATGGAGGTCTGCGGAACCCATACCACGGCCATTTTCAGGCATGGCATCAGGAGTGTGCTGCCTCAGGGTATTACGCTTCTTTCCGGTCCCGGCTGCCCTGTGTGTGTGACTGCCCAGAAAGATATTGATGCCTTTGTGGGGTTTGCAAGGGTTAAGAATGTGATTGTGACCACCTTTGGGGATCTCATCAAGGTGCCGGGCTCAAGTTCGACCCTTGGAAAAGAGAAGGCTGCCGGGGCTGATGTAAGAATTGTTTATTCGGTGTTTGATGCCGTTAATATTGCCAGGGAAAATAAAGATAAAGAAGTGGTATTCTGTGGTGTGGGGTTTGAAACAACCATCCCGACGATTGCGGCCGGTATTCTCATGGGAATCGAGGGGCAAGTTGATAATTTTTCCGTTTATTCGGCTAACAAACTCACACCGCCGGCCTTAGCCGCCTTGATGGAAACAGACGGGGTAGAACTAGACGGCTTTATCCTTCCGGGTCATGTCTCTGTGATTACGGGAACCGATGCCTACAGGGATACGTTTGAAAAATATGATATACCATCCGTGATTTCAGGATTTGAGCCCATCGATATCTTACAGGCCATTCTCCTTTTAATTGAGCAGAATGAGGCAGGGAAACCCGCCCTTGAAAATGCATACCCAAGGGCGGTCTCCGATGTAGGGAATGTAAAGGCAAAGCAAATCATGAATCAGGTTTTTGAGGTCTGTAATGCGTCCTGGAGAGGGATAGGGGAAATTCCTTCAAGCGGCATGGAATTGAAAAAAGAGTATCAAAAATTTGATGCCGCCATAAAATTTGGGATGGATATGCCGGATGTGCCGGAGCCAAAAGGCTGTGCCTGCGGGGAAATCCTCATGGGGTTGAAAAGGCCTTACGAATGCGCCCTTTATAAAAAAAAATGTACCCCCCTGAATCCTGTAGGGCCCTGTATGGTTTCAAGTGAAGGATCTTGCGCAGCATTTTACCGATATAGTTAGGCAAAGAACAGGAAGAAAAATGATTGAAGAAAAAATATTATTAGACCATGGTTCCGGAGGCAAAGCCTCCCACACACTGTTTTCCAATATGATCCTGCCCTTGTTTGAAAATTTTGAATTATCAAAACAGGATGACGGGGCAACTCTGGATGTTGAAGGCACAACGCTTGCTTTTTCAACCGATTCTTATGTGGTGGATCCCATTTTTTTCCCCGGCGGAAATATCGGTGATCTGGCGGTAAACGGAACCGTCAATGATATCTCCATGTGCGGTGCAGTCCCTAAATATATCAGTGTCGGATTGATTATAGAAGAAGGACTGCCAATAAAAGACTTTAAGCTCATCCTTGAAACCATGGCAACTGCTGCGAAAAAGGCAGGGGTCAAGATTGTAACCGGGGACACCAAGGTTGTTCCCAGGGGAAAAGCGGACAAGATTTTTATTAATACTTCCGGTATCGGAGTGATCCCCCCTGATGTCAACGTGTCAGGAAGCAATGCAAAACCCGGAGATAAAATTATCATCAGCGGTACCATCGCAGATCACGGGATTACGATTTTAAGTTCAAGGGAAGGCCTGAAATTTGATTCTGATATCAAAACCGATTCAGCACCGTTAAACAAGATGGTGCAGTCCGTTATCCAGTCCGACTGTGATATTCATGTGCTTCGAGATCCCACAAGGGGAGGCATTGGCACAACTTTAAACGAGATTGCATCACAATCCAATGTGGGAATTAAAATAGATGAGCAGTCTCTTCCCATCCGGGGACCTGTTCAGGGAATCTGTGAGCTGTTGGGATTTGATCCCTTATATATTGCCAATGAAGGCAAATTGATCGCCTTTGTGCCTGAAAAATATGCCCGAAAAGCACTTGAGCTTATTCAGCAGGATGAGTTTGGAAAAGATGCAGTGATCATTGGTGAAGTAACAAGTGAGGATCCTGGTAAGGTTTTTTTAAAAACCACGATTGGCGGGTTGAGGATAATCGATATGCTGACCGGAGAGCAGTTTCCAAGAATTTGTTAAATTCAAGTTGAATCGGTTATTTCAGTTAAGAAGTTTTTCTATATGTTCTCTTGCGACGTTCATGAATGACGGTAAAGCCTTGACAAGGACAGGGGTCATCTCGGTTCCCCAGTCAATTTTGTCAGGTTCAATGCCAACCACCTTTAGTTTGGGCCTGTGGCCTCTCATCCGGGCCATGTCAAGGGAGTCCAGAAGATCAACATCATGAAGGGACAATACCTGTTTCTCATTTTTCACCAGATCATTTTCATCAAGGCTGTAGAGGGTGCCCGGCTCATGTCCGGCTCTCACAATATCCAAAACCAGAACTTGTTCGTATTCTTCAAACAGATAAAATATATCCTGGGTAAAGGTTCCTCCATCGATAAAATCAACCAGGGTTTCATCGTAATTTTCTTTTTCTTTCCAGAATTTATGAATAGCATGAACCCCGGCACCTTCATCCATCATGAGGATATTTCCCACACCCAAAACCAACAGTTTTTTCATTTGGTTAAATTTTCCATTTTATTGCAATTTCTAAAATTTAGCTGATAGACAAAAAAGATTTTCATGCAACCATAAGAGGGGATGAAATTTTTCACCCCCTCTTATAATTCAGTAAAAATCAATTTAAATTATAATGGAATTTCCACTTTAATTTCTCTGCCGGTGTTGGCGTCCAGCACGTGGACGGCACAACCCAGTCAGGGGTCAAAGGAGCGGATCAGCCGCCCCACATTCACCGGGTTTTCAGGATCAGGAACAGGAACACCGATCAGCGCCTGTTCCATTGGTCCTCTCTGGCCCATATCATCCATTGGGTTGGCATTCCAGATCGTTGCCGAAGTAATCTGGTAATTGGCAATCTTTTTATCTTTAATGTCAATGTAGTGAAGAAGAGCGCCACGAGGTGCTTCTGTAAGTCCAAGGCCTTCTGATGAATCAGGAATTGGCGCCGGAACAAAGGTTTCTTTTCCAGGTTGTGCTTCTGCAAGCCATTGTTCAACAGCATCTGCAACCATGACAGTCTCTTCAGCTCTGGCAACATGTCTTCCAAGAATAGAGAATGCAGCATCACCAATATCTCGCATTTTTTTAACGCCCAGTTTTTCCTGGCCGATTTTAGACAATTCAGGATTGGTGACCCACATTCTTGCAAGCGGGCCTGCCTCATGGGGATTGCCATTGTATCTGGGTGCTTTGATAAAGCTGTATGCACCTTCTTTGTACGGATTAGGAAGGGTTCTCCCTTCGGAAGGGGTAAGACCGGTTGTGGAATCCTCAAAATAAGAATATTTTACATATTCTTTGATAAGGGCCGGATCAACCGGGTAATCTTTTCCGTCGGTGTAAACTCCTCTTTTCAAAAGCGTATTGCCTGCATCATCCATTGGGAATACACCCCATGCAACACAATTTTGATAGCCGCCGCCTGTTTTCAGAAGATCTCCATAGGGACCTGCAAGCAGATATACTATGGGGACATATTTTTCAAGGACAAATTTTTTGACTATTTTAAAACGTTCTGCATAGGCATTTAACGCTTCTCTGGTTGGGATTTCTGTGGTTCCACCCACAACAACACCCTGAACGTGGGGCATTTTACCGCCAAGAAGAGCCACCATTTCGTGACAGATTTTTCTCATTTCAAGGGCTTCAAGATACTGGCCGACAGCAACATCATTGATGTCTTTTGGAACGCGGACATCATTTTTTGCGTATCTTGGGATAAACGGGGCAACATCAGGACCATTGACATAGTCAAGGGCTGCCAGATGATAGAAATGAAGAATATGGGATTGAAGGAAATTGGCACCCAGAATCAGGTTTCTTGCAATTCTGCCGTTTTTGGTCAGTTTAACTTTGAATGCATCATCAAGCGCCAGTGCAGATGCGGTTGCATGTGCGGTAGGGCATACACCGCAGATTCTCTGGGTAATCTGGGTTGCATCCCTTGGATCCCTGCCGATCAATATTTGTTCAAAGCCGCGAAACATGCCGCCAAATACTCTGGCATCAACGACAACACCGTTCTTTATTTCAACTTCTACTTTAAGATGACCCTCAATCCTGGTGACAGGATCAATGGCAACTTTAATTTTTTTCCCGGCAATGACCGGAACAGCTTGTGGTTTACAGCCTGCCATAATAAAATCTCCTTAAGGTTTAAAAGTTTCGGATATTTGTGTTATGCGGGTTCATAGAAAGGGGATGATAAATCCGGAAATCCGGGTTCAACACACCCAATGCAGACAGCATTGTCCACACACCAGTTCATGCCGCTGTTCCATTTGCGTTTGTAACAGTCAGCATATGTATCCGGACCTTTACAACCAAGATCCATACGGCAGCCTTTTGCATCGGAAAGTTTTTCAGACATTTCACCTGCATCATACTCTTTAACACGGGGGCAGTTATCATGGATATTCTCTCCAAAGAAGACCACGGGACGTCCATCGTCATCTAATTCAGGAAGACCTTTTGTGAGCAGATGAACGATGGATCCGACAATCCAGTCAGGATGCGAAGGACAACCTGGAATATTAACAACCGGCGTTTTAATGTGATAAATGTGAAAGAAATCCATTACACCTGTCGCACCGGTTTGATTCCCTTCGGCAGCCGGAATTCCTCCATACGCGGCACAGGTTCCCACGGCCAGAACGCTTCCTGCTTTTGCACCCAGGTCTTTTGCAATGTCAACCATGGTGATTTCTTTGTGGTCCAGTTCTCCGAAATTGCAGTATTTCCCATTTGCGGCCATTGGAATGGCACCTTCAATAGCCAGGGAGAATTTTCCTTTGTACTTTTCTGCAATATGGTAGAGATTTTCCAGGGCGGTTTCACCTTCACTGGCCATCACAGTGGGATGGTACTGAAGACTGATAACTTTGAGAAGTACATCGGCAATGGATGGATCAACGTTGTTCAATAGGGAAACTGAACAACCGGAGCAGCCTTGCCCCTGAATCCAGAGAACCGGATGGGTTTCAAGGGCTTTTTCCAGTGCTGAAATAAGGGCGGGATTGAACATTTGAGAAATACCGATTCCAGCAGCTGTTCCGGTAACAGTTTTCAAAAAAGTTCTTCTGGAAACCCCTGTTTTTTTTTGCTGGCCATCAAGCAACATTTCTTTGTCTTTCACGGGCACCTCCTTGATGTTGTTAAGAATTAATCAATCCTATATTTATACCTCCTTGGTATCTTATGGCCAATTTAATTCATGCAAAGTATGCTGATTTTACATTGCACTAAATATAATTTATTTTAAATATAGCGTTCAATTTTTGTTGTCAACCTATAATTCCTATAATTTTTTATATGATTAACAGTATTTCTTTTTTATTTTAAATGAGAAAATCGAGATCTGGAATCGGCATCAGCTTCTTGTTCGGTCCCAGGCAGACAAGTTCCAACGTGCAGGTAACAGCCGGTTTTGTGGCATCCGGCCGCCAGGCTTCATGGAAAAAGATGACCCTGTAATCCCCTTCTTTTTCCCATGTTGTTTTAATATCGAGAAGATCCCCGAAAACTGCTCCGTCGTGGTAACCTAAGGTTATTTTATAAACGGCAAAACCGATTCCCTGCTCATACCACATGTCAGCAAGCACGTCAATACCAATGATATCTTCTCTTGCCCGTTCAAAGAATTTTAAATAATTGGCATGGTAGACAACCCCTGAGTGGTCTGTGTCTTCATAATAAACCCGGGCTGGGAAAAGATGTGTTTGCCTGTTTGAATCATTCATTATTTATGTCCTGTAAAGTGAGTCATTTGAAAGGCTTCATAGCTAACTTGTCCGGTAGAACCGGATACTTACTTCTTCTACGGTGGCCAGTCCCTCTGTAATGGCGTAATCAATGATCGGCATAAAGTCGTCTATTTTTTTCAGGGTATCGACAATCTCTATGACCATGGGCATGCCTTCTGAAAGCCTTAGAATTTTTGTGGTATGAATCATTGAATGTGCTCCGAAACCTAAGATGCCGCGAGTAACTGTTGCCCCGGCCAATCCGTGCTCCCTTGCTTTTTTTACAATCCATTCGTACAGAGGAGCCCCGTCTTTTTTGTCACTCTCACCGATGAAGATCCTGAGCAAATGCCCTTTTTCCGGAAGAACCATAAATTCAACCTCCTTTATAATAGTTTAGACATGGAAAATCCAAGCCAGACAGAACCGAACCCAAGGATAAGATGAAGCATGAAGTTTGTTAACGCTCCAACAAACTGTCCATCCCGGGAAGCCGTGAATATTTCATATCCAAACGTTGAAAAAGTTGTAAATCCTCCCAGAAATCCAATAAGAATCAATGCGCGAATTTCAGGGGTAAATATTTGTCTTGTTTCAGATAATCCGCCTAATATGCCGATGAAAAGACACCCGATTACATTGACCGTTATGGTCCCGTAGGGGAAGAAGGGATCATTAAACAGTCTGTGGGATAAATCGCTGATGATATATCGGCAGATAGATCCTGCAAAACCTCCTATTCCAACCATCAATATTTTAATCATATCCATCTCCTGCAAAATCATCATTCCAACCGAGTCTGGCTTTTGGGAGTTTAAATAGAAATGAACACAAAAGCCATGTTTATTTAATAAGCCTTCCATTTTTTAAGAATAATACGGATAATGGTATGAATATGAGGCAGGGAACATTCAAAACGCGAGCGTATGGGCCGGATGATTGAAAGAATAGGGCTTGGCACAATTAAATCAGATTTTAAAAAGGCAATTCATATTTTTAAGGTTTAGTCGATCATAAAAAGGGGGAAAATGGACAGGCGCAAATTTTTAAAACAGGTGTCATTGTGGTCTGCCGGTATCATTATTACTCCTCCCGTGTTTAATCTTACCCCAAAATTGTTTGGTTCTCCTTTGATAAAACCGGATATTCTAGTGGCAAAAGGGGATGATTATTCCGGTATGGTACGACAGGTTGTTCAGTCCCTGGGCGGGATAAAGGCCTTTGTTAAAAACGGTGACAAAGTCGTGATTAAACCCAACATCGGGTGGGACAGAAATGTTGAGCAGGGGGCGAATACCCATCCGTTGATTGTGGCCGAGCTTGCAAAGCTTTGTCTTGGTGCCGGGGCATCAAAGATATTTATTTTTGACAGGACATGTAATGAAGAGCGCAGGTGCTATAACAATAGCGGCATAAAGTCAGCAATGAAAGAGATCCGGGATAAACGACTCCGGCTTGAGTATATTGATGATAGAAAATTTGTACCTGTAAACATCAAAAAAGGAAAGGCATTAAAGGAATGGTCTTTTTATAAAGATGCCCTTGAAGCGGATTGCTATATCAATGTGCCGGTTGCCAAGCACCACAGCCTGTCCCGATTGAGCATCGGGCTTAAAAATGTCATGGGCGTTATCGGTGGCTGGCGGGGTAAAATTCATTATAAGCTTGGCGCCAAACTTGCAGATTTGAACATGGTCATCAAACCAAAACTCACCATTGTGGATGCCACCCGGGTGATTGTAAGGAACGGTCCACAGGGCGGGGATTTAAAGGATGTAAAGATACTTAATACCATTATCGGGTCTGTGGATCCTGTAGCAGCAGATGCGTATGCCACCACTCTTTTCGGATTGGAACCCCATCAGATTAAGTCCACGGTTGAGGCCTATAAAAGAGGATTGGGACAGATGGACCTGGGTAAATGCAATGTCCGCTATCTAAAAGCCTGATTTTTATGAAGATAAAACCTTATTTAAAACAGGTACGTCGATTATCCCAGCTTATCTGCCTGGTGATATTTTTATTTTTATTCAGGCAGACCGATTATACCGGAAGTGATACCATCCCCTATGCCGTCAATATTTTATTCAGGCTTGATCCTCTTGTACTGGCCACTATAACTTTAGCCCAAAAAACATTTGTCACACTGCTTTGGCCGTCTTTTATCATTATCGGGTTGACTTTTCTTTTCGGCAGGTGTTTTTGTTCCTGGATCTGTCCATTGGGAACATTGATTGATATATCCGATCATTTTATCAAATCCCCAAAAACCAGCGTTCGCCTGCCATATTTAAAATATGTCATTCTGATTATTATATTGATCTCTTCTGCCTTCGGGGTGCAGCTCCTGGGATTTGCAGACCCTTTTTCACTCCTTGTGCGGGGAATGGTGTTCAGTATCGACCCCGTAATGAATTATCTTGTTTCCCTGTTTTTTGATTCAGTCTATACCAGGGGGCCTGCCGCATTTTCAAATATAAGCGAGCCGGTATATGAAGTGCTTAAGACCTTTGTTCTTCCTTTTAAGCAGAGCTTTTTTTATCTGTCATTTTTATCATTTTTTTTACTGATCCTTATTTTTATAATGGAAGTTTTTGGTAAACGGTTCTGGTGCCGGAACCTGTGTCCTTTGGGCGGACTTTTGGCGCTTATTTCAAGACTGTCCATTTTCAAAAGGATTCCTGTCAAAGTCTGTAAAAATTGTGAGCTGTGTGAATCAGAGTGCCGGATGAACGCCTTTGACAAAAATCATTACTTCATGTTTGAAGAGTGCAGCCTCTGCATGGACTGCCTCGAGTTTTGTCCGGACAATATCACCACGTTTAAATTTTCCATCCCGAAAAACAAACCATTTGTCAACATCAATAGACGGCAATTGATCGTCGCCGGGCTTACCGGACTGGCCCTGCCGGTTCTTTGCAGGACCAATGCGATGTCTAAAATGCCGGATGATGATTTGATCCGGCCGCCCGGTGCCCTGAATGAAACAGATTTTTTAGCATCCTGTGTGCGGTGTGGGGAATGTATGAAAGTCTGCATTAATAATGCACTGCAGCCTTTGTTTCTGGAGAAGGGCTTTGAAGGCATGTTTACACCAAAGCTGGTTCCGAGGCTGGGATATTGTGAATTCAATTGCACGCTCTGTTCCCAGGTTTGTCCCACAGGTGCTTTGGGCCGACTGAATGTAAAGCAAAAGCATGCTTTTATCATCGGCAAGGCATATTTTGATAAAAATAAGTGTATGGTCTATGCAGAGAAAAAATCTTGTATCGTGTGCGAAGAACATTGCCCGACCCATGATAAAGCCATTAAATTTAATGAAATCAAAATTCGGGATGTCTTTGGAAATCCTGTTGTATTGAAACAGCCCTATGTGGTGGAGGAACTTTGCATTGGATGCGGTATCTGTGAGCATATTTGTCCGGTCCAGGGGGAGGCTGCCATAAAGGTGGTTGGCAAAGACAGCAAGATGGTATCCAGGTCAGGATACACATAATTATGGGTTGTAAAACAAAAAATTAATGTTATTTTTAATTGTCAAAAACGTACAAACCAGTGATAAGCTAAAAAGGCCATCAGGGAGAAACGTGTGAAAGCATTGATTATTGCTGCCCATGGCAGCAGGAAAAAAGAATCCAACCTGGAAGTTGCATCACTTGCAGCAAGAGTGCTTGAAAAAGCAAAAAGATCATTTGAAGTAGTTGAGTATGCTTTTTTGCAATTTGCCGATCCTCTTCTTGAAATGAGAATTGATGAGCTGGTGCAAAAGGGGGCAACAAAGATTGTCATATTTCCGTTTTTTATCGGCAGTGGCCACCATATTCTTGTGGATATGCCTGAATTGATAAAAAAGGCTCAATTAACCTATCAACAGGTTGAATTCAAGTTGACCCGGCATCTTGGAAAAATTGAAGCTATTGAAGATATCATCCTCCATGAGGTGATGAAATGAATTTCGTTAACCGGTTGAGCCGTGTATGAAAAAGATTGTTATCATAAAAACAGGTGACACCTTTCCAGCTATTGCAGAGCAGTTGGGAGATTTTGAAGACTGGATTTTTCAAGGTTTAAGTGTCGGTAAAGAAAATGTCCGGGTGGTGGATGTCCCAAACGGAGATGCGTTGCCGGCCGTTGAAATATGTAAGGGTGTAGTGATTGCCGGATCCCATGCCATGGTGACCGGCAATTTTTCATGGAGTGTGGCAATTGAACAATGGGTTCCGGACGTCATCCATTCCAATATACCCATTCTGGGCATCTGCTATGGTCATCAACTGCTTGCTAAAGCCATGGGCGGAGTGGTGGAGTACCATGCCGGGGGAATTGAAATCGGTACCGCTGAGATTGAAATTGTGCAAGAAGATACATCAGATATGCTTTTCAAAGGATTGCCGAAAACGTTTACAGCCCATGTCTGTCATTCTCAAACGGTTGCTAAACTTCCGGATAATGCTATCTGCATAGCCAAAAACTCATTTGAACCCAACCATGCCTTCAGGATCGGTCCATCCGCCTGGGGGGTCCAGTTCCACCCGGAATATGATGCCCGGATTATGGCTGCCTATGCAGAAAATATGGAAGCCGAGATCAAGGAATCAGGGCTTATTTTATTCGAAATTTTGAATAAAATAGAGCCCGCTCCAATTCCACTTAAGATTTTGGAACGATTTGGAAAGCTGGTGGAATAAATCTTTCTCTAGCGGTTTAGGGTCCAGTCATAATTCAGGTAACTGATTTTAATCTTTTCCCGGGAAGAATTAAGCTTTTCTTCCAACTCTTTAGATGCATATTTTTTAATAAACAGAAGTGAGTTATCGGAAAAATCCGCTTCAAACCATTTGAAAATTTTGCTGACAAAAAGGGTGTCTCCTTTGATAAAAGTATTTTTTTTATCATTGATAAATTTTTTTGCCTGGTTATTTAGCTGATTTTCCAGAGTTTCACCTTTATAGGGCTCATTCCGAAGCGGTGGGCAGCTTTTAGAGGCACAATTTATGGCAAAATGAACCCGGGGGTCTTTGAACTTTGGCCGAAGGATTTTATGCTCGATGTGATCAAGGGATACGGTTTTTTTTTGCAGCAAAATAAATTTTTTGTTCCAGGGATTGGAAAAAAAACTGCCAACCTCTTTAATGGAATTAATCCCTGGATATTTTGTCAATACAAGTTTTATGGTGAATGCATTATAAACGTTGATATAAAACGCAAATTGAGAGTTCCTTGAAAGGGATTTTATATTGGTGTGACTCAATATGGCCAGATACGCATTCAGTAGTTTTTCATCTTTTTTAAACCCGTCATAGTTAACGTGTTTATTTGTGACATGCTTTTTTAAAAGCGATGCATAAATACGATTGTCAATATCATCCTTTGCCATGGAATGGGTTGTGAAAAACAAGAATAGAATAGATAAACCAATGATATATTTGAATCTGGTTTGCATAGATACCTCTTTATCTTCAGGTTTTTTTCATGAGATTATTCCAATACCGGCAAAAATATCAAGACCGCCATGAAAAATGGGCTTTAGCTCAAGCTTCAGTCCAAGATACGATTTGTACTCTCTTGACGGAAGAATGATCCCCGCACGCCACCCTTTAAAATCAGTCGTCAGTTTTTTTCCGATCTCACGGTAAAAGGACCGGGGATCGCTATTTCCCCCGAGCCTTTTCCCATAAGGCGGATTTAACATCACTACCCCTTTTTTTCCTGGGGATATTTCAGATGGATTGATGGAAAAAAAATCTTTTTTTGCGGCATCTATGATACGGGTGAAGTCATGGTTTGAAATATTTTGTTCCAGGGCAGTTAAGGCCATATCATCGATATCAGATGCAAAAATTTCTTTTTTTGAAAAGACAAGAATTTTTTCCCGGGTCTGTTTTTTCAGATAAGCATATGTCTTTTGGCTGAACCCCGGCCAGTTTTCAAATGCAAAGGATCTGAAAAATCCTGGCGGCAGATTGGTTTTCATCATAGCGGCTTCAAGAGAAAAAGTGCCTGACCCGCACATGGGATCAATCAATATGTCTTTTTTTGAAAAATTGGCCCAGAAAAGCATGGCAAAGGCCAGATTTTCTCGTAACGGTGCCTGGCTTACCTTCTTTTTGACGCCTCGTTTAAATAAAAGCGCTCCTGTGGTGTCCTGTGAGATCGTAAAATTATTTTGCTCAGCCCTGATATAAATCGTCTGATTTGATTTGTTTTTACCCGGTGAAATAAATGCACCGCCCGAACTTAATTGATTTAAAATAATTTTTTCACACCGCTGTGCAATGGCATCGGAATGGTATAGCCTTGATTTTTTTGTTGTGACACTAAACTTGAGCGAACAATTTTGCGGCAGATAGAGTATCCAGTCAATGGCGTTCATTTTTTTTTCAAGTTTGTCAAAAGAGTCTGCCTTAAACTGGCTGATCCGCATCAAAATTCTTGAAGGACTTCTTAAATTAAGATTGAACGCCATGCATGTATTGGGTTTGTCTTTAAATTCAATCCCCCCCTGAATGGCCTTTAGACTATCTTCAGGGAATCCCAGTGCAAGCATTTCATTCAGGCAGACTTTTTTTAATCCGGGTGAACAGACAGCAAAAAAACCATGGTCCCTGCCAGTAATTCTTCTTTTTACTCTTTTTTCAAACGAAGATGTTGTCATCGGTATCATCTGTCATTTTTATATTCTGTCATAGGAGCAACGGATCAGACTCTCAGTGGTTTCCCAGGAGATGCATTCATCGGTAATGGAGACTCCGTATTTAAGCGTTTTGCAATCCCCATTGCATTTCTGGTTGCCTTCAAACAAGTTGCTTTCAAGCATTAATCCAATAATACTGGTGTTACCGTCAAGCCGCTGATCCAGCACACTTTTAAATACAAAGGACTGCCCTTTGTGTTTTTGTCCCGAGTTATCATGGGAGCAGTCTATCATCACGGCATCCAGAAGGTTTTTTGTTTTAAGTCTTTTCTGGACTTTTTCCACGGAAACCGGATCGTAATTCGGGTGGGGACCACCTCGAAGAACAATATGGCCGAAAGGATTTCCCTTTGTGCTGACCACTGAAGAATATCCCTGCGGGTCGATTCCGAGAAAATGCTGGGGTGCGCCTGCCGCTGTCATGGCATTGATGGCCGCAGTAAGACTTCCATCCGTGCAGTTTTTAAATCCAACCGGCATGGAAAGACCGCTTGCCATTTCACGATGGGTCTGGGATTCCGTTGTCCTGGCACCAATGGCCACCCAGGTTAAAAGGCCGGCAATATACTGGGGTGTGATGGGATCAAGAATTTCTGTGGCAGTGGGAAGCCCCATTCGATTGATGTCTATCAACAGGGATCTGGCTTTTCTCAATCCTTCATTCATATCATAAGAAGCATCAAGAAAGGGATCATTGATCAACCCTTTCCATCCAACCGTTGTTCTGGGTTTTTCAAAATAAACCCTCATAATCAGATTAATTTTTTCTTTAACCACATCCCTTAATCGTTTCATTTTTTGGGCATATTCAAGGGCGGCATCCGTGTCATGGATTGAGCAGGGTCCTGCAATCACAAGGACCCGGTCATCTTTTTTCTGTAAAATATTTTCAACTTCACGGCGTCCGTTAAGAACGGTTTTTGCAACATCATCTGCTACCGGAAGCTCTTCTTTAATGGATGCCGGTGAAATAAGGGGTTTGAACTCTTTTACATTTACATCATAGGTCTGTTTCATGGCCTTTTCCTTTGCAGGGTTTATTCAAAAGCCGGCAACTGAAAACAAAAAAGCCGCAGGCTTTTGCTGCCTGCGGCTTTTTTGTTAAAAATAAACTTTAGCGCAAAACAGGCAGACCGGTATAAAAAAAATACCTGAAATAAAAATAAAATCTGTCTGTTAAGCAAAAATTCATATGTTTATCCTTTGAGAAACAGGTAAACCATATATTTTTTTTCAAGTCAAGGGAATTAATGAATTTTTACCTCCCTGCAGAGTGAGATAAAATTCATTCTCCACTTTAATTGAAAAAATGTTTTCCTATCTATGCATAACTTGATATCAATAATTATTTTCATGTGCCGTTCCAAAAGTTGTATAATAAAAGATGCAGAAGAAAACAAAAGGTGTTCTATGTCAAAAGTTGCTCTTGTAAGATGTGAATCATATGAATACGATAGTGTGAAAAGATCTATTGAGAGAGGAGTTTCACTTATAGGCGGTCTTTCCCTGTTTGTTCAAAAAGGTGAAAACATTTTATTAAAGCCCAATATCCTCGTGGGTGACGCCCCGGAAAAGTGTGTGACAACAAATCCGGCTGTTTTCAAAGCCGTTATTGAAATATTAATAAATGCCGGAGCAAATGTTACTTATGGTGATTCACCCGCAATAGGTAAAACTTTGAAGGCCGCAAAAAAAGCGGGGTTAACTCAGGTTGCAGATGAATTTAATATTAAATTGGCAGATTTTAAGACCTGAAAGGTAGGGGCATAGGGGACCATTTATAGATAAGATGAGAAGATTTTGATTCGTCTTTTATGTCCTTTCCGTTAAGAGATCATGCAAATCTATGCCCATGAAATCGGTCTTTTGATCTTTTTTCCTTATTGATATCTCAAAGAAAATTTTATGAAATATTTGGGTTAAAGTATATCCGCATAAATCCGGGGCAATCCGGCCTGTTTGATTTTCATGGCAGTATGATGATAGTTGTATGTTACAAATCTTGGTTCAACCGTATTTTTTTGAATATCCCAGATGACGTAGGTGGCTTCATGGGCACCGTGCCTTGGCTGCCCCACACTGCCGGCATTGATGATGTATTTTTTGTCATTTAACAAAGATGTCCTTTGGGTGAATTCTTTTTTTTTAAGGCCCTTATTATCAAATTCATAGATTTTCAGCAGGTGCGTATGCCCGACAAAGGCAATGCGTTTATGAATCTTTTTAGCGCGTTTGATCAGCTGGGCATCAGATAGGTTAAAAATATAGCCATCAATTAAATTTGAAGAGATGCCGTGGATAAATAAGGCCCCATACAATCCCAGGCTTGAATCCAATGAAGAAATGTATTGTATTGAGCTGCCTGATAATTTTTTACGGTTGATATCAAGGGCTGTGATGGCATTTACATTAAACAATCTTTTATAGTTGTCGTTGAGAATGGCGAATTCGTGATTGCCGCGTATTGATGTAACTAAATAGGATTTCAGCTTCAAAAGAACGTCTTCAGGATCGGGGCCATACCCGATATTATCACCCAGTGAAACAATTTTTTGTATTGATTGTCCGGATATGTCATTCAATACAGCTGTTAATGCCTCAAGGTTGCTGTGAATATCTGAAATAACGGCCATTTTGTCCATAAGCGACCTCAATATATTGGTCATGCGGCTTTCATTTAATATTGTACCAGATTTAAAAGCATTTGAAAAATTCGGGTTAAGTGGCCATGGATTGTCCAGCCCGTGTTAGAATGGAAATGTTTTAATTCGAGAAAGATGAAATCCATCGTATCCAAATTCATGATGGATGGAGGTTGACCTAAAAATAACAAAACTATTTATTGCTTTTCCATAGACCTCTATATAGAAATACTAATGGAATTTTTTAACGATAAAACAAAAGCAATGCATGAAATTCAGCTATTGATGGATAGATATAATAGTGGAAAAATCACAAATATAATTCGTACGGTTGGTGGATATGCTAATATAAATTATAAAGTTAGTACTAACAAGAGAGATTATCTGCTGAAAATTCATCTAAACAAAAAAATCGAGGATATTATTCCCGAAATAAAAATTTTGGAATATTTAAAGACTAAAGACATACCCTCGGCTTATCCTATTCCAGACAGGGAAAATAAATTTATTAATGCACTTGGCAACGATAATATTGTGATATATGAATTTATAAACGGACATCACCCAGAGGTGAATATAGAAACAACACAACAGATAGCCAAAGTTGCGGCCTCTCTAAATTTATTAGAAGTGCCGACATCTTTCACTCAAAAAAACTGGGTAGATATTGATTTCTGTAAGACTGTTATTCAAAAAATTCCTTCCGCCGTTTATGCACAACCCGATATCTTTGATTATTTCATAGAGCAAACCAACTATCTGGAAGAACCATTGTCGGTAAAACTTCCCAGGGGTTTAGTACATGGCGATTTATTCCCTGACAACACAATGTTTAAGGGCAATAAATTGCTTGCTATTTTAGATTTTGAAGTAATTTGTATTGAAAATTTATTGCATGAACTTGGGACTGCAATCCAAGGATTTTGCTATGTTGATAATAAATTGTCAGAAGAACTTTTGCATACTTTTCTTAATGAATATCAAAAATATTACAAGCTGAACCAAATTGAGAAAGAATTGCTACCCGCATACATGCAATGGGGAGCACATTGCATGATTGCTTGGCATTTAATAGATGTAATGGAAGACAATGATACCATAAAATATAAAAGAGCGCAGGCGCTTATTGCAAGGGTGAAACAATTGCGAAAAATGTCTTTTTCATTTTAATAAAAGATTGTTTCTGTATTTTTTAAAATTTCGGATTCTGAAAACTCTGGACAGGGATAATAATACTTGAGCCGTTTAAACCGGCGCATAAATTATTGAGCAGGGATATTTTTTTTATAAAAAAATACTTGACAGTTTAAAAAATAAAATTTAGTTTAAAATTTCCGCTGAATACAATGGCGTATTAGCAGAATTAGAAGAAAACAAAGGTGTTTTCCCAATATTACCGGGCGAAGGCCTTTTTTTGTCTTAAATTTTGGAAGGAGGACGTGTAGAATGAATGGAATTACCCAAAAGATAGGTTTTGTTTTTATGGTTCTTATTGTCTTTGGCGGGAGTGCCTGGGGTGGTTGGTTCAGCTTTGAGCCCAATATGATACTTTTAAATGGGAGTGCTGTAGCTATGGATCTCAAGGATCTTCAAAAACAAAATGCTTACATCGAAAAAGGAGATATAGCAAAAGCAAATCAATTAATAAAAGATTCGAAAGTTCATATCGTTAAAAGTGGAAAAAGTCAGGACCGTGTTGAATATGTCGAGTATGAGGAATACGAAGGCAATATTTTTGTTAGAGTTAAAGATGAGAGCGGGAACAAACTTTGGGCAAACATGATTGGCCTTGCTTGTGAATGTGAAGGGCAAGGTAAGCAAAGGAATATCATTAAGCAAGATTTGATCAAAGAGAAATTTGAGCCATTAGCAAAGGTGACCCCTTAAACGGAGATTGTAAAATCTTTATATGCTTTAAGCAGCTTTTCTTCTGAGCACTAATGGTATAATCAGTGACGGGCAAATATTTAAAGAAACCCCGTAGACTTCCAAAATTATTAATTTCCAGTCAGAAAGTTAAAGATACATTGTTCAAAAGCATCTACCGGTAAAATTTTTTTAGCCCGGACTACTGATACGGTTCTGAGAGATTGATTTCGGGGGCGGCGAGTGAGCCTTCAATTTAATTCGCTCAGCGGCCACGATCAAATCTCTGGCTATAGTCCAGGCTATTCAAGATTCAAAAAGACCGAGGACAGTCATCTATAAAATCCTTTTCTAGTAATAGGTTTAATTCAATAGAAACAAAAGAATAAAAATTCAGAAAAAGTCTGGAGCCAATGTACGGATTCGAACCGTAGACCTGCTCATTACGAGTGAGCTGCTCTGCCACCTGAGCTACATTGGCTTGCTGTAAAGATACTATATTAAATGAAAATGTTCAAGCCGCAGGCAGCAGTCTTTCCTTTTTTGCTTGACACCCACTATGCTTAGTCAATAAGTTGGAGTATAGATCGTTTCATCCGACCATTGAACACAAAAGGATTGTTGCATATGGATATGAAAAGAGATTACTATGAGGATGTACAGCTTTTTACATCTCCTGTTGTCATCTTCTGGTTTTCTGCCTTGATCGGAGCGCTCTATCTTTTCCCCCTGTTTGCAGGCAATTATTATGTTTATGTAGCCAATTATATTGCCATTAATATCATTGTGGCAGCGGGCTTAAATCTTCTGGTCGGATATACAGGACAGATTTCCCTTGGTCATGCCGGTTTTTTTGCCATTGGCGCGTATGGAACGATTATTCTGATGATAAAGGCAGGATTCCCATTTCTTCTGGCCCTGCCATGCGCCGCTTTTATTGCAGCCTGTTTCGGGTTCCTGCTGGGTCTGCCGGCGCTTCGGCTTGAGGGGCCCTATCTTGCCATCGCCACGCTGGGATTCGGATTGACCATTACTCAGATTATCGGGCGGATTGAATTTTTTGGCGGCAGGGAAGGTCTCCATGCACCTGACATCACTATTGGCCCCTGGGTTCTGGATACGGATAAGGAGTTTTATTATCTGTTGATCACCCTGACAATCCTGCTGCTGTTTTTCATGCGGAACCTGATCAAGACCAGGGCAGGCCGGGCATTTATTGCCATCAGGGATGCTGATATCGCTGCCCAGACCATGGGGGTGAATATTCTTTATTACAAAACCCTGGCATTTGCAGTGAGTGCATTTTATGCCGGCATTGCAGGGGGGTTATTTGCCTTTGTTTTAAAATTTATTGAGCCGGAAATTTTTACCCTGATGATGTCCATCATGTTTCTGGCCATGGTGGTGGTGGGAGGCCTTGGTTCCATGATGGGGCCCATTGTCGGGGCCACACTTCTTTGCTGGCTGGACTTAAAATTGCGCAATATTCTTGATATTCCCTATGTCGGGGAATGGCTGGAACAGCTTTCCAGACACTGGTTTTCCATCACCGGTGTCTCCAACATTCAATATATTGTGTTTGGTTCCATTATGATTGCGATTGTACTGTTTGAACCACTTGGACTCTATGGCATATGGATTCGAACGAAAAAATACTGGCGAACCTGGCCGTTTTAATGGGAAGGTGTGAATGATTGATTTGATTCAGATGATTGTCAACGGTATTGCAGTGGGAAGCTCCTATGCCTTAATGGGACTTGCCATGGTCATTATTTATAAAACATCTGAAGTCCCGAATTTTGCCCAGGGTGAAATGGCCCTGATATCTTCTTTTTTCGCCATGATGCTTTTAACCTCTTTTAATATATCTGTATATCCGGCGTTTTTTTTAACATTTGTGTTTGCAGTCCTTCTGGGAGTCTTTTTAGAATTTGCCATCCTTCGGCGGGCAAAGGAACCCAATGTTCTGGGGATGATCGTTATCACCATTGGCATTGAAATGGTTCTCTTAGGGTTTGTGTCATGGAAATTCGGGGCGGAACAAAAGACCATGCCGTTTCCAATAGGGCCCTATGACAGCTTTATCATCGGGGATATCTTTATCAGCAAACTTGAGGTTTTGACACTGGTAGCAGCCTTATTATTAATGAGTGTGCTCTATTTGTTTTTTAAATATTCAAAACTGGGGCTTGCCATGAAAGCCACCCAGCAAAACAGTGTCGCCGCACAGATTGTCGGGATCAGAACCAACCGGATTTTGATGATGACCTGGGGGATATCCTCTCTTGTGGGAGCCGTGGCCGGGCTTTTGATTTCTCCGACCATCATGCACCCCTTTATGATGTGGGATCCCATGCTTAAGGGATTTGCCGCAGCCGTCATGGGGGGCATGACTTCTTTGCCCGGGGTCGTGATAGCCGCCTATATGCTGGGTATTATTGAGAATCTGTTTGGTGGATATGTTTCCATTGAGTTTAAAACTGTGGTTGCCTTTGCCATTATTGTGCTGGTGTTGTGTATCAAACCCAGCGGTCTTTTTGCCAGGCATTATGTGAAAAAGGTTTAATCCCGGTTTAACTCGGGCTTCAATCAGGGAATACGTGATCGTAATATAGAACCAATGATCGTTTAAAAAGGAGGAAATGATGAAAAAAAGATTAAGGCTTGTTTTATTTGTTTCTCTGGCATTTTTGTTGAGCTTTGCCCCAAACCTTTGCGCTGAAGAGGGTGTGACAGATACAGAGATCCATCTTGGGCAGTGGGGCCCTCAGACCGGCCCTGCAGCAGCTTGGGGTAATGTGGCCAGGGGTACGGGTGACTATTTTAAATGGATCAATGACAATGGCGGTATCCACGGCAGGAAAATTGTCTATCATATGTTTGATGACGGGTATAATCCAGCCAAAACAAAGGCCGGGGTGAAAGAACTCCAGGAAGGCACAGGGATATTTGCCTGGGCCTGCGGAGTAGGGACATCTCCCGGTTTAGCAGTTCGAGATTATCTGGCCAAAAGGAATGTTCCATGGGTAGGGCCTGCCGCAGGCTCCATGCACTGGGTAAATCCTCCCCAGAAAAATCTATTTGCCGTGTATCCGCTTTATGTGGGTGAGGCAAAGGCATTGGTAAGATATGCCATTGAAAAGATGGGGAAAAAACGAATTGCCATAGCGTACCTCAATGATGAATACGGGAAGAACGGGCTTCGAGGGGCGCTTGCAGAATTAAAGGCTCACGGAATGAAAGCGGTTGCACAGGTGTCCATGGAGACCAAAGATTCCGACCTTAAACCCCATGTGATGCAACTAAGAAAATCTAAAGCAGACATGGTTCTCATGTGGACAACAGTGGGCCATTCTGCAAGGATCGTCGGTATCAGCAAGGCCATGCAGTTTGCCCCGCAATTCATGAGTACCAGTACCACCTCTGATTTTCCTTTGATGATGCATATCACAAAAGGCATTTGGGAAGGGGTGATTACCGCTACTCTTGGTGAACTTCCTGAATCAGATCATCCTTTGCTTAATAAATATAAAAAAGAAGTGTTTGATAAATATGCTGCCAAGGAAGAAAGATGGGGCGTTTTTTATTATGCGGGTATTATTTTCACCGAGCCTATGATTGAAGGATTGAAAAAGGCGGGGCGTGATCTGACAAGGGAAAGTTTTATTACTGCGATGGAACAGATAAACGGATTCAAAGGCATCGGTCCTGAAGTCAATTATAAGCCGTATAACAAGAATGACATGTATTCACGGCAGGGGGCATCCCAGACCTTTCTGGTTCAGTGCCTTGCCGGTGGAAAAGCAAAGAAGCTGACGGACTGGATGGATATTAAGTAGTATGGGTTTTTCTTTTTTCCTGGTTGACCACCTGTCCATTTCCTTTGGCGGGATAAAGGCTTTGCAGGATATCAGCTTTAACATGAACAAGGGTGAGATCTTTTCTGTGATCGGTCCCAATGGTGCGGGAAAGACCACCCTTTTTAACTGCATATCAGGGCTTTATAAGCCTGATCAGGGAAATATCCGGTTTAAAGGCAATCTCATTGAAAATAAAAAACCCGATACCATTGCCAGGATGGGTATTGCCAGAACCTTTCAGAATATTGAACTTTTTTCCCATATGAACACCATGGAAAATATCATGCTGGGTCGACATATCCACATGGAAACAGGTCTTTTTAAAGGCATGTTCATGTGGGGAAAATCTTCTTTTGCCGCCAGAGAAGAGATTCAACACAGAGAAAAAGTGGAAAAAATTATTGATTTTCTGGAGCTTCAGAACATACGCGACAAGTTTGTAGGCGCTTTACCCTATGGAACGCAGAAATTGATTGAACTTGGAAGGGCTCTTGCTTTGGAGCCCGACTTGCTTCTGCTGGATGAGCCCTGTGCCGGCATGAATTCGGAAGAAAAACAGGATATGATTTTCTGGATCAAGGATATTCAGGATGATCTGGGGATATCCATCCTGCTCATTGAGCATGATATGAAAATGGTCATGGATATATCCGACAGGGTTATGGCCATTAATTTCGGAAAGCAGGTCACTCTTGGAACCCCTGAACAGGTCCAGCAGAATAAAGAAGTCCTCAAAGCATACATTGGGGAGGAAAATTAAAAATGCCGGATCTGCTTGAAGTCAAAAATATTGAAACCTATTATGATCTGGTTTATGCCATCAGAGGGGCTTCTTTTGCTGTAAAAGAGGGAAGCATTACCGCAATCCTGGGCAATAACGGTGTAGGAAAATCAACCATTTTAAAAACGATCATGGGCCAGATAGAAGACCAGCCGGACAAGGGCATCATTGAATTTGAAGGAGTTCCCATACACCATAAGGATACGGATGAAATTGTCCGCAAAGGCATTGCCTATGTGCCGGAGGGCCGCGAGGTTTTCGAGGAACTGACCGTCCATGAACATTTATTGATGGGGGCCTATACCCGGAAAGATCCGTCAGGGATAAAACAGGATATTGAACAGGTCTTTCAATATTTTCCCGTTTTAAAAAATAGAACCAACCAGTGGGCAGGAACACTCTCCGGTGGAGAACAGCAAATGCTTGCCATTGGCAGGGCTTTGATGCTTAGACCCACACTGTTGATCCTTGATGAGCCATCCTTGGGGCTTTCTCCTATCCTGGTAAAAGAAATTTTTTCCATTATCCAGGAGATAAACTCGAAAGGGACCACCATCCTTCTGGTTGAGCAGAATGCCAACATGGCCCTTTCCATTTCTTCCACAGGCCTGATTCTTGAAAACGGACGGTTTGTAATGAAAGGCAAATCAAAAGATCTCTTAGAAGACAAGGATGTCAAAGAATTTTATCTTGGCATAAAATCCGAAACATCTGCTAAAGGCTACCAGCGATGGAAAAGAAAGAAAGCATGGCGATGAAAAAGACCGATACCCTATTTGAGACGATTCCCCAGGTGTTTAATCAGACGGTTAGTCAAAACGGTTCAAGGGTTGCATTGCGAACAAAAGAGCTGGGTCTCTGGCATGATATCACCTGGAATGAATACCATGATAAGGCAAAAAAACTTGGGTGTGCTCTGGTATCCATGGGATTTGAAAAAGGGGACAGTGCCTGTATTATCGGCGATAACAGCATCGAATGGGTGGTGGCTGATTTAGGAATTCAATGCGTGGGCGGGGTGTCTGTCGGGGTCTATGCCACCAATGCCTGGCAGCAGGTAGAGTATGTGGTCAATCATTGCGATGCCAGGTTTTTATTTGTGGAAAATGAAGAACAACTGGACAAATGGTTGATGTTCAGACAGAAGACACCACTGTTGAAAAAGGTTATTGTCTGGGACACAAAGGGGCTTTTATCCTTCACTGATCCCATGGTGATGACCTTTGATCAATTGATTGAAAAAGGCAGTAAAACAGATGAAGAGAATCCGACGCTGTTTAAAGATTACCAGGCCAAAGTCAAGCCGGATGACCTTGCAGTGATCATTTATACCTCGGGCACTACAGGGCCGCCCAAAGGTGCCATGCTCACCCATAAAAATGTGATGTGGGAGGCCAGTAGCATTGTTGATGGCACTTTCAGCCTCTACCAAAGCGATAATATCCTTTCCTTTCTCCCCCTGTGCCATATTTTTGGAAGGCTATTCACCGTATTTATTCATATAAAATTTATATTTATTGTAAATTTTGTCGAAAAACCGGATACGGTTATGCAGAATACGATGGAAATATCACCTGACATCGGGTATTCCGTTCCAAGGATCTGGGAAAAATATTATTCCAATATCATGATTAAAATGGCGGATGCAACGTGGTTCAAAAGAAATGTCTTCAAGGTTGCACTAAAAATTGGAAAAAAAAGGGCTGACCGCTTAATGAATTTCAAACCCCTTGGGGTTGTTCTAAAAGGCCTTTGTTTTTTAGCATGGTTTGCTGTTTTCAGAAAACTTAAAGAACGTCTTGGGTTTGAAAAAATGCGGGTAGCTATTTCTGGTGGAGCCCCCATATCAAAAGATGTATTGCATTTTTTCCAGTCCATCGGAGTGAACCTGGTTGAAGGCTATGGGCAGACTGAAGGAACGGGTGTTGCAGCTCTTTGCCGGGAGAATGAGGTAAAATTTGGAACCGTGGGCAAAGCCCTTAACGGCGTAGAGATAAAAATTGCTGAAGATGGCGAGATTCTTGTAAAGTCGCCTGGTGTGTTTAAAGGGTATTTTAAAAATCAAGCATCAACTGCCAAGACCGTTATTGACGGATGGTTGTATTCAGGAGATGTGGGCAGTCTTGATGAAGAGGGTTTTTTGACAATAACGGATCGGAAAAAAGATATTATTATTACTGCAGGCGGTAAAAATATCACCCCCCAGTATATTGAAAATAAACTCAAGGCAAGTGTCTATATTAATGATTCCGTGGTGATTGGAGACAGGCGAAAATTCTTATCCTGTCTGATCATGATTGATGAAGACAATGTGGTGAAATTTGCCCAGGATAACAAAATTCAGTTTTCAACCTATAAAGATTTAACCTGTGACGAGCAGGTGATTGCCCTCATTGACCGCGAAGTCAAAAAAGTCAATGAAACCCTTGCTAGGGTTGAAAATATCAGAAAATTCACCCTTCTGCCCAAGCGGCTTTACGAAGAAGATGGTGAAGTGACTCCCACCATGAAAATTAAGCGAAAATTTGTCAACGAGGCGTTTAAAGATTTGATTGAAGCTATGTATTAGGCTTTTCTCAGGTTGTCTATTTTTTCAAAATAGGTGTTGCAGCAGAGATCTTCGACTTCCAGCATGGTACGAAAAGCTTCAGAAAAATTATTCTTTCCGGTTGTAAACAGGCCGTGGCCATAAACAATGGCACTGTTTGTCTGTTCAAGCGCACGAGGCAGCGTATTGCAAAGTCCGAAAGGGCCTGTGCCGACTTCGCCCGGCACAATGGGGGTGCATCCCACAACTCTTTTTTTCGGACATTTGATATGGCAGTGTTCTTTAAAATCACAGGCAGCTTTCTCAACCGGGTCGCAATCCATGGATAAAATCACTGAGAATTTGGGATGGCCGTGGAGGATGGCCTTGCAGCCGGTGCGGGAAATGGTTTCCAGATGGGCTGTCAGTTCACTTGAGGCGGTAAGCCCGGCACTGGTGGAACCGTCCAGGGGAACCGGATCAATGCATCCGCCAAGTTCATCCAGAGAGCT
>NZ_JABZFL010000005.1 GCF_014237455.1 Desulfobacula sp. | reverse complement strand
TTATTTGCTACTTTGGATCTGTCTGCCATGTTGTAAGCCTCCTTTGATGTTAAAGTTGGCTTATCATCTCATGCCCTGAATCCAATTTGAAGATGCGGTTCCTTGAGCGCTTACTATAAGATTACTCTGGCAATATCTTTCTCAATCAACTATAATTTTCGTAATGTTTATACAATCATCATTCAAATTTACAAGATAAACGGATCCGTATAATTACTTGTTATTGAGATTATCGATATATGAAAAAATATAAGCTTGAAATTGTTGATTATGATACCAATTGGCCAAGACTATTTATAGCAGAAAAGGAAATTCTAAATGAATGCATTTCAGAATTCGATCCTGTTATTGAGCATATTGGTAGTACTTCGATACCTAAGCTTGCGGCTAAACCTATAATTGACATTGCGGTAGGTATTGATGATTTCAATATTTCTTGTCAGTTGGTTAATAAAATTCAGGCTGTCGGGTACTATTATGAACCTGAATTAGAAGAAGTTATCCCTGATTTTAAGCTCCTTTGGAAAGGAGAGAAATTAAAAGAAGAATTTGATATCCACAGGATTCATGTCATTATACAACCTATTTCAAGCCGGGGCTGGACAGATTCTCTTATATTTCGTGATTACTTATTAGATCACGCAGATGATGCAAAAACCTATGGCGAGTTAAAACGAGGTCTTTCTGAACGATATGTGATCAATAATGCAACCTACAATAAAGCAAAATCTATCTTTATACGTGAAATTCTCAGTAAAGCTCGGAAAATTCAATAACGAATACATCCACCGGACGCTTATCACGCCGGTGATGATTGTGTTGTCAAGGGCGCTGCGCGCCCTTGACAATCGTCGCGGATACTTCCGCATGTAGTTCCTTTTCCTGGTGTCATGGCTTGATCGCTGTTTAAAACTTTTTCAACCTTTTCCGCCTTTATCTTACGCCAATAGTTCCTTAATAATCTCCTGGATGACCTTGGGATTAGCCTTGCCCCGGGAGACTTTCATGGCCTGTCCCACAAGAAAGCCCATGGATTTTTTATTTCCGTTTTTATAATTGGTCACGGCGGAAACATTGTCAGAAATAATCTTGTCAACAATTTTTGCAAGCTCAGCAGTATCAGATACCTGCCTGAAACCGAATTGTTCAACGATTTGTCCGGGTGTTTTGTCAGTCTCAAAGAGTTTTTCCAGCACAGATTTGGCTGAGTTTGAATTGATCTCACCCTTTTCAAGCAATTGGATCAGGCCTGCAAATCTTTCAGGGGTGATACTGGTGTCTGCCAGGGTCTGCCCATGGGCCTTTAATGCAGGAAGAAGCTGGCTGGCTATCCTGCCTGCTGCCATGCGCGCAGGTGCGCCAAGGGTTACAACGGATTCAAAAAACTCGGAAAGCCCTCGTTCGGAACTCATGAGTACGGCTTCGTCATGGATCAATGAATACTCCTGGACAAATCGTTTTACCTTCTGACCGGGCATCTCCGGAAGAAGGGATTTTATCTTTTCAAGCCAGGGGTCGGTCAGGACGATCAAAGGAACACAAGGATCGGGAATGCAGGGCCCTTCAAACTTGGCCCGCATGGCAGTGGTGACATGTTTTTCAGGGTCCCACAGCCGGGTGTGCAGCACAATGGGTTCATTGTTGTTATACGAATCGATCTGACGTTTGATCTCATAGGCAATGGCATCACCCACATGGTGGATGGAATTCATGTTTTTGACTTCCACCTTGGTATTGAGCTGGTCACTGCCCGCAGGCCGAATGGAGATGTTTGCATCGCACCGCATGGTCCCGGATTCCATGCTGCATTCGGCACAGCCCGTGTACCGAACCTGGTTTCTTATGGCTTTTAAAAATTCCATGGCATCATGGGGGCTTTTGAGCTCGGGTTCTGTGACAACTTCAATAAGAGGTGTGCCTGCACGGTTGAAATCTACCAGGCTTATGGGAACTCTGCCTTCGATTTCATGGACCAGCTTTGCCACATCCTCCTCCATGTGAACATGGTGGAGGCTGAGTTTTTTCAAATTTCCCTGTTCATCCAGAATTTCCACCCAGCCCTGCCTGGCAAGAGGCTTATGGGCCTGGGAAAGCTGGAATCCCTTGGGAAGATCAGGATAGTAATAGACCTTCTGGTCAAAGGCGCTTTCACCCTGAATCTCGCAATTAAGGGAAAGGCAGGCAAGGGTTGCCTTTTCCAGTACTTCCCGGCTCAAGACAGGAAGGGCTCCGGGCATCCAGAGACAGACAGGACAGACATTGGTGTTTGGATCGTCACCAGGGTTGTTGGCGCAGTCGCAGAACATCTTGGTGGCTGAGTTCAGCTGTATATGAATTTCAAGACCGATTACGGCTTCATATTTCATGGTGCATCTCTCCTGTATAGATGTCGGATACGCTGGCTGCAAGGGCAAGCAATCGTGCATCATTAAACCTTTGACCGATAAGTTGAAGGGCAGGCCCGGTGTTGCCGTCATTGACAGGCCCGGGAATAGAAATCGACGGGTTCCCGGTGAGATTCGCAAGAAGCGTCAAAGAAAAAATATCATAGAAGTCAGATACTGTGTCCGGCTTTTCAGTCGTTGGTCCATAATTACCAGACACGGGCAGAGCGATCAGGTCCACGGTTTCAAACGCTTTTTCAAAGGTTTCGATCAAACGGGCCCTGATGCGGCAGGCATCCAGAAAGGCGCTGTAATTCTGGTACTGAAAATATCCCCCCTGGAAAAGATAGGCTTTGACCAGCGGGCCAAAGGATTCACCACGGGATTTAACGTACATCTCATTCCAGTTCTTTACCAAAGCCGATGTCCTGTGCCCGTAGCGGACACTGTCGAACCTGCCGGCACTGGACGATGCCTCAACGGTTCCGATCACGTTGTGAACGGTCCTGGCAAGGGAAAAGTCTTTGATGGAGACCTCTTTAATCTGAACACCGGCCTTGCCAAGTGTTGCAACAGCCTGTTCGAATCCTTTGTTTCCACTTTGCCCCATGACTGTATTCCATTCCCGGACCAGGCCCACGGTCAAAGGGCCATCCTGGAAATCTTCCTGAAAATTAAATTGGGACATGGCCTGATCAATGCCGGATTCGTCCATGGACGGATCACGCTCATCAAATCCGGCCATGGTGTGAATTGTTTTTGAAATCGTTTCAAGGGACCCGGAAAGGATGCCGCAGGTCTCCATGGATGGGATAAGGCTGAACAGGCCAAAACGGGAGATAAGGCCATAGCTCGGTTTAAACCCAAAACAGCCGGAGATTGCAGCCGCCATCCTTGCCTCGCCCGTGGTGTCTGTTTTCAGCACAACATCAGAAAGTCCGCTGTTTATGGCATCACCGCAGGTATCCCTGTCAAGACCCAGACCAAGTTCCCCCATCAAGGTCCTCCCTTTGAGCTTTGCTCCGGCATTGCGCAGGCGCAGTATCAGAGTGGCGTCTTCAAGGGCCACATAATTTTCAAGGGCCGGGGACTGGGCATCCGTAGGCCAGTTGGCAACGGATATGCCGGACTCAACAGCCACATTGGTCCCGGCCATGGAGCCGTCCTCTCTGGACAGGGTTGAGGTGTTTATATATGTAAAGATCTTAGATTCCATGAAAAATCCTTTCGTATTTCTCAATTACTCAAGAATACTGGCAACCTTGAAGTAATCCCCCTTTACAAAAGGAGTATTTTTAAACAGGTCACGGGTTTTGACAAATGAGGACCTTGTGGCTGCATTGCCCTTTCTGAAACGATTCTGTCCCCGGAACACCGAGATAGCAGGCTCGTATTCCCGGGCATTGCCAGAGACTTCCTTAGCCATCCTCACGGCATCTTCAAGTGCGCTTTGGATCATGGACCGTTCATCCTCCTCAAAACCGATTCTGGAAACCCAGGAAAGATAGTCAATGGTCTCCTGCTCCTGATCCGAACCAGGAAGAGCCTCGATTTTGCCAAGATCCAGCAGGCCCAGTTCTACAAGCTGTTCATGGGCCACCCGGGATGGCGCCCGGGTCATGGGACAAAAAGCACTTCTGTTCTTTGGAAAGGCTGTCACCTCCCGTATGGAAGGGGTCTTCAGAATCATGGCAACCACCCGGTCCAAGCCAAGGGCAAGGCCGCCATGGGGCGGCGGGCCAAAATCAAGAGCTTTGAGGAAAAAGCCGAATTTTTTTTCTGCCTCATGGGGCGAAAGTCCAAGGGCCGTGAACACCTTCTGCTGGATGGAAGGATCATGGATACGGATACTGCCTCCGCCTAATTCTTCACCGTTGACAACAATATCATAGGAGCGGGACAAAAGGGAGAGAAGATCTTCCTGATCGGTGGGATCGAAATCCATTCGGTCCGGGGCAGTAAAAGGATGATGGCTGGAAGTCACCCCCTCTTCTGTGGCTTCAAACAATGGAAAATTCGTGACCCAGACCGGTTCGAACCTGTTTTTGGGGATCATGTCAAGGCGATCCGCAACATGGAGGCGGAGACGTCCAAGGGCAGAATTGACCACCTCCAGGGACGCGTCAGCTATGATGAGGATCACATCTCCATTTTCGGCATTGAATAGTTCAATGATGGCCCGCTGCTCCTGATCGCTGAAGAACTGGACGATATTGGAATCAAGCTTATCTCCTGTCACCCGCATCCAGGTCATGCCTTTGGCGCCAAATCCGGGAACAATCTGTTTTGCATATTCGTTCTGGAGGACGTTTTTGCTCAGGCTGTCAGAAGCCTGTTTGACATTGATTCCCTTGATTACCCCGCCCCGCTGGAGGATTTGTCTGAAGATGCTGTAGCGGGTTTCCTTGAAAATATCAGTTGCCTCGACAAAGTGCATTTCAAAACGCAGATCCGGCCTGTCTGATCCGGTTTTGTCCATAGCTTCCTGCCAGGTCATGCGGGGAAAGGGTCTTGGAAGACTTGTTCCACCGGCTTCAAACATTCGGCACAAAAGTTCTTCAATAAGATTAAAAATAAATGCTTCATCAATGAACGAGGCTTCAAGGTCGAGCTGGGTAAATTCTGGCTGTCGGTTGGATCTTAAGTCTTCATCCCTGAAACACCGGGTGATCTGATAGTATCGTTCAAAGCCTGCGACCATGAGGAGCTGCTTGAAAAGCTGGGGTGATTGCGGCAGGGCATAGAAATGCCCGGGATTGACCCTGCTTGGAACCAGGTAGTCCCGTGCGCCTTCCGGCGTGCTCTTGGTCAAAATCGGTGTTTCAACTTCGATAAACTCATTTTGGTCCAGGAATTCTCGGATGCAGGCGTTTATTTTGTGCCGTTTAATAAGAAATTGCTGCATACCTGGACGTCTCAAGTCCAGGTAGCGGTACTGAAGTCTCAACTCTTCGGAGACGGGTTCGCGGCTTTCAGATTCGTTTCCACTTCCAACCATGGCTTTTTCAGTAATGGAAAACGGAAGCGTATCGGACCGGCTCAGGATTGTCATATCCGTGACTATAATTTCAATGTCTCCGGTCTCGATATTTGGATTTTCTGTTCCTTTGGCCCGTTGTACTATCCTGCCAAAAGCTGTAATACAGTATTCGCTTCGAAGGGATGTTGATTGTCGGCAAACCTCTTCAGGGGCAAATTCAGGGCTGAAAACCAGTTGAACAATCCCGCTCCGGTCCCGAAGATGGATAAAAAGCACTTCCCCGTGGTCCCGAAGCGCATCAACCCAGCCTGCAAGGTGAACGGTTTTACCAATATCGGCCAGCCCCAGCCGGCCACAATTAAATCTGTCATGGTACAGCATAACACAAACTTCCTTTTCCTATAGGAGTAATAGTAAAAAAACCACTATATTCCCGATTGCTATAGAAAAAAAAAATATTTTTGTAAAGGACAAAACATTTTCTTATGGCTGTGGTTCGCCAAAAAGGAATCATGAAAAAATACATAAGAATTTAGTCTTCCATTACAATTTTCAAAACTCCATCCATCCTGACACGGATTTTCCCTTGAGTTTTCATCATCTGACACTTTTCAATTGACAAAACTTAATTGCTTTATTACTTTATCGATATTAGATATTGAACTTCGATATCTAATATCGATACAAAGGAGCGTATTGGTTAAAAAATGAAAAAGAAAATATTACAAAAACTCTATCACGGTTTTGTCCAGTTGCATATCCTGCACCATACAAAACAAGGACCTGTTTACGGAGCCTGGATGATGGAAGAACTCAAAGAGCATGGATACAACATCGGCCCCGGAACCTTATATCCCCTCTTAAATAAGATGGAACACAGCGGTCTGCTTACAAAAAAAAAACAAATTGTAGGCGGTAAGGTTAGAAAATATTACACCATCACTCCATTGGGGCTGGAAGTTTTCAAAGATGCGGGGGAAAAGGCTGGTCAGCTTTTCCATGAAATTGAAGGCAGACAAAATGATAAACTTTGAATCTGTATATCTAAAGCGAAACAATAAAAAGATTTTTTCCGGGTTGAACTTTTTTGTTCAAAAAAACGAAAAAGTATTGATTCAGGGAAAATCAGGTATTGGCAAAACAACTTTATTTAAAATTCTTCTTGGATTTGAAACAATAGATAGAGGAAGAGTCTCTTTTAATGATCTTGATATAGTTAAAAAACATATCAAGGAGATACGACATCAAATTTTTTATCTAAGCCAGGATATTGATCTTAAGGATGGAAGGGTAAGCCGCATTCTTGATGAAATTGGGGACCAGAACATATTAAAAAATCAGGACAACGCCCATTTTACGAATCTGCTGAATTTTCTTGATCTGAATAATAAAATCCTGAATCAAACCGTCAAGGAGCTATCCGGTGGTGAACGCCAGAGAATCGGGCTGTTGATCTGTTTTCTTCTGGATCGACCTGTCTGGCTTTTGGATGAACCGACCTCAGCCCTTGATGATATCATGAAAAAAAAGATTGCAGATCATATCCTTGATCAGGAAAAAACGATTGTCCTTATTTCCCACGATAACGTCTGGAAAAAAAATGATGCCGTTAAAATAGAAAGGTGGTTATAAATTGGGCGCCCAGGATCTTAATCTTTTATCACTTATGTCATTATTCATATTTCTTATCCCTGTTTTCTATATCAACAGACGATTAAGGCTCACAATAAACAAAACCATGGTCACCTCTATCATCAGAATGTGTGTTCAATTGAGTTTTGTCGGGATTTATCTTGAATTCTTATTCAAATTTAACTCACCGGTTTTAAACACAGTTTATCTATTGATCATGATATCCATCGCCTGTCAGTCCATCATACGGTCAAGCAACCTCAAGGTAAAACTTTTTTTTATGCCTGTATTTTTTTCGCTGCTTATTCCGTTCACCATTATTTTAATTTTCTTTAATGCCGTGGTAGTAAGAATTGACAATCTGTTTGAAGCAAAATATCTTATCCCGATCGGTGGTATGCTGCTTGGTAACTGCCTGAGAAGTATTATCATCGGGCTGAACAATTTTTACTCGGGAATTAAAAAGGATGAGAAAGTCTACCTGTATTCCATATCAATGTTTAATAGCCGTATCCAGGCATTAAAACCCTATTTTAAGGAAAGCTTTTTGGCAGCCATCACTCCGACTATCGCTTCCATGGCTACCATCGGGCTTGTCTCTCTTCCGGGCATGATGACAGGACAGATCCTAGGGGGATCAATTCCGATTGTGGCAATAAAATACCAGATTGCCATCATGTTCTCAATTTTCTACACAGAGTATTTCAGCACCATGCTGTCTGTTCTGTTTTCTTTAAAAGTGGGATTTAATGAACTTGATGTTCTAAATCAAAATATTTTTATCTCCAAAGAATAAAATGTTTTCCTTTCAGCAAGTAGTTTATTATATTGAGGGTATCCTCATTGCCGATCAAAAAATTTTCTTGACACGTGACTGTAATACGTCTATTTTATTAAATGTTTCAGGTGCTGCAAGGTGCAGGTAAAAGGGAATCCTGTGAGAGTCAGGAACGGACCCGCCGCTGTAACCGGGGATGAACGTCACATTTGCCACTGTTAAATTGAGTTGTTTTAATGGGAAGGCGTGACAAGTAAAGAAATCCGGAAGTCAGAAAATCTGCCTGAATATTTGATCTATTTGCTTGCGAGGCTCTGGGCAGATCAATAAAATGAGGATAAAAACGGTTCCCATGTCAGATTAAAATCTGGTGTGGGATTTTTTATTCATGCCCTGTCCCGCGTTATTATAATTCATAATAACCGAGGGAATATTATGAAAAAATTTAAGGGTATTGTCGTTCAGCCTATTCATTTGTTTCACATGGAACAATACCATGATTTAATGCAATATGTGAATGCCATCGGGGATATCAAAACCATCAGGGATAAATGGAACCCATTTAATAAAATAGTCCTTGCCAAACAAAAGGGAGTTGTCCTAGTTTATGTGGGCCATGGAAATGGGTTGTGGTCTACGGGTATATATGTTGAACTCCAAAACTTAAGGAGAGAGCTTTATCCTGAAGTTAAAACCTTTGTTGAGAGTGTTGAAGGGTATCCTGGCCTTGAGGATGTCAAGAAAAGGCTAAACCATTATACCCCTAAAATTGATAAAATCCTGTTAAAACCATTAATGATTGTCGATAGAAACCACGCTGCCGATGACATGGCCGGTGATGAAGAAAATTCCTGGAAAACCATATTAGGCAAGGCTGGATTTGATATTGAAATAATTCTCCGGGGTCTTGGTTCTAATAATCAGTTCGCAGATCTTTTTATAGCCAATATAAAAAATGCGGCAAAAGCTTCAGGCGTTGACCTGTAGGTTATGGCAAAAATGAGTATACCGGTTGCCATATCAAAAGGGAGGAAAGGATATCTGGTGGTCCTTTCCTCCCTTTTTCTTGTTTTAATGATGTTCGCTTCCCTTTCAATGGATATCATCAACATTCTTATAGGAAAAATCTTTGAAAATTTTCATTTCATAGAAACCACCAACGAAACCTATTTGGCGGTAATATTAAATGTACGACCGCTAGGGATACTTACCTGTTCTGCCGCTGGTGCTGCTTTTGTCTCCGTTTCTGCATTTTGCTTTTACCGGTGCCTGTGCCGCCCTGCTTGCTATCATATTTCTATCCTGTTCATCAAAAAATTCAATATTGGGAATTTTTTCTCCCAAAATGGGGCTGCAGCTGTTATTATCGGGTCGGGTATTCGGAGTATTGAGTATCCTATTAATGGGAACCCTTTACTATATGGTGGCATAATATGAACCCGATAGACGGTATCGGTCAAGGCAAAAAAGGCCTTATCCAAAAAGGAAATCTGCCTAAACTCTTTTGGACAGACACAATCAATACGGATCAAGCAACAGAAAAAATTTTTTGTTCCTATAAGATCAAAACCGTTTCACGTGAAACTCTAATTTCAAGTCCTCATGTCTTAAGTGCCGACATTAGGCGCAACAGGGGAACAAGTTTCAAAGAGCTTAAACAATTTTTATTTATGGTTCTAAAAAAAGAAGGGTCGTCTGTTAACAGCATTTGTCGATTTGCAACAATAGGCATCAAAAAAATATAAAACTTGAAAATAAACAAAACATTAGGAGGCCATATATGAAAGGGTATGTTCAAATATACACAGGCAATGGGAAAGGGAAAACAACAGCGAGCCTGGGACTTGCCATCAGAGCTGCTGGTGCAGGCCTTAAGGTCTATATTGTTCAGTTTTTAAAAAAGGGGGACTACTCTGAAATCAAAGCCTTATCCCGATTTGACAATATCATGGTTGAACAATACGGCCTTGGAAAATTTGTTAAAGGAAAGCCATCTGATGAGGATATTGCTGCCGGTGCTGCAGGGTATCTCAAGCTATGTGAACTTTTAAAAGAAAATAAACATGATGTGGTCATTGCCGAAGAGGCTAATGTTGCTGTCATGTGCAATCTCATTTCCGAAGAAGAACTCCTGGCATTGATAGATATGAAGCCCGAAAATGTTGAACTGGTGATCACGGGACGGGGAGCAACTGACAAAGTGATTGAAAAAGCGGATCTTGTTACGGAAATGAAAGAAATCAAACATTATTATAGAAAAGGCGTGGCTGCCAGGGTTGGGATCGAAAAATGATGAAAAAAAATATCGCTGTTCTTGGAACCGGCTCTGATGTTGGAAAAAGTATTATTGCCGCCGCTATTTGCAGATCCCTTGCGGACAGGGGTGTTAAGGTCGCGCCCTTCAAAGCTCAAAATATGTCCAACAACTCTGGTATTACCCCTGAAGGCCTTGAAATGGGACGGGCTCAGATTGTTCAGGCAGAAGCCGCAAAAATTATTCCCCATGTCAATATGAATCCCATTCTTTTAAAACCGACAGGAGAAAAGCAATCCCAGGTCATCCTCAATGGAAGGGTCTACGGTAATCATACTGCCATGGATTACCATAGAAACAAAGAATTCTATTTTAAAAAGGCTTGTGACGCCTTTGACCGCCTTGAACAGGTCCATGACCGGATCATCCTGGAAGGCGCCGGGTCGTGTTCTGAAGTCAACCTGATGTCCAATGACATTGTGAATTTTGCCATGGCCGAATATGCCGGTGCAGATGTTATCCTTGCTGCGGATATCCACAGGGGAGGTGTGTTTGCACAAATTGTCGGTACCCTTGAATGTCTCCCGCAAAAGTATTGTGACATGATAAAAGGGTTTATTATCAACAGATTTCGAGGAGATATTGCCCTGTTTAAGGATGGGGTTGACTGGATTGAAAAACAAACCAGCAAAAAAGTATTGGGTGTTCTGCCCTGGTATACACATTTTAAAATTGAGGCTGAAGACTCTGTTGAAATCGAAAAATGCAATGATTTCAAATACTTGAGCCCTGATATGCCAGCAATCGGAATCATCCGTCTGCCCCATATTGCAAATTTTACAGATTTCCATGCCCTGTCAAAAGTAAAGGGAATTCAAACCATTTTTATTGACAGGCCGAATCATCTGTCCAAATTCAAGGCAGTGATTATACCGGGCTCAAAAAATACCCGGGCAGATCTTGAGTGGTTAATAAATAAATTTAAAGAGCCCCTTAAAGAATATTATCACTCAAAGGGATATGTTTTCGGCATTTGCGGCGGATATCAAATGCTGGGTGAATTTGTCGATGACCCCGACGGGCTTGAAGGCACACCGGGAAGAACAAAAGCGCTCAATCTTTTGCCGGTTCAAACCGTACTAAAGGCACCGAAAACGACAACCTTAAGCGATTTTCATTGGGAGGATGCCAAAGGCAAAGGGTATGAGATCCACATGGGTTACACTTCCTTAAGTGCGGGTGCCTCACTGATTGAGATCAGTTCCAGAAATTATATGCCCTGTACTGATACAGATGGCTGTATTTCAGAGGATGGCAGGATCGCCGGAACATATCTGCATGGGTTTTTTGATTCATCGAAAATTTTGTTAAAATGGTTAAAAACAATAGGATTGGATGTCAATTATCCATGTGATGACATGCACTCTTTAAAACAGAGGGACTATGCCCTTTTAAAAGAGCACTTTGAAGCCCATATTGATATGAGTCATATTTTTTAAAATAAATTAAAGTTTAAACGGTACTGAAAAAATTAATTTATGAATTGCACCGGATGGTGTTAATTCGCTTTGAAAAAATTTAATCTCGGAAACAAAAAAATCCTCAGAATGAAATTCTTTAAACTCCTGTATCAGTTTAATCATTCTTTTTGGAAAAATTGATTTTTTAATTCTTGCTACTGTCAAGTGAGGCGAAAAACTTTTATTTTCCTTTTCTATTCCCATATCCTCAAAAAGGACAGCCTCCAATCGAGTGACAAGTTTTTCTAAAACATTTGTCTGCCCCTTTGTTCCTGACCAGAGGACTCTGGCTTTTTTTACCGACGGGAACACCCCTATCCCCGAGACGTACAAGGTATGTATTGGTACGCTTATTACCGCCTTGGTCATGCATGTTTTAACGGCATCAATCTTATTGATATTTATATTCCCAAAAAACTTCAGGGTTAAATGCATGGTTTCAGGTTTCGGCCAGGAGGCCTTGATGCCTGATTTTCGCAATTGTTCCTGAAGGCCATGTAATTTTTTTTTTATCTCCTTTGGAAGGGATATGGCAATAAATGCACGGATATGGCTGTTGTCATCATTCACTATAATTTTTTATTTTTAAACCCAAGTAGAACTCTGTAAGGCCCTGGAGTACCCTGAGGCACCAGGGCCACACGGTCATTATCCTTAATAATTGTATCAAAAGGAGCCACTTTCCCATTAATAAACACGACCTCAACATCTTCAAAGTCCAATTGAACCTGCCTGATTAAATCCTTTGCACGGGTTCCCTGTTTCAGCTTCATGGTCACATTGGAATATTCAATCTGTTTTTTCTTCAACTTTTTCTGTAAAAATGAAAATGCATTAAATGTGATGACCGGCATATCCTGACCCTTTCGCTATTATTTATGACAACCCATTATGATGTATAATATAAGGGATCTTACAAATTCACAATGATTTTTAAAAGGCCCTGTTGGCAAAGTCATTGAAAAAACCAGGGCATGCGGATATACTTATTTTTATGCGACTTCGAATCATTATATTGATATTGGCCCTGGTTGCATTTTTATCGGCTTCAACCGGCGGGCTCTTATATTATCACTCTTTTAAAAAAGCGGCCTTTCAAAAAACGGAAGCCGACGCTTATTCCAAGCTGAAACTTTTGACAGATCATCTGTCCTCTTATCTTTCCGAACATATCAAACCGGTTAAAACCCTTTCGGGTATAAAAGAATTTAAAACAGCTCTTAAAGATACCAATCTGGAATCGATTTATCAGGCCAACCAAATCCTTGATAATTTTACAAAATCCCTTGATCTTGAAGTCAGCTATCTTATGGATAAAAATGGGATTACATTATGCTCCAGCAATCGAAATGCCAAAGACAGTTTTGTGGGAAAAGATTTTTCTTTCAGACCCTACTATAAAAAGGCCATCAATGGCACATCTGCAACCTATCTTGCTCTTGGCACCACTTCCAGGAAAAGAGGCGTTTATTACTCTCACCCGGTTTATGATGAAAGCAATGGTTCTATCCTTGGGGTTGCCATTATCAAGGCTTCTGTGGAATTTGTTGAAACAAAACTGTTTCCAAAATCTGATCATACACTCCTTTTTGTTGATCCTGATGGTGTCATTTTCATCTCCAATAAAGAGGCTTTAAGGTTTAAACTCTTATGGAAACTTCCTGAAGAAAAAATCAACACGATAATGAATTCAAAACAATTTGGCAATGACCCCTGGGCCTGGACCGGTTTTTCAAAAAACAATACCGATTATGTAACAGATAAAAATGATACCCAATACCTGTTTACAAGCCTCACTGTGGCAAATTATCCGGGCTGGAAAGTCATTAAGTTAAGAAATTTGAAAAAAATTGAAAAGCAGGTGTCCGAACCCTTTGTCAGGGTTATCGGACCGATTATCTCTTCTATATTAATCCTGACCGGTATTCTGGTCCTGATTCTTTACCAATTGGGAATTCAGGAAATTACAAAACGTAAAAAAGCAGAAAAAGAACTTCGGCTCAGTGAAGAGCGGTACCGGCATATCTACCATAAAACCCCTGTTATGCTTCATTCAATTGACACAGAGGGAAAAATTATCCGGGTATCTGACCACTGGGTGGAGGTAATGGGATATAAAAGGGAAGATGTCATTGGCAAAAAGCTCATCAGCTTTTTTACCCCTGAATCACAAAAATATGCAATCGATGTAATTTTTCCCAAATTTTTCAGTACCGGGTTCTGCAAAGATATTCCCTATACCTATGCCAAAAAAAATGGAGAAAAAATGGATATACTGCTGTCCGGCTATGGGGTCAGGGATGAAAAAGGTGATATTCTCCGGTCCCTGGCCGTAAGCGTGAATGTAACGGAAAAAAATCGTGCTCAAAAAGATCTTCAACTTGCCAAGGAAAAGCTGTCCCAATATTCCCTTGATCTGGAACAACAGGTAAAAAAGAGAACAGCTCAGCTTGAAAAAACCCAGGATAGTCTGAAAAATCTGTCCAAAAATATTATTACCTCCCAGGAAAGGGAAAAAGCACTTGTTGCAAGGGAACTTCACGATCATTTGGGGCAGGTGTTAACCGCCCTTCGCATTGATGCGGTATGGGTTGAAAAATATTTAGCTCGCATTGATAAAAATGCGGAAAACAGGGCAGGGAAAATGCGTTCCTTAATCGATGATACCATTAATGATGTAAGAGATATGGCCTATCGCTTAAGACCAAGAGTGCTGGATGACCTGGGACTTGCCGATGCACTGGAGTCATTGCTCTCAGATTTTGAAAAGCGCTCTAATGTTTCCTGTGTATTCAAGCATGATGGAATTCCCAAAATTAATGACACACTTGCAACAGCATTATACAGAATTGGTCAGGAAGCTGTGACCAACTCCCTTAAGCACTCAAATGCCTCCACTATTACAGTTGAACTTAAAAACGATGAAGAAGGAATCATTCTGGCCATTCAAGATAACGGGTGTGGCTTTGAAGCCCACAACAACAATGGAATTAACGGATTCGGACTTGAGGGAATGAGAGAACGGGCCAATCTTGTCGGCGGAAAACTTGATATATCTTCCCGATTGTCCGAAGGTACAAGTATTTGCTGTAAAGTAAAAGTGAAAGGATAATCCATGATTAAAGTACTTCTTGCAGATGACCACACTATTGTCAGGGAAGGCTTAAGAAAAGTTCTGGAAGACAGCAATGAGATTGAGGTGGTTGCGGAAGCAGCAGATGGAGAAACAGCTTTGGATGAGGTCATGAAAAAAAAACCCGATGTGGCAGTGATTGATATTTCCATGCCGGGAATGGATGGACTTGAGGTGGTGGCCCGCCTTAAAAGTTATTGTTCGGATGTGCCTGTCCTTATTTTGACCATGCATGATGAAGAACAATACGTTATCAGAGCCATAGAAGCAGGAGCTTTTGGATATGTCACAAAACAGTCTGCTCCCGAGCAGCTTGTTGCGGCCGTAAAAAAAATTTATTCCGGGGGAAGATATTTAACGGAAAAGGCAAGTGAAGCCCTGGCCCTTAGAGTAATCCGTGGAAATAAAAATCAGACGCTTACAGAATCATTGTCCATGAGAGAACTTCAAGTATTACGAAAGCTTGCCATGGGTTCGACAAACAGAGAAATTGCTACATCCTATAACATCAGTATAAAAACGGTTGACACCTATCGATCAAGGATATTAAAAAAGCTGAGTTTAAGAAACAATGCCGAGTTATCCAGGTATGCCATTCAAAACAAACTGGTGGAATTGTAGATTATTGATTCAGTTGGTCAAAATTAGAAAATATTTTATTTAAAGTGGTTTTGCATCGCGCCATTTCTTCCAGAGGGATTCCCTGTTCCGCCTCCTCTAACAATTCTTCAACAACAGCAATCAACTCTGGTTTAAAGTCTTTGGCCTTATGGGTCAGATAGACAAGTTTGCTTCGCTTATCATTCCTGTCCGGTATTCTTAACACAATATTCTTTTTTTCCAGAACATTTAAAAGCCTTGTAATGGCAGCCTTGTCTTTTACTGCTATATTGGAAAGCTCCTGCTGGGTCTGCCCATCTTTTCGATACAAATGAACAAGGATGCTCCACTGTTCATAGCTCACGTCAAACCCGGCATCTGAAAATTTTTTGGTCAGCCTTTTAATAATTGATCTGGATGTTCGGCCCACTAAATATGCAATAGACGAATCAATGACTTTCTCAAATGTTTCCATATGGATATTTCTTATCTCACAATCGTTGATGATGCAACTAATTTTTTCAATAAAAAATCTATAATTCATGAAAATAAAAAATCCACCCCTGACAAGGACAAAATATCAGGGGTGGATCAATTTTTTAAAGAAAGTCTTTTATGCCGGATTTTTCTTAAAAATTGCTTTTATATAATTAATCCAGATACCACTGAGTATCCATGCATAGCCCCAGGTTCCGAAAAAGATTATTACAAACGCTTTAATAATATCAGTGGAACTGCCATCAAGGGAAAATCCTGGCACATAGCCAAAAAGGATGGGACCCAGGTACAAAAATTTTGCAAACTTAAATGATGTAAAAGCTGTTTTCCACATGTTGGCTTTTGCAATGGTTGCACCGGCAAAGGCTGCGATACAGACCGGGGGTGTAATATTGGAATCCTGTGACAGCCAGTAAACAATCATATGGGCGGCAAGCTCATTTACTCCCAGATGGGTGAGAGCTGGAACAGCAACCACTGCAGTAATAAGATAAGCTGCAGTTACCGGCACTCCCATTCCCAGTACAAGCGATGCTAAGGCAACCAGAAAAATGGTCAGCAATAAAGAACCACCGGCCAGCTCTATCATAATATCGGCAAAGGTAAGCACCAGGCCCGAGAAAGTCAAAACTCCGATGATAATACCGATAATACCCACGGTAGCACCAATCTTGAGGCTATTTACAGTCCCTTCTCTTGAAGCTAGAACAAATCTTTTAGGACCGATCCTTGTCTCTTTTCTGGCATAACTGATGACAATACATGAGACAAGCCCTAAAATGGCTGAATACCCTGGGGAAAACCCATAGAGCATAAAAATAGTGATGACAATCAAAGGAATGGTATAAAACCATTGTTTTTTAAAAATTTCCCTGGCCGAGACTTCTGATTTTTCGCCCACAATATTATACTTCTTAGCTTCATAATGGACCATACAAAAAACGGAGAAAAAATACATTAAAGCCGGGAATATGGCCACAAGCATGATTTTGGAATAGGGCACGCCTGTCAGCTCTGCCATGATGAATCCACCCGCACCCATAATCGGGGGCATAAACATTCCGCCAATGGAAGCAGCTGGCTCTATTCCTCCAGCCACATGAGGTCTAAACCCTGCTTTTTTCATCATTGGAATGGTAAACATGCCTGTGGAAACCGTGTTGGCAATGGCTGATCCTGAAATGGAACCAAAAAGTCCGGAGGCGATAACCGAGACCTTGGCAGGCCCACCGGTTGTATGTCCAACCGCGGCAAGGGGCCAGTCAATAAAAAATTTCTGGGCCCCGCATTTTTCTAAAAAAGCACCAAAAAGAACAAACAAAATAACATAGGTGGCCAGAACATTGGCCATAATTCCAAACACACCGTCACTTTTATAAAATATACTGATACACAATTCAGTAAAAGGAGCTCCTGCATGGGAAACCAGATCCGGTGCCAGATACCCGTAAACACCATAGGTAAGCATTATAACACCCAGAAAAACAAATACTTTGCCCACCACCCGTCTGGCAAGTTCGATACCAACCAATACACCAATAATGGCAAACACCATATCCGTTTGTGTTTCCGCACCAGTACGGTAATTAATGGTTTCAAACATAAACATCCAGTATCCGATGGAGGCAAGGGAAAGAAGAATGAGGATATAATCTACAACCCTCATAATTTTTGATTTTGATTTGTATAAAAGGAAGACAAGCAAATAGGTTATAATGATGTAAACGCCCCTGTGATACTGGGTTGCCATGGGATGAATCACTGCAGCATAGGAGTAAAAAACGACCAGGATCACTGAGCATATATCAAACACGATTTGCTCAAATCTATTTAACTTTTCGTACACGGCTTGCCTTTCTGTTGTTTGAAATCATTGGGGACAGAGTTTAAATCTGCCCCCAATGATTCAGTTACCGATTAAAAGATACGAAGTTTCTTTATTCAAAAAACCTGCCTCTTCAATAAGATATACCCGTTAAACTAACGTATGTCTATTTTAAAATACCTTTATCTTTCCAGAATTTTTCAGCGCCCGGATGGAAAGGCGTTACAACACCGTCAGCACCGGTTGCAAGGGCCATCTTCTTAAATGTCTTTTTAGAAGCATGCATATGGGCCAGCCCCTCATCTGTATAAATAAGAGAAAGTATTTCATATACAGCATCTGCAGACACTTTTGAATTGGCTACCCAAAGGGCTGAATCCTGAAAGGAAGGAGAGTCATAATCTACACCCTTATAGGTCCCTGCAGGAACAGACAGTTTTGCAAAGTACGGATATTTATCATAAAATCCGCTTGCTTTGGCATCTGCATCAAGATTTACAAGGGCAATATCATTGGTCTGTGCCGCCATGATGACCGCGCCGCTCGGGAAGGCAGTAAACAGCCAGAAAGCATCCAATTGCTTGTTTCCGAATGCCTGAGCTGCATCATTGTAACCCATAGCATTTCTTTCAATTTTATCCCAGACACCCATGTGGCTGAAAAAAAGCTCACAGTTTGCAAATGCACCGGAACCGGCATTACCAACACCCACTTTTTTGCCGACCAGATCTTTTACGCTTTTAATTCCGGAACCCGCACGGGTAACCAGCTGACCCGGTGCGCCATAGAGCCATGCAACAGCCAGGACATTTTCATACTTTTTGGTATCATTTTTCATCATACCGTTTCGGCCTAGATAAACATGACCGGAATAAACAACACTAAACTGTTGTTTGCCGGCATCTGTCTTTCTCAAGTTTTCCACGGAACCTGCTGAAGACTGTGCCTGCACTTTAAACGTGGCAGACGCTTTTACAGGTTTGTACACCTGGACAGCATTGGCAACTACCTGGAATGTGCCGCCGGCAGGGCCGCCACCGAATACGAGTCTTTCTTTTGCAAAGGCTGTCTGACAAAATGCCATAGTGAGGACAGCGATAAATCCAATGATTAATAACTGTTTACTTTTCATATAATTCTCCTGTGTTTGGTGTTAAAACATAAAATTCCATTTCTACCATTTATCAGGCTACTAGATATGAAGCCAACGAATCAATTGGAGGATTTCTGATTCTGGTGTAGGTAAATTTCTTACAAAATTATAAGTTTTTGTCAGGTGACAACCTGATCCACAGAGGAGAGGATATGGGAAAATCTCTGGCCGTTTTTAGACTTTTCTTTATAAAATTTCAGGCACTTTTGAACGATATGCAATACTCCATCATGGGTGTGGAGCCCCGCAATTTCTATGGCAAGCCTGGGGTGGCGCCCCAGTCTTCCGCCAAGCATCACCCGGAAACCTTTTTCTTTTTCTACGATGGTTCCGGTGGGACAAACCTTTATGCACTTGGCGCACATGAGGCATCGATCATAATCAATCAAAGGTTTTTCATTATCTTCATCCAGCGTAATGGCGTTTTCATCACAGACCTCCACGCAGGCACGGCAAAGAGTGCAGCCTTCATCACAAATATCTGGAAGAACTGCACCGATAATACCAATATCCACGATCTGGGGTCTTGAGCAGGCATTGGGGCAATCGGAAAGCGAAACTCTGAACTCGTGATGGAATTTTAGGTCCCCTTTTACCGTTTCTTTTAAAAAGGAAAGGATATTCTCTTTTTCAATAATTGTTTCAATATTTTTTGCAAGCCGGGTGCCGGAATTTGCCGTGTTGGGACATCCCGCACCCCCAAAGCAGGTGGTGACTTCATATCCTTTGATCTCTTTTTCCATCCCGCCTTTGGACAGAAACTTTTTCTTCAATTCATTCACATCTGACAATTCAACAGATGTCTTTTTCTTTTGCGCAACAAAATCCTCAACTTTCTTTCTAACTTTTTTCCTTGCAAAAAAAGGAACTTTCTTTATAGCATGGTCTGCATCCAGGGACCATTTCATGGAAGAATTTCTCCTCGGTAACTGACCACAACCTCTTTATACGGAATATCAACGTCTGCTTTTTCAAGGGCTTTTTTAATGATCATGGGCATGGCAGAACAACAGGGTACTTCCATGATGACGGCTGTGATACTCTTGATCCCGGACACTTTAAACACCTGGGAAAGTTTTTCGACATTTTCATCGGCATTATCAAATTTGGGGCATCCGATCATCACAGTATTCCCTTTCAAAAAATCTGCATGAAAAGTCGGATAGGCCACGGGCACACAATCAGCTGCAATCACAAGGTTTGAATCTTTAAGAAAGGGTGCGCCTGCCGGAACCAGTTTGATCTGAACCGGCCAGTGACCCAGACTGGATGCACCCCCGGATGATTGTATCGTTGGTTTATTGGCGCAGTCGCAAGACCCTGCATTCGCTGTCGGGAATGTGCTGATTGTTGTGGAAGGACATCCGCAGGCAATGGGTTCTGCCTGTTTTTTGTCTGCTTTCTGTTGTTTCAACAGCCCTTCAACAGCTTCTTCATCAAAATCATCTGCCTCTCTTTCTATAATTTTTAAAGCATCCTGAGGACAGTCACCTATACACGCCCCTAAACCATCACAATATTTATCCGCAATCACTTTTGCCTTGCCGTCTATAATTTGAATCGCGCCTTCTGCACAGGCAAGCACACAGTTTCCGCAGCCGTCACACAATTCTTCGTCTATTTCGATTATTTTTCTCATCACTTTCATAATAGTCCCTCTCACTCTATATTGATTTGAATTATATGCACTTTTTGACTCACATATGATTCAACTTTTATTTCCTAATTTGTCTGCCTTAACACCTGTTTGGCCAACTCGTTTCCAGCTGTGGTTAAAAAAAGCCGGTCAAGTTTGGCGAAAAACGCCTTATCATCAACACCGTTTTTCCCTTCGCAACTTGCCATATGGGTCAGCATGTCGGCATCATGCAGAACCTTGCGGTTCAAACTGTCTTCTTCTGCCGGACGATTATGGTGTCCTACGATATCAATGACTTCATTGATCAATTCTTCTTTTGCTCCCAGTTTTTCCATGAGCTCTCTGGCCACTTTCGGGCTCTCTTTTTCCAAGTATTGGGGCTCAATGGAGTCATATTTTTCAAGAACATTTTTTACACCGATATCATATAAATATGCCGCGCAAAGAACCACGGCAAGATTTGCTTTTTCTTTTTTTCCGATTTTCTCTACAAAATTTGCCACCTTTGCTGCATGCCCGATGCGTTTAAAATCCGTTCTAAAATATCTTTTCATTTCTACAGCCACCCGATCTTTTAAAAGATCATCTCTCTGGGCAATAAACTCTTCAGGCAGCGTGCCAAGACATTGCTCAGCAAATTTGCAATAAGAGGCGCAGCCAAAATCCATCTTGGGATTAACAATTTTTTTCTTACAGTTTGCGCATCTTCGTGTGGCATCATCCTTGAAAAATTCCATGGGATGACCGCATTCCGGGCATTCAGTCTCAAAGATGGCATCCTTATTCCAGTATTGGGTATCTTGTCCCGGGCATTTCATTTTTAGCCTCCTTTAAAAACTTTTAATTTAAAGCCGGTGCATGATCCCTTCATATACACCGGCTTTAACTTTTCTTTATTTACTTACCCTGCATCATGGCTTCGATATCAGCATCAGGGTCTGTAATCGGTTTAATATCAAAATTTTCAACCAAAACATTCAAGACAGTCGGGGAAACAAAAGCCGGCAGTGTGGGTCCAAGTCGGATACCTTTGACACCCAGATGCAGAAGGGCTAAAAGAACGGCTACGGCCTTTTGTTCATACCATCCAATATCAAAAGAAATCGGCAGATCGTTAATATGATCAAGACCAAAGGCTTCCTGGAGTTTAAGTGCAATGACGACAAGTGAATAACAATCGTTGCATTGTCCGGCATCAAGTACCCTTGGGATTCCGCCGATATCGCCCAGATCCAGTTTATTGTACCTGTATTTTGCACATCCGGCAGTCAGGATTACGGCATCCTTAGGCAATTTTTCAGCCACTTCGGTAAAATAATTTCTTCCTTTTTGACGGCCATCACAACCGGCCATGACAATAAAGCGTTTGATAGCGCCTGATTTTACGGCATCAACTACCTTGTCCGCAAGGGCCAATACCTGGTTGTGGGCAAACCCGGCAACAATTTTTCCTGTTTCAATTTCTTCCGGTGCGTTGCAGGTTTTGGCAAGCTCGATAATTTTAGAAAAATCCTTGGCCCCGCCATTCACCCTGTCTGCAATATGTTTTATCCCTGGATAGCCGACCACGCCAGTGGTAAAGACCCTGTCCTTGTAAGTATTTTTCTTTTTCATGGGGATAATGCAATTGGTAGTCATGAGAACAGGACCGTTAAAGGATTCAAAATCCTCATTCTGGTGCCACCATGAGCTTCCATAGTTACCTTTAAGGTAGGCAAACTTTTTAAAAGCAGGATAAGAATTGGCCGGAAGCATTTCACCATGGGTATATACATCCACGCCGGTTCCATCTGTCTGTTTTAAAAGTTCTTCCAAATCTTTAAGATCATGTCCCGAGATCAGTATTCCAGGATTAGACCCAACACCGAGATTCACTTCGGTCAGTTCCGGATGGCCATAGGCAGTTGTGTTGGCTTCATCAAGGGCTGCCATGGTGGTAACTGCCACTTCACCAGCCTTGAGTACCATGCCCACCATTTCATCCACGGAGAGATCCTGGGTGGTGGACGCAAGGGCCTCAAACATGAAATCAAAAATTTCATCTTTTTCTACACCCAGAACCGATGCATGATCTGCATAAGCGGCAATCCCTTTTAACCCGATGATAAGAAGCTCACGAAGAGATCTGACATCCTCATTTTCAGTGGCAAGGACACCTACGGCTTGTGCCTTGGCACCAAAGGAACCCACATCATCGGAATACCAGGTGGCACTTTCATGAAGATCCGACCCCACTTGATCCTTCACACTTTCATAAAGCTCTTTTTTAACTTTTTGCGCCTGCTGAACCCAGTCAACCAATTTTTCTTCATCAAAATTTGCATTTGTAATAGTGGTAAATAAAGCCTGGGCAACAAACAGAGCGGCATCTTTGGGAGTTGCTGAACCTTTTGCCTTGGCCGCGCTTGCAATAACCCCGATTCCTTTGAGGTTAAAAATCAACAAATCCTGAAGGTTAGCTGTATCATTTTCTTTTCCGCAAACACCTTTAATGGTGCACCCTTGATTTTTCGCTGTTTCCTGACATTGAAAACAAAACATGTTACTTTCTCCTTATATTATAGTTAATGAACAATTAATCTTTACATCCTGGTTTGAAATTATTATAAAAAAGGATATAAATCCTTGACCTGGATCAAGTAATCTTACTTTTTTTGATTTTTTTTGATTTTAAAAATTTTTTAATTATTTTCGAAAGTTAACTGGAGAATTATATATTATTAAAAAATTAAAAGCCATCCCTCTTTTTTCAGGCCTGTCCGAGGAACACCTGGAAAAAATATCATCCATTGCCTCAACACTTAAGTTTAACAGAGGCCAGATCATCTTCCATGAAGGAGATAAGGGAGACGGGCTTTATATAGTTGAAAAAGGAAAGATTAAAGTTTTCAAACTTTCCTTTGAAGGCAAAGAGCAGATTCTTCATATTTACGGCCCCGGCCACACCTTTGGGGAGGTCCCGGTTTTTGAAGGAAAAAATTTCCCCGCCTCTTCCATGGCCCTTGAAAAATCTGTCATTATTTTCCTTCCCAGGAATAAATTTGTAGATTTGATTACTGCAACACCAGGACTTGGGATGACACTGCTTGCAGATTTATCTAAGCGGCTTCGGGAATTCACCATGCAGATTGAAAACTTAAGTTTAAAAGAAGTCCCTGCCAGGCTTGCCGCCTATATTCTCACACTTTCCAAAGAACAGAAAAACAAAAAACAAGTGATCCTTCCCATATCAAAGGCACAATTGTCCAACCTGATCGGCACCACGCCTGAAACTGTTTCCAGAATATTTAAAAAAATGATGACTTCTTCTTATATTGAAGTACAGACCAAAACCATTTTAATTAAAGACCTTGAAGGGCTTCTTGAACTGTCAGATTCAGGCAGTCTTTCTTAAGAAAAAAAGCACCAATCGTATGACAAAAAAGGCAAAGTATACCATTTTTGGGAAAGACCTTGATCCTGCTGCCATATCGCAGATGGAAGATGCAATAAGTCTGCCTGTTTCCGTCAAAGGTGCGTTAATGCCGGATGCCCATTTGGGATACGGGCTTCCCATCGGTGGTGTGCTGGCGGTCAAGGATGCTATTATTCCATACGCTGTGGGAGTTGACATAGCCTGCCGGATGAAAATGTCTGTGCTTCCCATACCTTTCAAAAATTATCAGACCCATAAACAGGTCTTCAGACAGGCCCTTGAAACCCAGACAAAATTTGGTGTGGGGGAAGAGTTTTCTCGCCCCAGGCAGCATCGCGTCATGGATGAAGACTGGACATTCAGCCATGTCGTTAAGTCATTAAAAGACAAGGCCCATAAACAACTGGGAACCAGTGGATCAGGAAACCATTTTGCAGAATTCGGCAGGCTCTACCTGACCCAAGATGACATCGGTTTAACGGCAGGAGAATATATCGCGTTTTTGACCCACTCGGGCAGCAGGGGTGCAGGTGCCAGGATTGCAGACCATTATTCAAATCTTGCAAAAAGACTACATCCTGAACTTGGCAAACCGTTAAACAATCTTGCCTGGCTGGACATGAAAAAAGGGGAAGGCATTGAATACTTCAAAGCCATGGAGCTGATGGGAAGGTATGCATCTGCCAGCCATGAAATTATTCATACTGCCGTGTTAAGCTTTCTTGGGGAGGAATCAATTGCAACAATAGAAAATCATCATAATTTTGCCTGGAAGGAAAAAATCGGATTACACTCCGTGATTGTCCATCGCAAAGGGGCAACTCCTGCTGACAAAGGCGTTTTGGGTATCATCCCCGGATCCATGGCTGATCCGGGATTTATTGTCAGGGGACTTGGAAATGATGACTCTTTAAATTCAGCCGCTCATGGAGCTGGTCGGCAAATGAGCCGGAATGCTGCCATGAAACGATTCAGTTTTAAAGATTTACAAAAAATTTTACAAAAAAAAGAGGTGACGTTAATTTCTGCTGGACTTGATGAAATACCCATGGCATATAAAAATATTGAAGTTGTCATGGATCAACAAAAGGATCTTGTTGAAACTGTGGCGAAATTTGAACCCCGACTGGTAAAAATGGCACCACCCGGCAGAAAAAAACGACGAAAAAAAAGAAAATAATTGTTTTTTATTAACCTTAGGAGGCAAGTAAAAACAAATTGTACGGATTGCGCCGTAATTTATTTTTACTTGACCACTTAGTCAAGGAGGGGAAAATGGGAAAACTTTTAAGAGTAAACACAAAAGAAAAAACCTTTGGGTTTGAAGAAGTACCGGAAGCTTATGCAGGTTTAGGAGGCCGGGCACTCACATCCAAAATGATTCTGGATGAAGTGCCGGCGATCTGTCATGCGCTTGGAAAAGCAAACAAACTGATCTTTTCCCCGGGACTTCTTACCGGGTCCCCCGCAGCCAATTCAGGCAGATTGTCAGCCGGGGCCAAATCACCGCTGACAGGTGGCATCAAAGAGAGTAATTCCGGCGGATATGCTTCCCAGAAACTTGCAAGGCTGGGCATTGCCGCTCTGGTTCTTGAAGATAAGCCGGATGGGGATGACTTCAGCATTATTGTGATTAACAATGATGGTGTCCAAATTCTGCCGGCAGGAGATCTTGTGAATGCGGGTAATTATGAAGTGATGGAAAAATTATGGCAAAAATACGGTAAAAATGTTGCTGTTATCAGTATTGGCCAGGCAGGTGAACAATGCCTCAAAAGCGCCAGTATGAACCAGGCGGATTTGAACGGAAGACCGGGACGTGCCCACGGCAGGGGCGGACTGGGTGCTGTCATGGGATCCAAAAAAATCAAAGCCATCGTCGTGGATGACAAAGGCGCCCCCCGTGTTGAAATTAAAGATCCAGAGGCTTTTAAAGCCGCCAATAAAAAATGGGTGGAGATGTTAAGAAGTCATCCAGTATCCGGCCAAGGCCTGCCTGCCCTTGGCACAGCAGTGTTGGTAAATGTGATCAATGAAGCCGGTGCATTTCCTACCAAGAACTTTCGATCCGGCCGGTTTGAGCATGCCCAGGATATCAGCGGTGAAAAAATGGCTGAACTCATTGAACAAAGAGGCGGTGTTACAACCGAGGGATGCCATCCGGGTTGCGTGATTAAGTGTTCCAATGTGTACCATGACAAAGATGGCAAGTTTCTCACTACCGGGTTTGAATATGAAACCATCTGGGCATTTGGTGCTCATACCACCATCAAAGAACTCGACGATATCGCCATGCTGGACAGACTTTGTGATGATTTCGGCCTTGATACCATTGAAATGGGTGTCGCTATAGGTATTGCCATGGAAGGCGGCATGATTCCATGGGGAGACGGAAAGGCAGCCATTGAACTGCTCTCAAAAGTGGGTGATTATGCGCCTGAAGGAAAAATCATCGGTAATGGTGCCGTGTTCACTGGCGATGCTCTTGGTGTGGACAGGGTACCTGTGGTGAAAAAGCAGTCCCTTCCGGCCTATGACCCAAGATCCTGTAAAGGCCAAGGGGTCACTTATGCCACAACTCCCATGGGGGCGGATCATACGGCTGGGTACGGTGTTACAGCCAACATTTTAAGTGTCGGCGGGACCATTGACCCCTGCAAAAAAAAAGGCAATGTCGAGCTTTCCCAGAACCTTCAGATCGCCACAGCAGCCATTGATTCCGCAGGATTATGTCTGTTTATTGCCTTTGCCGTGCTGGACAATGAAGACGGGGTTCCAACCATCGTCGACATGCTGAATGCCAGATATGGACTGACGCTCACACCGGATGATGTTGTTGCCCTTGGAAAATCCACGCTGAATAATGAAAAGGAATTCAACAGAAAAGCCGGATTCACTAAAGTTGATGATCAGCTCCCTGAAATGTTTAATGAGACATTTCCTCCTCATAATACAACGTGGGATTTTACTCCTGAAGAATTGTCAGAAACGCTCAAATTTTAACAGTACTTCATAATATCCTAAAAGTAGGGGCGGATTTTCTGCCCTTACTTTTTCAACTATAACTTAAACCTGTCAATATTTAAAATAACCAAATGGCCTTCTTTTTCATTTTCAGCAGCGTTCTTTTTATCATTTACCTTTACGCCGGTTTCCGTTTAATCCCGTCTCTTTTAAACAAAAGGGCTGCGCTATGGTGTTGGCTCATTCTTATTCTTTCCCTTGTCTCTTTGATGGTGCATCTTTATTTACGTGTCAACTTTATTTACCCGGATATTTCACAAAGTTTAGCCTGGGTTGGATATACATCGCTTGGGCTTGTCAGTTACTTTTTTTGTCTTTCTTTTTTCCGTGATCTTCTGATCATCATTTCCCTGATAGCATTAAAAATAAAACAGCTCTTTATAAAACCGAAGAAAGCGCCCTTTTTTAACCCGGAAAGAAGAGGATTTTTGTTTAAGGCTTCAGGGTTAACAATCACTGCATTGAGCACATCTGCCGCAGCCTTTGGATATTTCTCTGCTCTGCGAGAGCCAAAAGTTGTTCAGATTGATATCAAATTAAAAGAAGCGTTCAAAAACTTAAAAGGGTTAAAAATTGTTCAGTTTACAGATCTTCATGTGGGCTCCACCATCAAATACAATTATGTTAAGCGTGTCTGTGATACAATCAACACCCTGAAAGCCGATCTTGTTGTTTTTACAGGAGATCTTGCAGACGGGTCTCCGCAGGATCTTGCCCTTGACGTCTCCCCTTTGATGGACCTTTACACACCCCTTGGAAAATATTTTGTCACAGGCAACCATGAGTATTATTCCGGTGCAAAACGATGGCTTCATGAAGTAAAGCTGTTAGGGTTTGAACCGCTCATCAATGAACACCGGGTAATCGAATACAACAACGGACTATTAACCCTTGCAGGCGTGACAGATATCAGGGCAGGAAGCTTCTTCAAGGATCATGTGTCAAGCCCCGAAAAAGCTATTCAAGGATGCCCTGAAAACAGTTTCAAACTGCTGTGTGCCCATCAGCCCAAAAGTATTTACAGGGCCTCACAAGCAGGATTTGATCTGCAATTATCCGGTCACACCCATGGCGGTCAGTATTTCCCGTTTAATTATTTTATCAGGCTTAAACACCCGTTTGTGAAAGGGGTGTACCACTATCAAAACACACAGCTTTATGTCAGCCAGGGGACCGGATACTGGGGACCACCCTTAAGGCTTGGAACCTTTCCTGAAATAACCCTGTTCAAATTTATTTGATGGCTTTATAGACTTTCTTTTGCTATAAAAAGGGCCAAAGTATTATATGTGTCTGAAATTTATCAGTATTTAAAAGCCATATGATCATTGCAATATAAACTATACTTTTTTTGGAATAATAAAAAAATGAAAACATATCAATATCCTTCCAAGAGTGCAGAAAAAAGAGTAAAAGATACCATAGAACGTGGCTTAGGGTTCTCAAAACAGGATTATGAAACGGTTGAAGCCTATCTTGAAGATGTCAAAAAAAGGGGAGACGAGGCCCTTGTTGAATACACCAACAAATTTGATTCAAACAAGGTCACCATTGACTCATTGAGGGTTACTCAAAAAGAATTTGAAATCGCATTAAAAAATGTTGATATGTCATTTTTAAAAGCCCTTGACCGATCTGTCAATCAACTGGAATATTTTCATTTAAAACAGAAAGAAAACTCCTGGATTGACACACCTAGAAACGGTGTCATGGTCGGGCAGCTTGTAAAACCCGTGGGTGCAGCAGGTATTTATGCGCCAGGTGCAACGGGAGGGAAAACACCTCTTGTGTCATCTGTATTAATGGGAGGAATCCCTGCAAAAACAGCGGGTGTTTCATCCATTAATCTTATGACCCCTCCAATGGAAAACGGTGAAATCAATCCGCACATTCTTGCCGCGGCCCAAAAAATTGGTATTACTTCAGTTTTTAAGGCCGGCAGTGCCTGGGCTATAGGGGCTTTAGCCTATGGAACCCCAACCGTTCCAAAAGTGGATGTGATTGTCGGTCCTGGAAATATTTATGTGACCCTTGCCAAAAAAATTGTTGCGGGCATAGTAGGAATTGATATGATTGCAGGCCCCAGTGAAATATTGATCATTGCCGATAAACATGCCAATCCCCAATTTTTAGCAGCAGATCTCCTTTCCCAGGCTGAACACGATACCATGGCCTCTTCCATACTTGTAACAGATTCACAAGACCTTGCCCAAAATACGGCCGACGCCCTTGAAATACAGATTAAAAAACTGCCCAGAAAAGATATAGCAAAGCAGTCCATCGATCATTTCGGTGCCATTATGCTGGTGCCGGATATTGAAACCGGAATCGAACTTTCAAATCGTCTTGCGCCTGAGCATCTTGAGCTGATTGTCAAAGATCCCTTTGATTATATTGACCGGATACAGAATGCCGGCGCCTTATTCTTAGGGCCATACACCCCTGAACCCATGGGAGATTATATTGCAGGGCCCAACCATGTCCTGCCGACTGCCGGGACAGCAAGATTCTCTTCAGCTTTAAGTGTTGAGCATTTCACAAAAAAAACCAGTTTAATTCATTATTCAAAAGCTGCCTTTAAAAAGGAAGCCGACGATGTGATCCGACTGGCTGAAACCGAAGGGCTGGCCGCCCATGCTAACTCGATTAAAATCAGAAAATAACAATTTATTGAAACATCATTTTACGTATTGACTAACACCCTGATTTTAATCTATAAATAACGGTTGTTTTAAATTTTGATAATAATTTTTAGGTTAAAGAAAAAATAATGCAGACCATACGAGGGTTTAGAGATATACTGCCGAAGCATATTCCCCTCTGGCAAAAAGTAGAGAAAGAGGCAACATGTTTATTTGAAGCATTCGGGTTTAAAGAAATCCGGATTCCCATCCTGGAAAAAACAGAACTTTTTGCCAGAAGCATCGGTGAAGTAACCGATATCGTTGAAAAAGAGATGTACACCTTTCCGGACAGAAAAGGAGACAAACTGACATTGCGGCCGGAAGCCACTGCCTCTATTGTCAGATCTTATATCCAGCATAAAATGTATGCCACTGATCCTGTCAGAAAATTTTTCATGATCGGCCCCATGTTCAGAAGGGAAAGACCCCAAAAAGGAAGATACCGTCAATTTTATCAGATTGATGCGGAAATATTTGGAGTAGAATCCGCCTATATCGACAGCCAATTGATTTATCTTTTAAACGAATTATTTAAACGTCTTGGCCTGAGCGGACTTTCTGCACATATTAACTCCCTTGGATGCCCCAAATGCAGACCTTCCTTTCAAAAGGCACTCTTAGACTTTCTTGAATCAAAAAAAAGCCGTCTTTGTGACAATTGCACAAGAAGGATGGACAAGAACCCGTTAAGGATTCTTGACTGTAAAGTATTAGATTGTAAAGAAGCGATTGCTGATGCACCTGCAACCCTGGATTGTCTCTGCAAAGAGTGTGAAGACCATTTTAACACAGTGAAAGCAACCCTTGAAAAACAAGGTGTTGATTTTATTGTAGACAAATCCCTTGTACGCGGTCTGGATTACTATACCCGAACCGCCTGGGAAATTCAGACCACCACCCTTGGTGCACAAAGTGCTGTTGCCGGCGGTGGCAGATATGACGGCCTTGTCAAAGAACTGGGCGGACCGCAAACCCCTGCGATTGGATTTGCCATTGGATTTGACCGTCTGGTTGAGGTCATGGAACAGATTGATAAAGCACCTGAAGAAAAGCCTCTTGATCTGTTTATCGTATCTTTAGGCGATACGGCCATGGAAAAAGGATATCTCTGGTCCTGCAAGCTGAATCAGGCCGGCATCCGTACAGAAATGGATTTCAGGGGGAAAAGCATGAAAGCCCTTATGAAACGGGCAAATAAACTCAATACCCAATATGTATTGATTGCGGGAGAAAATGAGCTGACTGAAAATACCATTATTTTAAGAAACATGAATACAAAAGAGCAGGTTTCACTTAGCCTTGAAACTCTGATTCCTGAACTGATCAAGATATTAAAAAAATAAACTAGAGGAAATATTACGTGACAGATTTACTAGGAGATTTAAAAAGAACACATCATTGCTGCCAATTAAGAGACACCGATATTAATAAGGATGTTGTCTTAATGGGCTGGGTTCAGCACCGTCGTGATCACGGAGGGGTTATTTTTGTTGATTTAAGGGACAAAGAAGGTATCACTCAGATCGTTTTTAACCCGGAAGTCTCAAAAAAAATTCATGAAAAAGCCCAGAAACTTCGAAACGAATATGTCCTTGGTGTAAAGGGGAAAGTCATTGCTCGACCCGATGATATGCTCAATCCGAATATGAAAACCGGTGCCATTGAAGTTCTGATAAACGAGCTTCGTATTTTCTCCAGGGCCAAAACCCCGGCATTCCAGATCGAAGACCGGGTGGAAGCATCGGAATCCATTCGGTTACAGTACAGATACCTGGATTTAAGACGACCCCAGCTGAAAAACAATATTCTGGCAAGACATAAGGCCACCATAGCTGTCAGGAACTATCTTGATAATAACGGGTTTGTGGATATTGAAACACCTTTTTTGACCAAAAGTACACCTGAGGGAGCAAGGGATTACTTAGTTCCTTCGAGGGTCAATCAAGGGGAATTTTATGCCTTGCCTCAGTCTCCCCAGCTTTTCAAACAATTATTGATGATCGCAGGTTTTGACAAATATTATCAGATTGTCAAATGTTTCAGGGATGAAGATTTAAGAGCGGACCGGCAGCCCGAGTTTACCCAGATCGATATGGAGCTTTCTTTTGTTGAGGAGCAGCAGGTTATGGAAATTGCCGAAGGCATGATAACCGCTATCTTCAAAAAAGTGCTGGATATTAACCTTGTCACACCATTCTCACAGATCACCTACGATGAAGCCATGGCAAGATTTGGTCTGGACAGGCCTGACCTGCGATTTGGCCTGGAATTATGTGATATCTCGGATATTGTAAAAAATGCCGGGTTCAAAGTGTTTGCAAACGTGGTGAAAAACGGTGGGCTTGTTAAAGCCATTAATGCAAAAGGATGCGCGAGCTTTACCAGAAAACAGATTGACGAACTGACGGATTTTACTGCTGTATATAAAGCAAAGGGGCTTGCCTGGATTAAGATAAAAGAAGAGGGATGGCAGTCTCCCATAGTAAAATTCTTCACCGATGAAGAAAAAGAGACCTTAAGAAAACGACTTGAGCTTGAACCCGGGGATATTGTTTTCTTTGTGGCAGACCAGCCGAAAATCACAAATGAAGCCCTTGGCCAGTTAAGAAATGAACTGGCAAAACGGCTTGAGCTGATTTCTGATGATACCTATGAATTTACCTGGGTGACCCTCTTCCCCTTACTTGAGTATGATGAAACAGAAAAACGCTATCAAGCCCTTCACCATCCATTCACCGCACCTCTTGAGGAAGATATTGAAAAGCTTTCTTCCAATCCTCTTGCGGTTAAATCAAGGGCCTATGACCTGGTGTTGAACGGAATTGAAATCGGCGGCGGAAGTATACGTATCCATTCTGCCGAACTTCAGTCAAAAGTGTTAGATTGTCTTGGAATTGATGAAACCGAAGCCAATGAAAAGTTCGGGTTTCTTTTAAATGCCCTGGCATCCGGGGCGCCACCCCATGGCGGAATCGCATTCGGGCTCGACCGGCTGATGATGCTGTTGTGCAAAGAAGACTCTATCAGAAATGTCATTGCCTTTCCAAAAACACAGAAAGCAACCTGCCTTCTGACGGAAGCACCGTCAAAAGCAGCAACGGCACAGCTTCAGGATCTTGCAATTAAAGTATCCAAAATAAAAGAATAGCGTCAAGGATTGAATGTGTTTGAAAAACAAAACTTGCAGGCAGCAGTTTCCACTGCTGCCTGCAAGTTTTTTGGAAAGTCTACAATTCTAAAGCTTCTCTTAATTTATGAGAAAAATCGATAACACTGTAAGGTTTCAGAATATACCCTTTGCACCCTTGTCTGAGCATTTCCTGGACCTTTTCATCAATGGAATACCCTGTTGAAAGCAACACCTTAATATCGGGATTTAGTTTCTTGAGTTTCAGGAATGTCTCAAGTCCGTTCATTTCCGGCATAATCATATCAAGAACAACAAGGTTGATCTCTTCTTTTTTCTCTTTATAAATTCTTATTGCTTCTTCTCCGGAAGCTACAGTTATTACACTATACCCAAGCGCCTTACAAATTTCTCGTCCAATCGTCAGAATCCTTTCCTCGTCATCAATCAGAAGAACCGATTCATTCCCCAAAACCAGCTTTTCATCTTCAGCAGGGATATCTATATTATCTGTCGTTTCCTTTAAAGGTAAAATAATGGAAAAAGAAGATCCAATCTTTGGAGAACTCCACACATCAATGACCCCGTTATGATTCTGAATAATTCCTTTGGCAAAGGTTAACCCCAGTCCCTTTTTCTCAGGATAGCGTTCCTGGTCTGTGGAATAAAAAGGAGTGAAAATATTCTCCAACACATCTTTTTCCATCCCGATACCGGTATCTGTTATGGTAATTTTTACGAAAAATCCGGTGTTTAACCCATAAGAGCCTGCACTTCCATTTAAAATAGTGGTGGATTCCGTGACAACGGAAAGTTTCCCACCCCTTGGCATGGCCTGTAATGCATTGTCGACAATACTTATAAGAACCTGATTGATTTTATCAGAATCTGCTTCAACGATCAGGGGTTTTGAGTCAAGGTCCACATCCAAAACAATTCTTTTTCCCTTAAGATCAAGATTTTCCACTGCTTTTCGAACCAGCCGGTTCATATCAATAGAGCTGGTAGAATACCCATCAACTTTTGCAAAACCAAGTAACTGGTTTGCAATTTCAGAGCCTTTATCAATACAGCGGATGATTTCTATAATATGTTGGTAAAGCGGATCAGAAGGTTCTACACTATTCATCATCAGCGATGCTCTGTCTTTAATTTCGGCTAAAAGATTATTAAAATCATGAGCCATTCCACCTGCAATCGCTTCCATCACATCGGGAGCTTCACCTTTTAATTGAATATGTTCCATTTTCCCACCCTATTTTATAACCAATTAATATTCTATATTAATTCAAACAACTTTTAATATAATAAAACTATAAGAATTTTTCAATCAGGGAAAACCCTGATTTTTGAAAAAAATTAAACTTTTTTTACTCCAGGGAAATAATCCCTTCTTTAATTGCAAATTTTGTCAGCCCGGCAATAGTAGAAATACCGAGTTTTTTCATGATACTTGCGCGGTGGGTTTCTATTGTTTTGATACTGACGCACAGTTTTTCAGCAATATTCTTGGTTTTTTTCCCCTCTGCAACCAGTTGAAGAACTTCCCGTTCTTTTTTTGAAATTTCTTTGAATTTCGGCATATCATCGATATCTTTAACCATTTTACCCTTGCTGCCCCCATACATCCTGGCAATGGATGGAGTTAAATAAAAATTGTCTTTATTAACTTCCTTTATGGCATCATACAATTCATCAAATGCAGACTCTTTTAGGACGTATCCTGATGCACCGGATGCAACCATCTTATCTATCATTTTCTTACTGGAATGCATGGAAAGAGCAATGACCTTAGTCTTTGGAACTGCCCGCCGAATAGCTGCCGTTGCTTCCACGCCATTGAGATCCGGCATTGAAATATCCATCAGCACAACATCGGGCTGATGCGCTTTTGCAAGAGATATGGCTTCACGGCCATTCTTTGCAATATCAATGACATCAATTCCCTTTTTTTCAAGAAGACTTTTCAGTCCTTCCCGAACAATGGTATGATCATCTGCTATGATTACTTTGATTTTCATATTCCCTGCTGCCAATTTTATTTGAACCGACAAAAGTGTATCCTGACGACACCCTAAAATCAAACAATACTTTAAATCCTTTATTATTTTTATTGACAAAAAAATTTGATTGCGTATAATTCCACATTACGATGTTCTTGTATATAGAAACAAATATTGGGCAGCAACAAGTCGACAAAAACACTGCGGCAGGTTTCCCACTTTGGCGATGGTGGCGCAAAAATACCTGTAGCAGCAGTCTACCCTGAAAAATAAAACCATAACTTAAAACAAAAAGGCTGCGGGCAAACATTGCAGCCTTTTCCTATTTTAGGGCTGTAAAAACCTACAGCCTTTTTTATTGCTCAAACGGTTGAATACTGATACAAAATCAAATGGAGGAAAACAATGTTAGTCGTAATGGAAAAAGGCACAAGCGAAGAAAAAATTAAAGCTGCGGTAAATGCAATTGAAAGAAGAGGTTACACCGCTCGCCCCATACCCGGAGGAGACAGGGTATCCATCGGAATTCTGCACAATAAGGGTTCTGTCGATGCCGCCCATTTTTTAGGGCTTGACGGTGTAAAGGAGGTTATTCCGGTGACAAAACCGTATAAACTTGTCAGCCGAGAGTTTAAGCAGGAAAATACCCACATTAAAGTTGGGGATGCTGTTTTCGGCAATGGAAGCTTTCCTGTAATTGCCGGCCCCTGTGCTGTTGAAAGCCAGAACCAAGTTCTATCTATTGCAAAATCTGTTAAAGATGCCGGTGCAAAATTATTCAGAGGGGGTGCGTTTAAGCCGAGAACCTCTCCTTATTCTTTCCAGGGACTTGGAAAACAAGGTCTTGTGTTTTTAGCAAAAGCACGGGAAGAAACAGGCTTGCCCATTGTAACGGAAGTCATGGATGTTGAAAACTTTAATCTTGTTGAAGAATATGCTGATGTTGTTCAGATTGGTACCAGAAACATGCAGAATTTCAGTCTTTTAAGACGCGCCGGAAAATCCGACAGACCTGTAATTTTAAAAAGAGGGATGTCGGCCACACTTCAGGAGTGGCTCATGGCGGCTGAATATATTATGGAAGAAGGCAACACCAATATCATTCTTTGTGAAAGAGGGGTAAGGACCTTTGTCAGACACAGCAGAAACACGCTGGATCTGTCTGTTGTGCCGGCAGCAAAAAAAGAAAGCCATCTTCCCATCATTGTTGATCCCAGCCATGCAGCCGGTGTCAGAGACCAGGTTATTCCCCTTGCCTATGCCTCAGCAGCCTTAGGTGCTGATGGCGTAATGATTGAAGTTCACAACAACCCGGAAGAAGCCATGAGCGATGGGGCACAATCTTTATATCCTGATCAGTTTGTTACCGTTATGGAAAAAATGAACGCCATCCATGCAATTATTAAGAAATAATAATGGAAACATTCCATGTTAAAGGCCAGTTAAAGCTTTCTTCCATCTATGTGGGAGAAAGCCTTAAAAACCTGGAAAACTACTTGCCTTCCACCCAAACAATTATTGTCACAGATGAAAATATAAAAAAATATTATCAAAAAGATTTCCCGAATGTTCCCGTCATCACCATTGGCACCGGAGAAGGGATTAAAACCCTTGCAACCGTTGAAACCATACTCAAAGAGCTTATCCATCATTCCTGTGACCGTGATAGCTTTATTGTGGGAATCGGTGGTGGTATTGTCTGTGATATTACAGGATTTGCGGCTTCTACCTTTTTAAGGGGGGTAAACTTCGGATTTGTATCCACCTCTCTTTTGTCCCAGGTTGATGCCAGTATTGGCGGAAAAAACGGGGTTAATCTGGATTCCTATAAAAACATGGTGGGGGTCTTTAACCAGCCCGAATTTGTCATTTGTGATATTGACCTTTTAAACACCCTGCCGAAAAATGAAATTTCAAACGGGCTTGCTGAAATCGTTAAACACGCGTTGATTTCAAATGCCGACATGTTTGATTTTATCGAAAACAATAAACAAAAAGCCCTTGCTCTTGATTATGACACCATTTTCAGGCTTGTCGCAGATTCCTTAAGAATCAAATCCCAAGTAGTCCAGCAGGATGAAAAAGAATCCGGTGAAAGAAGAAAACTCAATTTCGGTCACACCATTGGCCATGCCATTGAAAAGATAGAAAAAGCAGGTCATGGAAGAGCTGTCGCCATGGGAATGGTAGCTGCAGCCAGATTTTCTCAGGCCAGACAGCTGATAAACCAGGGAGATGTTTCAAGAATCCGTTCACTCTTACATGATCTTAATCTGCCAATAACCCTTGATTATAATGCAAAAAAAATTATCGGCGCTGCCGGTAAAGATAAAAAAAAACAGGGCAACGACCTTTTTTACGTTTTCCTTGAAAAAATTGGAAGGGCAAGAGTTGAAAAAATCAGCTTTGATGAAATGAATAAATTCATAACATCGGTCTTTAAATAATAAAAGGAGGAAAGATTTATGACAAACTTAAAAGGAACCCAAACTGAAAAAAACCTGTTAACCGCATTTGCTGGTGAATCCCAGGCAAGAAACCGGTATACTTATTTTGCCAGTGCAGCGAAAAAGGAAGGCTTTGTTCAAATTTCTGATATTTTTACAGAAACCGCCAACCAGGAAAAAGAACATGCCAAACGATTTTTCAAATTTCTTGAAGGCGGAGAAATTGAGATCACAGGTGCATTTCCCGCAGGTGTGATCGGAACAACCCTTGAAAATCTCAAAGCGGCTGCAGCAGGAGAGGAATATGAATGGACAGAGATGTATCCTGATTTTGCCGCAACTGCCAGGAAAGAAGGCTTTGATGCCATTGCTCTTGTTTTTGAAATGATTGCTGTGGCAGAAAAACAACATGAGAAAAGATATGCAGAACTGGCTGCCAATGTTGAAACGGGAATGGTATTTAAAAAAAAGAGCAGTACAAAATGGAGATGCAGAAACTGCGGATATGTTCATGAAGGAGAAGAAGCCATTGAAATGTGCCCGGCTTGTGTCCATCCACAGGCTCATTTTGAGCTGCTGGCTGAAAACTGGTAAAATTTAATATACTTGTCAATACGAATTTAAGGGGTAAAACAGCTTTTATTAAATCATCAAAAGCATTTGCCCCTTATTTATTCGAACAGCATTTGATTAATTGACAAAGAATGAATAAGAACATATATTTACAAGATATTTTTTAAACCATAAACATAAATTTAGGACGGTTAGCATGACACAAAATATAATTGAACTTGATGATGATTCCTTTGAGGATAAAGTTCTCAAATCAAATAAACCTGTAATGGTAGATTTCTGGGCACCCTGGTGTGGTCCTTGTAAAGCCATTGCCCCCACAGTTGATGCCCTTGAAAAAGAGTATGGCGACAAAATGGCTTTTGTAAAAATAAATGTTGATGAAAATCCAGTCAGCCCCAGCAAATATGGTGTTCAGGCAATTCCTACCCTGATTTTCTTTAAAAACGGAGAAATAGCGGATCAGATCACCGGAATGGTTGCCAAAGAAAAACTTGAGGAAACTATCAAAGGCGTCATCTAGGGGGAGATTATAATGACAACGACTGACTATGACCTTGTAATTATTGGTGCAGGCCCTGCCGGTCTGACAGCAGGAATCTATGCCGCCAGGGCAAGGATGAATGTCCTTTTATTAGAAAAAGTCGTACCGGGCGGTCAGATCCTGGTGACCGACTGGATAGAAAACTACCCTGGTTTTCCCGAAGGTATTTCAGGGTTTGATCTTGCTGAAAAAATGAAAGTCCAGGCGGAAGAACTGGGACTGAAAATTGAAACGGCAGAGGTCCACTCTCTCAATCTTTCCGAAGAATTAAAAGAAATTGTTTTAAAGGACAAGACTATCACAGCCAAAGCTCTCATCATTGCATCTGGAGCCTCACCGAAAAAACTTGGCATTGGTGAAGATAAATTTATGGGAAAAGGCATTTCTTTTTGTGCCACATGTGATGCACCTTTTTTCAAGGAAAAAACAGTGGTTGCAATTGGGGGGGGAGACACGGCAGTCCAGGAGGCTATCTACCTGACAAAATTTGCAAAAAAAGTCTATCTGGTTCACCGGAGAGATGAGCTGAGAGCCACTAAAATACTACAGGAACGTGCCTTTGCAAATGATAAACTTGAACTTGTCTGGGACAGTGTTCCAACCGGAGTAGAAGGCTTTTTCGGTGTGGAGAGTGTCAAGGTAAAAAATGTAAAAACCAATGAAGAAAAAACCATAAAGGCGGACGGCTGTTTTATATGGGTCGGTATTTTACCAAACGCCTCTTTTTTGAATAATTCCGTTGAAACAGATAAATTCGGATTTATTCGATCTGATGCAAACATGCAAACATCTGTTCCGGGAGTATATGCTGTCGGCGATGTAAGAGACACCCCTTTAAGGCAAATATCAACGGCGGTAGGCGATGCTGCTATTGCTGCTGTTTCTGCAGAACATTTTATTGAGAACCTATAATTATGAAAAAACTATTTTTATTTTTTACAATTGTTTTGCTTCTTTCCGGATGCGCTTTGTTTGAAACGTCACATGAAATGGAAAAAAATGCCGGCGAGCTTGTTTCCGAAGGGTCTTCTGCCTTTGTTTCAGGAGACTATAAAACTGCGGTAAAAGCCTATACAGACTTGAAGGACTGGTATCCGTTCAGTAAGTATGCCATTTTAGCCGAGCTCAAAATTGCCGATTCCCATTATCATCTTGAAGAGTATGATGAAGCAATTATCGCCTATGAAGAATTTGAAAGAATGCACCCGAAGAATGAAGCCATTCCCTATGTGGTTTACAGAATCGGACTTTGCTGGTTTAACCAGCTGGATACGATAGACAGGGACCACACCCCTGCTAAAAACAGCCTGACTCAGTTTAACCGCCTTATCGAGCAATACCCTGAAAGTGAATATGCCCAAAAAGCAAAGGAAAATATTAAAAAATGTGTGACCAACCTTTCAGGACATGAACTCTATGTGGCCAATTTTTATTACAAAACAAAAAAATATAAGGCTGCATTAAAAAGATATGAGTATCTTGTCGAAACCTATCCGGATTCAAAAGAAAGCAAAGAAGCATTGAATAAAATCCCTAAGTGCCGGGCGCTGGCAAACAAAAATTAAAATTTTCTTTACTTTTATTTATTTTTGCTGTATCAATCCCAGGTTATTTTTGTTTAAAAAGATTTTTCTTTTAGGAGTATAAAAATGTCGAAAAAATGTGCAATTTGCGGAAAAAAACCAATGGTTGGCAATAATGTCAGTCATGCCCACAACCTGAATAAGAGAAAATTTAATCCTAACCTTCAAAGAGTTCGCGCAGTTATTAAACAAGGTTGCGTTAGAAAAATAGATGTGTGCACAAGTTGTATTAAAGCAGGAAAAGTAATTAAAGCATCCTAAGATCACTTCCCTTTTTTACATCATTCCAATTTAAGCATTCCGGTTCGGGCAGTTTAAAAAAACAGCCCGAACCTTTATATTTGTACTTATATTTTACAATATTTTTGAGGCAAGCTCCGCAAGCTCGGAACGTTCACCTTTTTCAAGATTGATATGGGCATACACTTTTTGTCCTTTCATTTTTTCAATGATAAAGGCAAGCCCGTTTGTCTGGCTGTCAAGATAGGGGTGATCTATCTGAAAAATATCTCCGGTAAAAATAATTTTAGTCCCTTCTCCTGCCCGCGTGATGATGGTCTTTACCTCGTGGGGAGTCAGGTTCTGAGCCTCATCAACAATAAAAAATACTTTTACAATGCTTCTCCCGCGGATATAAGAGATGGGCGTAATAACGATTTTTTCTTTTTCTATCAACTGGGTTATCGGTTTTGAGGAAACATTGTTCTCATTAAAATGATTCTGGATAACAGCCAGGTTGTCGTACAACGGCTGCATATAAGGATCCAGCTTAGAGGCAACATCCCCCGGAAGAAACCCTATGTCTTTATTACTTAGCGGAACAACCGGTCTGGCGACAAAAATCTGCCGGTAAAACCGTTTATTTTCAAGTGCTGCGGCAAGCGCCAAAAGGGTTTTTCCCGTACCTGCTTTTCCGGATATGGTTACAAGGGGAATATTAGGATTCAACATGGCATTCAAAGCAAAGGTCTGCTCTGAATTTCTCGGTTTAATCCCATAACAGACCCTTGGCTGTATCCGCCTTATGGTTTGATCAATCCCATTAAAAAAAGCCAAGGCCGATTTTGACCCGTTTTTTAAAATCACATTTTCATTGGGGAAAAATTTTTCGTCGGCTTCAAGCCTAGAAATTTCAGTCTTATATGGCTTTTGATAAAGATCGTCAAATACATCTTCCCTGACATTTTCTATCACCTTAAGCCCGGTATACATGTCAGAAAGGTTTTCAACATATTTTGAATTGTAATTCTCTGTTTTCAGGCCGATGGATCTGGCTCTTAACCTCAAATTAACATCTTTGGTCACAAAAATAACATTTTTAAAATCATGCTTTTGGGTAATAGAATAAGCTATATTTAATATTCTGATATCCGGTGTAATTTCACTAAAATTCTCTTTTATTTTCTCATTCAAAGGCGTTTCAAGTAATATTGATATTTTCCCGTTCCCATTATCAATCGGCACCCCGCCATTCAAAATCTTGTCACTGGACAATGCATCCAGGGATCGTAAAAAATCCCTGGCATTACAATTTATAACATCATTTCCTTTCTTGAATTTATCAAGCTCTTCTATAACCGTGATGGGAATATAAATATTATTGTCTTTGAACTGGTGAATACAGCTGCTGTCGTGAAGAATTACATTGGTGTCCAGAATAAAGATTTTTTTCATAGAGCTCTCCTATGATTTAATCGTTTCGGATGATCCGTTTGACATCGGTTACTTTTTTCACTTTTCTAATTTTTGCCATAATTTTTCGAAGCTGATCAGAGCTTTCAACCAGGATGGTAAAATAGAACAGACTAACACCTGTTTCCCGGGTTTCGGTTTTTGCGCTTAAAATATTAGATTTGTATTTACTGATAACAGAGGCAATATCTGCCAGAAGCCCGAACCTGTCATCCGTTCTGACCTTGATACTGGCAGGATAAAATTCTGTAAAATCATCACTCCACTGGACTTCGATCTGGCGCTCATTGCTCATTTTCATGATATTTAAGCACCCTTTCCGGTGAATGGTCACCCCCTGGCCCTGGGTGATATAACCGATAATACGATCGCCCGGAAGAGGATTGCAGCATTTTGAAAACTTAACAAGAATATCATCAAGCCCTTTTACGATGATGCCTGTGCTCTCTTTTTTCTTTCGCTTTCCAACCAGTTTCTGAAGAAGGTTTCCTACTTTAACTTCCTGTTTTTCAAACTCCGGCAGGGCTTTATTCAAAATCTGCAAAGGAGTAAGTTTTCCAAAACCGACATTGGCGATCAGGTCGTCTATCGTTTTAAACCCAAAGGTGTCGGCAACCTTTTTGATTTCTCCTGATTTGACCAGAGCATTGAAATTCTGGTTTCTCTTTCTGAATGTCTTTTCACACATCTCGCGTCCCAGAGAAAAGCTTCTCTCTTTTTCCCGGGCATTGATCCAGGAGCGTATTTTAGTCCTGGCCTTTACAGTTTTTACAAAATTAAGCCAGTCAGGACTTGGGCTATGGCCTTTGGTTGTAATAATTTCAACGGCATCACCGGTTTTCAGCTCATGGGTGAGCGGAATAAGTTTTCCGTTGACCTTTGCTCCTGTACACGCTGCACCGACTTCCGTATGTATCAAATAAGCAAAATCTACAGGCGTGGCTTTTTTAGGCAGGGTCTTGATGTCGCCCAGAGGGGTGAATACATATATTTCACCAGGGTATAAATCAATACGGACATTTTCCAGGAATTCATCCGGGTCATTATAATTTTCCTGGTTTTCCACAAGCTTTCTGATCCAGGAGAACAGCTCTCCGGCACTCTCCTCAACCTTTGAGCCTTCTTTATAACTCCAGTGGGCTGCAATTCCGGATTCTGCAATCCGGTCCATATCATTGGTCCTGATCTGAATTTCAACCCGCTCCCCTTTTGGACCCACAACCGTGGTATGGATAGATTGATACATATTGGGCTTGGGGTTGCCGATATAATCTTTAATTTTATAGTAAATCGGCTTCCACATGGAATGGATGGCACCCATGGCGGCATAACACTGGGGAACCGAATCAAGAATGATTCTAAAGGCTATAATGTCATAAACTTTATCAAATTCAAGATTTTGAGAGATCATTTTCTGGTAAATGCTGTAATGTTGTTTGTACCGCCCCTTAATTTCACATTCCAGATCCATTTCTTTCATTTTTCCATGAAGTTTCTCATTGACCTCTTTAATGTACTCTTCTTTTTCGCCCTTGGCTTTATTCACCAGGGTGTCAATACGTTCATATTCGTCCCTTAAAGTATAATAAAAAGCAATTTCCTCCAGTTCATACTTTATCCAGAAAATCCCCAGGCGTGCTGCAATAGGAGCATAGATATCCAGGGTTTCCTGGGCAATGGCCGCCTGTTTTTCAGGAGTAGGGTGATATTTCAGGGTTCTCATATTATGAATTCTGTCTGCAAGCTTAATCAGAACCACCCGAATATCATCTGCCATGGCAAGAATCATTTTCCTTAAACTTTCTGCCTGCTGGGCTATTTTGGTTGAAGTTTGAAGAGCTGAAAGCTTTGTTACACCGGAAACAATATGGGCAACATCCGCCCCGAACATTTTTTCAATATCTTCTTTTGTTGCAGGTGTATCTTCAATTACATCATGCAGAAGGGCTGCGGCAATGCTCTCAACATCCAGCCGCATATCTGCCAAAATATCAGCCACCTCAAGGGGATGGGACAGATAGGGTTCTCCGGAAAGCCGCATCTGGCCTTCATGAACCCTTGCCGAGTAAATATAGGCCCGGTCTATAATATCCGTATCCCCTTCGGGGTTGTACTCATAAATTTTATCAAGTATGTCGGTGATCCTGATCATGAGCTATGCTTAGTATGCTTTTGCAAAAAGTACCCTTCTTGAGCTTGCGTTATTACAACAAATACAGTTTCCTTCTTCTGTCGAACTGTCAAAAGGAATACAGCGAATGGTGACGGACAGGTCTTTTTTAATTTTTTCTTCACATTCTTCTGATCCGCACCAATGGGCCATGACAAAGGCACCATTATCAAATCCCCTGGCTTTTTTATATAATTTATAAAAGGCTTTTTTATCATCAATCTCAAAGGTGTTTTCTTCTCTATAGTTCTTTGCCCGGTTAAAAAGATTATCCTGAATATTGTCCAGAATATCTGTGATTTGACCGATAAATTCTTCCCTGTTCATGGATTGTTTCTGACTGGATGGTTCATCCCTTCTGGCCATAAAAACACTGTTTTGTGCCATATCCCTCGGCCCCAGCTCAATCCGGACAGGAACCCCTTTTTTCACCCAGTCCCATCCCCTGGCACCGCCGATATCCCGGTCATCAATTTCAACTGTGACATTTCTGCCATGGTATTGCTTTTCTTCCAATGCATCTTTAAGGTCTTGGGCGCTTTCCTTGACAGCTCGATTGTCACCATCCTTTTTGAAAATCGGAAGAATGACGACATGGGCTGACGCCACCCGTGGTGGAAGCACAAGACCGTCATCATCTGAGTGTACCATGATCATCCCGCCGATCATACGGGTGGATGTTCCCCAGGATGTGGTCCAGGCATAGGCTTCTTCGCCTTCTTCGTTTTGAAATTTAATATTGGAACCTTTGGCAAAATTCTGACCCAGAAAATGAGATGTGCCGGCCTGAAGCGCCCTCTTATCCTGCATCATGGCTTCAATACAGGTGGTATCATCAGCCCCTGGAAACCGTTCTGATACGGTCTTTCTGCCCCTGATCACCGGCATGGCCAGATATTCTTCAACAAATTTTGTATAGACATCCAGCATGAGCATGGTTCTCTCTTTTGCTTCCTGCTCTGTGGCATGGGCGGTATGGCCTTCCTGCCATAAAAATTCACTGGTTCTTAAAAACATGCGAGTCCGCATCTCCCATCGAACCACATTGGCCCACTGATTTAATAAAATCGGAAGATCCCTGTAACTTGATGTCCATTTGGCCATGGATTCCCCGATAATGGTTTCAGATGTAGGGCGGACGATTAACGGTTCGGCCAGTTTTCCAGCCGGTTTTAAACCGCCCTTATCATCCTTTTCAAGCTTGTGGTGGGTAACAACAGCACACTCTTTGGCAAACCCTTCCACATGCTCTGCTTCTTTTTCCAGATAGCTTAACGGGATAAACAAAGGGAAATAGGCATTTTTTACACCGGTTTCCTTAAACATGGCATCTATCTCACGCACCATATTTTCCCAAAGCGCATATCCCCAGGGTTTTATCACCATGCATCCCCTGACGGGTGAATTTTCAGCCATATCCGACACTTTAATCACTTCCTGATACCAGGCGGGGTAGTCTTGTTCCCGGGTGGGTGTGATCGCTGTTTTATTCTTTTTTGCCATTCAGTTCCTCCGAATTCTCTGTCATAGTATCAATTTCGCTCAGCAATTGATCCACAAGTTTATCCTGGTCTATTTTCCGTATCACTTTTCCCTTTTTAAATAGAATCCCCATGCCATCACCACCTGCGATACCTATATCTGCCTCTTTTGCTTCACCGGGACCGTTTACAACACATCCCATAATAGCAACTTTAATCTGGGAAGACCGTTCAAGTAAAGCTTTTTCTGCTTGTTCTGCAATTTTAAAAAGATCAATTTTACACCGTCCGCACGTGGGACACGAGATTAACTCCGGCCCCCGGCTTCTGATCCCAAGAGCCCTCAGGATCTCATAACCGGTCCTGATTTCCTCAACAGGGTCCCTTGTCAATGAAACCCGAAGGGTATCACCAAGACCTTCTGCCAGCAGCATGCCGATGCCAATGGCCGACTTTGTGATACCGGCATAAAGGCCTCCGGCTTCTGTTACCCCGACATGAAACGGCACATTAGTTTTTGATGCCAATAGCCGGTAAGCTTTTACCGTTCTTGAGACATCCGACGCTTTCAGAGAAACTTTGATGTTATAAAAATCTAAGTCTTCAAGAATTTTTATATTGCGCAATGCACTTTCCACCATGGCCTCGGCTGTAATCCCAAGACGCTGTTCAATCTCTTTTTCAAGGGAGCCTGCATTCACACCGATTCTTATGAGGATACCATGATCTTTTGCACAATCCACGACAGCCCTGATCTTTTCCGCTTCCCCGATATTGCCCGGATTTATTCTCAAGGCGTCAGCACCTGCTCTGGCAGATGCCAGGGCCAGCCTGAAATCAAAATGAATATCGGCAATTATTGGAATGGTGATGCGCTGTTTGATCTTCTCAATGGCCTCGGCTGCTTCCATATCCGGAACTGCCACACGGATGATTTCACACCCGGCCTTTTCAAGGGAAAGGATCTGATTAACCGTGGCTTCCACATCCTGGGTCTGGGTATTGGTCATAGACTGGACTGAAATCGGTGCATCCGAACCGATCTTGACCTTTCCGATACTGATTTGCCTTGTTTGCCGTCTTTTCCGAACCAGTGACATCTTATTGTCCTGTAGTTTACAAAAATTAAAAGCTTACAGCATTGCATTTAAACTGTAAGCTAAAAACATTCACCTTCTTGAAAGATATCAAAGCTGTTCTTTTTATTCAAGACAACACTCTTTTAAACTTTGGGTAATCGCCAGTAAATTTTAACTTTCTACCAAATAATTGATATTCATTTCTTTTTAATGTTGCTTTTCATTTCTTTTAAGAATACTAAATTAAGAACAGGCCATTGAAGCTGCCATCAAAACACTTCTCAATAAAGGCAAGATAGATTCTTGCCTGGAGGGCAGATAAAAACTAATTTTTGATTTTGGGAGTGATGCATTATGGACATGAATCCAACAAAAATGAATCCAACAAGGGTGACGATTGTATTAAATTGTGGTGACCAGGTAACCGGGGAAATCAATATAATGAGTTTTAAAAGATTTTCTGATTTTATAGAAACGCATGGTGCGAAACATCTAAAAGTATTCAATATAACAAAAGATATGAATACATCAGATTTAATAGCAGATTTTTTTTTAATACCAAAAATAAATATTCGTTATTATCAATCGTTTGATGAAACAGGGGAATAATTTTTCAAAATCTGCTAAAATATGATTTATATATCAAGTTGATTATCTGCGTGTTGAATAAAATTTCCTTCAACCACAAAATATTGTGTCGGGCTTTAATTCAGAACCCACCGGGGCTGTTAATAATAGTTCTGGCTTTTAATTCCGGTATTGGGGGAGAAAAATTATAGACAAAGTCTACACCATATCAGAATGGATATCCTTCATTTTTTTCTCCAATATAGCGTAATGGAATTTTGATCCATGTCGGTTTGCCCTTTCCCATATAATTGAATTATATTTTGAAAATTTATTTACCTTGTACCACTCTTTATAGTGCTGTATTTTTTATTATGCATACAGTATTTTAACATTTACCTTTCTATGGAACTAAACTGTTTCATTGACTTTGATAAAATTATTCTTGCATCCTCAATAGCTTTGGATTTCCAGTTTTCTGAAGTGGGATAATACATTTCAAGTATATCCTTATTAATTTTGATTTCATCTTTTTTGGTTTTGTAATTATGATGAAAGCCCTGGTTTTCAACAATCATATTATGTAATGATTTTATTGATCCCATTGTTGTCTGACTATCGAGGGTTCCAAATTCAAAAACCATGGGAATATAATATTTTTTTGGAATAATCCGTCCTATATACGAGGTAAAATCTCCTGTAACAGTATAAAAATTATCTCCATCACCCCAATCGATGTGCTTACCAGAGAAGATTGTTTCTATATCATTTTTTAATTTTTTATCTTCAATAGGGTTTGGAAAAAGATGTAATGTTCCTCTTGCACCATATCCTGTATGCAAATCAATATTAAATACAATCCCATAGTTTTCTGTAATTTGTTTTAAAACTGGTGTAATAGCTTTGATTGAAGGTTCAAGTTCATTGCCGCCAAAATAGAGACCTTCTGGATACTGATATTGACCCTGTAAAATTGCCTGTCTTAAAGTTCCCATGGAATATTGAATGATTTTTTGTATAGCATTTATCTGGAAAAACATATTTTTAATACTTTTAAGACTGACTTCTCCTTTTGGGTTAAGCATTGTGTATAAATTTGAATATCCGGCATTAATGCTTTTATAAAGTTTGCTATCATTTGAACAGTTTCTGTTTAAATCGACATTGTTTTCCGACACTCTTCGTTTATATTTAAATCCATAAGGATTCATTCCATGTATAAGAAGAACTCCCATTTCAGACAAATTCATTTTTTCAAGTAGTTCCTCCATAAACATTTGCTGCACAGCGCTTCCTACATACCCTTCTATACCATGAACAGCCGATGATAGAATTAACAGACGTTTAAATTTTTTTTGTGCCGGGACATAACAATAGTTAATCGTCAAATCTGGATCTTTTTTACTTTCAATATTTAATTTTGAGATTGTTACTTTTTCAAATCTTTTATTTATTTTATCAGCTAATAAAATAAAATTTTTACGGCATTCTTCATAGGAGTTTTGAAAATATACAAGGTTTTTTGAATCAGCATCCTGTATTACTGCAACAGGTGTAAAAGTATTGTATTGATACGTTGTAACGACAAGGGCGCACAAAATTATTAAAACCAACAGAATAGAAATAATTTTTAGAGTTTTTTTCACAATATCTCCATGTCTACAAATTAAATTGAAAAGTCATATGAGTTTTTTTTAAAAGACAAATAGAACCCTATAAAAAAATAGAGGGCAGTGTCAATGATGTAGTAAATTTTCTGGATGCAGGATTATAAAAATAAAATTGATCTCCAATATAATTTATAGCAAGCTTTTTAGATTTGGAATGAGGCTGTTACATATATTGTAATTTCAAATCTGAACCTGAAAATCCGTCCATACTACATCTGTTATCCTGATAAATATTCAAAAAGCTCGGACTGGTTAAAGAAACGCTCGGTAAATTGGGGGATTTGACTCCTGTTTGATAACACCATCTATAATCGTTAGTATATTCAATATTTAAAAAACTGATTTAATAACTCTTTTTACAAAATAGAATTAAAATTAGATTTCGAATAATTTGATTAGACTCTACCTTCTATGACCTCTCACAGCGAACTGAAATAGATTAGCTTATTTTTGCCAACATTCAACTCGATTGCGACCGTTATTTTTTGCGTTATAGAGTGCTTCGTCGGCCCTATCAATCACCATTGTGCTATTGTTTTGAGGGAAAAACTGCGCTGCACCAATAGAAATAGTAACTTGTGGAGAGTCTCCACTGTCAAGTACAAGGGAGATTTCACTGACGGATTTTCGAATTCTTTCTGCAGCAATTTTTGCTCCATGAATATCTGTGTTTGTTAAAATGACAATAAATTCTTCACCACCGTAGCGTGCAACCATATCAAGTGGGCGAACATTCTTTTGCAATGTTTTTGCAACCGTGGCGAGTACTTTGTCCCCAGATAAATGTCCGTAGGTATCATTAAAATGTTTGAAGTGATCAATATCTGTCATCAAAACACATATTGGACAATTATCAAAATGAGAGCGTTGGGCAATGCGTGGCAACTCTTTGTCCAGCCAACGTCTATTATGTAAACCAGTCAATCGGTCAAACAAGGCGTCTCGTTCGAACTGTTTTTTTTGAACTGTTGTTTGAGAGACAGTTTTGTTCGTGGAGCGCATACGTTGAACTAATAGCAATAACATGTTTGCAGCAAACTCATGGGAAGCATGGATCAATCGCCAAAACGTGTCTTCTTCAACAGACATCAGCCGTAAAGGCTCAGCGGCCACAACATAAGCTGAAACTGGAGCAGCATCGATAACTGATAGCTCTCCAACTGTTTGACCACCTTCTACAAAAGCCACTGGTTCACTATCAGGAGAATCCAAATGAACACTCAGGCTACCGAGCAGTACAAAAAACATGGTATGGTTAACATCACCCTTGGATAAAAGCACATCACCTTTGTCTAGATTACGTATAGCACAATGTTCAAAGAGTCCCCAAAGAGATGTGATATCAATCTCATGAAGGACATTGAATTGATTTAGATCACTTGTATTAATCATATAAAACTCTACATTAATATAATTTTATTTATTCTGGCATGAGCGTGCGATTGAATCAAGGATTTCTGTCAATTATTGTGGCGTTATTGAAAAACCTATTTAAACTTACTGATCCTCTCTAAAGAAGCTCGAAAATTTACCTGAGATCCCAGCAAGAATCCCAGTTTGTCATACCTAAACAAAAAAAAGCAGGTACCATAAAGATATAAAACATAGGTTAGATAGCGTGAGACAGC
>NZ_JABZFL010000018.1 GCF_014237455.1 Desulfobacula sp. | reverse complement strand
CTCCTGAATTTGGTTGTTTTTTTGTCTCATAAACTTATTATAACCTTTATTCATGGGGTTCCTCAAGCTTTTTCTTTACTAATTTACTACTTTTTTTATGCAACGACAGGGTTAACCTTGAACGAGTTCCGGATCAAGAAGGCTTGAACGAATTGAGAATTGTTCGTATCGGTGATTACGATGCCTGCCCGTGTATTGGTCCTCATGTAAACTCAACCAAGGAGATCGGAAAGTTTAATATCACAACAACAGGGTTTGAAGGCGGTGTTTTAAGGATCAGATTCAAGCTTTTGTGATTTTAAAAATATCAAAAGGTCAATACCTTTAAAGATATTTGAAAGTATAAAAAAATGATGGAATTTATATCTGCACAATCGTATGATTGGCAGTATAAAGGGAACGCCGGGGTGTGATCCCTTGCGTTCCCTTTATATGTTCGTCAGTACTTAAGCTATGGCAGGTTCAATCTTTATGGCACAGACTTTAAACTCTGGTATTTTGGCAGTTGGGTCAAGGGCTGCATTTGTCAGCTCATTGGCCGCAGCTTTGGCAAAATGGAAGGGGATGAAAATAGTTCCATCCACAGCTTTTGAGGACACTTTGAGTTTTGCACTGATTTTACCCCTGCGCGAAGCGACATCCACCATAGATCCTGTATCAAGACCAAGCTTCTGAGCGTCTCCTGAAGATATTTCCACAAAACATTCAGGTGAGAGCATGTTGAGCCCGTCTGTTTTCATGGTCATTGTTCCGGTATGGTAGTGGTATAATACTCTTCCGGTTGTCAGAATATAGGGGTATTTTTCATCCGGCAGTTCAGCCGGCGGGGTATGTTCAATTGCATGGAAAAGTCCTCTGCCCCTTGTAAATTGGGCAGTATGTAAAATGGGTGTCCCAGGATGGGTTTCATCTGGACAGGGCCAGTGAATGCCGATATCCTTGATTCTGTCCCATGTTATGCCTCTGTAGGAAGGTGTGACAGCTGCAATTTCCTTGAATATAGCTTCACTGTTTTCATAGGGCATTTCATATCCCATTCTTTTGGCTATTTCACAAAGGATTTTCCAGTCCTGTTTTGCTTCTCCAGGCGCTTCAACAGCTTTTCTGACCCGTTGAACCCGTCTTTCTGTATTACTGAAGGTGCCATCCTTTTCTGCAAAACAGGCAGCCGGCAATACCACGTCTGCTATCCTTGTGGTTTCTGTCTGAAAGATATCCTGAACAACAAAAAAATCAAGGTTTGCAAGGGCTTTTCTTACATGGTTGAGATCCGGGTCTGAGACCAGGGGATTTTCGCCGATGATATACAGGGATTTCAGTTCTCCCTCATAGGCTTTTTGAATCATTTCAGTAACGGGTATTCCCGGGGTTGCCGACATGCCCGTGGTGTTCCATGCTTTTTCATAATTGGTTCTGGCCTCATCATTGCTGACCAGCTGATAGGCTGTAAATACATTTGGCAATCCACCCATATCACAGGCACCCTGAACATTGTTCTGACCGCGCAAGGGGTTTACACCACCGCCGGGTTTTCCCAAATGGCCGCAGAGCATTGAAAGATTTGCAAGGGATTTTACATTGTTTGTACCACAGGTATGCTGGGTTATGCCCATACAATACAGGATTGATGCCACGGGCGCTTTAGCAAAGGCTTTTGCAACTTCAACAATATCTTCAGCCTTTACGCCTGTTATATTTTCTACATATTCAGGGGTGTATTTTTCAACTATTTCTTTGAGGGCTTCAAAATTTTCTGTTCTTTCTTCAACAAATTTTTTGTCATGAAGATTTTCTTTAATGATGACATTCATCATGCCATTAATCAAGGCAATGTCGGTGCCCGGCAAAAGCCTCAGCCATTTGTCGGCATGGTCGGTAAGCTTTACCCGTCGAGGATCAATTACATAGAGTTTTTTCCCTTTTAAAACAGCGCGTTTAACAAAACTTGAGAGAACAGGGTGATTTTCTGCTGTATTGGATCCTATTATCATTATCAAATCAGATGTTTCAATATCGGCAATTGTATTAGTCATTGCACCACTTCCAAATGCTGCAGCCAGACCGGCTACGGTGGAGCTGTGTCACAGGCGGGCACAATGGTCTATATTGTTTGTCTTTAGAACGGCCCGGGTAAATTTCTGGGCAACATAGTTGTCTTCATTGGTGATCCTGGCAGAGGTCAGAAAGCCCTGACTGTCCGGACCGAATTCCTCCTTAATGGCGCCAAGTTTCTGGGCCACAAGATCCAGTGCTTCGTCCCATGATGCTTCAACCTGTTTACCATCCTTTTTAATTAAAGGTTTGGTTAACCGTTTGGGGGAAGCAACAAATTCATATCCAAATCTGCCTTTGACACAGAGGCTTGCATTGTTTGGCGGAAGATCAACGTCCGCTCCATCAATCTTAACAATTTTATTGTTCTGGACAAACAGATCCATCTGGCATCCGACTCCACAGAAGGCACAAGTGGTTCTAACTTTTTTTGTATCGGTAAACCTGCCGTCCCGAAACGCTTTATCCGGCACCAGAGCACCGACAGGGCAGACCTGGATGCATTCACCGCAAAAGACACAGTCAGAATCTTTCAAAGTTGCATCCTCTTTTGCAATGATTTTAAGATCTTCACCACTGTAACCAAACTCAATGGCATTGTTCACCTGGATTTCCCGGCAGGCTTTTACGCACCTTCCGCAAAGGATACACCTTGAAAAATCTCTGATAATAAAAGGATTGGCACGTTCAGTTTCATATTTGCACCCATTTAACGGCATGCCAAGGGTTTTGACCTGATATCGGTAGGCAAGGTCCTGGAGTTCACAATCGCCCCATACCGGACAAAGGTCCTCTTTCCCGTCACTTTTAAGAACATCCAGTTGAAATGATGTCCAGTCATTCGTATCAAAATTTCTGATAGCACAATTGTGATTGCCGGAAGCCAGAAGTTTGCTGATGTTCTTCTGGCGTGCTTTGATAACCTTTGAAGATTCCGTAAAAACGATATAATCTTGTTTTGCTTTTGTTGCGCAAGATTCGACCAGATCTGATTCACCCTTTATCTCAACCAGGCATATCTTGCATGTCGTGGTGGGAATCGTGTTTTTCAAATGGCACAGAGTGGGAATGTCAATTTTATTTCGTTGTGCAACTTCAAGAATCGTCTCACCAGGTTCAAAGGTCAACTCATTTTCGTTTATTACTATAATATTACGGTCCATGATTATTTTCCCGGATATGATTTCATAACTATTTCACCAATTTGCCCTGACAACGAATAATTTTGTACACTGTCGGTGAATTATTGTCAATGTAGCAAATAAAATAAATTTTATTGATATTATTGACTTTTCATTTTTCAAGTGTTTATACAGTAGTGGATTATTTTAATATTAAGATGAATAAACGAAAATGCAAACCGTAAGGATATATTCATGTTTCAATCTATTTTAATGATGGGCGGACTTGGGGTTGCAATCGGTACTGTCTTAGTGATTGCTTCAAAAGCGTTTTACGTATACGAAGATCCAAAGGTTGTCGCTATTGATGATGCCCTGCCGGGAGCCAATTGCGGTGGGTGTGGGTTTCCGGGATGTAATGCCAATGCCCAGGCCATTGTAGAGGGAAAACAGGATGTCAATTCCTGTGTAGCTGCCGGGGATGATGTTGCCATGGCCATTGCGGGGATTATGGGAGTGTCTGTTGTAGATAAGGAGCCTGAATTTGCAGGGCCCGGATGCTATTATGGCAATGATGATGCAGATATGGAGTATAAATACCTTGGTGTGACCGATTGCAGGGCAGCCGCATTGTTATTCGGAGGAATGAAGGTTTGCAGGATCGGTTGCCTGGGACTTGGGACCTGTGTAAAAGCGTGTATGTTTGGTGCGTTGTCCATAGGCAGTGACGGCTTGCCCAAGGTTGATCAGGAAAAATGTACGGGGTGCGGCGCCTGTGAAAGGGTCTGCCCCAAGAATATTATCCGGCTCACATCCGTGACCCGGAGGATCATGCGGGAATATACAAAGGAAGAGTGTATTACACCCTGTCAGAGGGCTTGCCCCACCGGGATTGATATTAAAAAGTATATTCGGCTGATCAAAGAAGGCGATTTTGAAGGATCGGTTCAGGTAATCAAAGAAAGGAATCCTTTCCCAACAGTTATTTCAAGGATTTGTCCAGCCCCATGTGAATTTAAATGCAGAAGGCTTTTGCAGGATGAATCGGTTGCCATAAACCATTTAAAACGATTTGTCTGTGATTATGAAATGAATCAGGACAAGCGAATATTGCCGTATAAAGCACCGTTAACCGGGAAAAAAGTTGCTGTTATCGGTGGTGGGATTGAAGGATTGTCAACTGCATTTTTCACTGCAAGGCTCGGTCATGACCCAACGGTTTTTGAAGCAACGGAGTCTTTAGGCGGTATTCTTCGTAAGGCCATTTCCAGGGAAAGATTATCCATGGACGTGCTTGACTGGGATATTGAGGGCGTAAAAGAAATGGGGGTGAGGTTCCAGACAAATGCCAGAGCCGGTAAAGATTTTACCATTGAAGGACTTTTAAAAGATGGTTTTGAGGCTGTTTTTACTGCTACCGGCGGCTGGGATTCCAGGCTATTAAGGGGAGATATTAATCAGGCTGAAACGGTTTTTCCCGGGGCATATCTTTTGATTGATCTTTTAAGAAGCAAATCAGATAAGAAGATCAGTGTAGCATCAGGGGAAAATGTCGTGATCGCGGGCGGTGGCATCAGCGTACCGGATGCCGTGGATATTTTAAAAGAAAACGGATCAAAGAAAATAACCGTTCTTTCAAGAAAACACCCGGATGATTCTTCTTTTGACTCGGAAGCCATTGATCAGTTGTCCAATGCCGGAGTCACCATTATTTATAATGCCGGAGTCACCAAAATAACGGGTGAAAATGGGCAGTTAAAAGCAATTGAATATGGTGAGCTTGATACTGGTGTGAAACAGGTTATTTCTACAGATACGTTGATCATAGGGTCAGGAAGATTTCCAGAGCTTGTGTTTATTCCTGTAAAAAAAGAAGAACAGGATGGGGAAGAAGACCTGATTGAAAATAATGGACCACTGGCTTGGGAAGGTGTTGAACTACAGAAAAAACCGGATGCTAACAGAGAATTAGGCTTGCTTTCAAATCAGGATGTCATCAGTGAATATCCTTCCGTAGTGACATCTATTAATGGTGGCAGAAAAGCGGCTGCTGCAATTCATAATCTGATGTATGGAATTGAGTTCCAGGCGTCTTCCAAATTTATAACAGAGCAATCCGTGCTTCAGGATGTTGCAGTGTTGAACAATGTTGATATTGTTCCAAAAAATATCATGAAATTAAGCAAAATTAAAAAAGGGTCTGCCGATAAATTTTCAACGGGTTTTTCAATAGAGGAAGCACAGGCTGAAGCAGACAGATGCTTAAGATGCGGTCTTGTCTGTTATGAAAAATCCAAGGCAGCCGGATAAGATAAAGTTAAGACTAAACGTAAAAAGTAAAGGGCCTGGGATAGATTTCTGTCCCAGGCCCTTGCTTTTATTGTTTATCCAAGAATTTTTTCAAGATCAGGAATGATCTGTTTTTTACGGCTCATAATGCCGGGCAGCCAGGCTTTTCCTTCAACAGGAGCAACACCAAACGCTTTTTCAACAACAGACTCATCATCTGATGCAATCAAAAGTTCTGTGCCTTCTTTCATGATATCCGTCAGCATAAGGAATACACTCTCATGGCCTTTTTCTTCTTTAAGGGCTTGGATATCTTTTTCAAGATCTGCCTTGATACCGTCAACAATTGAAAGATCAACCAGTTCAAGCTGTCCAACACCAATACCTTTTCCACCCATATTAAAATCTTTGTAATCACGGAGAACGAGGTCACGAATCGGGGTGCCTTCCACAGCGGATTTAACCTTGAACATTTCAATGCCTAAAGTTTCCAGGTCACTTTCACCACAGATTTCAGAAAGCTGGGCACATACTTTTTTATCAGTGTCCGTGCAGGTAGCTGATTTGAAAATGACTGTATCGGAAAGAATTGCACAAAGCATGATCCCTGCAATATCTTTTGGTATTTCAATATCAAAATAATTATACATGGATGCAATAACCGTGCAGGTACAGCCAACAGGCCATATCCAGCATTCAAGAGGCTGTCCCGTAGTTACATCACCCAGTTTATGATGATCGACAATACCAAGAATGTTGGCATCGCCAAGATCATCAGGGCTCTGGGTAAGATCGGAATGATCCACGAGGTATACATCTTTTCCTGCATAAGAAGTAACAACCTCGGGTTCTGCAACACCAAATTTCCCAAGTACGAAAGTAGATTCAGGGTTTAATTTTCCCTGCATTGCAGGAACAATATCTTCACCCAGTTTTTTCTTAAGATCTGCAAGTGCAATCGCTGCACAAACTGAATCGGTATCTGGATTTTTGTGACCAAATACTAAAATTGACATAAAACCTCCTTAGTTTTTTTATTTTTGTTTCTATGCTTTGATGACCCTAAAACTAGTATGATCATCTTATGTTTTAATTTTTAAATTCCCATATAAAAACCGCAATATTTTATAGAATTAATTGGCAATATAAACAAGGAAAATTTTAAAATTCATAGATTTTGCGTTAACCCGGCCGAGGCATGGGTTGCGACGCATCCGTGACCTCCTCGTTAAAATATAGATCCAAACTTTATAATTATGGTAAGTGATGTGTTGAATGGCCAGTTATTTTTTGATTATACTATTTTTCCAATTTGATGTAACAAAATCATAATTAACCTTCCAAAGATATATAGTTGAATTATTTTTTGAAAAGTTATTTGTCTTGTACCACAATCTATTGTACTGTATTTTAGTGGGTTTGACTGGAATATTTAAAATATTCTGGTGGTGTTATGGTTTGGGAATTTTGCGGAATATGGCAAGCTTTCTGATTCAAGGATTAAGCCCATTTCGATATAAAAGGGAATTTACATGGCTGAAAAACCGACTTATGAAGAATTAGAAAAAAGGATTCAGAAGTTAGAGCGAGCAGAGTCTGAACTCAAGCGGGCAAAGGCGGCGCTAAACCTATCACACCAATATACTCGTGGACTTATAGAAGCCAACCTTGATGCGTTGGTGACGATATCAGCCAAAGGTAAAATAACCGATGTTAATAAGGCCTCTGAGTTAATTACAGGACTGTCCCGCAAGGAGATCATCGGAACAGATTTTTCAGATTATTTTACCATTCCTGATGCAGCTCGAAAGGGGTATCAACAAGTTTTCAGGGATGGTTATGTCAGAGACTATCCGCTTGAAATTAAACACCGTAATGGAACAGTTATCCCGGTCCTTTATAATGCCTCTGTCTATAAAGATTCACACGGAAATGTGGTTGGTGTGTTCGCCGCCGCAAGAGACATCTCCAAGCGTAAGCGAGCAGAAAAAAAAAGCAAAAAACTCGAAGCCCAGCTTCAGCGGGCTCAGAAAATGGAGGCCATTGGCACTTTAGCAGGTGGTGTAGCCCATGACCTCAACAACGTTTTGAGTGGTATTGTGAGCTATCCAGGGTTGTTATTGATGGAGACCCCTGAAGAGAGCCCCTTTAGAAGACCCCTTTTAACAATTCAGGAATCAGGACAAAAAGCTGCTGCTATCGTGCAAGACTTGCTGACACTGGCAAGAAGGGGGGTTGTGGCTACAGAAGTTATAAACTTAAATCAGATTGTGACTAGTTATCTTAATTCTCTGGAGTATAAAAAACTAAAAAAAATTAATCCTGACGTTAAAATTGAAAGTGATCTTGAGATGAATCTGCTAAATGTTATGGGCTCACCTGTGCACCTGTCAAAAACTGTCATGAACCTGGTTAATAATGCAGTAGAGGCAATGCCTGAAGGCGGAAATGTCTTCATGTCAACACAAAACAGATATATTGATAAACCAATAAAAGGGTATGATGATGTAAAAGAAGGGAATTATATTATCCTTTCGGTATCAGATTCCGGGATAGGTATTTCATCGCTGGATTTAGAGAGAATATTTGAACCTTTTTATACGAAAAAAATAATGGGAAGAAGCGGAACAGGATTAGGTATGGCTGTAGTGTGGGGAACAGTAAAGGATCATAAGGGATATATTGATGTGCAAAGTACCCCAAACGAAGGAACAACATTCATTCTTTACTTTCCGGTAACCAGGAAGAAAATAATTGAAAAAGAAAAAGCCTTGCCAATGGAAGAATACAAGGGAAGGGGAAATACAATTCTTATAGTGGATGATATAAAAGAGCAGTGTGATATTGCATCCCGGATACTAAAGGAATTGGGTTACTCTACCATATCAGTTTCAAGTGGTGAAGAAGCGGTTGATTACATGAAGGATAATTCAGCAGATCTTTTGATATTGGATATGATAATGGAACCTGGAATTGATGGGCTTGAGACATATAAAAAGATACTTGAATTACATCCCGGTCAGAAAGCAATCATCGCAAGTGGATTTTCTGAGACAAAACGGGTCAAGGAAACTCAAAGACTTGGTGCAGGAAAATACATAAAAAAACCGTATACAATAGAAAAAATAGGAGTCGCTGTTAAGGAAGAATTGGATAGAAAAGACTTGTATTCATAGGCTGCTTTTTTAAAGAGGGCGTTCAAAATTCTGTGTCAGTTAACTAAAAGCTGATATACTCAGCTCCAAAAGGAGAACTGACATGACACAAGATGATAAAGAATTTGATTTTCAAAAAGCCCTCAAAGGCAT
>NZ_JABZFL010000048.1 GCF_014237455.1 Desulfobacula sp. | reverse complement strand
TTATTGTGGTTATTGAGCTCAATAACCACAATAAGGAAAGCCTGACCCCGTACACTGACCCCGTACACATTGTAAAAGAAGCAAAATAAATGGTATAAGTTCATTCTTATGCCATTTATTTTGCTCAAACCCTTTGAATTTAGAGATATAATGCAACGATTCTTAAAATATTACTGGTTATCACTGATTTTTATCTCCTTTCTTTTTACCCTGTTCATTTCAGGCACGAGAAATTGTGCAGCCCATGAAATAAGTTCTGCCTACAGGCTGGGACCCGAAGATGTGGTCGTGATATCCATCCTTGCCGGTGGTGAAGAACAGGTGACAAAGGATATGGTGGTCGGAGCCAATGGCCATGTCAATGTTCCTTTTATTGGAAAAATCAAGGCAGCCGGTCTGACAATGGAAGCGCTGGAAAAAGCCATTATCAGGCCCCTGGAAAAAGATTACTTTGTAGCCCCCCAGGTTCATCTCCATATAAAGGAGTATCAAAGTCTCCAGTTCTTTATTTCAGGTGCTGTGAAAAACCCGGGTAAGTATGCACTGAATTTTATCCCTACCATCATGGATCTGATTGCTAAAGCCGGTGGCGTGATGCCGGAAAGGGGAAACCTTGCCTATATTCTCAGGGGAGTTGCAGACCGGAAAATAACTGACTCTGATATCAAGGAAAGCATTTCCAAAAAAGAACCCATGAAAGTGGACCTGCTGAAACTGCTGGATGAAGGCAATATGTCGGGAAACATTAAACTTAAATCCGGTGATACCGTCTATATCCCTCTGGGTACCAAGTTGAATCAGACCACTACCAAAGTTTATGTTCAGGGCAAAGTCAAAAGTCCGGGCGTGCTTGATTATCAACCCGGCATGACTGCCCTTTCCGCCTGCATCATGGCGGGCGGGTTTGCCAAGTTTTCCGCTGCGAACCGGGCCATCATCATCCGGCAGACGCAGAATGGAACGAAAACAATAAAGCTGAATCTTGACAAAGTCATATCAGGCGATCTGCCTGACCTGCCCCTTAAACCCGGCGACCGTATCCATATCCCTGAATCATGGCTATAGAACAAGGAGAAAGAATGCAAGATTCCCCCATGGAAGATCCGTTTCAGGAAAAAGAGATTCATCTGTCCGAGTACTTCATGGTCCTTTCAAAAAGAAAGACCCTGATCATCCTCGTGTTTATCCTGACCGTTGCTGCAACAATGTTTTACTCATATACAACTGATCCCATATTTCAGTCATCTGCCAAACTTATCATTGACAAGGAAAAGACATCTTCGCCCATCACGGGTGAAAGAACCGACTTTGAGAGCTATCATTCCCAGACCATGACCTTTAATACCAGTATCAAGATGATCAGATCAAAGCCTGTAATCCAGCAGGTCATCACTGCCTTGAAACTGGATGCGGAAAATAATGATCAGGATCTGGAGGTCAGTTTTATAAAAGAACTCATTTCCCAGTTTAAAGCCAATATCAAGCTGCTGTTGAAAATGGATGAAAATGAAGAATTATCCCCGGATGAGCTTGAGAACCGGAAAATGCAGTCACTCATTGCAATGGTCAAAGAAAAAATTGAGGTTGAACAGGTCAGGGATACCCGCCTTCTTGATTTGTCTGTAAAAGACAAAGATCCAGTACTTGCAGCCGATATGGTTAACATGCTGGCAAAAAAATATATGGAGTTTAATCTGGGCAATAAAATGGAGTCTTCCAAACAGACCCTTGAATGGCTCAACAATGAGCTGTATGACTTAAGGAAAAAACTGGAAGATGACGAGAGAAAATTCTTTGAATACAAACAGGTCAACAAGGTGTTTTCCATCACGGGAAAACAGAAGCTTGCCGAGCATAAAATCCAGGAATTCAACAATAAATATCTTGAGACTAGGAACAAGCGGCTTGAACTGGATGCCAAAATCAATGAGATTGATAAAAATATCAAGGGAATTAAAGGCGTGGCCAATGTCCGGTCCCTGATCAACAACAAGATGATTGAAACTATTTATTCTAAAATTGTTGACATTGAAATGGAGCTGACACGGCTTTCAAAAATTTATAAATCAAAACATCCCAAGATTGCCCTTGCAAAAAGTGAACTTGCAAAAAGTGAAAAACAGCTTGCACAGGAAATTTTAAAAGAAACCAAAAATTTAAAATCAGAGCGCAAGGTCCTGTATGCAAAAGAAAAAATCCTTGAACAAAACATTACGGGATTTGAAAAAGATGCCCTGGACGCGTCCACCAAAGAGCTTAAATATACCATCCTCCAGAGAAACGTTAATACCAGTCAGAACCTTTATGATCTGATGGTCTCAAGGGTAAAGGAATCCAATATCCTCCAGACCAGCAACACCTCAAATATAAGGCTGGTGGAACAAGCCCAGGTGTCTGCATCCCCTGTATCCCCCAATAAAAAAAGAAACCTTTTGCTGAGCATTGTCCTGGGACTTTTTTTCGGTGCCGGCCTTGCCTTTTTCTTTGAATATCTTGACCAGACAGTTAGAACCGAAGAAGATATCCATACCCATTTTAATCTTCCCGTTCTATCTGTCATTCCTAAAGCCGACAGATCCACAACCTATGGAGCAGACTATTGATTTTTCGTAAAAATAAAAAAAGAGATTCGGAAAAGGACAAGGAAAATCTGTTAATGAATTTTCCTTCCAGTTCAAGATTTGCAGAATCCTACAGGACACTGAGAACCAATCTGTTTTTCTCTGGAATGGAAAAGGAAATAAAATCCGTGGTCATCACAAGCGCGGTTGAAAAAGAAGGCAAAACAATAACCGCAGTGAACCTTGCCCATACCATTGCCCAGACGGACAGGAAAACCCTGGTCATGGACTGTGATCTTCGCCGTCCCCGTGTGGCCACCTTGTTTTCCGAAACCCGGAAAACGGGTGTCACAGGGCTGGTGACAGAGGTGTTTGGCACGCGTCTTACCAACGGCAGCCTGGACAAATTTTCTATCAGCGACCTTATCCTGCTGACCCGGCTCCAGCAGAGATCCTGCCGCCTGGACATTGAAAATAATACCACTCAAGTGGCTCTCTATTTTGAAAAAGGCCTGATGACAGATATTTACTGGAAAAACCGGCCAGAGTCCAAAAAACTGGTCAATACCCTGATTAAAAACAACCTGTTAACAAAAGAAGAGGCCCATCTTGCCATCGGGCACCAGAAAAAATCTGTACAGAGCCAGGGAACGATCCTTTACACCATGGGCTTTGTCTCTAAAAAAGATATCTCAAAAGCACTTTCCGTTCATACCATTGAAGCTGTCAGGGCGGTGTCTTCCATGAATGACGGTGAGTTTAATTTTTCTTCGTTTTCCCACACAGAAAACAAATCAGCTGGACGGAAGATTAATTTTGAAAAGCTCTACGCCGGGTTTACCTCCTTTGATGACAATTATAAGTACATGAAAAACGCCATTGACTCCGCCGTAATAAAAACAGAAATCCAGAATCTGTATATACTGCCGGCCGGCAAGATACCCCCGAATCCTTCGGAACTGATCGGCTCAAAACGGATGGAATTTCTTGTGCAGTACCTTAAAAAGAACTTTGATTTCATCATCATCGACACCCCGCCTGTCATGCCGGCAACAGATGCCGTCCTCATGGCCCCCAGGACAGACGGCACCGTAATGGTCATGAAATGCGGTCATGCAGAACGAAAAATCATCAAAGATGTGCTGAATCAGTATAAAACAGCCGGCCTGCCCATTATCGGCGCTGTCCTGAACCATGTGGACATGAAAAAAGAAGGATACTACAGGTACTATCATAAATATTATTCTTCCTACTATGGAAAATAAATTTTTAAAACCCCTTAAAATCCTTCTGCTTTGCATTTTATCAACCCTTCTCATTATTTGCTGTTCTCTGTTATGGCCAAGATTTTTGTATCAGAAAGGCATTACCCAGCTTAAGTTAAAAAACTATACCCAGGCCGCAGCGTTTTTAAAAAAAGCCGAACAGGTCATGCCCGAATCAATCAGTGCCTGGTTTGCCAGAGCAGATTTATTCAGGATTTATACAAATTATGGAAAGACATTGTACAACCTCGGGGTTAAAGACTGGAAAGAACAGGGATTATCCATTACAAGCTTTGATATACTGATCAGGGCAAAATTCTATCTTGAGAAAGCCGCAATAATAGAACCTCAACATTATATAAACGCCTACTGGCTGACCCGGACCGAACAGGGACTTGAAAAATCATACGTATGGCTCCATCCTGGGAAAAAGAACCCGTACAATGCAGGCCCTTATTACCAGAAAGCACTCCCCTTAAGACCTTCGGGTATAACCATACGGTATGCATACTTAAAATATCTGCACTACAAAGGCTTTAAAACCAAAATCCCCGAACTTGTCCGGGATATGATGGAAATTCACCCCCCGTCATACTGGCAGCTGAAAAAAGAATCCTTTTACAGCGATGACCTGATACCCCATATCGGTCAGGGTCTTAATTTTGCCCTTGAAAAACAGATTCTCCCGAAGGATGCGTTAAAAGCCTTTTCTGATATTTATGCTGCAAAAAATAATTTTGAAAAAGCCATTTCATATTACCAGGATCTGCTGAACCTCAAACCTTCTTTAAATTCATCCGGCAATTATATCCATATGGGAGGTCTTTATTTAAAAGCCGGACAATATCAAGACGGCTTTAATTTTTTCCAAAAAGGTTTTTTGATATCCAAAAGTTCTCATTCAGCTATCACCCGGATTTACAAATTATTTAAACAAGAAAAACTTTTCATGGAATTTCTCAGGTTTTCCACTTACCTGCAGGAGAATAACCCGGGAAATCCAAATTTTAATATATCCCTTGACATGTCTGTCGCAAAATGCTGGTTAGACATGGGATACCCCCAGCTTGCAAAGGCAAGGCTGATCAAGATAAACGCAGCCAGACCCCATGCCCCGGCCTATTATCATCTGGCACAGATAGCGGCTAAAGAAAAAAACTGGGACCACATGGAAACCGCTATCCAGAAAGCAACCCGCCTGGATCAGGACAACCACAGTTATTACACACTTTTCTCCCGGGCCCTGGTTAACCAGAAAAAATACCTTCATGCCGAAGAAGTCGCCACAAAAGCTATCCAGCATGCCCCCAAAAACAACCCCTGGGTTTTCAATAACCGGGCCAGGATCAGGTGGCGTCTTAAAAAATATGCCCTTGCTGCCGAAGACTGGAAAAAGGCCTTTGCCATAAAACCTGACCGCAGTGACTTCCCCTATAGAATTGCCCTGGCCCATGAGCAGCAGGGCCAGTTCAAAAAAGCCCTGACTTTCATAAAAAAGGCCATTGCCCTGGACCCTGACAACCAGGCATACAAAAATCTCCAAAAAAGACTCGATCAAATATCACGGGGTCTGACCCCCAAAATAAAATAAAATAAATGCCTTTTTACATAATATGCATCCTGATAATCTTTACCCCCCTTGCAAGGGGATCTGTACATCCATGGGCAACAACCATCATCCAGATAGGAATCTTGCTGGCAGGCATCTTCCTGATCATTGAAAACTTTTCAGCAGAAAAAACAAGCCTGCCCAAAACACCAATGACCCGGCCCCTGGCAGCCATCATCATCCTGTGCACAGTATCCTTTATATCCTCCGCCCATAAACCCTTTGCCTTTGAAGGGCTTTTCATGCTTTTGACATACATAACCGCCTACTTCATAACCCTGGCCAGTGTCAGAACCAGAAAACAGCAGCGCATCCTGGTATATGTCATTATTTCAACCGCCGTCCTGATCTCCATTATCGCCATACTCAAACGATTCGGCCTGACCCCCGTTGCCTTCTGGATATACCCTGATGTGGGCGGCATCAGCCACACTTCCAATTCAGCCGCAGGTGTATATGTAAACCGCAATCACATGGCAGGCTTCCTTGAAATGGCAATCCCCCTGTTAATGATACTTTTCATCACCCGGCAGCGACCCCTTGAAACAAAACTCGGCCTTATTTTTCTTGTTATATTCCTTCTTACGACCCAGGCCTTCACCCTGTCCAGGGGCGGATGGATATCCACCATAAATGCCATACTGTTCCTGTCAGCAGTATTATTAGCCCGGAAAAATTATGCCCATACAAAGGCCATTCTGACAATCGGAACGGGCATAATAATTATTTCTCTTTTCATCCTTGCAAGCCTGCCCGTTGTTGAAAGAATAACCACCCTGACCCAGCAGGACCCCACAGACAATATTTCCGGCAGGATGCGGTGCTGGAAAGGCGTCATAAATCAGATAAAAGACAACCCGCTCACTGGAACAGGCCCTGATACCTTTACCACGGCATACTCTGTCTGGCAGATCCCGGGGCATGCCGTCCTGAGACGATATGCACACAATGATTATCTCCATTTTATTGCAGAAACCGGAATCCTGTTCATCCCCGTACTCATATACACCCTGTTCTGTTTTTTCAGATCCGGCTTTCAAAAAATAAAAAGCCGCAGCCGCCAGACAAGAGGTTTTGCCCTTGGAGCCATGGCAGCCGTTTTTGCAATACTTATCCACAGTTTCAGCGATTTCAACCTTAACATCCCGGCAAACGCCTTTGTTTTCACTGTCATCGCAGGAATCATAGGCCGGGACAGGGGCGCACTGAGCCCCCATAATCCCCACGTGCCCCAAAAATGAAACACAAAGAAATCACAGACATTATTCTTAAAAGTTTTTATGAGGTTTATAATGAGCTTGGCGAAGGATTTCTGGAATCTGTCTATGAAAGCGCCTTATCTATGGTCCTGACCGGATATGGCCTGTTATTGAATTTCGGCAAAAACCGTAAATCCGCGGCCAATAACCACAATAAGGAAAGCCTGACCCCTCTCTTCCTTAAATCCTGGCCATGCCCTTGACAGACAATGATACTCCTGGTATTCATATGTTATCATACAAAGGAGGCATACAAAATATGCATACTCAAAAGGTTGCTATCACTATCCCAAAAGAATTAGTAACGATGATCGATGACCTCAGTAAGAAAAAGGGCCTGTCCAGGAGCAGATTTATCTCTATTATACTCAGGGAAAAGCTCATGGCGGAACGAGACCGGCTTATCAAGGATGCCTACGACAATACTTTTTCAGATGAATCAATAAGAAGAGAACAACAGAGCTGCACCAGATGGTTTGAAGGATCAGAATCTGACGAGGGCCAGGAATGGTAATCAGGAAGGGCTCTGTTTATTGGGTGGACTTTTCACCCGCAAAAGGCTCCGAACCGATGGGCAGACGTCCTGGACTCGTGGTTCAAAATGACCTGTTGAACGACAGTAAATTGAACACGGTTATTGTGGTGGCAATCACCTCAACTTTGAAATTTGGTGAACTGCCGGGCAATGTGACCATGCGGAAGGGAGAAGCAAACCTTTCCAAACGATCAGTGGTTAATATGACACAGATAAAAACAGTGGATAAACCAAGCCTTAAAGAAATGATCGGCAGCCTTACAAAAGACAGGCTTGCTGAAGTTTACAAAGGGATGAAACTTGTTATGGATATTTCTTGATCTCCAATTCCAAATAAAAATTAACATTGTGACAGCTCCTGATTTTTTTAATCCGTGCAAATCCGCGGCAAAAAAACCCAATAACCACAATAAGGAAAGCCTGACCCCCAATCCCTATTGACAAATCAAATAATGAGTATTATTGTCAGTATAATTACGCACACAAAAGAGGTATGATTATGCAAATAAAAAATTATTTATCTTCTACGCAGCTTGCAAAAAAGACTGCTGCAACACTCAATACTCTGGAAACCGGAGAAAATGACAAACTGATTATTTTAAAAAACAATTCTCCAAAGGCAATACTTATGTCATTTAACGCATATGAAGCAATGGAAGAAGAGATTGAAGACCTTCGCCTGACATCTCTTGCTCTTTCCAGGATTCAAAATTTTGATCCCGGAGAAACCATTTCCCATAGAGAAATGATGGATAAATATGCAAAATGACCTGGGAAATTATTTATCATAAAGATGTTGATGATGATATGCAAAGCATAGGGCCTGCAGCCGCAAGAAGAATCATGCTGATAATTAATGAGAAGCTCACCAGAGCGCCTGAAAAGTTTGGCGCACCATTATCTCATAACCTTAAAAACTTTCGAAAACTCAGAATTGGTGATTACAGGGTGGTTTATCAGGTTTTCAATAAACGAATCCTTGTCTTTATTCTTGCTGTAAGTCCAAGAAGAGATAAACAGATATATCAAGCTGCTTTAAAACGAATTTGACATTCTTGACCATGGCAATAAAAATCCGTATAAATCCGCGCAAATACAAGGCTAAAATATAAGGCAAAAAAATGAACAACATATTCCCATCCCCATCATCAGTTTCCACCAATGATCGACACCTGCTGAATGGCCACTCCGGTGGTCTGCTATGGTTTACAGGCCTGTCAGGAAGCGGCAAATCGACTCTGGCCCATGCAGTTGAAGAAAAGCTGCACAGCCTTTGTGTGCGCAGCTATGTGCTTGACGGAGACAATATAAGAACCGGCCTGAACAAGGACCTGGGTTTAACTCCTGAAGACAGACAAGAGAATATCCGCCGTATTGCCGAAGTAGCAAAAATTATGGTGGATGCCGGCCTGCTTGTCTTTGCCGCTTTTATTGCCCCGTATAAACAAAGCCGGGAATATGCACGTGAATTAATGACCAACTGGCCTTATTATGAAATCTATGTCAAATGCAGTATTGATGAATGTGCAAAACGTGACCCAAAAGGCCTTTATAAAAAAGCTGCCAAAGGTAAAATCACCAATATGACGGGCATCTCAGCCCCATATGAAGAACCGGAAAATTCTTCTCTTGTTATTGAGACAGATAAACTTGATTTACAGCAAAGTGTGGATGAGGTGATTAGATTTTTACTGAAACATGAGTTGATCAATGCAGACGTTCAGTCTTAAAAGACCCCCGATCTTTATCTTGACAAAAAGAAGATTCTGCACTACATTTGTCAACACAGGTAAAGAAAATTTTCAAAGGAAGGCAGATGAAACCGGCAATCAATATAAGACTCGAAAAAGAGATGTTGAATTCTCTGGACACCTATGCCAGGGAACTGGAAAAGACAAGGACAAGTCTGATTGAACAAGCAATAGACCTTTATTTTGATAAACTGGATGAAATGGTGGCTGACAAAAGAATTGATGCCTTGAAAAAAGGTGAGACCGAAGTTATCCCCCTTGAGTTAGTCTTTGCCAGAGCAGGCATTGATGTATAAAATTGGATTTGAACCTGAAGCAGAAAAAGAATTTTTGGCCTTGCAGGATAAAGATAGAGCCCTGGTTGCAAAAAAAATAATCACGCTGCAAAAAGGACAGTTTCACAAGGACAAACCGCTAAAAGGCAGGCACAAAGGTAAATTTCGCAAAAGAGCAGGAAACTTTCGGATTATCTATCTTAAAGAAGGAAAGTTGTTATTAATCACCATTATCCGGATTGCTCACAGAAAAAAAGTATATTCTTAGAACCGCCTGAAAAAAACCAATAACCACAATAAGGAAAGCCTGACCCCAAAAATCTGACCCCAATTTTTACCCCAATTTTTATTTGACAAACACTGTATAAAAATTTATAATATACCTGAATTTGGCCATATATAACAAAAGAGGTATAAAATGCAAAATGCTACCTTACATATTAAAGTAAAGCCGGAAATCGCCAAAGGCCTGAAACTATTATCAAAGAAAAGAGAAACTTCTGTTGGAGAGCTTATAAGACAAGCTGTTTTTTCATGTTATCAGCTTGAGCTTCTTGGTCTCAATCAAATACAAAAGCAGGCGATTGCAGCATTCCAAGGTGGTTATATCAGCCTTGGAAAGCTGGCGGAAGAAATGGGAATGAATGTATTGGATATACGGATCTGGCTTGAAGAACACAATATTTTACAAAACAATTCCTTTCAGGAAAGTGACATAAAAAATGCCTGAAAAAGGCTGGTATTTTGATACTGTTTCCCTCAGTAATTTTTTATTATCCGAGTCGGATACTCTTTTAAAAATAAGATATCAAAAATGCGCTTTTATTACATGGCAGGTATATGATGAAATATGCACTGGATCTGTTAAATACCCGGCATTGTGCAATATCGAAACATTACTCAGTAATAAAACGTTCATGCTCATTCCTTTACCCGGTCAGGCCAGACAATTTTATTCCAATCTGATTATTCATCTGGGTAAAGGTGAAGCGTCATGCATTGCTGCAGCAGAAGTATTGAAGGGAATCGTTGTAACGGATGATCGTTCAGCAAGACAGCAATGCCAACATTACAATGTACAGTTTACAGGAACCATCGGTATATTAAAGGCTGGTGTGATAGATGGAACAATACCTTTAAATCAGGCTGATATGGTTCTTGACAGAATGATTAAACAAGGATTCTATTCGCCGGTCAGAAGTATATCTGAAATCATATAAGCCAACTTCTTAAAGAGATGTTTTTGACCCCCAAAACCCGGCGCTAAGAGGAAAAAATACCCCAAATTGCAACAATTTTCCCATAATAACAACCACTACCAGGGTCAGACCCGATATTGGATATTGAAATCACATACAAATGCTGCCTGCCCCAGCCAAACTTATCGGTCAGACCCCACTATCCAAAAAGGATTTGCAGAAATTTAAGTTTATGGGTACACTGTTGGTGTCAAGATGATTTTATATGTTAACACTGCTATAGATAGAATCAAACAGGGAGCAATAACGTATGAAAGCAGCCGAATATACAACTAATATATCAGAAAACGGGGTGATTATGAAAAGAAAACATTTTCCCATAATTATTGAACAGGACGTTGATGGTGAGTTTATTGTAACTTGTCCGGTTTTTAAAGGATGTCATAGTTATGGCTCTACCATTGATGAAGCCATTGGCAATATTACTGAAGCCATTGGTTCCTGTATGGAAGATACGATTGTTGATGATTATAATCAATTTGTCGGTGTTAGAGATATAGAAATTGCAGTATGACATCATATCCAGCCATAACCTTTAAAAATTTTATCCAAAAGGTTCAAAAATTAGGTTTTCAGCGAATAAGACAGCAAGGCTCCCATATTCGGTTTGTTCATCCAGACGGTAGAAAGACAACAATTCCTAAAGCAATAAGGGATTCTCTTAAAATAAACTTTGGCGACAAAATTGAAATCATTGTTACAGAAAAAAAAAGAGAAGCCATAATCAGGCCGGTCTCTAAAAAAGTAGATGACCTTTTTCGCAAATTACATAAACCAGGAAGAAAAGTTGTATCTATAGAAACTATGGACGATGCAATCAGAAATCGAATGAAAAATAAATTCAAATGAAAGCTATAGATACAAATATTTTAATTCGATTTTTAAAAACGTTGAATCAGAGAAAAAAACGCTATTTGTGCCACTGCTTGTAATTTTAGAATCCATAAGTGAGCTTTTATTGATGCCCATCTTTAAATTTGGTCAGCATTCAGCAGTGCAGCAGTTGGTTCATTCCGCACAAGGGAATAAATATGATCTTTCTGACCTGTTGATTGCACAGTCGGCAAAAATAAATGGTTGCGAGTCTGTTCTTACGGTTGATAAGAAAGCATCAAAATTCAAATTATTCGAACTTATAAATTAGACGTCAAGCGAATTCTGGAAACAACCTTTAAAAACCCAATTTTTTCCTTAAAAAAGAATAAATAATCATTGACATTTTCCTTAAACTAAGGAAAATAACCATATGAAACAAATTTTAAAAACAATTATAAAAGATTTTCATTTAAAATCGCTGCCCCCGTTTAAACCCCGGCATTTGGTCGTTCCCCTTGATCTGGACAAGATTATCACCATCATTGGTCCGCGCAGGGCCGGAAAAACATGGTATCTTTTTCAACTCATGGCAAGCCTGGAAAAGCTTGATATAAAAAGAGAACAGATATTATATCTTAATTTTGAAGATGAACGTCTTGACCTGGATACTGGTTATGATCAGATCCTTGATGCCTATCTTGAACTTTACCCGGATCAAAAATTGGATGAACTCTATATCTTTTTTGATGAAATACAGGAAATACCGGACTGGGAAAAATATGTCCGTCGCCTGTATGATACTATTAGTAGAAAAATTTTCCTTACGGGCTCAAATGCAAAAATGCTGTCTAAGGAGATTGCCTCCTCTCTGAGGGGTCGAAGCCTTTCTTTTGAAATCATGCCGTTATCGTTTTCAGAATTTTTATCCTTTAAGAGCATTGATTCCAAAGATACCTATTCCACAAAAAATCGGGCAAAAATTCAAAACAGCTTTGAAGAATATCTTACCTGGGGAGGGTATCCAGAGCTGGTTGACATGGAAACCCGTTATAAAGCAAATATTTTGCAGGAATATTTTAATGTCATGCTTTATCGGGATTTAATGGATAGATATGAGATTCGGGATGCATCAATCCTTAAATACCTTATTAAACGTCTCATCAGCTCATTTACAAAAGAATTTTCCATCAACAAACTCTATAATGATTTGAAATCCAGGGGGATCAGGATCGGTAAAGACACAATTTATCGGCTTATGGATAGAATTTTTTCTGTTTACATGGTTACATATGTAGAAAAGTATGATCCTGCAGTGGTAAAAAGAGAGATGAGCAACAAAAAAATTTATCTCTATGATAATGGAATTGCCTCTGCCATCCGGTATGCTTTTTCAGAAGACCGGGGCAAGTTCCTTGAAAATCTAGTTTTTACCGGAATTCGCAGCACAACAGAAGCTGTTTTCTTTTTAAAGAATGGTTATGAATGTGATTTTGTAGTTTTTCCGGAAACTGATAAACCTGTTCTTATCCAGGTTACCCAGACTTTACACCAGGATAATCTTTCCCGGGAGATAAATGGATTGGAAAAAGCCGGAAAAAGAATTAAAAATAGCCGAAGTATATTGATCGCCGGGGATGTAACTGTCTCCTCTGATAGCCTGCCAAAATGGGTTGAGGTTAAAACAGCATATGAATGGTTGTTGGAATACCCGGTGGGGCATTAGTAGAGTCCCCCAGCAAAACCCTTAAAACGCAGTTTTTGACCCCAAAAAGCAGGCTCTAACGAAGCCTGACCCCGTCCTTAAAAAAAAGTTGTCCTTATTAACTTTACAGCTTATAATAAAGATCAATTTAAGTATTAAGCTTTTGAGGAGGCACATCATGGAAGCAATTGAGTTTAAAGCGAAAATCAAAAACGGGTTTATTCGAATTCCTGAAAAATTTAAGCAAAGAACCGGCAGCAATGTAAAGGTCATTATAATAAGTGAACAAAAGGTCAGGCAAACCGATATAATCGATAAGCTGTTGTTAAATCCTATAAAATCAAAGGGTTTTTCACCTTTTTTGAGAGAAGAAATTTATGAACGGTTTTAATTCAGAAGCCGAAATCCAAAATTTGATAGAGTCTCTCTACCGGAAATATACAGTATTTGAGCTGTCACAAGACATACTCTTACAGGCTTCAAAGATACGCATTAATCACAGTTTCTTTTTCTGGGACAGCATCGTGGCAGCCAGCGCTTTGGATTGTGATGCGGAATATTTAATATCTGAAGATATGCAGGATGGTTTTCTTCTTGAAAGCCGTCTTAAAATAATGAACCCATTTGCATAAAAACAAATACTTTACCCCCAATAACCACAATAAGGAAAGCCTGACCCCATTCAAATACACTTTCCACAGGCCATGACGACGGCACAAGCGGCATTGATTTCACCACAGTGGAAGATCGCATAAAAGATATCCTGTCTTTCCAGAACGGAAAAACACAGCGATCCCAAAAAGCCGCTGCAAGCAATATCTACCACTTTTACCAGGCCGCAAGCCTCCACCGGCATTACCTGCTCCGGGAGCTTTTGCCCATAAATGAACTTTCACTCTTGACAATATCTTTTGATTGGTTTAGAAATTCATCCCATGAATGAATGTAAGTAAAGGGTCGGAGCTGGGTAAACCACCCATTAATCCAACACTCTTAAAACCCAGTTTTTGACCCCGGTAATAACCCCGATAATAAACCTGATTTGACTTTATGGTGTGAGATTATTACAATACAGACAGGATAAAAATTAAGAGGTTTTACATGTACATGAAGACAAAGGGCGGGTGTGATTAAAATGGAACATTTTGTATTAAGGCACTTCCCCAGGCCGAGTCAATACATCAATTGGGTGTCATAGAGCAGATGAAAGGTTACCCCTTGTGTTTTAAGGTTCGGTTCGGATCTTACAGGATTGGTCTAAAAATTGAAGGTGATGCTATTATTCTGGAAAAAGCTTTGCACCGTAAAGATATTTACCGCCATTTTCCATAAAAAAAAAGAGTCCATCAGAGTAGATGGGTGAGACCCCGCCATACGAATATAGACTTTATCTTCAGAGTATGATGGGGTATAATGTCATAGTCATAAAAATTTGATGGAGGATAAGATGAAAATTCGCCTTACAGAAGAAATATGGAAAGAGGGTAATATGTATGTCTCGCATTGTCCTGAATTAGACATTGCCTCTTGTGGCGAGGATGTTTATCAGGCAAAGAAAAATCTCATAGAAGCTATACTCATCAACATCGAAGAAACAAAAAAGGCGGGAACATTTGAGCGGTTTATTGAAGATTGCGGATTAGAGGAAATTAATGCTGACATACTGAGTGTGCGCAAAGAGTTGGTGGGATTTACGCCTATTGAAGTGTCTGTCTAAGGCTAATGAAAATTAAACCGACTCATTATCAAGTTCAGGTCAAAATTTTTGAAATGGCTGGATGCTTGTATGTTCGAACAAAAGGCGATCATCTGATTTACCAATACCCTGGCGCTGTTAGACCTGTGATAATACCCAGATATAAAGAAGTACCAATATTCGTTATCAAAAATAATATGCGTGTGATTGAAATGAGCAGAGAGAAATATCTTAAACTACTGGAAAGGGCCTGAGACACTTGATCAAATTCAATACTTTACCCCCAAACAACCACAATAAGCGAAGCCTGACCCCAGGCAAAATCCTTAAAACGCAGTTTTTGCCCCCAAAAAGCAGGCTCTAAGAGGAAAAAATACCCCAAATTGCAACGATTTTCCCATAAAAAAGTTGTCCTTATTAACTTTATAATTTATAATAAAGATCAATTTAAGAACCGAAAGGATTTAATTGTGACCCCCATTATGAGGAAAAAATAGATGATAACAGAAGAAATAAAAAAAAGAGCTTTAAAATTAAATGCAGTTGATAGAGTGCATTTGGCTGAAACTCTATTGGACAGTTTGGATAAAACAGATGAACAAATAGAAAAAATATGGTTACTCGAATCTGAGAAAAGATATAAAGCCTATAAAGAAGGCAGTATAAAGGGGATACCGCTTGAACAACTACGTTCAAGCATCGAAAAATGAATATAATCCTAATCCCGCCTGCTGATAAAGAATTGGATGAGGCAATTGATTATTACAATGACCAATTAGCAGGTTTAGGCGAGCAATTTTACACATCCTTTCTGGATACTGTCGGTTATATTTCCCAAACTCCTGATACTTGGAGAAAAATTGGAGCCAATACGAGAAGAATTAATATTAAAAGATTCCCGTATTTAATACTATATGTGCTTGATGAACAAGATATTCTTATTACATGTATTGCCCATCAACACAGGAATCCAACATATTACATGGAAAGAGCTGATTGATTCTGACCCATATATGACCCTACCTGAAACAGGTGACCTCGATGTTTAAAACCCAGTTTTTGACCCCATAAACCTTGATTATGGCCATAAAGATGGCTATAATGGATAAAAAGATAATATATCAAGGAGGTGATAATAATGCAAAAGCAATTTTCCATAGCTGAAGCAAAAAACAGACTTCCCACCATTGTTCATTATGTCGAAAAAGGGCCATATGTCGAGTTGACCAGACGAGGAAAACCCGTTGCAGTATTGCTGTCGATTCAAGAATATAAACGTCTCAGTCGTAAATTTACAGGTTTTTGGAATGCCCTTTCAGAATTTCGACGAAAAACTCAGGATGAAGGGATTGAGATCTTTGACAAGGATTTCAACGGGCTTCGAGACCTGTCTTCCGGAAGAGAAGTTGAGTTAAGATGATGAAATATCTTATTGATACAAACGTACTTTCAGAGGCTGTGAAAACAGTTCCTGATAAATCGGTCATGAAGATGCTTGAAAGATGCCAGCATGAAATAGTTACTGCCTCTCCGGTTTGGCATGAGCTTCAATTTGGTTGTCAGCGCCTTCCGCGGTCCCGTAAACGTGAAGTTATTGCTTCATTCCTTAATGACATCGTTAAACGCACGATGCTTATTCTTCCTTATGACGACAGAGCAGCAGAGTGGCATGCAGGAGAACGTGCCAGATTATCGTCAAAAGGCTTAACTCCGCCATTTGTTGATGGACAGATTGCGGCAATATCCGTGGTGAATGGTTTGATTCTTGTAACACGGAACATTGACGATTTTAAACAGTTTTTAAGGTTGAAGATTGAAAACTGGCATAATGATGAGCTCAATTCTTAAAACGCTGTTTTTGACCCCAAAAAGTGCAGTCTAAGAACAAAAAAAGAGGTTTTTTAAATTAATTCTACTTTAAAAACAACAACTTGCCAGGGTCAGACCCCGCTGAAAAGGATTGTTATCTGTGCTGACGGCACATGGAACCGGCCGGAAAAGATTCTTAAGCAGGATTTTCCCACAAATGTACTCAAGATGGCAAGGGCGGTAAGCCCTTTTGGAGACGATCAGGTTCCCCAGCAGGTTTTTTATGACTGGGGTGTGGGATCCTATTATGATGCGGTCATCGGCGGTGCCACCGGCAGAGGGGTGCATAAAAATATAATGGACAATTACCGCTATGTTGTGCAAAATTATGCGCCCGGAGACGAGCTGTTTTTGTTTGGTTTCAGCAGAGGGGCTTATACGATCCGGTGTTTGTGCGGGTTGATCAATAACTGCGGTATTATAAAAAAGCCGGATGCAGCATTGATCCAGAAGGCGTTTAATCATTATAAAAGAAACGGGAAGGCATTTGCGCCTGAAGGCGAGAAATCCACAGCATTCAGGCAGCGTCACTCCCATGAGTCGCGTGAGGTGAAATTTGCGGGGGTATGGGATACAGTGGGGGCCATGGGGATTCCGATATCATTCTTAGGGCTGTTTGATGACAAGGATGAGTTTTATGATACAAAAATCGGGAAGAATGTCCGCATTGCAAGGCATGCCATGGCAATCGACGAGCATCGGGAAGATTTTGTGCCCACCATATGGCAGCCCCGGGAGAATATGAATTTAAAGCAGGTCTGGTTTGCCGGGGCCCATGCAGATATCGGGGGCAGCTACAAGCCGGATGCGGATGGCACTGTGCTGTCGGACAACTCTCTGGGGTGGATGATCCGCCAGGCAGAGACAGCCGGGCTTAAAATTGAGCCGTATTTAAAAGCGCTTGTAAAGCCGGCGCCGCTGGCAAAGATCCATATCTCCAGGCGAAGTTTTTACCGGGTCAGGAAAAAATATTACAGGCCCATTGATCACGGCTTCGGGGAAGTTATTCTTCATGAATCCGTTACACAGCGCTGGCATGCGGATAAAACATACCGCCCTGAAAACCTCGCGGCATATGGGAGGCAGACCCCGCTATAAACATGAACATTAAAAAAATCACAGACCAGCTGATCGCCCACGAAGGCCTGAAACTAAAACCCTACAACTGCCCTGCAGGCAAGCTTACCATCGGTGTCGGCAGAAACCTGGAAGACAAAGGCATTACAGAAAAAGAAGCAAAAATGCTGCTTGAAAATGATATCCAGGAGTGCATTGCAGATCTGCAAACAATCTTCCAGGCCTTTGATCTGCTGCCGGAACCCGCACAAATGGTCCTGGTGGATATGCGCTTTAACCTTGGGTATCAAGGATTCAGAAAGTTTAAAAACATGATAAAAGCAGTAAGAGATCAGGATTTTCATACCGCTGCCCGGGAAATGAAAGACTCCCGCTGGTATCATCAGGTTGGTCGAAGAGCGGAGCACCTTATAGAAATGATGCAGGACTCCGCAGATTTAGCAGGCACAGCATCCTGATTCTTAAAATGCTGTTTTTGCCCCCGAAAACAAGGCGCTAAGAGCAAAAAATGAGGTTTTTTTGAAGCGATCCACCTTTAAAGACAACAACTTAACTGGGTCAGACCCCCACGCACCCACGCACCATGCAATTCCATAAAATTTATAATTTGACTGCCTATAGCTAACAATAAACAAATTAATATACGAGGAATAGTTTTGATATGATTAAGAATAAAAAAGTTTTTATTACCGGCGGTGCTGGTTTTATCGCCAATACGATTATTGGAAAATTAATTGAAGAAAATAAAATTATAGCATTCGATAATTTTCATAGAGATACCTTAACAAATAGTATTTATGCTGAACATCCTAATTTGAAAGTTATAAAAGGCGATGTGCTTGATTATGACAATGTTTTGAAGAGTATGAATGGTGCGGATATAGTGATTCATGCTGCGGCCATTGCCGGTATTGACACAGTTGTCCAACACCCCACTAAAACCATGAGAGTCAATATGGTTGGTACTGCAAATGTATTGGAAGCGGCAAAAGCCCATGAAATACCGGACAGGTTTGTGGATTTTTCAACGTCAGAAGTTTTTGGAAATATGGCCTTTAAATCTACCGAAGACTCTGAAACAGTATCTGGTAGTGCGGGGGAGGCAAGGTGGACGTATGCTGTCAGTAAGCTTGCCGGAGAACATCTTACTTCTGCATATTATAAAGAATTCAGTTTGCCTACAGTTTCAGTCAGACCTTTTAATGTATATGGCCCGGGGCAGACAGGTGAAGGTGCAATACAGGTGTTTATAAAACGGGCATTAAAAAATGAAGGAATTCACATATATGGAGATGGCAATCAAATTCGTGCCTGGTGTTATATTGATGACTTTGTTAAGTGTTTATTGAGCTGTATTGAGGACGAAAAAGCAATTGGCGAATCTTTCAATATAGGCAACTCAAGAGCAGTTTTGACTACATATGGCTTAGCGCAAACGGTGTGCCGTGTGCTAAATTCAAAATCTGAAATATTGTTTAAACCTGCCCTGTCCGCTGAAATTGAATTGCGTATTCCTTCTGTTGAAAAAGCTTTCAAAATATTAGGTTTCAAAGCAAAAATAAATATAGACGAGGGGATTTTAAAAACTGCTGAATGGATAGAAGCCAACCTTTTGTAATGGGAAAGATGCAGATGATTAAACTAGCACAACCCAATATATCAGAACGAGCCATTAAAAAAGTAGTTGAAGTTTTGAAATCGGGAAATCTTGTTCAGGGGAAATATGTTGAAGAATTCCAGCAACGATTAGAAAATTATATTGGTGTCAGGAATGCAGTGGTCGTTTCTTCAGGAACTGCCGCACTTCATTTGGCTTTGCTGGCTTTAAACCTAAAAAAGGGAGATGAAGTAATTGTTCCTGCCTTTACTTTTCCAGCCACTGCCAATGTGGTCGAGTTGGTAGGTGCAAAGCCCGTTTTTGTTGATATTAACCTTTCTGACTTTTGTATAGATACAAGTAAAATAGAAGAAGTGATTACAAAAAGAACAAAGGCCATAATGCCTGTTCATGAATTTGGACAGGCTGCAAAGATGGATGATATAGTAAAAATTACAAATCATTATAATTTGAAGATTGTAGAAGATGCTGCGTGTGCCTTGGGGTCAGAGTTTAATAATCAAAAAGTTGGAACTTTTGGAGAATTTGGTTGTTTTAGTTTTCATCCGCGTAAGGCGATCACAACAGGTGAAGGGGGTGTTGTTGTTACTAACGACGACATACTGGCGAAAGAAATTCGAGTCCTTAGAAATCATGGTATTCAAAACATTGATGGCCGAATGGACTTTTCTCATGCGGGATTAAATTATAGAATGACAGATTTTCAAGCTGCATTGGGTTTAACACAGTTACAGGATATTGATCAGGATATTACCGTAAGAATTGACCTTGCAAATCAATATAATATGCTATTGTCTGATATAGAATGGATTGATATACCAAGTTTTTTTGAAGATAGAAAGATGGTATATCAAACCTATCATATTCTTGTTGGTCATAAGCTGAATAGGGATGATTTGTTGCTGCATCTTAAGGAAAACGGAATTCAAGCCAATTATGGTGCTCAAGCACTTAATTGCATTCAATTTTATATGGAAAAATACAACCTAACTGAAAAGAGTTACCCAAAAGCAACTCATGCATATTATAAAGGCGTTGCGTTACCTATAGGCCGTCATGTTTCTTTGGAAGATGTATCATTTATAGTCTCTGAGATAGATAAAATTAGTGTTTTGGAGAGAAATTAGATGATAAAAAAAATAATGTTTCTTGGTAGCAAAAAACTTGGATTGATTTCTGCGAAAGCTTTATATGACTCTGCCCCTGGTATTCTTGCAGGAATAATCACAATAAATGACTTCAAAGACAAAAGAAATATCTTGGATGACTTTCGACAGTTTGCAGAAGATAAAAAAATACCATTCTCTGTTCTCCAAAAGCCAAGCGAATTATCTGTCCTAATTGATCAAAAAAAACCTGACATGATAATCGTTGTCGGTTGGTATTGGATTATTAATAAACAATTGATAAGGAAAGTTCCATTTGGTATCTTAGGGATACATGCTTCACTACTTCCAAAATACAGAGGATTTGCACCATTAGTGTGGGCAACTATTTGTGGAGAAAAAAAAACTGGAATTTCGTTATTCTATTTTGATCCCGGTGTAGATACAGGTGACATTGTTGCGCAAAAAGAATTTGAAATATCAATAAATGATACTATTAAAGAATTATTGTTGAAAACAGAGAAGTCTATTGTTGATATTTTAAGAGAAAATTACCCCAAACTTATAGCTGGTAAGGCGCCTCGCACAAAACAAAATCATGGAAATGCGACATATTGTTCGCAAAGAGAACCTGTGGATGGGAAAATTGACTGGAATCTTAGCAATAAAAAAATATATGATTTTATTAGAGCACAAGCACCACCTTATCCTGGTGCATTTTCTATGATTGATGACAAACAAATTATAATTACCAAATCAAGACTTTTCGCTTATCCTTATGAAGGTATTGCTGGCCTTGTATGTCAAATAACTAATGAAAGCATAGTTGTATGTTGTGGGAAAAATGCTATTGAAATTTTAGAATTTATTGTAGATGGAGAAGTGAAATCAATTAAAGAAAATAATTTTATAAAATTTGGTCAAAGATTTGTATAGTGTAAGCACCCCTGCTTACAAAATAAAAAAGGCGAAAATAAATTGATATGATTTGTATTATTGATTATGGCATAGGAAATCTTTCATCAATAAAAAATATGTTTAAACATATTGGTATTCGGAATGTAATAATCTCCTCTGATAAAGATGAAATTTTAAAATCCAAAAAAATAGTCCTGCCTGGTGTTGGCGCTTTTGATAATGGTATGCATCATTTGCAAAAATATTGTTTAATTGAAGTATTGCACTACAAGGCTTTAACTGAAAAAGTGCCTTTCTTAGGTATTTGTTTAGGAATGCAATTAATGACTAAAGGAAGTGAAGAGGGAGAATTGCCAGGTTTAGGGTGGTTTGATGCCCATACTGTCAAATTTGACAAAATGGATAGATTGAAAGTTCCTCATATGGGGTGGAATCATATCAAGTCGTATGAAAAACAAAATTATTTCCTGAAAAAAGAAAAAAAATATCGGTTTTATTTTGTTCATTCGTATTTTGTTGAATGTGCAGATAGAAATAATGTTATGTTCACAACTAACTATGGTGGGATTGAATTCCATTCTGCAATTAAAAAAGATAATATTATAGGTATGCAATTTCACCCTGAAAAAAGTTTGCATTTTGGAATGGATATTTTAGAAAAATTTGCTGAGTTATAAATAATGTCATTAAAAAGAATTATGCCATGCCTTCTCATCAAAGAGAAAAGGTTAGTAAAAACTGTTAATTTTAAAAACCCCAATTATATTGGGGACCCCATAAATGCAGTCAAAATTTACAATGACAAAGAAGTAGATGAATTAATTGTATTAGATATCAAAGCATCTAAAAGCAATACTGATATTGATTTTAATCTAATTCAGGATTTTGCTGCAGAATGTTTTATGCCTTTGGCTTATGGAGGTGGCATTAGAAAATATGAACATTTTAAAAAAATTTTTAATTTAGGTGTTGAAAAAATTGTAATAAACACTCTACTTTTTGATAATCCTGAAATTGTCAAAAAAGCATGTGAAAATTTTGGAAGTCAAAGTATCGTAGCATCGATTGATGTTATAAAAAATCGTGACGGTAATTATCAGGTTTTTTCTCATTCTGATCGGACAATTTCAAAAAATCTGACTGACTATATTAGTTATGTTTTAAGTTTGAATGTTGGGGAGCTAATCGTAACATCAGTTGATAATGAAGGGACCTGGAAAGGATTTGATTACCAATTATTGAAAAATATAAACTCGATGACTGACATCCCCATTATTGCAAACGGCGGTTGTGGTAAAAATAAAGATTTAACTAAAATATTATATGAAATTGGATTGCAAGCAGCTGCGGTAGGCAGTATGGCAGTTTATCAAAAGAAGGGAATGGGTGTGCTGATACGGTTTCCTAAAAGAAGTGATATTATAAATGATGAATAAGCTTTTTAAGTTTCTCAATAACTATAAAAATGCTGAAATTACAGTTTGCAAAAGGTGTATCTATGATAGTCGTATTCCCAGAATATCATTTGATAACGAAGGAATTTGTGATTATTGCCGACAGTATGATCAAATGATGGAAGAATATCCTATTGGTCAAGAAGGGGAAAAAATAATTGCACAGGAGGTTGAACAGGCAAAAGATGATGGTAGAGGAAAGCCATACGATATTGTAATAGGTGTGAGTGGTGGAGCGGATTCATCATATATGTTGCACTTAGCAAAAAAAAAATATGGTTTGCGGGTTCTTGCTGCTCATTTTGATAATACTTATAATTCAAGGATTGCTGTTGAGAATATTGATGCGGTTTTAGATAAACTGGAAATTGATTTATATACTCATGTGGTGGATAATATACAATTCCAAAGAATATATAAATCTTTTTTTAAAGCTTCAGTACCGGAAATAGACACACCAACAGATTTGGCATTGGCAACAGTTTTATACGATGCTGCAGAAAAATACGGAATAAAGCATATTTGGGAAGGACATTCCTTCAGGACTGAAGGCATTTCCCCTGCAGGCTGGTTTTATATGGATGCAATGTATATAAAAAGAATCCATGAAAAATACGGGGATGGGAACTTGGGGAATTTGCCTGTTCTATGGTTAGACAAATGGATAAAATGGATAACTGAAGATAAAATTAAAAAATTTAGACCGCTGTATTATTTAGATTATAACAAAGAAGAAAATAAAAAAATGTTAGCAGAAAGATATGACTGGCAATGGTATGGCGGACATCACATGGAAAACAGAACAGCGTACTTTGTGAATAATTATTATTTGCCAAATAAATTTGGTATAGATTTGCGGTATTCCGAATTTTCAGCATTAATAAGAGCGGGAATGATGCAAAGAGATGAAGCGCTGAAAAAGATTAAAGAAAAAAAAGTTTTTGATAATGATATATTAGAAGAAATTAAGAAGCGTTGTGAAATTTCTGATTTTGAATGGAATGAAATTATGGAAAAACCGCCAAGTCACTATACCGAACATGAAACCTATAAAAAAACTTTTGAAGAGAGAGAAGCTTTTTTTTATAAGCTTTACCAGGAAGGCTATGTAACTAAAAGTTTTTATTATAAATTTTGTGTTTTAAAGGATTAGACTTAAAGAGATGCACAATAAATTTCATTTTACTTTTGATAATATTAAAGAACAGTATTCAAAAGCGATAGATCATGACTACAAGATAATCACATGCAAAGAATATATTGAGTGTAAAAATCAGGGTATCCCTAAGCTTCTTATAAACAGGGTAGATATCGATTTTTCAGTAAAAAAGGCTGAGAGATTAGGTCTTATTTTTAATGAGTTAGGCATAAAAGCATCTTTTTTCATCAGGCTTCATGCACCGGAATACAATCCATTTTCTTTTGAAAATTACAGAATCATAAAGTTCTTAATTGAGTCAGGTCATGAAATTGGTTATCACTCGGAAATTATTGATCAATCAATCATATGGAACGAAGACCCAGAAAAATGCCTGCTAAGAGATATTGATGTAATTAATAAAATGTTCGGCGTTAAAATATGCGGTGTTGCCAGTCATGGTGGTATGACCGGGTTCAACAATCTTGATTTTTGGAAAGGCAAAAAAGCTTCTGATTTTGGCTTGCTTTACGAAGCATATGATTGGTTCGATAAAACTTTTTATATTTCAGACTCAGAATGGACCAGGTGGAAATGTTATGATAATGGAAAATTAATAGAAAACGATAGAAGAAGCTTAGGGGAGCATGTATTAGATAATCATCGGATTATCTATAGCTTAATTCATTCTGATACATATTACAAAAGACATTTTTATGAATAAAAAAATCTATAACTTAGCCTTCTGGATTAAGTATTTTTAGTTCAACCGGTCAAACAGAAAAATTCTGAATATATAGGAAGTAAAATATGATTGTAATTACAGGTGCATCACGAGGGATAGGTAAATATTTATTTAATCACTTTATAGAAGCAGGTGAAGTGGTTTTAGGAACGTTTAATTCAACATATCCTGAACCCGCAGAAAAAGAATATTTCACCAAAGTTAATATATCGAACTATTCAGATGTTACCAAATGGATTGATATAATTAAGGATAAAATTTCTAAATTAATACTAATTAATTGTGCAGGAAATAATTATAATTCGTTTGCCCACAAAAGTGATATTGATACCTGGTCAAATGTAATTAACGTTAACTTGATAGGCACTTTTAATGTGATTAGGGCTGTTTTACCAATTATGAGGGAACAAGGATACGGTAGAATTATTAATTTTGCATCTATAGTTGCGCAGGTGGGAATTCCTGGAACAAGCGCATATGCAACATCTAAAGCTGGATTATGGGGTTTAGTTAAAAGCATTGCTGTCGAAAATGCAAAAAGAGGGATTACAATAAATAATTTGAATTTAGGCTATTTTGATATTGGGATGATAAAAGAAGTACCCTTAGAATTCCAAGAAAAAATTAAACACAAAATACCTGGTGGGGACTTTGGGGATCCTGTAGATATAATCAAAGCGGTTAGTTTCCTTATAGAAACAGACTATATTAATGGTTCATCAATTGATGTTAATGGAGGGATTTTGTGATTTACGAAGATATCAAAAAGAACCTGATGATAAAAGCGAATGAAATAATTATTGGTAAGAATGTTTCTTTCGGAAGAAATATTCGAATTCAAGTTCACGGTGAATTTAGTATAGGAAGCAATAGTAGGCTTGGAAATAATACTTTGATCGAAGGTAATAATATAACTATTGGAGAACATTTTTTTAATTCTGGTGGTTTAGTAATAGGAGCTGGAGGGCAACAATATCCTAATGCAAATCTTAAAATCGGTGATAGGTGTGTAATTCACGATAATATTATTAATGTGTGCGAGCCAGTAGAAATTGGAAACGATGTGGGATTTTCTGGAAGAGTTGAGATTATTACACATGGATTTTGGTTGTCAGTTCTAGAAGGATTCCCTGCAAGTTTTTCTGGAATAAAAATTGGAAATGGAGTTATATTAGGATTTAATTCAACAATATTGATGGGAGTACAAGTAGCTGATAATATTGTACTTGGCGCTGGTTCATTAGTAACAAAAGATTTATCAAAAAGTTATAGTGTTTACGCTGGATCTCCAGCTAGATTTATTAGAAATATTGTTCCATTATCTATTGATGATAGAATAAACAAGCTTGAAGAAATTATTGAAAAATACAAAGACATTGCCAAATACCATAGAATAAATCCAACAATAAAATTAGACTACCCGAATCTCAAGATAAATGATTTTAATATAAATGTCGAAACATTTGAATATGATGGTATAGAGGATGATGAAACAGATAATTTCAGAGATTATTTTAGGAAATGGGGAATTAGAATATATACAACAAGACCATTTAATACACATTTTGAATTGTAATTATGATTGTAGGGGGGTGGGATGCAAAAGAATAATATTTTTTGGTTTATAATTGATAGTGTTAGAACATATAGATCTGGTGAAGATGATAGAGATAGAATTGATATAATGGATGAATTTGCTAATGATGGTGTAGAATTCACTAATTGTTTTACAAGTGCCCCAAGCTCATTACTTGCTGCGGGAGCAATATATACAAGCCTACCATCAGTATTTATTGCAAGACATTTTAACGATTGGAAGTTTAAGGGAGATAAGCTTAGTACTGTAAAATCATTAGTTGAAAATAATGAATACATATCCTTTCCATTAATTGATTGTCGAGAGGCAAGAGAAAAATATCAGTTTCTTCTACCACCTTTTAAAAAGAAATACCTTCCAAAGAAATATAATCTATCAGATTATGCTTGGCGAAATTCAGAGGTAACTGAGATTTTTGAATATATAATGGATAACAATAAGTTCGATAAACCTGTAGCGTTTACTTTTTGGTACGATTGTAGAAGAGATCCTAAAATTTCAGAATATGTGAAAAGAGCAATCCAGAAAATAAAGGATAAAGGGATGTATGAAGATGCGATTATAATCATGCATTCCGATCATGGGTATCCTGACCCTCGAACAAACTTAAATGAAGGTTTTTTTAAGAATTATGGACACGACATGGTTTTGACTGACGACAACATCAAAACCCCCTTCATAATTAAATATCCGGGTAGTCCATGCAATCTCAAACTCCCTAATGTAATCGGTCATGTAGATATATTGCCAACCATATTTGATGTTCTAAAAATTCCATTTAAAAAAACAAACACACAATTTCAGGGAAAATCGTTATTACCTGTTATAGAAGGTATAGAAAAAAATAATAGAATAAGACGTTCTGATACGAGGCTTTCCATGGATATTGGAAAGATCACTTCATTAAGATCACAAAAATTCAAGTATCTATATTGTTATGATGATGATTCTGAGTTTTTAATTGATATTATAAATGACAAAGATGAGGTTAATAATTTAATCAATTCAAATTTATCTTCTGTTGTAAATGCAATATCTGAATTTAGAAATCTGAGAAAAGAATATGACAATGAATTATTTGATTTTCATTTCGAGGATTTGAGTCAAAATGCAAAAAAAAGTTTTCAAGCAATTTACAGAAAAGATAAAAGTATGAAGGATGGGATGTTAATTGTCTCCAAAGCTCCTGAGAAATTGTTACGAATGCTATACGCGTTTTTAAAGCAAAATGTTAAAACTAATATTGATTTAATATATTTGGGCGCTTCCCAAGAAAAAGAAAAAATTGGTTTCAATCATTGTTATCGTCTTCAGGAATTAACCATTAATAATGTGTGTAACCTTAATCTAAAAAAATATGACGTTGTGTTATATCTTACCGAAAACAGCAAGCGTGTGTTCTTGAAAAAATCTATTTACAAATCAATAAAAAGTATAAAAGCACAAAATTTTTTTATGTTGAATTATAATTTCGAAGTCTTTAATTATTTTTTTTCACGTTGGTTTGGCATAAACATCATTAGGCTTTTTTTTGATTGGGAAGTTAAGGGTTATTTTTATAAACAAGAACCCCTTTATTTTTTTCGAGATATTTTCTTTTTGACTAAATCTATATTAAAAAAAGTCTTTTCAAAAAAAGGGCTTAATGAAGACTTGAATGCATCTAAAGAAATTATGGAATTTAGAAAGTTCCATCTTAAAGGGAATGCTAGCGGTTTAAAAACAATGAATTCTGACCAAATGAATAAGGAATTTGGAAGAATACAAACACGCGAAGAATAGATTTCTTGCAATGCGATGGCAACAAAGGTTCTAATAAATCCCGGTAGTTGAAATAAAGCATTGGAATAGACACCCCCTAGTAGGATCCAAGATGAATAAAACAAATATATGCTTCTTTTTAGGAAGTTTTCAAAGTGGCGGGGCAGAAGATCATGTTCTTCAAACCATGCAGCACATTGATACCAATAAATTCAATTGTTTTCTGTCTGTGCTCAGTGCTTCCGGCCAGCTGAAAGAAAAATTTTATAATTTAGATGTACCTATCTGGGCAGCAAATAACTTTCGTTTTAAGTTTTTATGGAAATTATTTTGGTTCACTCGACTTTTATCCTATGTAAAATTTTTAAGGACAAATACAATAAAAATTGTTCATATCCATTTAGTAGGTGCCTACAAATTTGCACTTATTGGTGCCTTGTTAGCAGGAGTCCCTGTTAGAATAATTACCTGGCATAACATTTATGATCGTTCAGTAATAAAATGGAATTATAAAAAACCAAGATCTGTTTTTAAAAATTTGAAATTTATTTTCACGGTAAAAGTTGCGAGTGTTATTTCCCACAAGGTTATTGCTGTTTCAAATCGGGTGAAGAATCTTAATTCAAATTTTTATAAGATATCCCCGAAAAAAGTTTTTGTTGTTCATAATGGAATAGATGGATCTCGCTTCAATTTACAACCAAAAAAAAGTAGCAAGGATAAATTTTTAATTGGGTCTGTAGGCGGTCTTCAACCTCAGAAAGGCTATATGGTTGCATTAGAAGCAATAAGACAAATTGTATCTATATATCCTCAGGTTGAATACAATATCATTGGTGATGGTGCAGAGAGACATTCTTTAGAAGCCTTTATCAGGCAATACAGCCTTGATGAAAATGTTCATTTGCTGGGCTGGCAAGAAAATATCCCTGATGAATTGGCTAAACTTAATTTGTTTTTAATGACGTCATTTCATGAGGGCTTTTCTATTGCACTTCTGGAGGCAATGGTTTCCAGGTTGCCAATTATCGCAACAGATGTCGGGGGTAATGGTGAAGCTATCGTGCATAAAAAAAGTGGCGTGCTCATTCCGCCAAACAATGTCACGAAAGTAATTGAGTCGATTGATTTACTTATTAATGATACTGATCAAAGAAATGCTTTTGGGAATGCAGCTCAAAAGCGTTTTTTATCTAATTTTACAGTGACGTCAATGGCCGATAAATTGGCAGATATTTATCAAAATGATCTCACTTAAAAAACAGGTTATTTATAACCTTATAGGTAGATTTTCCCAACTTCTTATTGGGGTGATCACCCCTGTAATCCTTGTCAGGCTATTTACCCAAACCGATTATGGCCTTCTTCAGGAAATTTTATTGATAAGTTCAGTTGTCGCTACACTATTGGGTTTTAATATTGCGCATAACCTTTATTATTTCTTTCCTATAGCGAAAACATTTAACGAAAAAAGTATTGTGGTTTCGCACACGTTTTTCTTTATGGCTTATATCTCTGGATTATTTTTTATCATAGCCATTGGCGCAAAACCCTATATAATACAAATAATTGATAATACAACAATAAAAAACGTTTACGAATTACTTATAATGCATATCTGTTTTACACTTCTGTATAGTTCAGTTTCAAATATACTTATTGTTGACGGCAACGCAAAACTGGCTATGTACTATTATGGGCTCAGCCGATTTGTTCGAACGACTTTAATAATTTTTTCAGTTGTCTTGTTTCGGACAATTGATTCTGTGATGGTATCTTTGGTATTGTTTGCTACATTGAATGTTCTTTTTTTCTATTCATATTTATATAAAAAATATCATATTAGTCCGAGTAAATTCGATTTAAAAATATTTAAAAAACAACTTACTTATATATTGCCGTTTGGTTTAAGTGGAATGTTAGGTGCAATTGGCAATCAGGCAGACAAACTGATTTTAGCAGCATTGTTTTCACCTACTCAATTTGCAATTTATCGGATAGGGAATTTTAATCTTCCCTTTCTTTCTACTATTTATGTTTCTGTTGGAAATGTTATTTTACCCCGGTTAAGTGAGTATTCCAAGCAAAAAGATGGCATTCAAAAAGCTTTATTACTCTGGAAAAAATATATTATCAAAAATGCGACTGTTACTTTTCCTGTATTGACATACTTTATTTTTATAGCCGAGCCTTTCATCGTGTTGTTGTTTGGTGAGCCATATAGGGATAGTACCAATGTATTCAGAATTATTTTGCTTTCACTGGTGATACAAATGTTTGGGTACGGTTACTTGCTCCGGGCATTTGACAAAACCAGATATATTGTCCCTGCAGACAGTATAAAATTGTTTCTATCGATTTGTCTAGGGTATATACTAATTGTTCAATATGGTTACATTGGAGCTGCAATTTCATACCTTATAGCTTATTCTAGTAATGGAATTATACAGTTATACTTTACACGGAAACTCCTGAAGATATCGCTTGATAACTTCCTCCCATGGAAGGATTTATTGAAACTGTTGATTGTGTCTGTGTTTTCATTAGTGCCGCTTTTTTTATTAAAAAACTGGTATTACGATATTCATGTTGCAATCTACCTTATTATTACATCTATAGCATATTTTGGACTTATATTTGTAATATTTATTCAACTGAATTACTTGCCCCGTATAAAGGGATTAAAACAATTTTTTAAGGAAATTTAACGTGAGGGGGCATATGGGTACCTTTAACGCCTGCTTTATTAAATACGATGGATTAGAGAACAGTTATGAGTCGATCAATGAAATCAAAAAATAAATGGCAAAATTATATCCACCAAATGCGGAAGAGGGAAATTGATATAATATTTAAGGCTTACCCGGACAAGCATTTTAAATCTGCATTGGAAATGGGTGCCGGAGACGGATTTCAAAGCAAACTGCTGTTTCGATATACAAAACGGTTGATAAGTACTGATTTTGACCCAAATAGGTTAAGGCAACAAGACCAGGATGGTATACAGTATAAAATTTGTGACGCAGAATTGATTGACACCTATTTTAACGGCGAAACATTTGATTTGATTTTTTCAAGCAATTTATTTGAACACCTTCCGAACGTAGATAACGCATTGTTGCGAATAAAAAGCATTACACAACCTGATAGCCTGGTTGTACTTATAATGCCATCGCCGTTTTGGGCGTTATGTCATTTTTTTTTATATTATCCAGTAAAGATCTATGATTTTGGGAAAAAACGTTTTAGAAAAATTGAAAAAAAAAGTAACAAAATTTACAAGGCTAAAGTATTATCCTCATTGAATAGAGGAAACAATTTAAAAGCACTCCCCTTAACAAGACCTGGATTTTTAAATAAAATTAGATGGCCTCAACCCCATGGGGTTTCGAACACCAATTTTGAGGAACTGATTAAGTTCAGAAAAAAATTTTGGTGTGCAAAATTTAAAAGCAATGGATTTAAGATAATTGATATCAAAAAAGGACCGGTTATGTCCGGATATGGTTTTCAACTCGATAGAATCCGTGCAGTTTTAGAGCGGTTGGGATTTGCTGGTGAATATATTTACTATCTTTCGCCCATCATACCTCGAAGTCTAAGTACTGCCACCAAAAAAAAAGTGTAGAATGCAACTTCTAATTTTTAACAAGTACATGTTTCAGCGGTTTGCAATTAGCCTGCTCATGTTCTGGCTGATTGCTTTTGCACTTGTTGGAGCAAATGCCCATACATATGTTGTGGTTGGCTTTTCAGCTATATTAATGCCGTATGTAATTAAAAACAGTGTCATTGTAGTTTCGTTCTTTGTATACTTTTTAGCATTTGGATCGATTGTTGGAACAGAAAATAATTTATTTGGCATCATAGGAGTAAATGAAGTAACGCAGATAGGAATGATTATATTTATATATGAAGGTAAATATAAAAAAAAATGCTCAAGCAAAATAATTGAGACAGTAAAAAAGTTATTATTAGTTTTATTGGTGTATGGAATTATATATACTGCAAAAAGCGTATTAGTGACCCAACCACTAATAATAGGGCTTTCCACTCAACATCATACTGATTTTTATATTTTTAAAACAACTTTTAAACTTTTACTGAATTATATACCTTTAATTTATATTATTAACAGAATCGAGCATATAGATATTTTAAAAGCGGTTAATATGGCTATTTTGCTAAGCGTTATAACCATCGGAATAACTTTGCCATTTAGTGGATTTTTAGATAATTTTGGTTTTTATATGTCTTCCTTGGAAACAGATATGAGTCTTAGTGGTGTGTCTATAGACAGAATCAAAGGTTTTTATGGTGCGGGCGGGGATGTAAATAGTGCGGGGGTATTTTTTGCTATTGCGTTCGGTTATTTTCTTTCTTGGGCTGAAAAAACAAAAACAATAAACAAAATATTATTGACAGGGCTTATTTTGTCTTTTCTGGGAATTTTCTTTTCAGCATCAAGAACAGCAATGCTATCATTGGGTTCGGTTGTAATTTTATTTTTTTGTTTTAATTGGAACATGCTACTTAAACCTAAAAAAGGGAAAATTGTTTTTCTACTATTTACAGTGTTTATGTTCAGCGCTCCTATAATCTTAAATGCTTTAGATAGATTTTGGTTAGATTCTGCATATTCTGCAATTGATCCTAATAGTACTGGCAGGATCGGAAAGTGGTTGATTTATTTTGAATATTTTAAGAGATGTCCTGAAAGTTTTATTTTTGGATATGTTACGCCAATATATAAAGAAATTGCTTATAATTTTTTAAGCCTTGTACCACACAATGTGTTTATTAATATTGCTTATAACGCAGGCTTGTTTCTTCTTTTCCCGTTCATATACTTGTTAGTGAAAATTTGCATATGGGGATGGCACGAACAAAAAAATGTTCGTATTTTGTACGCGGTTGTGCCGTATTTTTTTGCATTGATGTCAGTGAATTCACCAGGGTCGGGAATTTTTTTATGGTTAATGATTCCTGTTTATGCGGCAACGATAAATTCACAGTATCGTGTGTCTTCACAGGCGGCAAAGTATAGACCCAAGACAGTCTTATCGAAATGAAAATCCTGTTTTTTATTGAAAGTCTGCGCTCAGGCGGGAAAGAACGAAGGCTTGTAGAATTATTAAAAGGCCTTTCAAAGCATGAAGATATTTCAATGGAGCTGGTGCTGACAAAAAGGGATATTCATTATACTGATATTTTTAACCTGGATGTAAAAATTCATTATGTTGAAAGGAAATATTTAAAAAAAGATCCAAGTTGTTTTTTTAAATTTTACAGTATAGCGCGTGACTTTAAACCGGATATTATCCATGTATGGGGTAATATTGTTGCGATTTATGCCCTTCCTGCTACAAAGCTGTTAAATGTAAAATTTATTAATGGTTCTATAACCTATGCGTTGCCTGTGAAAAGATTCAGCAAACTGTGGTTTACCTCAAAAATAGCCTTCCCTTTTTCCGATATACTGGTTGCAAATTCTAAAGCCGGCTTACTGGTTCATTGTTTTAAACAGTCTAAAAAACATAGAGTAATCTATAATGGGTATGATTTTAAGAGAAATAATGTAAATCAATCAGATCTCAGAAAAGAGTTGGGCATTCCTAAGAGAACACTACTTGTTGGAATGATAGGCTCTTTCTCCGATGCAAAAGATTATAAAACCTACATAGACGTCGCGGAAAAAATTGTTAAAAAAAATAAGAATGTTTATTTCTTATGTATTGGTGACGGTGTCAATAAGATAGGTATTGAAGATTTAGTTCATAAAAGAAAAATTAAAAATATCCATTTTTTGGGAGTTCGCTCTGATATTGAAAATATCTGTAAAAATCTGGATATTGGAGTTTTGTTAAATAATACTGATGGTCACGCAGAAGGATTGTCAAATGCCATTATGGAAATGATGGCTTCGGGCCTGCCGGTTGTTGCGACAGATGCGGGGGGGACCCCGGAATTAATACAACATGGAGTTGATGGTTTTATGGTAGAACCTTTTGCTGCTGGCCAGATCATTAATCAAATTGAAGCCTTGATTAACAATGAAAAAAGCAGGAAAAGAATTGGTATTAAAGCAGCAGAAAAGATTAAAGAACGATTTGGTATAAAAAAGATGATTGACAGCTATTATTGCTTATATAATGAAGTAGTATTGTGAATGGATCAGCAACGAAACAAAGCCACAAGCTTATAGTGATAAACATGCATGCATACAATTCACTTTTAAAATAGATAAAATAATTATATGTCGAAGAATACAAAGACAATTGTTTTTACAGGTGATTATCATATTTACGGTCCTTATGATAAATTTATTAAAATGTATCCTGATCACCAAGTATTTTGTGATGATATAAAAGATTTGGTTTCTAAAAGTGACTTCAACGTATTTAATCTTGAAGATCCTATAACCAATTCTAATGACGGGTGTATTAAATTCGGACCCTATGGTGTGGGCTCAAAAGAAAGTTTAGTCCCTGTAAAAAAAGTTGGATTCGGCATGGCAACTTTTGCAACTAATCATACTTATGATATGAAAGATGAAGGCATCAAGGATACATTTTTTGCCTGCAAACAATATGGAATAGATGTAACAGGTGCAGGATTAACAAGAGAAGAAGCAAAAAGAGTATATTATAAAAAAGTTGGCAGGCATAATATTGCAATATTGAATTTTTCCCGCTCTGAGTTTAATGCGGTGACTTGCGATCATGGAGGTTCTAATCCTCTTGATGTGGTTCAGAACTCAAGGGATATTATCGCCGCCAAAAAAAATGCAGACTTTGTATTTGTAGCGGTGCATGAAGGTGTGGATGTGTTTCATTTGCCTTACCCGAGGTTGGTGGATCAAATGCGGTTTTATGCTGACATGGGAGCAGACGCAATTATTTTACATCACTCACGCATTATCTCCGGATATGAGATTTATAACAAAGTACCAATTTTTTACGGCCTTGGTAACTTGCTGCATTTGAGTAAGAACCCTGCAGAGCACAAGGGGCTACTTGTCAAATTTTCAATCAATGGAAAGGGTGTACTTGATTTTGAAATAATTCCCATCGAATTGGACCCAAAGAAAGTGTTTGTAAGTGTTTGTAACGGCGATAAAAAAAATAAATTGATCCAGGAAGTTGAGAGGTTGTCTCTGATCATTCAAGATCAGGACAAATTAAACGCTGAATGGCAAAAATTTGTTCTGACCAGGAAAGCGCAATATTTATCAATTATGGCAGGCCATCCAAGGATAATTCCTCGCGTAACAAAAAAAATTGGTTTGAACTCTGTTTATGAAAAAATACTTCTTTTAAACAAAAAAAAATATTTGGCTAAATGGAATATAATGAAATGCCAGGCCCATTATGAAGCCGCAGACTATATATTGGGCGAGATTTTTAAAGAGAGCACAAAATGAAAATTTTAATTTGTGGGGATTATATTGTTTATAATACCCCAAAGGTAAATACTAAAGAAATCTTTGGTGACTTTATAGATGTTATTCAAAATTCAGATATCTCAATCTACAATCAGGAACATCCGGTCAGTAACAGCAATGAAATTTATTCAACAAAAAAATTTAGCACAACTGATGGCTGCGCCCCTGCTGCGCTAAATCCAATTATAGAGGCAGGTTTTAATTATGTTTCTTTATCAAATAATCATATTTTTAATAAGGGGATTTCCGGCCTTAAGGATACGATAACTTTTTTTAAGGAACGTGGTATTGTTTCTTTTGGTGCAGGTAAAAATTTAGAGGAAGCTAAAAAAATATTATATATCGAAAGGGACAATATTAAATTGGCTTTCCTGAATTTTGCTGAGAATGAATACAATACAGCAACTGAAAAGCATGGTGGAACAAATCCCCTTGATATTATCAGTAATGTTAGGCAAATAAAAGAAGCCAGAGAAAAAGCAAATTTTGTTTTTGTGATCATTCATGGCGGTCTTGAATATTGTCATGCCCCGACGCCGAGGATGGTCTCGCAATTTCGTTTTTATGCGGAAAATGGAGCATCGGCAATAATATGTCATCACTCTCATGTTGTCTCTGGATATGAAGTCTATAATGGTTGCCCCATTTTTTATGGAATAGGGAATTTTATTCCGGCCAAACCTGTAAAACAGTTTCTGTCTAATCCTTCAGCCCGTCAATCTTTTCCAGTACAGTTTGAGATTACTGATAAAAAATTGGATTTTACGGGTTACCCTTTAGAATTCAATTTAAAGGAATCTAAACTTGAGTTTTTGCAAGGCGATAAGTTATTTGAATTTCATGAAATGCAAAAACAAGTATCTGATTTGTTTGATAATCCTAACAAAATCAAAGAATATATTGTAAATTATTTTTTGGGTAATTTGGAAAAGAAATCTTATTATTTTAATCTGTTTACAAGGTCTAATTATTTTTTGTTTAAAGTTTTTCGCAAAATAAATTTTTTAAAATTTTATTTGAACTACATGGAATGGAAAATGAGATTAAATGTCAAAAATACAATGAGCTGGAACCTGCATAGGTGCGAGACACATAAGGATGTATTGGATATTATTTATGAGTTTTTTATTGACACTTATGTCAACAAATAATTGATATTATGTATAGTTTGATTTACAAGACAAGGTCTTTTTGGGGATACATAAAAGTAAAATACTTTTATAAAAAACACATTGTTTTTAAAGGTAAGATTAATATTTCAGGAATTCCAAGCCTGATTTTTAAAGAAAATGGACAATTGATTATAGGCAGCAATGTATCGCTGAAATCAAATAAAGACAGCTACCATTTACATATGTACGCCCCTGTCAAGCTTATGGCCGACAGAAAAGATGCTGTCATAGAAATAGGTGACAATACCAGAATAAATGGTGCTTGTATTCATGCCTACAAAAAAATTAGTATCGGGAAAAATTGTTTGATTGCGGCAAACTGTCAGATTTTTGATGGCAACGGCCATGATATATCATTTCCGGATGTGGAAAACAGGATTAATACTGTCGGCAAAGCCAGGAAAATTCTAATTGAAGACAATGTTTGGATTGGTGCCAATTCGATGGTATTTCCCGGTGTCACGATCGGATATGGTTCAGTTATAGGTGCCGGCAGCATAGTGAACAGGGATATCCCTCGCATGTGTCTTGCCGGAGGAAATCCTGTTCAGATAATAAAACAATTTGAGGAAAAACAGCAATGAAGGAAATAATCTGCCTCACAGACTATAAAAACCAGTTCAGCAGCAAATGGAAAGCAACCCCTTATCGTTCCGGTTACCGCAAAGATTATCTGACAGCGCTTTTCAAGGATGCTGGATTTGCCATAAAATTTATCACCATGTGTGACGTTAATTTTCGGGACACCCATTGGAAAGATCAAGTGGTTTTGTACACCTCTTCTGAAGAGTATGGCCTGTATTACAAGAATTTCATCGAAGATATTGTTTATGGGTTAGAGCAGGCCGGGGCTATGTTAATTCCAAGCGCGTCATTTCTAAGGGCAAACAACAATAAAGTTTTTATGGAAATACTTCACCAGACCAAACTGCCTGCTGAATTGCAAACGATTCACTCGCATTTCTTTGGAACACTGGAAGAACTGGAACTGGCCATACAGGCAGGCAAGGTTGCCTGTCCCTGTGTGATAAAAAAAGCAGCCGGCGCCATGAGCCGGGGTGTGTTCCTGGCCAAAGATGAAGACGAGTTGAGAAAGCAGGCCAGAAAAGTCAGCCGCACCCGGCAGGTCAAAGTCTCATTGAAAGAACGGGTCCGGGCACACAAGCATCAAGGATACAAACCGGAATCTGATTTTCAGGGTAAATTTATCATCCAGCCGTTTATTCCCGGGCTCAAAAACGACTGGAAAGTGCTGGTCTATGGTGAGAAATATTTTGTTTTGAGGCGGAATATCAGGGAAAACGATTTTCGGGCCAGCGGGAGCGGATACAATTATACCGGCGGTAGCCAGGCCGGATTTCCAGTGGATATGCTGGATATGATCAGGCAATTTTACTGGAAACTTGATTTGCCGAATCTCTCTGTTGATTTTGCCTTTGACGGCGAGAAAGGATATATTTTCGAATTCCAGGCCATCCACTTTGGCACATCCACTCAGTATAAAAGCAAGGATTATTACGAATATGCAGATAGATCATGGCAGTTGCAGGAAAACACCTATGATCAGGAGCAGATGTATGTTCACAGCATCGTCGAATACCTAAAGAGATAAAATGCTAAAAATTCTTTTTGTTTCAAGTGGCAATTCAAAAAATTTCGATATTGCCCCTTTTATTAAATCACAGGGCGACTCTTTGATAAAAGCAGGAGTTGATGTAATATATTTCCCTCTATATGGGAAAGGTCTTTCAGGTTATCTGAAATCAGCGTACAGGATCCGAAAATTTCTTAAAAAAAACCGGGTTCATATTATTCACACCCATTACACTATATCAGGCTGGTCCGCTGTGCTGGCATTTCCAAAGCAGCCGATAATTTTATCTTTAATGGGCACGGACGCTCAAGGGCAATATAATGGAGCAAATAAGATCAAGTTCAAAAGCAGGTATTTGATTTTATTAACTTATCTGATTCAACCTTTTGTTGATGCTGTAATATGCAAATCAAAACGCATGGAAAACTCTGTATTTTTAAAGAAAAAATCCAGTGTTGTTCCCAACGGGATTATGCTTGATAAAATTAAATATAGTGAAGATGGCTTTAAAGGCAAACTCGGTCTGAATCCTGATAAAAAACATATTTTGTTTCTGGGCAATAAAAAGAGCAAAACAAAAAACTATAAATTGCTTAAAGAAGCAGTGGGTCTGATCAAGTCAGATAATATCTCTGTGGTGGCACCATACCCAATTTCACACGATGAGGTGGTGAAATATTTGAATTCTGTTGATGTTTTAGTTGTTCCTTCGTTAATGGAAGGTTCCCCAAACGTAGTAAAAGAAGCCATGGCCTGCAACTGCCCGGTGGTAGCAACCAATGTGGGCGATGTGGCCTGGCTGTTTGGTGATGAACCCGGATATTATCTGACCGGTTTTGATCCCGCTGATGTGGCAGAAAAAATTGAATTTGTTCTTGATTATGCCAACACAAACGAAAGGACTAAAGGGCGACAGCGTATTATTGCGCTAGGGCTTGATGCTAATACAATTGCAAAGCGATTGATATCCGTATATCAGGCGGTTGTTCAATGACCCTGAAGCCTGGAGTCATTATCATTGAAGGCCATGTGCAGGGACTGTCCAATACCCGTTCCCTGGGTGGGGCAGGGATTTCCGTGGTTGTAGTCGACACTGGCGATTGTGTGGCCAGGCATTCCAGATACTGCCGGGAATTTTACCAGTGCCCCTCTTTTGACAGCGATGACCTTGCGGATTTCTTGCTTGAACTGGCTGTCGTCAAGGGGTTTGAAGGCTGGCTTCTGATGCCTTCAAACGACCATGCCGTGCTGACACTTTCCCGCAACAAAACACGTCTGGAAAAGCATTTCAAGGTCATCACACCAAAGCTTGAAATTATTGAAAATATATATGACAAGTCCAGGCTTTTGGATGTGGCACAAAAGGCCGAGGTACCAATTCCGGGAACTTATTATGCGAATGATGCCGCCCCTGCGGCAGTTCCCTTGTCTTTTCCCGTACTGACCCGCGGGCGGTTCGGGTTGGATTTTTACAGGGCCACAGGCCGCAAAGCGTTTCTGGCTGACAATATTGACGAACTGCGCAGGCAACTTTCCTTTATTGATAAAAACTTTCCCATTCAAAAAACCCTGACCCAGGAACTGATTCCGGACGATGGCACCAATAAAACCATTTCTTTTACAGCCTTTTGTGTAAACGGGAAAATAAAAACATTTTGGATGGGAGAAAAACTTCGCGAACATCCCATTCGTTTTGGAACTGCCACATTTGCCAGAAGCATATATGTAAAAGCCTGTTATACGCAGTCTGTTCCGCTGATCATGGCTTTGGATTACACGGGCGTTTGCGAAGTGGAGTATTTAAAAGATCCAGGGGACGGGCAGTATAAACTCATTGAAATCAACGCCCGGACATGGCTCTGGGTTGGGCTTGCCAAAGCATGCGGGGTGGATTTTGCCAGGATGGCATATGAGTATATGAATGGAATGGATACAGTATATCCAGACGAATATGAAACCGGTGTGTGCTGGATAAACCCTTTAACCGACACTGCCTATGCTGCCAAAGCCATATTCAAAGGACAGTTGAGTCCTTTGGTATACGCAAAATCCCTAAAAAGTAAAAAAGTGAATGCACTTTTTGCTCAAAATGACTGGAAGCCCGGATTTATTTATTGTTTGAGTTTATTAAAATTTCTTAAAAATCGATAACTTTCGGTGTAAAATATGAATATTTTAGTATTAACCGGCCACCCTGCCCAAGTCCATAACTTTAAACTTGTCAAAAACGAACTTGAAAAAAATGGTCATAATGTTTTCTGGATTGCTACCGAAAAAGATATCAGCAGGTATTTGCTGAACCAGTATAATATCAGTTATCTTCCTTTGGAAAAACCCGGCAAAAAAATGTTTTCAAAAATTTATTATTTGATCAAAAATACTTTTATTTGCCTTCAATTTATTAGAAAGGAAAAAATTGACATTATTGTTTCCAGGGTCTCTCCTTATGCTGCATTAGCAGGATTTTTGTTGAGAAAACCCCATTTTGCACTTGCCGATACTGAGTCATCTGGAATCTATGATACTATTTTCACTAAATTGGTGACATCGTTTTTAACCGCTAAATCTTTTCAACGTACCCTGCGCAAGGATCAAATCCGTTTTAATGGCAATATCGAACTTTTTTATCTGCATCCTAACAGATTCCAGCCAGACAAGAATATTGTCCGGCTCCTGGGGATAGAAAATGACGAACCCTATGTTGTTATGCGTTTTGTGAGCTGGGATGCATACCATGATAAAGGACTTTCCGGGTTTATCGATGCAAACAAGATCAAAGCGGTAAAAGCATTTTCAAAATACGCCCGGATTTTCATATCAGCGGAAAAAGACCTGCCCCCAGAACTTGAACCCTATAAAATTCAGATCCCGCCGGAAAAGATGCATGATGTCCTGGCCCATGCAGCTCTTTTTTTTGGAGAAAGCGCGACTATGGCATCAGAAAGTGCTGTACTGGGAACCCCAGGGATATTTCTTGATAAAATCGGAAGGGGTTATACCGATGAAGAAGAGGTATATGGGTTGGTTTTTAATTTTAACAATTCAATGTCTGATCAAGAGAATGCCATTGAAAAAGGCGTAGAGCTTCTGGCCAGAACAGATACAAAAGAAGTAATGAAAAAAAACAGGGAAATATTTCTCAAGGATAAAATCGACGTCACTGCCTTTCTGGTCTGGTTTATTGAAAATTATCCGGACAGCTTTTCAATAATGAAAGAAAACCCTGAATATCAAAATCAATTTAATTGATCAGATTATGAATCCACAAACCATAAAAACCCTGCTTGACTGTGCTGATGCTGCCGAAGATCAAAATTCGACATTCAACCCGCTCGTTCCATTTATTCTAAGATGGATCGCATGGGAGGCCTTGCGGACAAGAATGCTGGCAGTGGCTGCAAGGTACAGGGGTTGTAAAATGGCAGATGCATACCGGGTTATTTGAAAGCGACGGATTTCAACAAACGAGGCTTTTGCTGACTGTCTGGGAAAAATAGCCGGCACCAAATGGAGGGCTGATTTAAAAGGCAATGCCGCCAGGGGATGGAAAACCCTGAAGCGAATAGAACTTATCAGGCATCGCCTTTTTCATGGCTACAAGACTGTTAATCCGGTTCTGATCCGCTCTGCATCACGCTTTCTGTCAAGGGCAGTGCCGAAAAGCGAAATGATTTTCGGGGAGATCAACATTGAGTATGCTGAAGGGGTTTGCAATAAGCTTGGTGATCCTCTAAAGCGCTACCCTTCCACCGGAAAAAAAATACCTATCAAAATGAAAGTAGAAGAACTGCAAAAATTGGTTGATGTAAAACCTGGTGCAACACCAAAAACCAGATTGCCCTCAATCACAGAGGCTCAATTGTGGGATAGTTATTAAGGGTTAAGGTTTAAGGTTTAAGGGTTAGGTGTTATGCGGAATTTTACATTGGGTATCTATAAAAAACTTTTGCAGGTGTTGGTTGCGGGTGGTTGTTCGTTCCAAAGCCTGGAAGGTTTTATCCGTCAACCTGCGGGAAAGGCAGTGATTTTCCGGCATGATGTGGATCGGTTGCCGGGGAACGCCCTTGTCATTGCGGAGATTGAGAAAAAAGTCGGGATAAAAGCAAGTTATTATTTTCGGATTGTAAAGCAGAGCTATAATGAGGATATCATCAGGCAGATAGCTGGGATGGGGCATGAGATTGGATATCACTATGAAGACCTGAGCCTTTGCAAGGGCGATGATGAAGCAGCCATCAGGCATTTTGAAGTAAATCTGGAAAAATTCAGGAAAATTTATCCGGTTAAGACCATCTGCATGCATGGCAGTCCTCTATCCAGGTGGGATAATCGGGATCTGTGGAAAAAATATGATTATCGGGATTTCGGCATTATTGCAGAGCCATATTTTGATATTGATTTCAATGATGTGTTTTACCTGACTGATACTGGCAGACGGTGGGATGGAAGTGATGTGAGTGTCCGGGATAAGGTTGCGGGCAAAGGGCAAAATGCCTTTGATAATTTAAAATTTCAATCAACTATGGATATTATTGAAGCGGCGAAAAATGGTCTGCTGCCTGACAGGGTCATGATCAATACTCATCCCCAGAGATGGGATGACAGGTTTGTGCCCTGGGCAAAGGAGCTGGTGTGGCAGAATGCTAAGAATATTGTTAAAAAGCTTATTGTCTCGTGCAAAGGCGCAAAGGCGTGAAGATTAAAAGTCAAAAAATATTAACCATTTATCTGATGACTCTTTTTTTGATGATGATCATTCCTCTGGGCGGTGTTTCTGCTGGATTGAACAATTTCAGTGTGCTTCAACTGCGGTTGGATTATCTGGTGCATGGTCTTGTGTTTGTGCCCCTGGTGATTCTGTGGCGAATGCGGTTTCCCGGGCATCCTGTCTGGCTGATCCTGGCAGGGGGTATTGCTATAGCCTCTGGTCTGGAAGTGATCCAGTATCTGCTGCCCTACCGGGCCTGGAATATTAATGATCTTGTGGGCAACGGAGCAGGGGTGCTGCTGGGAGGCGGGCTGTTCCGGGCTTTTGGTCTGGTTTTAAAAAAATGTTGAAGATTCTTATTGGAGCAGGACATCCTGAAACTTATACATCTTGGTGGTGAACATACGGTTACGGGTTCATGCCATCTGTTGCAGGCGAATGGTCTTAATATTATGGTGGACTGCGGGCTTGCACAGGGTAATGACGTTATCCTCCCTATGAAGGCATGGCCTGTGGAGCCGGTTGAGATCGATTATCTGTTTCTTACCCATGCGCATATTGATCATATCGGCCGGGTACCGGAGCTGATTGCAAAGGGATTTAAGGGTGAAATTATCACTTCTTACCCTACCAGGGCTATTCTCGCACCCATGCTGGAAGATGCCATGGGGTTTACGGATATGACATCTGGTGCGGCTGCCGGGATGTCTGAGGTGATTGAGGAACTCTCCTGGGGGTTTGAATACAACGAGATTTTTGACCTGAAAAAGGGGATAACTTTTAAATTAGGCAGGGCAGGACACATTCTTGGCTCCTGCTGGATTCAATTTGATATTTCCGAGCATAAGACAGTGGTGTTTTCCGGTGATTTAGGTTCTAAGGATACGCCTGTTTTGTGTGATCCGGATGTGCCCGAGGGGTGTGATCTGTTAATCCTGGAATCTACTTATGGGGACAGGAATCACGAAGGGCGGGCAGACAGGGTCAAGCGGCTGGGGGAAGTACTGGTTCGGGCTGTTGCTGATGGTGGAAAGGTTTTTATTCCGGCGTTTTCCCTGGGACGTACCCAGGAGCTGATATATGAGCTGGACAGGATAAGACAGGGGTCAGGTGTCAAAGTTCCGGTTTTTATTGATTCCCCCCTGGGGCTTGAGATTACAAAGATTTATTCAGGCCTTTCCGAATATTGGGATAAAGAGGCAAAGGAGCTGAAGGCAAAAGGGGATCATCCCATTGATTTTGAGGGGCTTTATGCGGTGGAACATTTTCGTGACCACCGGAAAATACTGGAGATGTCCGGGCCGGCCATCATTCTGGCAGGCAGCGGCATGTGCACGGGCGGGCGGATAATTGAGCATCTGAAGGCGGGGATTGAGGATTCGCGCAATGATATCTTTTTTGTCGGTTACCAGGCAAAGGGCACGGCGGGAAGGGATATCCTCAAGTATTCAAAAAGACCCGGCGGGTATGTGATGCTGGAGGGTGAAAAATTTGATATCAAGGCGAAGGTACATCGGTTGGGCGGGTACTCGGCGCATGCGGATCAGGAAGGGTTGATTGAGTGGGTTAAGGCTATGGGAGAAAAGCCGGGGCGGATTAAGTTGGTTCATGGGACGAAAAGGGCGCAGGAGGTTTTGGAAGATTTAAGGCTATAAGGGGTCAGGCTTGCCTTATTGCACTTATTGCATTTTCATTTAAAAACAATATGTAAATAATTATGCCAAGAAAGCGACGTATCCATTACCCCGGAGTGTGGAGGATGGAGGATGGAAAAAGGCGGTGGGCATGTTGATTATATACAATAGGTTCAATAACTGACTCGTTACAAAAAATTATCTTGATTTTTTGTCATTAAATAATACATAATAAAAGCATCAAATTAGATGTTTTTATTTATGAGGTGATAAAATGACATTTAGCATAACAGAGGATATACGTTCAATCACAGATTTAAAGAGAAATACCAACTCGGTACTTAAACAAATTCATAAAACCAAACGTCCTGTTGTTCTCACAGTTAATGGAAAAGCTGAGGCTGTGCTTTTGGCTGCAGAAGAATATGAAAAGATTGCAAGTGCATTTAGCCTGCTCAAGCTTCTCATACCAGCAGAGGAAGATATCAAAAACGATCGATATAAGGAAGCCCGAGATTTTTTCAAGGAATTTAAACGTGATAAAAAAATATCAGGTCAAGGTAACTCAGCAAGCGCAAGATGATTTAGAACAAATTTATTATTATATTGCAAATGACAGTGTTAATAATGCTACAAATTTTCTGCTTCAATTGGAGGAAAAAATATATTCACTTGAAGCTTTTCCTGATCGCAATCCATTTATACCTGAAAATGAATTCTTTGGCACTGACTACCGTCATTTACTATATAAAAAATATCGAATCGTTTACCGGATTATCGAAAAATCAGTTTATATTTTGTAAAAGTTTGGGGTCAGGCTTGCCTTATTGCACTTATTGCACTTTCATTTAAAAACAATATATAAATAATTATGCCAAGAAAGCGACGTATCCATTACCCCGGAGCGATTTACCACGTAATGCTCAGGGGAAACGCAAAGCAGGATATTTTTCATGGGGATGAGGAATACCGGCATTTTGAATCCATCCTGGCCGAGGGACTGGAGGAGTACTCGCTCACGCTGCATGCGTACTGCTGGATGAAAAACCATGTCCACATGGCATTGCAGGTCAATGAAGCGCCGCTTTCAAAGCTTATGCAGACTCTTTCCCAGAGATATACACAATGGATCAACAAGAAGCATGAACGGGTCGGGCACCTTTTCCAGGGACGTTACAAGGCGATCCTTGTGGACAAGGATGATTACCTGGCGGAGCTGATCCGGTATATCCATCTCAATCCCGTGCGTGCCGGGATCGTGGGCGATCCGGCGGATTATACTTTCAGCAGCCATGCCGCATATGCCGGGCATGTGAAGGCCCCCTCCTGGTTATTTATTGACAGGAGTCTCGGGCAGTTCGGGAAAACCCTGTCAGGGGCCCGGGCCGCTTATTTGTATTTCATGGACAAGGATGCCGGAGAAGAAATCATGGAGCAGCTGCGCCATGGCAGCAAGGAAGGGCGGATACTGGGAAATGCAATTTTCGTCAAAAAGGTGCTCATGCATAACAGGGAAGAGATTCCGATAGAGATCGAGATTGAGCAGGTGGTGGATGCCGGGGCAGGGGTGTACAAGGTCTCGCGGCTGGAAATGACAAGTGCGAGCCGCGCAAGGCTGCTGTCTGAAGCAAGGGCGATGACGGCCGTGGTTGGCATGGACCATTGCCATTATCGGCTGTCCGATTTTGCAGCATACTATAACCGAGGCATTCCATCCTTGTGCCGGCAGGTCAAGGCGGTACGCGCCCGGCTGGCAAAGAACAATGCGATGCAGGAGAAAATGTGGCTGATCAAAAAACAAATAAGTGCAATAAGGCAAGCCTGACCCCATTCGGTTCCTGTGCAGACGGCACATGGAACCATAAAACCTGTTGGAGCAGATAATGCTGCCCAGCAGGTTTTTTACGACTGGGGCGTGGGATCTTACTATGATTCCATGATTGGAGGTGCCACGGGAAGAGGACTGCATAAAAATATAATGGATGGTTACCGTTATATTATTCAAAATTATTCTCAAGGGGATGAGCTGTTTCTGTTCGTAAATAGGGGGTCAGGCTTTCCTTATTGTGGTTATTGGGGGGCAAAGTATAAAGGTGATCAATGGGACCCATGTAGACGTTAATTAAATTTGTATTCCATACTTTTTTATTTCTGATAAAAAACCACTTTCATCGTGCTGCTTTTCTAATATTATAGGTTCAATCCTGTCATCAATCTGTCTTCTGAATTTCCACAATAATGGTCGAATCAAAAAGTAATCACCTTGAAGCACATCAACTACTATGGCAACGTCCATATCACTATCTTGATTTGCGGTGCCTTTTGCGTATGAGCCAAACAATATCAACTCATCAAATTTTAGATGCTTAGACAATAGAATTTTATATTTTTTAAGTTTTTTTATAACTTCTGCTTTATCCAAGAGTGCAACTCCTTTGATTTTTAGAGATATCTTTTGGTTTCCATCATAGCAGTGGCAGTAACAATATCGTATTCTGCCAAATCAATCCAATAGGTAATTTTTTTATCCATTGTTTTTAATGACCTTAAGGTTTTTAATTATATTGAGTATAATAAAAGTTAATGGTTTTCTCAATATGTATTTTTTTGCCGGGTCTTTTTGCCGGGTTCGGGTTTCCTTATTGTGTGACCTTTACCCTGAAGGGCAGAAATCAGGTTATTGTGGTTATTTTTTAATCTTTACGATCTCCTGGCCAACTTGGCAGGTGTGGTTTTTGTGGCAATAAAAATTTTATTTGATCAAAAAAGAAGGTCAAAATATGGCAACTGTTAAAGAGAACAGGATTATATCTTTTGGCAGGATTTTTTTCGTAGATTTTTTCCTGTTGAATGTTTCCTTTTTTATCTGTTATTTTTTTAAAAAAGGGACGCTGGACCTGAGCGGGTCATACGCAAGGCTGCTTTTCATATTTTACCTGTGCTGGTTTGTCACATCCCTTATGGGGAAGAAATTCAAACCTGCTTCTTATGCTGCATATGGCACGTGTCTCTTAACTTTTTTAAGATCGTTTTTTTATTTAACCTATTCGATTACATTTCTGGTGGTTGTTTTCGGGTTTGCCGCTTATTCAAGGATTCATGTTTTTTCTACCTGTTTAATGGTTTTTGTTTTGGACTGCCTGGTCTGGTGCACATATAACAGGATATATAATCCCGGTGCAGTTGAAAAGATCGATTTTAAAAGTATTTCAGGGGCTGTCCGGATGGAAAACAATATTGCCTGGCCCCTGGTATTTATGGATCTGTTTCTGGTTTTCTTTTCTTTTTTTATGGTGAATTATTTAAAAAGAGGCCATTGGGCACTGCATCCGGAATATTCCAAACTGTTTGTGATTTTTCTTGGATTATGGGTTGTGACGTCTGTGATGACCCGTAAATTTTCAATGGACAGATTCCGGAATGTCCATTTTTTTACCTGGCAGTGGATCAAGGCCGGAATTCTGATGCTGGCCGGCATGACGGTTCTTGTTTTCGGTCTGCGGCTTTTTTATTTTTCACGGTTCCAGGGGCTTGGTCCCATTGTGCTGTTGACGGCCCTGGAATTTGTCATGATCAGTTTTTATTATAGGATCAGCCGGGGCAGAAAAGCAACGCCTGATATTGAGTCTGTTGACACGGTTAAAAAAATACTCAGGCAGCATGAAATTCCTTTGGATGTTAATATTAATATCATCCGGCAGAAGCTCATGGAGCCTGCCCGTGGAAAATTTAAAAGACGGCTGTCTTCTTACAGTCCCGAACTTTTTGAATTCATAGACCGACATATTGTTCTTGATGATATGATGAGGATGGAAACTGTTATTGAACGATCCTGTGATCTGATTGATCTGCATCCCGACAGGGGCCAGGCTCGTCTTTTCATGAACCTGTGGAAGATCAACGATATCAGAAGGGTGAATGATTATTTTCTCAGGATGCACCAGATGCTGCTGCCGGGCGGGTATTTTATCGGGTATGCCCATACCATCAACACCCATTATAAATGGATATATAAAAAATTCCCCCGGTATATTGCCGGTTTCATTTATCTTGCAGATTTTTGTTTTAGTCGTGTCATGCCCAAACTTCCGGGGCTGCAGAAAGTTTATTTTGCCCTTACCAAAGGAAAGAACAGGGTTATTTCCAGGGCAGAACTTCTGGGCCGCCTGAGTTTCTGCGGGTTTGAAATTGTTGCAGAAAAAGATATTGATCAAAGAATGGTTGTAATTGCAAGAAAGGTGAAAACCTCATCTTTAGACAAAAGTCCCACCTATGGTCCCCTGGTGCAGCTGAAACGATCCGGTTTCGGGGGGCAGACGATTCGTACGTATAAGTTCCGGACCATGCATCCTTATTCCGAGTATCTTCAGCAATATATCTATGATCTGCAGGGCTTGCAAAAAGGCGGGAAAATCGAGAATGATTTCAGGATGACCACCTGGGGCAAATACATGCGCAAACTGTGGCTGGACGAGCTTCCCATGCTGTATAACTGGATAAAAGGGGATTTAGGCATCGTGGGTGTCCGGCCCTTAAGTTTTCATTATCTGGATCTGTATGACAAGGATCTTCAGGACTTGAGAAAAAAAGTCAAGCCCGGTCTTGTTCCGCCGTTTTATGCGGACCTGCCTGAAACCTTTGACGAGATCTGTGCTTCGGAAAAAAGATACATAAACGCCTTCCTGAAACATCCCTTCAGAACCCAGTGCACCTACTTCTACAAAGCCTTCATCAACATCGCCCTCAAAGGCGCCCGGTCAAATTGACGGGGTCAGGCTTGCTTTGTTGTCGTTGTTTGGGGGTAAAGTATTAAAAAATGGGATTGAATAAAAATATAATGGATGATTACCGCGATAAAATTGACAAAAAGTAACCAATGAATTATTATGTACAAAACAGGTGTACATAAATAAAATTCCAACAGGAGGTAACTATGCAGCAAGTTAATATAACTGAGCTTCGCAACCATCTTCCGCATTATATGAAACAGGTACAAAAAGGGGTTGAATTTCTGGTAACAAGCCATGGAAAAAAAATTGCCCGCCTTGTACCTGAAGGCAGTGCTGCAAAAGAGGCACACAACAGGCTTATGAAATTGAGGGGAACAATGATCAAAGGAGACATTTTAGAACCTGTTGAGGCAGAATGGAATGCAGATGCAGATAATTTGTGATACCCATATTTTGATCTTCTGGCAGGATGATCCAAAGCGCCTGAGCAACACTGCTCAAGCTGCCATTGAAACTGCATTGCATGACAAAACTCTTGCCTGTTCTGATATTTCATTTTGGGAAATTGCCATGCTTATCCATTCCGGCCGATTGCGAAATGATATCTCACCTGTACAGTACATGGCTGATCTCTGTCTGGCTTTATCATTAACTGTTTTGCCGATTACTCCGGAAATAGCATCATTGTCACAAGGAGATTTTTTTCATCATAAAGATCCTGCCGACCGACTAATTGCAGCTACTGCAATTTATCATAATGCTCCTTTAATCACTGCGGACAACAAGCTAAAAAGCTTAGAGCCGCTGACAGTGATATGGTGATTGAAAACCTGGAGTCAGGCTTGCTTTGTTGTCGTTGTTGAAAGCAGGACGCAGATTTTTTGGATTTAAATAAGGGGGGTTTTTTGGTGAAGCGATTTGCATTGATTGGCGGTGCAGGGTATGTGGCGCCGCGGCATATGAGGGCGGTAAAGGATACGGGCAATGAGCTTGTTGCTGTTCTTGATCCCAATGACAGTGTCGGGGTTATTGACAGCTATTTTCCGGAATCTGATTTTTTTACGGAGTTTGAACGCTTTGACCGGCATGTTGATAAGAAGAGAAGAAAAGGGGATGCCATTGATTATGTGAGTATCTGTTCTCCCAATTATCTGCATGATGCCCATATCAGGTTTGCGTTACGAAATGGGGCTGATGCCATTTGTGAAAAGCCGCTGGTGCTCAATCCATGGAATATTGATGGTTTGGAAGAAGTGGAGGCTGATACGGGTTCAAAGGTTTATAATATTCTTCAGCTCCGGCTTCACCCGGCTTTGATAGAATTAAAACAGAAGATTGAGGAAAACCAATCTGATGGCCGATCTGATAAAGGCAAGGCTGGTAAAAAGCATGAGATTGATCTGACCTATATTACTTCCCGGGGGCGCTGGTATTTTATTTCCTGGAAAGGGGATGACTCAAAATCCGGGGGGATTGCAACCAATATCGGGATTCACTTTTTTGATATGCTGATCTGGATTTTCGGTAAGGTTCAGATGAATATTGTGCATCTTTTTGAGCCCAATAAGGCGGCTGGATTTCTTGAGTTGGAAAATGCCAGGGTCAGGTGGTTTTTAAGTGTGGATGAAAAGAGTCTGCCAGGCGATGTGCGGGCTTTGGGTCAGAGGACCTATCGTTCTATTACCGTGGATGGTGAGGAGATTGAGTTCAGCAAGGGATTTACGGATCTGCATACTTTGAGTTACCAGGAGATTGTGGATGGGAATGGGTTTGGGTTGAACGAAGCCCGGGCCAGTGTGGAAACGGCTTATGCTATACGGAATACAAAACCTGCTTTGATGCGGGGGGAGAAGCACCCTTTTGTATAACGGGGTATAACGGGGTCAGGCTTCGCTTATTGTGGTTATTGGGGGGAAAAGTATACC
>NZ_JABZFL010000100.1 GCF_014237455.1 Desulfobacula sp. | reverse complement strand
TACAAAAACAAATTTTCTTTGCCATAACCAATTGATTTTATAGTATATCTTCGCATATACTTTTGAGGTAGATGTGGTCAACTTCGAATATATCTCTGATAAAAAATGGGAAACTTCAGCCTTTTTAAATCCCACCCCTTTGAATTTCCCCCGGATGATTCGTGTCATGTCGTGGGATAGAACGGTTCCAATGGCATCTTCAACTCTAATTTTCTTCATTTATGTATCCTGATCGCAATCAATTTTTTTTACGTTTTTCCTGGTGAATTATTTTTGGGTTTTCCCTTTAATGGCAGCCAGTATCTTGTCCGGGGTTAAGGGAAAAGAGTCCATGTAAACACCAATAGCATTACTCACGGCAGCCGCGTATCCCTGGGCAGCTGACATGGCTATGGACATGCCGGCTTCCTTGGCCCCGTAGGGTCCTTTGGGATCAAGGGATTCCACAATGATATTATTGATTTTAGGCGGCATATCACAGGCCAGGGGCAGTTTATAATCCAGCATGTTGGTATTGATGCACCGGCCATCCTTCCATTCATGGTATTCTGTGAGCATACCACCTGTCCGCCCATGGTCAGGGCACCTTCAAACTGGCCTTCAAGGACCAGAGGATTGATCCCATACCCCACATCCTGGGCCACCGTGACTTCCAGCACCTCAACTTGACCTGTATCAGGGTCTACCTTGACCTCGACAATGGTGGTGCCGAATGAAAAGGCTTCACACATCTGACCATAGGGGTTTTTAACCCATTCGCGTTTCATGTCCACCTTGGGCCAGTACCCGCCTTCGGCATTAACAGAGGTATAGTTTAACAGAGCGATTCTCACCACTTTTTTAATGGGGATGGATTTTGATGCTTTGCCTCTCTTCGAGCCAGGATCATCTTTGACAAAAATCAAACGATTTTTAGCTGCAAGCTGGTCTGGATTCACCTTTAAGGCTTTGGCAGCCACGTTAAAAAGTTTTTCCCGACAGTTCTGGGCCGCGATTTTTACAGCATGGCCCCCCACAAAGGTGGATACCTGGGAATAGGACCCTGGATCAGACGAGGTGGTTTCCGTATCCGCTGACACCAGGTGGATGTCTTCGGGTAAAAGCCCCAGTTCTTCAGCTGCAATCTGGATCAGCATATTGTCATTGCCCTGGCCATTGTCCACAACCCCTGACATGACCGTTGCCTCCCCGTCTTCATTGAATTTGATAAAGGATTGGGATCCCCCGCGGATCCCCATGGGAAATTCCGTCTGCACGGAATTGGTACCCATACCGATCCCGTGGAAGGGGGGCAGTTTGCCCCATTTTTTCTTGAACCCTGATTTTTCAACGGCCTTGTGGATGGTTTCATCCATGGCGCACAAATCCACATAGAATTTAGTACTGGTATATTCACCCGGCTGCCGGGAATTTTTCAGTCTCATTTCCACAGGATCAATGCCAAGGTGGTCTGCAATCATGTCTAGCTGGAGATCTATCCCACAGGCAAATCCCCGTCCATGGGTTCTGATCATGCCCCGGATGGGTTTGTTGGTATAGATTCGATATCCATTGTACCTGACACTTCCCATGCGATAGGCCTGTTCCATGGAAAGAAAGGGGACACTTGTGGCAATGGGTCCTGTGCTGGAATAGGCACCCCCGCCTATATAGCAGGTGGTTTCCCTTGCAAGGACCTGATGAGACTTTAAAATAATTATACATATACCCACTGCATTAATATTAATAGAATTTATTCATGTGATTTTTTAAAAATTTGTCCTCCTGTTCTCTCCAGTTCTGTCCCTTAAACCTCTTGTCGTAAAACCCACCCAGCCTTTCTAACAATTTCTCCCATGGATTTTTTTGATTATCCAGTGCTTCAAATACATCGGCAATAAGAACGTCAATATCAATCATTTTCTCTTTGGGTGCAAAATAGACTGCTCCGGAATTGACGGATTTCTCAAGACTCTCTTCTGTTAATGCATTCGCCGTGAGCATAAATGCAGGAATTCCCTGGTTATTTGCGATCTTAAGTAACTCGAATCCATTTACTCCCATAATATCCAGAACCGCCATGTCATAATGTTGATTTTCCAGCATCTGTTTACCTTCATCATAAGATGATGCCGTGTCTATTTTACATGAACTCAATAGTTCAATTAATGAATCGAGCACATCGGGTTCATCATCAACGATGAGAATTTTTTTCCCCTCAAGTAACTTTCTGGTGTCCATCGCATCTCTCCTTCAAACTATGGAACTGTCTTTTGCAGTTGCCTTTTTTTGTCCCTTTTGACCCGTGTCGTTTCACGAGTAAGAGCCGTTCCTGAAGTGTTTTTGACTTTTATTCTTCTCCATACGGTCTTTCCCCATAAACATCAATTTATTAAATTCGGTAAAAAGGTCACGGTTTCAGGGAAGGCGATCATTACCGCCGTACCGACAATTAAAGCCAGGAGGAATGGAAAAGACCCCTTGAAAATAGTTAAAAGGGGGACATCTTTGGCGATCCCTCTTGTAATATAGACAGCGGTACCTACCGGAGGTGTGATAATGCCCATATGGGTAACCAGTACAATAATGATACCAAACCAGATAGGATCATATCCTAAATTGACGACAATGGGATAAAAAATAGGGATGGTGAGCATGATCAAAGCCATTGAATCGATAAAGCATCCGCCCAGAAGGTAGATAAAACAAATCAGGCCGATGATGATCCAGGGCGGCAGGTCGAGCGTGCCGACTACAGTGGCCAGTTCAAGGGGAATTCTTGTCAGCGCAAGAAAATGACCAAAAACAGTGGCACCGGCAATAAGCATGATGACCATACAGGATATTTTAAGCGTGCCGTATATTGCATTTTTAAAGTCCTCCCAGGAGAGCTTGCGTCGGAGCATGACAATCATAAGGATGGTAAAGGCCCCGACTGCACCTGATTTTGTCGGTGTAAACAAACCGGTGACCAGCCCCCCCATGACAAACAGGAATACGGCAAGGGTTTCCCAGAGTTCCCCCAATGAAAGAATCATCTCTTTGATAGTAAATTTTTCACCTTTGGGCCCCTGCTCTGGTTTGAATATACAATAAATTCTGATGGCCACCATAAATAAAAAGGTCATAAAAATGGCAGGAAGAACACCTGCAATAAACAATGCTCCAATGGACTGTTCCGTCAAAATACCGTATATGATAAGTACCACACTGGGTGGCATCAATGCCCCAAGCCCACCTCCGGAAGCTACGCAACCCGTAGAAAGTTCGGCGCCGTATTTATACCGTTTCATCTCCGGGAGACCAATGGTTCCCATAGTAGCAGTTGTGGCCGTAGCAGATCCGCAAACCGCACCAAATGCTGCACACGCCATTACGGTGGCCATGGCAAGCCCCCCGCGGACTCTTCCTACAAACTTGTAAGCCACATCATACAGCGAACTGCTTACACCCGAGTAAAAAGCGATATATCCCATGAATACGAATAAGGGTATCAGGGTCAAACCATAAGATGAGAAAACACTGAAAATATCAGTTGAAACAAGTCGCATTCCAACCTGTAGGTTGGTCAGGTAAGAATACCCGATAAAACCAACTATGGCCATAACATAAGCCACCGCCATACGGGAAAAAAGCATGGCAATCAGAAAAAAGATACCGATGATGCCGACGATAGTGTGTTCACTCATTTGGGACCGTTCCTTTAAATAGGGTTAGCAGCTCAATAAATATAACCAGCGCCAGGATGCCGCATGCGAAAGATACCCCGTATATGAGATAAAAAGTGGGAAACTGGAGGGTTGCGGAGACTTGCCCGGCCTCACCGACTTCGTCTGCATATAGCCAGCATTGCCAGGCAACAAGACAGAAAAAAGCAAACGAGATAAAGGCGACTGTGCAATCATTTATCCTCTTGATTCGCTGCGGTAAAAGCATGTGGAGAAGATCCACACCCACATGCCCCTTTTCCATCTCCGTGGAAGGAAGGGCAAATGCAAGTAACAGAAATGCACCCATGCCGGTTAATTCTTCAGATCCAAGAAGGGGATGTCCAAAAAAGCTGCCCACTACATCGGCACATGTCAAAAGCATCATACCGATCAGACATATGCCACCCGCCTTCTTGAGAATATCAGACAGCCATCTTGCAATTTTCATGTTTTATCTCCAGAGAACAGATTCAATATTTTTGTTGATTCTTTTTAAGCATATTTTTGATTTATATTTACAGCCGCAGAGTCATAAGTGACAAGACAATTCAATCCTGGAAAAAAAGTGCTGCATCAGTAAAATGTACAGTCACCTTAAAACTCTGCGCCGAAATTATATTATGATGGTTTAAAATACATGGGGTTAAAAGCCTTAAGCACTCCTGTTAATTTTTCTCCATGTACTTGCTTTCAAACTTTCCTTTTTCATTTTCTGCCAACCGTGTTGTTACATATTTAAGGACCTCTTTGCCGGAAAGACCTTTTTCCTTGTTCAGATCAATATAATCCTGCAGTACGGGTTCGCAGGCTTTCTTCCATCTTTTTGCTTCTTTGGGGCCGATACCAATCATGGAATTACCCGCTTGAAGCAGGAAATTGACCCCTTCAAAGGCACCGGCTTCCCATGCCTTTCCATGTTTAAAAATCCACTCTCCATTGATTCCTTCAATTATTTTTTGATCCTCTTCGGGCAACGCATTCCATTTGTCTTTGTTCATGACGACGAAAAATCCTAAAGAATATGCTGTAGGGTAACAGGCGATGACATAATCCGTAACTTCCGCCATCTTCCATCCCTTGTTTGATTCCAGAGGATACAATCCACCTTGGACAACCCCTTTTTGAAGAGATTGATATAATTCATTCATGGGAAAAGCTGTAGGGGTGCCTCCTAACGCCTGAACCATACTGGCCGTTGGGCCATGGGAACGGATCTTAAGCCCTTTTAAATCTTCCATTTTATGGACGGCTTTGTCCTTGGTGTGTATGAGTCCGGGCCCATGGGCATGAAGATAAAGTACCTTTACTTCATCTAATTCTTTTGGTGCAAACTTTTCATATACTTCATTAATAATTGCCGTTGCGACCTGACCATTTGGGTACCCCAGAGGCAGATTGATGAAGTCCATCATAGGAAACCGGCCCCGGGTATACTGTAGGACCGAACATCCCAGATCCGACAGGCCTGATTTTACACCCTGATAATTCTGTGCGGCCTTGGTCAAGGTTTGTCCGGGATAATGTACGATCTTTACCCTTCCGTTTGTCCTAATACCAACCTCTTTGCACCATGTTGCTTCAAGTTTACTCTGTGCGTGGGTGGGAGGCATAAATCCGCTATAGGTCAGATTGATCGTATCTCCTGAAAAGGCAACAGTGGGCAATATAAAACTGCATATCACCAGTCCTATGAACGCTATTATTAAACTCGATTTAATTCCTGACATCCTGCAAAAACATGTCTTTTTCATTTTCTACTCCTCTTATGATTGAATAAAAATTCAGGATAACGGGACGTGTCCATTATCCATCCCAAGCGCTGAACATACTCATAAATTATATTTTCAGGTTTCACGTATCAATCTTTTGGCCTTTCCTTCAAACCGTGGCAGCCCGCCTGCTTTAACGACTTCAACAGTTGGCGTGAACGTAACCCTGTACTTGAAATCCTCGATGAACTTTTCGACCGAATCTTGCATATCTTTCTGGGACACTTGAGCCGATAACGGTTCCACGCGGATTTTTATGCGTTTTTTGCTATCCTTTTTGGGGACAATAATCTGGTACTCATTTGAAAAATTGTCCACTTCTCGAAGGAGATTCTCTATGGCAGAAGGGAATACATTCACACCGCCAAATTGAAACATGTCGTCGGATCTTCCCAGGATGCCGCCGTCCAGCCTTAAGAAACTTCGACCACATTCGCAGGGTTCCCGGTTAAACTTCACCAGATCTTTTATACGATAACGGATAAGGGGCATGGTTTCCGTGCATAGATTGCTGAGAACCAGTTCCCCCACTTCACCGTCTTCCACCGGTTCAAGGGTAACCGGGTCCAGGCATTCTGCATAAAACATATTTTCATTAACATGGGTTCCCTTTTGGACAACACATTCAAAACCAAAATTGGTGATCTCACTGGAGCCTATATCGTCGTAGCATTTGGCGCCATAGGTATCTTCGATGGCTTTTTTAGTGGACGCTATATTGGCTCCCGGTTCTCCGGCTGCGACAACGACTGCCACCTGGGAGTCGGCCAAAGAAATCTCCATTTTCTTCGCAACTTCACCAAGGTGCAGAAGATAGGTGGGAGTGCCACATATCACGGTAGCGCCCCACTCGAAAATATTTTTCACCCGGTCCTTTGATGACTGTGCACCGCCAGGAACAATCATGACCCCTGCCTGTTCAAGGGCGGCTTGGAATCCCCACCAGGCAATGTAGAGCCCATAGCCAAACGGCACATATAGGATATCCGATCTTTTGATACCGTAGGCATTCATGAAATACATGAATTGTTCATAAGAATGTTCTGTCCAGTCTTTTTTGTTCATCATTACTTTAAGGGGTGTGCCCGTTGTTCCCGTCGTTTGAAAGACCCTTACACCGTCCTCAGGGGGGACACAGATCATTTCACCCCATGGCGGGTTTCTTTTCTGGCTTTCTAATAATTCTTCTTTAACCGTAAACGGAACCTTGGAGATATCTGACAGCGTTTTAATATCGGATGGTTTTATTCCTGTCCGGTCATATTTTTTTTTGTACATGGGGCTTCGATCATAAACATAGGCCATGCGTTCCCTGAACCGTTCAAGTTGCAGCGATTCTCTTTCTCTGCGAGGCATCGTTTCCAGTTCTTTGTTCCGATACATTACCTGTTCCATGTTAGATTCCTTTCTATGATTTCTACGGAAATATCTATTTTATTTTTCCCAAACCTTTTAAAATTTTTTCCGGTGTAAACGGTGTTGAAAAGAGTCTTACACCTACGGCGTCGTATATGGCATTGGCAATTGCTGCCAAAATGGCGGACACATAACCTTCACCAACCTCCTTGGTTCGGTAAGGTTTCCCGACCTGGTACCGTTCCGTGATCACGTCGATGTGTTCTGAGTCCGCAATATTACAGATGGAGGGCATCCGGTAATCCAGCCAGCTCGGATTCAGGGTGCGACCTTTCTCCATCATTATCTCTTCCATGAATGCGTGACCTAGGGCCATTGATACCTGACCGTCAATCTGCCCTTCCACTTGAAGGGGGTTGATGGGAAATCCACAGTCATGAGCGGTCACGGCCTTCAGCAGACGGATGTTCCCCGTCTCAGTATCCACCTCCACTTCGGCTGTCTGGGCGTCAAAGGCATAGTTTTCAGTCCATCTCCCCTTTGTGGTTGCAAGGCTCGGGTGAGTGGGTACGTCTCTCATGGTGCGCCAGTGCCCATTTCCAATGACAGAATCCCCTCTGTGTTTCTGAATGCTTAAGGCCATAAGTTTTTCATATGACAATGAACGTTCCGGTTGGCCGGATATATAGACGCGTTTGTTCTGGAATGTCAAATTTTCAATGTCGGCATTGAGTTCTTCGGCAGCAATTGTCATGAGTTTTCGGCGGACATCGCCTGCCGCTTCACGGGCTGCATTACCTGTTACATAGGCATTTCCGCTGATCCACACCCCAATATCCACGGGTGTGGTTTCAGTATCGGCCGCAAACACTTGAACCTCTTCTATGGGGATTTTAAGTTCTTCTGCAACAATCTGGCACAGTATGGTTTCAGATCCCTGTCCGATATCCAGGGAACCCGTCAGCAGAGATACGCTTCCGTCGTCGTTCATTTTTACAATGACTGATGAACTATTGGGGTAAATCAATGATCCCCCAAAGTAGGCACTGACCCCAATGCCAATGCCTTTCCGGTACCGTCCTTGTTTTTCAGTTCGGCTGATCCCGAATTTTGCTGTAAAATTCGTGTGCTTGGCAATATCCAGAATACAATCCTTAAGACCGCAGTTATGCACATTATCACCATTGGGTAGCATTTCACCTGAAATCCTTGCATTTTTCAAACGAATGTCAATGGGGCTGATGCCCAGCTCAGCTGCAATCATGTCCAGTTGAGATTCCACTGCAAATCGCATCTGGGGTGCGCCATGCCCCCTTTGTGGAGATCGAATCGGATTGTTGGTATAAACCGAGTATCCTTTATATTTCATGTTGGGAATTCGATAGGGGGCCATTGCAAACCCCCACACCAGAAAGATGACTACCACGCCGCTACCGCGATAGCCCCCGGAATTATTGATAGTTTCAAACTCCTGCGCCACGATAGTACCGTCTTTTTTAACGCCGGTTTTTACCGTGACAATCATGGGTTGACCGTGACGATAAGCAGTGAATATTTCTTCACGGGTTGCAATGATTTCCACGGGTCTAGACGTTTTCATGGAGAGAAGTGCTGCACAGAATTCATGGGTGTATAGATCTATCTTCCCTCCAAAGGCACCCCCAACATAGGCTTTTTTCACCCTTACCGATGACTGTGGAAGTCCCAGGGTTTTGGCAAGCTTTGCCCGTTTGATGAATGGCCCCTGTGAAGATGTCCACACATTCAATTTTCCGTCTGCCTCAAAACTGGCTACAGTGGCGTGGGGCTCAAGGAATCCGTGGGTTCGAAGATGGCTTTCAAACCGGTCCTCTCTCACATAGTCAGCTTCTCGAAACCCTGCTTCCACATCACCCCAGCCCGAAGTAGTTTTGCCTCCGATATTAACCAGGTCCTCCTTTACTTTGGGATGGGAGGGATGAATTTCCGGTGCCCCCGGTATCATGGCTTCTTCAGGATCAAAGACCGCGGGCAGGGGTTCATATGTCACTTTTATAAGACTCAAAGCTTTATCTGCAGCATATACATCGGTAGCTGCCACTGCAGCAACTTCTTCACCAATAAATCGAACCTTGTCCATTGCCAGGGGATATTGATCTGCTGGATAACGAGGTGTTTCAACAAAGCCATGTTTAATGCCCAAAGTATCTTTACCAGTGATCACAGCTTTGACACCCGGTACCCCCAAGGCAAGACTGATGTCGATGTCCAGTATCCGTGCATGGGCATGAGGGCTTCTGAGTATCCTTCCAACCAGCTGTCCCTTTAGTTGTATATCAACTGTGTAGATCGCTTTGCCCTCCTTGCCTTTGGGGCCTGGAATGTTATCTGCAAGCAGGTCTCCCTCCTTGACCTGGGGTAACTCTCCCCGATCTTTCCAGTCCATCAGACCGTCTTCGGTCAATCTGCCGATTTTCAGCGGGTCC
>NZ_JABZFL010000080.1 GCF_014237455.1 Desulfobacula sp. | reverse complement strand
ATTTTAGGTGGTGAAAAAGTTTTTAAGGGTATTTTTTTTAATCAAGGTGGGTCAAAATTGGGTTATAAAAGGGGGTCATTTTTGGGTTGTAAATTCTATTATTAACTGGAATATGGGAAAATTACCCGTGTTAATACTCTGGTTCATATATTTGAATGTAAATTACTATTTTTTGGATATACCATAGAATCATTCTTTCTTACCCGTTAAGGTTATTATTTTCCAATCAGCGCCTTGCCGCATCCATACAAAGGTCAGGCATCCTGGCGGAACCGGAAATTCTACCTCATAATTCAACATTACTATAGCAACATTTTCAATTATTCTTATTTCATGAACTGTGCAATAAAAAACTGCCGGCACCCTTCCTTTTAACACTTCTTCTAATTCAAGAAAATCGTATGGAACTTTACGAGAAACTGTGTATATAATTGCGTCTTTATGAAATAATTTGTTTAGATTGTCCCAGTCTAATACCACCCTGAATTGAAAAAATTCCTGTGTCTTATTCCAAACCATTTTTTGTTCCTTTGACCACCCCTCTCCGAACTTAGTGCCCTGTTTTAAACTGCTCTTTCGTATCGCTATTTCATTGGGTAGTAATGCTGCTTCTAAAGAAGCTACTTGAATAATAAACACTGTACTAACTGCGATAACAATCATCATTAAAGATTTCATCCTTCCCTCCATATTTTAAATTTATAAAAATAGTGGCGTGCCTTAAACCAATCAAAATAGATATGAATAGGATGTTGAGGATTATACCAGATTGTTTTCCACTTGATTGGGAAATTTACAATATAAAAAATCACTCAATTGTATGAAAAATAACATACCGTATATGGGAGTACAAGTGAAATTAATCTTCATGAATAAAATTCAAATATATAGAAAATGCATGGCTCAATTTAATTATGATGCCATTACTGTATATTGGAGAGTAAGCAGATTCTAATATTGCCTGCTATAATTTCTGAGATTGTGAGCAAAATTACATTTACCATAAATATAGGATTTGACTCTGTGTTGAGCCGAGGAGGTTGGGGTATGGGTTGCAGGGAATAATTGATTGGTCTTCTGTACAGGTTCTTGACGTAGTGGAGCGTTAAGAACGGCAAGTGTCTGAGCGAAGCGAGTTTTGGCGGTCAGCGGAACGGAGTTTAGAGCCTGTAAGAGGACCAATCAGATGAGTCGCAACCCATGCCCCAACCGGACTACCGGGTATAAGACAACACACCCCTTTTTAAATTTAAAAATTGACTATTCCTGGATAAAAAGATTCAAGGAATCAATCTGTTCTATATCTTCAGTCTCCATAACCTTGATGATATCTTTGTGCATCCTTTTTTTCAATTCGCCAAAAATTTCTCTTTTTTTCATGAATGTTCCGGCAAACGCCAAAGCATCTTTGAGAAGCGCTTCTTTATTTTCACTTGCTTTAACGATCACATGGCTGTCCTGAAGTTCCTGAGCACCAACACGCTTTCCTGAAAGAATCATCTCATTGAATTTATATTCAACTATGGCTTTGCGGACAAACTCAATCATGCCTGGAAGAAACGGTATGCTGATGTCCACTTCCGGAAAACAAAAAAAGCCTTTGTCTTTTGTCATAAATCTGAAATCACAAGTGCAGGCCAGCATGGCACCATTTCCAAAGGCATGACCGTTAATGGCGGCAATCACAGGGACAGGCATTAATAAAACTCTTTTAAAGATCGTATTAACTCCGTGTAAAAATGATTTTATACTGTCAAAATCCTGATCTTTCATTTTCTGCCCCAGCCATTCAATATCAATCCCCTGGCAAAAATTTTTCTCATCTGTGGAGGTTAAAATAATAGAATAAATTTCTTTATCTTCCAGTATTTCATCAAAACATTGATTCATTTCGTCCACAAATGCCGGGTTCTGTTTGTTAGGACCGTTGCACATATTAATAATCGCCACAGATTCATTTTTCCCCCATTCAATGATTGCCATAAATCACTCCTTGCAAACTAATGTCCATTCTTCAAAGTAAACGGCGTTATTTATAAATAAATTAAATATTTTAATAATTCAAGGTTAAAACCTATTTCACAAACAAATAAAGGATGGATTTCGACAGAAAATCTGATTGACAAGCCTTATTTTTTCTGACAAGCTCCGCAATGGTATAACGGCAAATTATAGACTGTAATATATTTAAAAATCAGGAATTCGCCATGATTATTGGACTGGATGTTGGCGGCACGAACACGGATGCTGTCCTTTTAAGCAGCAATGGTATTGAAAAAAAGATTAAAGTGCCCACAGATTCTGTAGATCTTTTCAATACGATTCTCTCAAGTTTTACCCAGCTTCTGGATAATATCGACCCCAAAAAAGTTAAACGGGTTGTCATTTCAACGACACTGACAACCAATGCGATTGTCCAGAAAAATATGGATCCGATTGGAATGATTGTTTCAGCCGGCCCCGGGATTGACCCCGAAGTTTTCAGAACCGGTGAGCACTATTATTGTGTTACAGGCTCGATCAACCACAGGGGCAGAGAGAAAGCACCGGTAAACACAATGGAAATCGAAGATATTGCCAAAAAACTAAAAAAAGCCGGCATTGAATATGTGGGCGTTGTCGGCAAATTCTGTGTTCGAAACCCCAGCCATGAAATACTTATTAAAAGAATTTTAAATAAATATTTTAAAAAAGTGTTTTTAGGCTACCGGGTCTCGGGAAATCTTAATTTTCCCCGCCGAATTGCCACAACCCATTTAAATGCGGCGGTGTTTTCCCTCCATAAATCATTTTTCGAGGCGGTCAAACAATCCCTTGAGAAAAAAGGGCTTACCATTCCTATTCAAATCCTGAAAGCGGATGGCGGCACCATGAGCCTTGAATCTTCCATGTCTTTTCCAGGTCAAACTGTGCTGTCCGGGCCTGCTGCAAGTATTATGGGAGCGATCCCCTATGCCACTGAAAAACAGGATGCCATTGTACTTGATATCGGTGGCACAACCACAGATATTGCCATCCTGGTTGACAAAGCACCGTTATTAGAACCTGTGGGAATCCGACGAGGGCAGTACAAAAGCCTGATCAGATCTTTGCGGACCGAATCAAAAGGAATTGGGGGGGACAGCGTAATCAGGGTAATAGGTAAAGAGCTGGTCATTGGTCCCGACCGTCATGGTCCTGCCATGGCCTTTGGCGGGCCTGACCCGACTCCGACAGACGCTCTGTTTGTACTGGGATTAATGAAGGGTGGAGATCAAGAAAATGCCCAAAAAGGAATTGAAAAAATTGCCCGGAAACTGGAATTGACAGATAAAGAGGCGGCTGATCAAATATTTAAAAAATGCTGCACTGTTATTTTGAAAAAAACCTTTGAAATGATAGATAAGCTTAATTCCAAACCTGTATATACGGTTCATGAATTTCTTGAAGGATATAAAATCAGCCCAAGAAAAATACTGCTTCTTGGAGGGCCTGCCCCCTATTTTGCAAAAAAGATAAAAGAACTTTATCATATTGAAACCGATGTGGTCCCTGAATTTTCCGTGGCAAATGCCATTGGTGCAGCCCTTGCCAGAACCACCTGTGAAGTTTCCTTAAATGCCGATACGGAACAGGGGATTATGACCGCCCATGAAGAAGATTTTGCAGAACCCATCTCAAAAACTTATTCCGACGATGATTTAATTAAAACCGCACACACACTTTTAAAGGAGAAAGCCATTAGTTCAGGTGCAGATCCGGACAATCTGGACGAAGTGGAAGTAATTGAATTCCAAAAATTTAATATTGTTCGAAATTTCTCACCCAGAGGCAAAATATTCAGAACAAAAATGCAGCTCAAACCAGGCCTTATCAAAGGATTTGAAAAGGTTTTGCAATAATTTTATGAGGTAATAATGTTAAAGGCACACCATAAGACAGGTCTTGTATTCTTCCCCGCATTTGACTGGGCTATAGATCCTACTCATCCCGAAAGGGAAGAAAGACTTCTATATACCCAGGATCAAGTGACAGAGGAAGGTATTTTCGATATTAGTGGTATTATTGAATATAAACCTGACATTGTGACAGCCCGGGATATCCAGCGGACACATTTCTGCGTACCGGATGAAAAAACCATTACAACCGAATCCCATCTCATCAGCGCAGGAGGAGCAAAAGCCATTGCAGATGCAGTTTTAAACAAAGAAGTAAAAAACGGATTTGCACTGGTTCGACCTCCGGGGCATCATTCCATGAGGGTTTCCCACGGCGGCAGAGGCTTTTGCCACATCAATATGGAAGCCATCATGGTGGAATATATCAGGTCCCGGTACGGTATCAAAAAAATTGCCATAATTGATACCGACTGCCATCATGGGGACGGAACCAATGATATCTTCTGGCATGATCCCGATATATTGTTTATTTCCCTGCACCAGGATGGAAGAACCATGTATCCCGGTTCAGGATTTCCAGATGAACTGGGGGGTCCCAACGCAAAAGGCTCGAACCTGAACATACCGTTGCCACCGGGCACATCCACCGAAGGATATCTTTATGTCATCAAAAATTGTGTGCTACCTGTTTTAGAAGAATTTAAACCGGATCTTATTGTCAACTCTGCCGGACAGGACAATCATTATACCGATCCTCTCACCAATATGAATTTTTCAGCACAGGGGTATGCAAAGCTGACCTCCCTTCTTAAAGCTGATATAGCTGTTCTTGAAGGGGGATATTCCATTGAGGATGCCCTGCCCTATGTAAACTTAGGGATCATCCTTGCTATGGCAGGCCTTGATTATTCAGGTGTAATTGAACCGGATTACAATCCTGAACGCCTGAAACAATCCGTGAGTATTACAGACAAAATCAAAAAGACCACCGACCTGATCAACTCCTATTGGAATCAAAGAGACAGGTTAAGACAAAAGGCTGGATCTGTCGGGGATCTTGCGGTCAGGCACCGGGAGGTATTTTATGATACCGACAATATCTTTGAACGACAAAAAGAAAAGGTAAGGGTTTGCAGGGATTGTGGCGGCTGTTTTGAAATTGATTCCACGGCAACACCCGGATATCATATTCTTGCTGTCCATATTCCCATCAATGCCTGTAAATCATGTATTGAAGCAGGATATAAATTTTTTGATCAGGCAGATAAAAATAAATTTGATAAAATTTTTTTGCAGGACAGAACAAAAGATACCTATGAAATAAAGTAACCTTGGATACAAAAAGCTACAGACACCTTGAAATAAGATCCCTTGTGATTCAAGCCATAAGGGATTTTTTTACCAACAACCTTTATCTTGAAATAGATACTCCCATCCGATGCCCCTGTATTATTCCCGAAGCCCAGATTAACCCTGTCACCTCAGAAAATTTTTACCTGCAGGCTTCTCCTGAACTTTGCATGAAACGGATGTTATCAAAGGGATTTGATAACATTTTCCAAATCTGTAAATGCTTCAGAAAAAACGAAAGAGGACCACAGCACCTGCCGGAATTAACCCTGCTGGAATGGTATGCAAAAGGTGATACCTATCTTGATTTAATGGATCAATGTCAGGGGTTGATAAAATTTATTGCGGCAAGACTCAACCTTGAAAACCAGATCAGATATCAGGATAAAACGATCAGCTTAAATCACCCCTGGCAGAAACTTACTGTTCAGCAGGCTTTTGACCGCTATGCTGAAAAATCTTTAAATGACGCTTTGAATGATAACAGCTTTGATGAAATCCTAAGTTTCCAGATAGAGCCCCACCTTGGCAATACAACACCTGCCTTTTTATATGATTACCCGGCAAGCCTTGCATCGCTGGCAAAACTTATACCGGACAACCCTCAGTATGCCCAGCGATTTGAATTTTATTTAGCCGGTATTGAGCTTGCCAACGGATTCACCGAACTGACTGATCCTGTTGAGCAAAAACTAAGATTTGAAAAAGAAAATCGAATTCGGAGTTCCCACAACAAGGCCCCCATCCCCATGCCTGACAAATTTCTGAAAGACCTTGGAAAAATACCGGATGCAGCAGGTATTGCCCTGGGGATTGACAGGCTTGTCATGATTTTCTGTGATACTACATCCATTGATGATGTGGTGGCTTTTACACCGGAAATTCTATAAAACTTCTACTCACTTCCGAAATTCTTTTCCCATGAAAAAAAACATGATGAGGCACCCTGTAATAAAGGAAACCAGTGAAACATAAAATTCGGTCCCGATCTGGGGAATTTCATTTATATTTGTGTAGATCCTCACATCTTGAGCAATGCATATCACACCATCTTTTTTGATATATTGCTGTGCCATGATAATGCTTTTTTTAAACGGCCACAGGGCATATAAAGACCCTGCCATCAATCCGATGAGAAACGCCATGGTGGCATTGTAATATCTTTTCAAAACAGCATTGACCAGCTTTGCAAATAAAAGGCCACCCAGAATGATACCGATTGCAAAACATCCTAAAAAAACCACATTATCCAAATTCAACGTCTTTAACCCTGAAATTGCAGAAACAACTTCAAAATATTCTCCCATCAAAATAAGTACCAAAGATCCGCTTATTCCGGGCAGAACCATCGCTGAAATTGCGATGGCTCCACAAATTGAAGCATATATATATTCATCCAGTGTATATTTCCCTATAAAAGAAAAGGCTTTGATATCTGATTTTTCCTGTTTAATTTCCTGAATTTTCAAATACTGGCCTCCATAAGATTCAGATTTCATTTTTACTTTTTCATAAGGATTAACTGCATGTGTCACATAAATTGTGGAAACAGCTCCCAAAACAATAAACAAGATCAGATAGATTTTTTTATCCCTCAACATTTTTACAGGGATGGCAATCGAAACCAGAATCAAACCGAAAAATAATGCATAGGTAACCGCAAAATGATAAATAATCAAATATTTCATCAAACTTGAAAGAGAAATAATGGCCGCCACAGCTCCCACAACCAATTTAAAAAGGAAAATAAAATCATTCTTTTTTAAAAAATTAATAAAAGCTTTGAATGAGTGCGCTTTCTCCGCTTTAAAAATAATTTTGATAATACAAGCTGAAAATTCAAGGATACTGGCTTTATTAATATTGTTTAGAATAGAAAAAAACCGCTCATAAATTTTAAAAACAAGAAGGAATGTGCCGCCGGAAACTCCGGGGATAATATTTGCCGTTCCCAGGCAAAATCCGATAAGAAGCTCTTTGATTAATGAAGGTTGCTCAATATCTTTTCCCATCAATTTTTTAAGGCCCTACTCATCCCAGCCATTTTGGCCAATCAATTTTACAAATCGACAGCCGCCAAGGTTGGTTGTTTTTATTCCGTCTTCGGTCTTTTCAAGCCTTATCAACTCCTGGGAAAAGTTACCCCCAACCGGCATGACAAGCCGTCCACCGATTGCAAGCTGTTCAATCAACGGCGCAGGAATTTGCTGTCCGCCTGCGGTGACGATAATGGCATCAAAAGGACTTTCCTGTTTCCAGCCCTGGGTCCCGTCAGAATATCGGGTGACAATATTATGGTATTTTAGAGTATCAAAAAGCTTTCTTGTTTGTAAAAACAGGGAATTATTTCTTTCTATGGTATATACTTTATAGACGATCCGGGCCAGAACAGCTGCCTGATACCCTGATCCGGTACCGATCTCGAGGACTCTTTCATGGCCTTTTAGCTCAAGGCTTTGAGTCATCTCTGCAATAATATAGGGTTGTGAAATCGTCTGTCCCTCGCCAATGGGAAGCGGAAAATCTCCATATGCACTGTCACCAAGGGCCTCACTGACAAATAAATGCCTTGGCACTTTGGACATTGCCTCAAGAACCAATGGATCGGTTACACCCCGAGAAACAATCTGCTTTTCGACCATTTCACGACGAAAGTGAGCAAATTTTTTAAGTTCATTTTTCATGTCCACCTTAATACCAGCAACCAATACGTCCGTCAAGAAGCTTCGCTGCTTTTGTATCCTATAATCTTACCTTGATTTTTGTCCTTAAGATCTGTATTTATACCCTCATGAACAGACTTCAACAAATCATCAGGGCCTTTATCCTTTCCTGGATTCTTTTTTTCATCGGTGTGACCGGATATATGGTGATTGAAAAATGGAATTTTCTTGATGCTGTATACATGACTGCCATAACCGTGACTACTGCAGGATTTATGGAGGTGCACGAGATGAGTTCTGCCGGAAGGATATTTACCAGCATCATCCTGATCGCAGGTGTCGGCTATTTTTTCTACATTGCAGGGCTTATCATACAATCAATTGTTGAAGGGGAAATACAATCAATTTTGGGGAGAAAAAGGTTGGATAAAAAAATCAGTAAATTGAAAAATCATTATATTGTCTGTGGATATGGCCGTATTGGAAAAGTATTGTCTCAGCTGATAAAAGAAGAGACAGGGGATATTGTTGTAATCGAAAAGGATGAAAATCTTGTTGACACATTAGAAAAAGACAACATACATTATCTTCATGGGGATGCCTCTGACGAAGATCTTTTGGCAAAAGCGGGGATTAAAAAGGCGTCCTCTCTGATTGCTGCACTTGGAACTGATACAGCAAATGTTTTCCTTGTCTTAACCGCAAGACAGTTAAATCCTGATATTTATATTATGGCACGTGCCAGCAACCCTGATGTCAAAAACAAACTCCTGATTGCCGGGGCCAATTTCGTTGAGTCCCCATATGATATCGGAGCCATATCCATGGGATTAAAGTTGTTAAGACCGAGTGTCAGCAACTTTCTTGCAGTTGCGTTATCCAGAAAAAAAGAGGCCATTCAGATTGATGAAATTTTTGTACCGAAAAGCTCCCAATATACCAATGTCGCGCTGAAAGATTCCGGAATCAGGCAGGATTTCAATCTCATCATTATCTCCATAAAAAAGGCATCTGGAGAAATGCTATTTAATCCCCACTTTGAAACGTTGATTGAACCCGGGGATACTGTCATTGTTATGGGGAAAACGCTTGATTTAAAAAAATTCACCAAAGCGATCAACCCTGAAAAAAATTAAACGAATTATATTTTATAAATCACCCGTTTGTCTGTAATAATAATATCAACAGTAAATTTTCTTGATTCCATTTGGATCTGATCTACAATCTGGTCCTCATATGCAAGGGCTACTTTTCTACAAGTTTCGGGAAGTTTTGTAATCAACTTAGTATAAAAATTATTCCCAAACCCTATCCTGCCGCCCTTGTCATCAAATGCAAGCCCTGGAATAATTGCGATATCAATATCTTCCACTAATATCTTTTTGCACTTTTCAATATCAGGCTCAAGGATATCATTGGCACTTGTTACAAGATCTTTGTTATACTTATTGATTTTATAAAGTTTAATGGCATTTTTTGCATCGGTAAAGACCGGCAGGACAACTCCCTTTTCTATCTGTAATGCTTTTTTAATAATTCTTTCTGTGGGGATTTCATTACTTGTCGGAGTATATAAAAAAATCAACTGGGCTTCCAGAAAATTGGCAAACTTAAAAAGCTTGGTCTCAATCTCTTCATATTTCTCCAAAAGCTCTTCTTTTGTAAAGTTTTCCAGCCTTTCGGCTACCAATGTTAAATTATTATTTTTCCCATTTTTTATTTCATCCATAGCTTTCCTTCCTAATTATTCGAAAAAAAGTTTTTAGCAAATATTATACACATGTCAGCAATTGTCAACCTGCAATAATCATTGACTGTTTACACACCTCGTGGTATCAGGTTACAACTATTAAAAAATCTTTTAAAATAAGAACTTAAAGCATTATAAAAGAGGTAAAATAAAGAAAAAATGCTGGACTTAAAATTACTAAAAAACAATCTGGAAGTTGTTAAAAATGGAATGGAAAAAAGAAAAGCTAAAATAGACTTCTCCTCTCTGTTAAATAATGATGATAAAAGAAAAGCACTACTTTTAGAAATAGAAGAACTCAGACATAAAAGAAATGTTGTTACCGATGACATTGCAAAAATTAAAAGGTCCGGTCAAGACGCGGAATCCCTGATTGAACAAATGAGAGACGTGTCTGAAACAATAAAAAAACTTGATAAAACGCTTTCAACAATAGAAGAAACCATACATGATTTTCTTATCTCCCTTCCGAATATTCCCCATGAAGATGTCCCTATAGGTGAAGATGATACTGAAAACAGACTTGAGAAAACCCATGGCAGCCCCCCCAAATTTGATTTTAAAGTAAAGGCCCATTGGGAGATTGGTGAAAATTTAGGTATTCTTGATTTTACACGGGCTGCTAAATTGACAGGTGCCAGATTCCCTCTTTATTTCGGAAGTGGTGCAAGGCTTGAAAGAGCACTCATCAATTTTATGCTGGATATCCATATTTCACAACACGGTTACACAGAAACCCTGCCACCCTTTATCGTGAACAGGGCCACCATGACCGGAACAGGACAATTGCCCAAGTTTGAAGAAGATCTTTTTAAACTCGAAGGCTGGGATTACTACCTGATCCCGACATCTGAAGTCCCCATGACCAATATTTATGCCAACGAAATCATTGATGAATCAATGCTGCCCTGCAAATTTACAGCTTATACTCCCTGTTTCAGGTCAGAGGCCGGTTCATACGGCAGGGACACCAGGGGGTTAATCCGGCAGCACCAGTTTAACAAAGTAGAATTGGTCAAATTGACAACCCCGGAAACCTCGTTTGATGAGCTTGCATCTCTGCTTTCCAATGCTGAAAAAATCCTACAGCTTCTTGAACTGCCCTACCAGGTTGTCACACTTTGCACCGGGGATTTAGGTTTTTCAGCAACAAAAACCTTTGATATCGAAGTATGGATGCCCGGACAGGACGGTGGCCGGGGCAAATACAGGGAAATCTCTTCCTGCAGTAATTGCCTGGATTTCCAGGCCAGGCGTGCCAACATACGATTTAGAAAAAAGGATAAGAAAAAACCGGAATATGTTCATACGTTAAATGGTTCCGGACTGGCTGTAGGAAGGACATTTGCAGCCATACTGGAAAACTGTCAGCAGGCTGACGGATCAGTCATTATCCCTGATGCACTGGTACCTTACATGGGAGGACAAAAGGTAATTCATCATGATACTTGATTTCTTCCCTGAGGATATAAAACCTTATATAATACCAGAAGTCAAAGGAGAACAATTTTATAAATGCCTTGAGTGTTCGGCTGAATACCCCATTGAAAAACTGTTATATGTATGCCCCCAATGCCATCAGGTGCTGCTTATTCATGATCACAATGCCCCATCTTTAAAAAAAATCCCGGGAGTTGTCTGGCAGAAAATTTTTGATTTCAGAAAAATGCTGAAAATACCGGCACTCAAGGGAATATACAGGTATCATGAATTTATTGGGCCCAGCATTCCTTTAGAGTCTATTCTTTATCTTGGTGAAGGCCACACCCCTGTTATTGAAGCCAATGAAAGCCTGAAAGAAAAGGTAGGGCTTTCATTTTTCTACAAAAATGACGGACAAAACCCCAGTGCGTCTTTTAAAGATCGGGGTATGGCCAGTGCATTGTCAAGCATCAAATATCTGATTGACCAGAACCTTATATCCGATGTTATCGCGGTCTGCGCATCTACAGGTGATACGTCTGCTTCTGCGGCACTCTATGCATCTTATCTGGGTCCTCTAATCAAATCTGCTGTTCTTTTACCCCATAAAAAGGTCACCTCTCAACAGCTTTCGCAACCCTTGGGAAGTGGTGCGCAAGTCTTTGAAATTCCCGGTGTTTTCGATGACTGCATGAAAATCGTAGAACACTTGTCAACTAAATATTCGGTTGTACTCTTAAATTCAAAAAATGCATGGCGAATTCTCGGCCAGGAATCATATTCCTATGAAATTGCCCAGGATTTTGAATGGGATATGAAAGACAAAGCTGTGGTTGTCCCAATTGGCAACGCTGGGAATATAACAGCCGTGATGAACGGATTTATTAAATTTTATGAAGCCGATATTATTGATTGCCTGCCAAAGATTATTGGTGTTCAGTCAGAACATGCTGACCCTGTCTATCAATACTATCTTGAACCCGACGAAACCAAAAGAAAATTTATACCTGTGGACACGAAACCAAGTGTTGCCCAGGCTGCAATGATTGGGAATCCGGTTTCCATGCCCAGAGTCATACAGATTGCAAAGAAATATAATGCCCTTGCCGGCCGCCGGCATGTATTCTTTGTTCAAGTAACAGAGCAGTCTATCATGGACTGGCAGCTTGCCGCCAATAAAAACGGACATATTGCGTGTACCCAGGGAGGAGAATGCCTTGCAGGACTTGTGCAGGCGTTTAAACAAAACATTGTTACAAATAAAGACACGGCCATTCTTGATGCAACAGCACATGCCATTAAATTTTCAGAATTTCAAAATCTCTATTTCAAATCAGAAATGCCGGAAGATTATAAGATAGACCCTGATCCGGGAAATATCAATCTCCCGTCTTTGATTCTACCTGATAATTCTGATATAGTACCATCACAAACAAAACGACTAAAAGAAAAAGATTTTCAAAAGTTTGTAAAAGATATTTCCAATAAAATAGCCGAAAGGTTGAATTTAAAAGTGTCTTTATAATTTATGAAAAAACATATTTTTTTTAAAATATTCATTTTCACCGTTTTAGCTCTCTATGCTTCTGTTACGATCCCCTTTTCATCTCATTCAAAAACCAAGGGAGTTAAGACGTCTTATAAACGATATTCAATTTTTAACTATGAAAACGAAGATGTCCTTTGTGAACCTTATACTGTCAACAAAGATGACTGGTTATATAAAATCTTCAGGAAAAAAGGAGAAATCTCTGAAAAAGACTTTCCTCATTTCATCATCATCTTTAAAAAAATTAATCCCCAAATCAGCAACATTGATGCAATTAACCCGGGTATCCATATCCTTATTCCGTTAAAAAGAGTAAAACAAGGAGATTATTATCAGAGCACATCGGGGAATGTTGATATTCCAGTGATTGAGTTTTCAACGATCCCGGAAGATTTAGATATGAAACCTTTCATACAAAAGCATAAGATTGAAAAAGGGGAAACTGTTTTAAACCTGATTGATAAGGGTTTCTTAAAAAAAGAAGGTGTCATATCGGAAGAGGGACTAAAAGCATTTGGGTTAGCAAACCCCAATATAAAAAATATCAATATTATATATGAAGGAACTGATGTTTACTTGCCTGATCCTTCGATAAAAGCGCAGCCGTGGTTTAAGTCTCTTTTATCAAGAAAAAAAACAGAAAATGAAACCCATAAAAAAAAGCAGGGGGCTAAACAATATAAAGGAGAGACCTATAAACTGGCACAATTGAAAAAATATGCCTCACTTATTGGCGGCACCCTTTTAAGCCACGGCAAAATGTACTTTCCAGGGAAAAACAATTCAAGCCAGGTTCTCGATTTATCATCAACCCCAGTTATTGAAACCGATGACGGTTCTAAAATACTGATTATATCAGGCGAGAATGTAAACGATGAGCTGCTTGAATACGTAAAAACGTATTGGAAGGATCTAAAAACTCAATTAATAGCGCAAGCCATTGAAAAACTAAAAACCAGCAGTAAAACAATCCCTCAAAAAAACATCACCACGGAATATAAAAAAATGGTTGGGATACTCCTGTCCCAAACAGATTATGACTACATCCCGGATGCGAAAATCCCTTTTATGCTCAATAATATTAACCTCGAGGCATCATTCGGCCGAGTTATAAGCAAAGACACAACAGACCTGTTGATCAATTTTGGAAATGTTTATGGAGCCGCTTTAGAGGTTCTGGGGGAAAAAGAATTTGAGATTATCACAATAACGCCCCAATTGACCCCGCTTGAACTGACCCAAAAATTATTCTCTCATCTTGGATATGCCACATGGGTGAACCCTTCTTTTTCTACTGAAGAAACCATCAAAAGCATTGATGGCCTTTACGCAGTTAAAAAACAGGATAAATTATTTATTCCTGTCAAACCACTGAACACTGATGCTATAGATTACCTGAAAAAAGAAAGTATAAAAATTTTATCCACAAAAAACAAAACATTACCTTAATAAAGGGAAATTCTCCATATGAAAAATCTTATTTATCTGTTTTTTGCCTTCCTTTTCCTGACATCCTGTGCATCTAAAAATATAAATACAGAGAAAAAAAGAAAGATTGCCATTGCAACCCAGAAGCTTGGTCAAGAATACTATAATGCCGGCCGATATACTGTAGCATTAAGAAATCTTCTTGAAGCCCATAAAACCCTTCCGGATGATCCCTGGCTGAATAACAGCCTCGGCCTTGTTTATCTGGCAAAAGATCGACCTGATCTTGCTGAAACCCATTTTAAAAAGGCATTAGACTTGAAATCAGACTATACTCAGGCAAAAAACAATCTGGGTGCAACATATCTGAAACAAAAAAAATGGAGCCTTGCGATTCACTGTTTTGAGGAAATTTCCGGAAACCTTTTATATGCCACGCCTGAAATACCCTTATCAAATCTTGGATGGGCCTATTTTCATCAAAAAATGTATAAAACTGCCAAAACATACTTTGAAAAATCCCTGGAGATCCGGCCTGATTTTTTAATTGCTGTCCATGGGCTTGCGTCGATATATATTGAAACAGAGTACTATCCCGATGCGATTAAATTTCTCCATCATGCACTGGAAAAAAACCCGGGAGCTGCCATTCTTCATTCTGATCTTGCAAAGGTTTATGAGGCTTTAAAAGAGTTTGAAAAGGCAAAAAAATCATGGGGGCTGGTACAAAAACTTGTTCCTGAAACCTCTGCCTTGGCAAGGGAAGCACAAAAAAAACTTTTCAATCTAAATTAATCTGCTATTGTAAATGCATTTTTTTTCTGATCCAACTGAACAATCGAAGGTGTTATAAATATCAAAAGTTCATTTCTTCTATCGAAATTAGTATCAGTTCTAAAAAGCCTTCCTAAAACAGGGATATCGGAAAGAAGAGGAGTACCATACTTTTCTTTACGTTCCGTTGTTTTTATAATTCCGGCAATCACAATAGTATCATTATTGTTCACTAACAATTTAGTCATAGCCGACGTGTTTAACAAAGAAGGGATACCCCCAGTAATAGTATCAATTTCCTTTTTTGTAACAAAAATATCCATTAAAATTCTTTTATCTGGCGAAACATGGGGTGTTACTTTCAATTGCAAATCAATATCTAAAAAATTAACGACTGTATTACCTTTATCATCCAGCAATGTATATGGCCATTGAACCCCCTGTGTTATGTTAGCTTCCTCATTATCCATTATAAGAATGCTGGGTGAAGACACAACTTTTACGTCACCTTTTGTTTCTGATGCTGCAATTTTAGCTTTCAAATTTAAAAGATCAGCCCCCACAATTCTAGAAAAATTAACAGAGCCTGTGTTTAGTGCCGCTCCAACTGATTCATCTAATGCCATAGTGAAGTCCATACTTCTCACCGTACTACCACTTGTTGAAGAGTCACTCAAGCTTAATCCAATCCCAAGCTCCCTAGAAAATTCCTTTGTTACCTCCACAATTCTTGCTTCAATCATGATTTGCGGGATAACTTGATCCAATTCGTCAATAATCTTCTTGGCCTGATCAATCTTTGGCTGAGTATCCGTAATAACAATCGTATTGGTCCGCTTATCCACAGTAACATTACCCCTGTCTTTAGTGAGAATTTGATCTATATGAGGTTTGATTTCAGTTTCTGCATCTGAATAGTTTATTGATAAATACTTTGTGTCCAGTGGTTCTAAACTCTTTTTCTGTTCCAGGGATTTTTTTCTGGCAGCAGTGACTTCTTGCAAAATATTTTCTTCTTTTGTCAGTGTATCCAGAGTTGCAATCCGGGTAACATCCCCTTCTTTTTCCATGCCAAGATTGTTCATCTTTAATACAAGATCCAGCACCTGATCCCACGGAACCGGATTTTCAAGGGTCAGGGTCACCTTTCCTTCAACATTATTATCAATGGCAAAATTACGTTTTCCCACACTTCTAAGGATTCTGAATACATTCTTAATATCAGTTTCATAAAAATCCAGCTTGATTTTTTCACCCGTATATTTTTTTTTCGGGCCAAAAATCAGTTCTTCCATGGTTTGCTTTTCAGCGACTGACACTTCCGGCTCTTCAGACAGGTCTGTCCCCTCTTTAACGGCCTCAACCGTTTGAGTTTGAGACCCGCTGATTACTTTTTTTGTGGCTTTAGTGAAGACAGGTGGTTCTACCATAGACGGCTCAAAAAATATTGAGATAATATTTTGATTCCGAACAATCCGATAGGGGACCTGTTCCCTTATTTTTATCTCAATTTTCGAATTCTTCTTTTCCCCTGGAACCTGTATCGGCATTAAACTTTCCACCGCAGATTTAAAATATTGAGTTAAGAAAGGACGTCTATGGTAATCCGGAATAATTGTATTATAAAGATTCAAATATAATTTATCGTTACCCGCCTGAGTGATATCATACTTCACCGGGTGGTTTGTTTGAACAACAATGTCGGATTTCCCATCCTCCATTGTATTAAACTCAATATGGGTCATTGTCGCTGTTTTATCCGGAATGATAATATTCTCTTCAGATACCAGGCTTTCATCTTTCTCCATACCTCCAGAAAGCACCAATTTCAACGTATTATTATTTTCAGTCACTTCATAGTTAAGATCCTCTTTTAACAAAATCTCTACTTTTACGGTTGTCTTTTCTTCATCCGCATACGTTACAATCAAATCACCAATACTTTCATTTTCAGGCAGGGTCGTTTTAAAACTGTCAGCAATTACGGTTTCCGGAAGATAAATGGCAATCCCAAAAGGAAAGGATTGTTTTATGGATGTATAGACTAATTTTTGATTTCCCTGAATTCTGATCTCAATAATCTGATCCTGCAGCTCAACACTGACGGCACTTATCTGTCTGTCACCCGGAACAACAGCACTTTTATCTGATATTCCCTGTTGCATCTGTGCTTGTTCGGCGGTTTGAGCATTTTCAGTTTTCTGGGCAACACACCCGACAACAATAAATACAACCAAAAGAAAACTAAATATTTTAATCATATTTTTTATTTTTTCCATTTGAAAAAAAGGCATATTACTCCTCATTATCAATTTTATGAAGTTTTATTTCCTGAGCTTGCTCTGCAAACCTTCCTTTAAAATCTTTGACAAGCTCTGTAATGACAATACTGCTCTTTTTAATTTCTGATACTTTTCCCCGATTTTTTCCAATATAGGTACCAATGCCGACCTCATAGCCTTTGCCATTCGCTTCCTCTACCATAGCAATTCGCTTATTTTTCATAATAATAACTGCGACCAGACGAATTTGGCTTAGATCAATTTTTTCAAGGGGAGTTAGAATTCTTTTGGGTCCCTCATCAACAACAACCCTGCTTTCTTCCGGTTTGTCTTGGATTAGCGGTTTGAACGGATCGATTTTACCTTGGGGATCATAATGTTCTTTCTCTTGCCTATCTGGTTTTTGTTCTGAAACCTGATGACCGCTTTCTACTCCGTCTTCACCCTTGGGTTCTTTTTCAGATATTTGATCATTTTTTGGATTTAATTTAATTTTTTTAGCAATCTTTTCCGGCTTTCCCGGTTTATTTTGAATAACAGGTTGGATTATTTTCCCGGAGACCAGATTGGGTGGTAATTTCTTGATTGCATGTGGCTGATCATCACATGCAGCAATCAAAAAAATAAAACAGACTGCAAATGTTAATAAAATTATGTTTGACTTGGACACCATTATGAATTCTTTTTTTATCTATCCTTATTTCTTTTTTCTTTTTCGTTTATTTTTATCAACCGGTTCTTTTTTTTCAACAAACATATAGGTAACTGCCTTGCAGCTCATTCCCAATATTTTACCGCCTTTCTTGCTTTTCACATCAACATTAGTGATATTCACAATCCTGTTAAGCCTTATAATTTGAAAGAAAAAATCCGTAATCTGATGATATCGTCCTTCAACCTTTATGGAAACAGGAATCTCTTTATAAAACTCCTTATTGACTTCATTGCCAGGCTGAAACAGATAAAACTCCAGACCTGCATCACTTCCTGCTTTGGAAATGCCTGTCAATAAGGACGGAAGTTCACGTTTATCAGGAAGGACTTCCATTGCCCGGTTAAATTCCTCCTGAGCTTCAGCCATCAATTTTTTATATTTTACAATCTCCGCTGCTCTTTTCTTATATATTGAAAGTGTATTTAACTGGCTTTGATAATTTTTTTTGACTTTTTTTAATTCATCATGCTTTGGCATAAAAATAAAGTAATAATAAGCGCCGCCAATGACAGCGAAAGTCAAGAAACATATAAGCAGACGCTGTCCTTTTGTAAGCGCCCCGACTTTTTCAGAAAAGACGGTCAGCTTTTCTTTTATTGAGTTAAATTTATTTTTTTCCTTGCTCATTTCCTGCCTTATTTTTCTCTTCTTTGGGAATTTCTTTTCTACAAAGCAATTCAAATGATTTTAACATCAAACCATCTTTGAATTTTTTCATTTTTGCTGTTTTTAGATCAACTTTTCCAAAAAGTAGAGATTTTTCAAGTTTTTCCATGAAATCGGCAATTGTGGGATTGTCAAATGCAATCCCTTTGATAGTAACCGTATTATTATCTATTTTAAAGCTTTCAAGCCACATTCGACCGGGAACAATAATGTCCGTCATACCGTCAAACAAAACCAGCTGTTTTTCTCTCTGTTTTTCCAACAACGATACGATTTCAAGCTTTTCTTTAAGGATTTTCAGATTCTTTTTAATTCTGGCTACTTGATCAGCTTTTGCTTTATATTTTAAAATTTGAGAATTGACCTGTTCTGTTTTTGCTTTTATAATTATGATTTGTTTATTAATGACCTGAGTATACCAGACAAGCGCTACAGCGGTTAAAAGAATCAACAATAAAAAGACAGATATCTGTCTTCTGATATTCTCTTTTTTTCTGGCAACTCTAAATGGTAAAAGATTAATTCTTATCATTTGTCATCTATTCTTCGTAACGCAAGGCCTATGGCTATCGATGCCAGGGGACCTGCCTTGGTTATAAAAGAGTCTGAAAATTTCTTTTCATCTACAATCAAACCTTCAAACGGATTAATGATTGACACATCTGCATCAAGCTCAGATAAAAGGAGCTCTTGAAATCCTTCAGTGAAAACACCGCCGCCACTCAGTATAATTTTTTCAACTTTCTCATCATTGACCGAGGATTGATACGCATTAACCACTTCACAAATCTCAGAGCACCATGACCGTGCAACTTTCAAACTTATCTCCTGAATTCTATCTTGGCTGACAATATCATTTGTCTTTCCATTCACTGCTTGTTCCGCTTCATCAAGCGTTATATCAAATTGATCACAGATCTCTTCTAAAATCTGATTTGTTCCCGATACAGTATCCCTCATCATTAATGATGAATTTTCCTTCAATATATTCAAAGAAGTTTTTGAAGCCCCGACATCAATCAACAAGATTATTTTTTCTTTGTTTTCATATGGAAGCCTTTCATGCGCATTTTGCAGTGCAAAGGTATCAACATCAATTATTTTAGGATTAAGCCCGGCCAGATGAATCAAATCAATATACTCAGCCACCAAATTTTTTTTAACCGCAACCAACAACATGTTTATCTGATCAGAAGAAAACTCACTTTCTCCCAGAACTTGATAATCAATATTGACATCATCAATATCATAAGGGATATATTGTTCCGCTTCAGAATATATTGTATCATGAAGCGCCTTCTCAGGTCTGTTTGATGTATTGATTGTTTTTATTACAACCGAATGACCGCCTGTCGAAATGGCAACATTTTTTTCACGGATTTTCTGAGATTTAAAAAGAGTTTGGATATTATCAGCAAGGCTCTCCATATCAATAACCCTGCCTTCAACAATGGTACCCGGCGCAATTCGGGTATAACCAAATTTTTCTAAGACAAGCCCTTTTCCGGTTGCTTTGATCTCAGCAACTTTAATAAAAGAAGAGCCGATATCCAGACCGACAAGATGATCTTTTTTTCCAAAAACCATATACTTTCACAATAATAAGGTAAAACTAATACCACTCGGGCCTATACGACTTACAATCTTTTATATTGATCTGTAACGTCAATATTACTATACTTTGATGCTAAATTGCTGTAAAGTCAAGCACTATCATGGTTTTTGCAATTTAACAGCAAAAAATAAAAACACTTATAACTTTTAAAAATAATAAAATAATAAAATAAATGTTAAAAAAAACAGATGGTTCACAAAGTGTCAAACCCTTCAGGCTGGTCAAATTTTTCACATTTTCGTCCCTGGTGATTATGTTCACAGCAACGATTGTCATATCAGCTCTGAATGCACACTGGGTAAGGAATATTCTTCTCGAAAAGAGTGAAGAATACGCTTCCGTGCTTGTTGAAAATCTCAACCATCAGATTATTTCCAGATTTATGATCCCTGTATTAGTACGATATGGAGAGATCAGATTACGCGAAAAAGAACAATTTCTTCTGATGGACAAAGTTGTCCGATCGACCCTTCACAGCTTTAATGTCGAGATGGTTACCATCTATGATGAAAAAAATATCATCTCCTATAGCTTTGATCAGACTGAAATAGGGCAGAAAAACGCCGGCGGTGTCCATTATGAAAAAGCAATGAAGGAAGAAGCGACATCAAGGCTTATACAACATGGCAGCTTTCTGGAACTGCTGTTCTGGTTCCCCCAGGAAACAAAAATCATCACCTTTGCGCCCTTAAGGGCTGAAAAACGGGTATCACCAACACTGGCAGGACCTGTACTGGGCGTTATTGAAATTGTCCGGGATGTTTCCGATGATTATAAAAAAGTGGTTAAACTCCAGGGACTTACTGTTGGCTCCTGTTTTATTGTCATGGGAATACTTTTTTTTGTGCTTCTGTTTGTCGTTAAGCATGGAGAAAAAATCATAGAAAAAAGGGCTGAGGAAAGGATTAAGCTTGAAGAAAAACTACAGCAGGCCGAACACCTGTCAGCCATTGGTGAAATGACAGCTGGAATATCACATGAAATCAGGAATCCACTTGGCATTATCAAAAGCAGTGCTCAATTATTGAAACAAAAAATGACAAAATTAGGTGCCAAAACCAGCATCCCTGATATTATTGTTGAAGAGTCTGTCAGGCTTGATAATATTATTACGGATTTTCTCAATTTTGCCAGACCTAAAGCCCCGGACCTTCATCCCTGTAGAATTGAAAATATTATAGAAAAAAATATCGCCTATCTTACTCCCCAGATCGAGGATAACAATTTTAAAATTATCAAAGAAATATCAGAACATCTGCCTGAAATAATGGCTGACAGTGCCATGCTTTATCAGGCGTTTCTAAATATAATGATCAATGCATTCCAGTCCTTGAAAGACAATGGCTGTATCACCATCCAAATAAAATATGATTCCGGCAGTATCGTTATCAATTTTATTGATAACGGGGAAGGAATCGAAAAAGAGATCTTAAAAAAAATATGGACACCGTTTTTCACTACAAAGGATACCGGAACAGGATTAGGTCTTGGTATCGTAAAAAATATGATTGAAGCCCACAGCGGAGCAATTATAATCACAAATATGGAAACAAAGGGCGCGAACGTAGAAATTACACTTCCGGTTCAGGAGACTTAACTGCATGGAAAATATTCTGATTGTTGATGATGAAAAAAATTATCCCAGGATAATAGGCGAAATTCTTCAGGAAGAAGGCTATACATCCTTAACAGCTTCCAGTGGAATGGAAGCATTGGATATTTTAAACAATGAACTCATAGATCTGGTTTTGACCGATGTAAAAATGCCCGGGATGAGCGGCATCCAATTACTTGAAAAGATTAAGGAAATCAATCCAGACATCCCTGTCATCATCATGACTGCTTACGGCAGTGTTGAAAAGGCCGTGGGAGCAATGCACAAAGGTGCATACACGTTTATCCTCAAACCTTTTGAGAACCAGACGCTTATTGCACACATTGCCAAGGCTATCTCAGTTTACAGAATTGTTCAGGAAAACAGCATGCTCAGGAACGCCATCAGCTCACGGTACAGCTTTGATAATATCATCGGAAAAAGCAAACCCATGCAGGAAATTTATGAAATTATTAAAAAAGTGGCGCCTTCAAATGCCAGTGCTCTTATTGAAGGTGAAAGCGGTACCGGAAAAGAGCTGGTGGCTAAATCAATCCATTATAACAGTCTAAGAAAAAACAAACCTCTGGTTGTTGTAAACTGCTCTGCATTTGTTGAAACGCTTTTGGAAAGTGAGTTGTTTGGCCATGAAAAAGGGGCCTTCACCGGGGCAGGCACTATGAAAAAAGGGCGATTTGAAATTTCAGACAAAGGAACTCTCTTTCTTGATGAAATTGGTGAATTGCCCATATCTCTACAGGTAAAATTATTAAGGGTTCTCCAGGAGAAAACGATTGAACGAGTTGGAGGAACACAGCCTATACCTGTTGACTTTCGCCTCATTGCCGCCACCAACAAAAATCTTGAAGATGAGGTAAAAAAAGGGCATTTCAGAGAAGATCTCTACTACAGGCTCAATGTTGTCAAGGTTGTTATCCCCCCCCTTCGAGAGCGATCCGAGGATATCCCTTTGTTAATTAAACATTTTATTGACAAATATACCAGAGAACAGCACGCCGGCAGCAACGTATCCGGGATCAACCCGGAAGCTATCAAGATTTTATGTGATTATCAATGGCAAGGGAACGTAAGGGAACTTGAAAACACGATAGAACGTTCTGTTATCCTTGGCAGCGGTAATATAATTACCCCATCCGACCTTCCCTTACAGACCCGGCAAGATATGTCCCCCCCGCTCGACCTGGATGGGATTCCAGAGGGTGTGGGCCTTGTGGAGACTCTGGCAGCAGTCGAGAAAAGAATGATACAAAGAGCAATGAAACTTTCAGGAAATGTACAAACAAAAGCAGCTCAACTTCTGGGAATAGGAAAAAGCGGTTTGAACCAAAAACTAAAAAAGTTTAACATAGACAATTAGTTTAAAAAAATAAAAAAGAGTTCAAAATCTTGAACTCTTTGTCATCCTTTTTTAATTCAGCTGTGGGAAAGTACGATTTTCGACTTCTATCAAAAATTAAAACAATTATAATTTCAAGTGGTTAAACAAATTTTTGAAAATAAGAATTATTTTGCATATTATGGCAAGGAAATTGCAATATTATTTTACTAACAGAATGTTAGTTTTTTCATCTTTTTTTCCTTTTCTTAAAAAGGCTGCGGCGGCAAAGCCAAGCAGCCTTTTTAAGTTTATATCACTTCATTTCATCAAGTTTACTTTTAGCAATCGGCTTGTACATTGAACTTTCATATTCCGTCACAATTTTATCATACATTTTTTTGCTCTCAGCCACATTATTATCGGCTTCATACAACATGGCCAGTGAAAATCTTGCTTCATCCTTCAATAGATCCGTTTCCCCTTTTTCGATTTGAAGAAAATATTTTTTAGCCTCTTCAAATTCTTTTCTGGCAAGGCTTACATGTCCCAATGATGCCAGAAGAAAATTTTCCATCAACGCATCGTTTTTAAATATTTCAAGGGATTCTTTATAATATTTATAGCTTTGATCAAATTCTGAAGCCTCATAACATATTTTGGCAAATTTAACCTTAGCCTGCTTACCCGCAGTGGTATTGGCATACTCCGTAAAAATGGTTTTAAAGCCATCTTTAATTTCCAGATAACCCTTATCGGGATCACTGGCTTTTGCATACTGGGTTAATGCCTGACTCACAAGTATGGCAGCAGTGTTTTCAGCTTTTTGAAAACTATACATAACCCCTGAAAAAACCACCGCTACCAAAACGAGGGCTCCCACAATCAGGATCAATTGTTTTTTATATTCTTTACCATAGGTTAGTACCTTTAAAAGATTTTCCTGAAAAGGGTCTAATTGTTCAAGTTCCTTTCTCCGTTCATTTGAGACTTTCTGCTCTGCCATTCTGCTGTTCCTTAGTATATGAGGTCAGGCTTGGCTTATTATTCAAATAAGCCAAGCCTGACCCCGGTTTTTACCACACGAGTGTTTTATAAATCCAGCCGACGTCCCCGTCAGCATGCTCAATGTTAATCCAGTTACCCTTTCGCGCAAGAACCTTAAACGGCACACCTTTTTCAACTGTAAACAAAACTTGACTTTTGGTGTCTGGCTTGGACCGGACATTGCATTTATCTTTTATTGTGATCACACTTTTCGTCTTGCCTAAAAGAGATTTATGAAGCCACGCCACATCATTTTCAAAATCCTTTATTTTATACCAGTCGCCTTTCTTTTCGACAATTCTGACAGGATGATATTGCTCAACCTGCCACAATACATCATATTTTGTTCCAGAACCTGACCGCATATTGGCTATAGTAGCCGTAACAGAAAATCTTTCCTGTGCAAAGGCCAAACCCGGCAAAATCAATAAAACTGCCATAACAGCCGACATGGTTTTAACAATGACTTCTATATTCAACCACTTCATAAAAAGCCTCCGTATTATTTCTTCTAACTCAAACCTAACATCATTCCTGTCCGGTATACCAAAAAAGACATGCCCCATGCAACCATAGTTGTATATATCAGGTTAAAACCAGCCCATTTTGCTGAAGTTTCCCTGTAAATAGCTAAAACAGTGGCAAAACAAGGCACATATAACAAAACAAAAATCATCATTGAGAGTGCAGAAAGCGCCGTCATACCGGATTTTTTAAGCGCTTTTTCAAGGGCTTCACCCTCGCTGGTACCCACACCATATAACACCCCCATTGTACTGACAACAACCTCTTTGGCAACAAAGCCTGTAACAAGTGCAACACTTGCCTGCCAGCCTATTCCAATCGGTTTAAATATTGGTTCCAGCCCTTTTCCGATTCTACCGATATAAGAATTAGACACCCGTTCCTGTTCTTTTCTGTTTTCAATATCCTCAAGTTCTAAACTTAACTGCCGGTTTAATTCTTCTGCCTCTTGATCCGCAGCCGAAGCAATCATCTGGGAATAATCAGAGTTTAACGCATTGATCTTTTTATCGTAATCCACAGAATAGGAAATTGATCTTGGAAAACTTGAAAGCGCCCAGATAATTATCGACCCGATAAGAATAACCCCGCCCATTTTTTTTAAAAACATCTTGCTTCTGTCCCACATATGGATCAAAAGACTTTTTAACATTGGCATTCTGTATGGCGGCAGCTCCATAATAAACGGGGCTTCTTCTCCTTTAAACAAAACAGCCCTTAAAAATCTGCCGGACAAAATTGCAATAATAATACCTGTAAAATACAGGCCGAAGATAACAGTACCCGCTTTTTCCGCAAAAAAACTGCCGGCCAGTACAATATAAACCGGAAGCCTTGCCGAACAGGACATAAATGGTGTCATCAGAATCGTTAAAATCCGGTCTTTATCGCTCTCCAGAGTTCGTGTAGCCATAATCGCAGGCACAGTACAGCCAAATCCCATTAACATAGGAATAAAGGATTTTCCATGAAGCCCCGATGTATGCATCACCCTGTCCATTAAGAAGGCCGCCCTTGCCATATACCCGGTATCCTCAAAAAGAGCAATGCAGAAAAACAGGATGAGAATATTGGGAAGAAAAATGATAACACTGCCGATCCCAGCGATGACACCATTTAATAGAAGATCTTTTAACATAGATGGCGGCATAACTCTATCAAGGCTGCCGGAAAGCGCTGAAACCGTCATATCTATCCATTCCATAGGATATGCGCCAAGGGAGAATGTCACTTGAAACATGGCCCAGATAAAAAAAATAAATACGGGGATTCCAAAAAATCTATCTGTCAGTACAAGATCAATACTTCGTGACATATCGATCCGCTTGCTGGCAAGGTTGGTTATGGTTTCTTTTACAATACCTGCAATAACCCCATACCGGTCATCGGTCAGTACAATCTCAAAATCATCTTCAAACAGATCATAGACTCTTTTGCGGCATGCCTCTGATGTCTGAAAAACTTTTTTTGCTGCCGCGGATGACAAATCCTGAAATTTCTTTTTAACGATTTTATCATCTTCAAGAATTTTAATGGCATTCCATCTAAGGACACCGTCAATATTTATTTCGCTTTCAAGAATCTCAGTTTCAACTTTTGAAATACACCCTTCGATCTCCAGGCCGTATCTGATATCCCGGCTTTCTTTTCCTTCACTAAACCGGCTGACTTCTTCAATAGCTGCCTCAACAAGAGTATCAATACCTTTATTTTTATTTCCAATGGTAAAGACAACGGGCAATCCCAGTAACTGGGATAATTTTTTCTCATTAATCTTAATCCCTTTTGCTTCTGCAACATCTGCCATATTCAGTACAAATAAAGCAGGCCGCCCAAGTTCAAGGATTTGAATGGCCAAAAAAAGACTTCTTTCAAGATTGGAGGCATCAATAATATTAACAACAATATCCGGATTTTCATTTAAAATAAAATCCCTTGCTGTGATTTCTTCAATTGAGAATGGCGTAAGGCTATAGGTGCCTGGAAGATCAACAATCTTCAAATCATATTCTTTATGCCTTAATCTGCCTTCTTTTTTCTCCACAGTGACACCTGGCCAGTTTCCAACTTTCTGCCTGGCGCCTGTAAGGTTGTTAAATATGGTTGTCTTGCCACTGTTAGGGTTCCCTGCAAGGGCAATGGTCAATTCTTTACTCATATTACCTTTTTTTAAATTTTATGTTTTCAACAAAAATATTTGCAGCTTCATGAACCCGGAGTGATATATGGTATCCTTTGATAACAAGTTCAATAGGATCTTTGAGTGGCGCATATTTTTCGACATATATCGTTGATCCCCTGTTAATTCCCATTTCAAGCAGTCTTCGCCTTACCACACTTTCTCCAGAAATCTTTCGAATCACGCCTTCCTGACCGGTTTTCATCTGACTGAGCAACATGGGGGATGAAAAGGTGTCCCGGGATTCTTTATCGCTTTCATGATCAGATATTTTTGCCTGGTCAAAGGGTTGAACCCTTATTTTCTCTGCCATTCCCTTGCCCAGGACTAAACGATTTTCTCCTGTGGCAATCACCATCTGCCCGCCAAACCCGGCAGAAACAATTTCAATCAAATCCCCGATTTTAAGTCCCATTGAGGAGATACGAAGCTGCATATTCTTACCGGCATCAAACTCTTTTACAATCAGCTTTTCTCCCTGTTTTGCCTTGCCAAGAGATACAATTGTACTGCGATGCTCCATACACTTGGAGCAAAGACCGTATATTTCCATTTTATGCTGAAGCATATGGAACCCATAAGCATCTGCAAGCTTGAGCTGCTGTTTCTCTATGGCCTCATCCTTGAATTCCAGTATGCTGCCGCATTTTATACAGACCATATGATCATGGTGTAATCCAAGGTGTCGATGCTCATATTGTGTTTCCTTGTTATCAAACTCTATTTTGGATGCAAATCCAAACCTGTGCAAAAGCCTCATACTGTTTAATACAAACCCTGCATCAAGCTCGACCCCGTCCGCTTTAAGCTGGGCCTGAATATCTTTGATAGTTACATGGTGTTCAAGTTTTAAAAAAGCTTCCAGAACCTGGAACCTGAAGTCAAACCGGTCAACACCCTGTTGCTGAAATAATCTTTTAAACTGCTTTTTTTCCTGCTCATGCGTATCAATCATTGCTTTTTTCCCTTAAAATAACGTTCTAAGATATTATAGCCGGCTGTTTATGTCAAGCAAATGACAGCCTATTTTCGGGAATACGGATTCAACGCCATTGCGACAAAACCAATTGAAAAAATAAAACAAGACATTGACAAGGCACGGTGTTCCTGGTTAGTTAACACCATTTAAGGAATCTTTTTTAGCGAATAAAAAATGAAAATCCGGACACTCTCCCACTATCTTTTACAAGACCTGACCATAAAGGATCGTGTCATCCATAACAGGATTGTGCTTGCGCCCATGGCAGGCCTTGGCCATATTGCCTTAAGGCAGCTCATCTGTGAATTTGGTGGGTTTGGTCTGCTGTTTACAGGAATGTGCAGCGCAAAGGCCGTCCCCCATGAAAATCCTGATACCTCCCTGGTGTTTAAATGGCGGAAGGAAGAACTTGAATGCCTTGTCTGCCAGATCTTTGGGCCTGATCCGGAAAGTATGGCAAGAGCTGCTGAACGAATAGAAAAAGAAGGCTTTTTCGGGGTTGATCTTAATTTCGGGTGTTCTGTGGCAACGATCTGCAAAAAAGGATGCGGGGCCGCTCTTTTAAAAAACCCTGATCTTTCATCAAAAATCGTGAAAGCTGTGAGAAAATCCGTATCCATCCCTGTTTTTGTAAAATTCAGGACCGGGTGGGATAACAATCCTCAATTTGCTGTGGATATGGCAAGGAGGTTTGAAGATGCCGGGGCTGATGCGCTCACCTTCCATCCAAGGGTTGCGCCTGACAGAAGGAACCGGCCTCCCCGATGGGATGTGATAAAACTTGTCAAACAGGCTGTGGGCATCCCTGTTTTTGGTAATGGGAACCTTTTCCAGGCAGAAGATGGTGTCAAAATGATCGAGCAGACATCCTGCCAGGGACTGTCTGTGGGCCGCATGGCAGTTGCGCGGCCCTGGCTGTTTGCACAGTGGACAAAAGATTTTTCTCCGGGAGATGACATTTTTTTTACCTCTGCCATGAGAATGACACAGATTCTTTTAGATCATTATGATGATCATTTTTCCGTCAAGCTGTTTAAAAAGTTTTCTCCGTATTTTTGTGCGAATTTTAAATTCGGCCATCACATCTTAAAAAAGCTGGTCCGTGCACAAACCATGGATGATATCAGAACCAACCTTGATTCGATTTTTGAAACAAACCCTGAAACCCTTTCAAGGCCAAACCAAAATTTATTCTTGTAATATTCGGCCCTATAAAAAATTATCAATGGCTACAAACCAAGGATATTCAGCCCTTCTTCAAGTTCAAAATAAGGTTTGAGATTATATTTATATCCCGGCACACCAAAATAGATGGCCAGGCTTTCAGCGACAGCCTGCAGCCCTTCTGCAAGCCTGTTATTATCCAGTTCATAATAGGTGATCGAGTTCATGCCATTAATTTTACTGGCTGAAACATATGGCCCTTTTTTATTGATAAACTCCGGCAGGACCGGTGCCTTAAGGTATCGTTTCGCAATTTCCTTAGTGCTTTCAGGGGGGTAAGTGACATTTGAAATAATGATCATGTTTTTTCTCCTTTTTTTTAAACAATTGCAGTTACATCAATTTAGTAAAAGTATGGTCATATAAGGCCTTGGCTGTCAAATCTTTTTAATTCCCCAATATTTTATCAGCATTTTCAATGACAATTGGAATTCGTATTGGATATACCAATTTGACAGAGGATTGAAGGCTTCTTAAAATTAACAGGTAAAAAAAGAAAAGGAAAGGAACTGTATAATGACAAAAAAAATTGACTGCAGAACACTTGAATGTCCGGCACCTGTACTGGAAACAAAGGAATTTCTTGAACAGGAGGCAGCCACAAAAATTGATGTTATTGTTGACAATGATGCTGCTGTGGAGAATGTAACCCGATTCTTAAATTTCCAGGGATTTGAAGTATCTGTCGATTCAGACGGCATCTCCTCCACGGTATCGGGCCGAAGAGATCCTGAAAAATCTAAAAAACTGGAATCTGATTCCAGCCCCGTTAAAACAAAAAAGGAATCTGACAGCCAGAAAATTTTAGTCATACTCTCTTCACAGCAGATTGGAAAAGGGGATGATGCGCTGGGCCAGAAATTGATGATCAATTTTGTTAAAACCTTGAAAGAACTGGATAATGACCTCTGGCGGCTGGTACTTTTAAACCATGGTGTAAAATTTTCCACCAAAGATTCCAAAATTCTTGAAGAACTCAAAGAGCTTGAACAATCAGGCGTAGACATCCTTGTTTGCGGGGCATGCTTAACTCACTTGGGATTAATGAATGAAAAAATTATCGGTGAAACAACCAACATGCTTGATGTAGTGACATCAATGCAGTTAGCCGATAAAATCATTAATCTATGATTTGAGCCCGCCTTGTCCTCGGTTCGAAGTGGGGCGTATGCTTCCAAAATTTTCAGGTTTTCGGTCAAATACTAATTTATTTATTGTTGACAAAAAAATCATCAATGATTCTTTGCTGCTTTAATTTCTGGCCGTAAGCTGTCGCACTTTTCTTATCCGCAAATTCGGAAACCCGGACCACAAACCAGGTTTTCCCGCCACCATCCACCTTTTTGACGATGGCATCAATTCCTTTTTTCTTTAAAATGTCAATATACCTGACAGCATGTTTCTCATTTAAATATGCTGCCACCTGGATCGTAAACGGCCTGGGTACCTGAATTTGAATTTTCACTTTTTGTTTTTCAACTGTTTTTGATTTAAACATATGGGACATGGTACTTATTATAAAAAACCCGAGCCAGATCGAAACAATCGAAAGAAAACCCGCCTTTAAATAAAATTGTGTCTTTTCATGTTTTTTTATATATGCGGTTGCCCTGCCCACAGATAAAATCAAAAAACTTACAACAGATCCAATGAACGCCCCTGCGTTTTTCAGAGAAGAAACACCCCTCTCCATTATCGATCCTATCTTTTTTCCAATCTCAATCTTCTTTCCAGGCTTTTTTTCAGGCAGCAGAAAGGAGACTTCCTGTTGAAGGGTTTTATCAGTTTTACCAATGGCATCCTCGATTCTTTCTGAATACCTCTTTTTAAATACAGGATCTTGAAGTACATGCTGATAAAGTTTTTTTGCAATAAAATCCTTTCTTTCCAATCCAAGGAAAATATCAATCATTAAACCTGCCAGAAGTTTATTGGCATAATGCTTTTCAGCAAGGACAGACAGTACTTCCTGCTCAAATGATGTCACAACAGTTGACTGCCGAAGATGGGAAAGCCACAGTCGGGCGATATCCTCATCCTCCGGGTTCATCTTCAGATAAACCATAGTGCCCAGTTTAAAATTTTGATTTTTAACGGACGTATTTAATTTAAATTTTGCAACGGCACCGGATATTTTTTGAGCTATCTTTTTTGCAGAAAAAGGCCAGAGAAGAAACGTATCATAAATTCTTAACGCTTTTATATAATTTTTCTCAGCCTTATTCAAAATCCCCGACCTCTCCCAGGCCTGCCCTTCTTTAATCAAATTCATCACAGCTTTCTTGGCGGTCATATCCATTAAAAAACCGATCACAACGACTAAGCCTGTAATGGCCACAAGCCCGGTGGTTAAAGGGCTGATCCCGGGAAAAAACCTTGTGAGCCCCGGCATGATATAAAACGTCAGCGGTATGGTAAACAGAGTGGTAATCCACAAATGTACACTGATGTTTCTTAAAATCCAGATCATTGTTCCTCTTCCACACACAAATGTTGTTCAGATTTTAAAGGGACTTTCAAAACTTCAAAAATCTCTTTCCCCTCTTTAGGGTTACACCCTGTCGTTGTATCCACAGTTTCAAACCGGATATTATCAGGAATCGGGAAATCTCTTTCAGGCTCTGATTTGAGAGCATTTATCATAAATTCAGCCCAGATCGGTGCAGCGATTTTACCACCTGTGATACCCACCTTATTGATATCCATCAATTTCTTTTTCTTATCAAAACCAGCCCAGACCGATGTGCTGAGTGTTGGTGTAAATCCTGTAAACCAGGCATCATTATAGCTGTCTGCGGTGCCGGTTTTTCCGGCAGCAGCACGGTTGAATCCCAGTTGCCGGATGGATCGTCCCGACCCCGTTTCAATGACTGATTTCATCATATCCACCACCTGATAAGTGGTGGAGGGATCAAGCACTCTTTTTTCCTGGACGATGTGCTCAAAAATAACCCTGCCGAATGCATCTTCCACCCGCCAGAAAAGAAAGGGGTCATGCAGGACTCCAAGGGTGGCAAAAACCGTATATGCCGAGGCCATTTCAAAGGGTGTCACACCTGAGGTTCCGAGAGCCACAGAATACACCTCTTTTAATGGACTCTGAATGCCACAGGTTCTGGCAGTTCTGTTAACCGCCCCTGGGCCGGTTTTTTCTACAAGCTGGGCTGCAATCGTATTAACAGAGTTGATTAACGCCTTTTTTAAAATCATATTACCTGAAAAGGTTTTGCTGAAATTTTTTGGTTCCCAGTCTGGTGCTCCTTTTACCGGGATGATAACAGGTTTATCCGTCAGGATGGTCCCAGGATGAAATCCTAAGTTTTTAAATGCCGTATAATAAAGAAAAGGCTTAAAACCGCTTCCCGGCTGCCGAAGACTTTTTATGGCCCGGTTGAATTCACTTTTGTAATAATCGCGGCCCCCGACAAGGGCTTTCACAGCACCGGACCCTGTATCGATGGCCACGAGCGCCCCCTGGGGATAATCCGCATTCTCCTCTTTAATACCCATCATGGTGTCAAGCCTTTCAAGACCTTTTTTTAAAGACTGCCGGGCATACGTTTGCAGTCTTGTATCAATCGTGGCAAACACCTTAATGCCGCCATGATAAACAACATCTTCTCCATACTTCTGGACCAGCTCATTTATCAGCGCATCTAAAAAATAACTTCCGGTTCTTGAGTCGGATTGTTCATGATAAAGTTCAGGTTTTGTCAACAGGACCTGCTGTGCTTCAAGATCAGATATAAACCCAACCTGTACCATTCTTTTTATAACAACCTCGCGCCTTTTTAACGCCCGGTCATAGTGCCGGTAGGGGTTATAATTTGTAGGAGATTTGGGCAGCCCCGCAAGAAGTGCTGCCTCAGCCAGGTTTAAATCCAGAGCAGGTTTACCGAAAAATACTCTTGACGCTTTTTCAATACCCTGGGCACCTGCGCCAAAATAAATTTGATTGATATAGGCATGTAAAATTTCTTGTTTTGTATTGGACGTCTCAATCTGTAATGCCACAAGCAGTTCTTTGAATTTACGTTTATATGTTTTTTCAAAAGTGAAAAACAGATTTTTTGCAAGCTGCTGGGTAATGGTGGATGCCCCCTGGACCCTGCCTGATTTAAAAATCGTAATATAAAGCCCTTTTAAAGTTCGAAGCTTATTGATTCCGTGGTGTTCAAAAAACCTGTGATCTTCTGTTGCAAGGATCGCATTAATGAAATCCTGGGAAACCATGTTCAAGGGAATGGTTTTTCTCTCTCCAAGACTCATCAGCACTTGTCCGTTTGAGGCAAAAACCTGGGTTTGAGGCCTTTCAATGATCCGGCTTAAAGGAGACGGAAGCTTTGGAAGATCTTTTGCCACAAAAAATACCAGAAACATCCCGCAAAGGCATCCCAGTGAAACAAGAATTAACCCGAAAAACAGGCAGAACCGGATCAGTTTTATGAATCTTAAAGCCAGATTCAATTCCCCTCTCCTCTAAGGTTCAGGCTCAGCTGCCAGACAGCCCATTCGCGACCTTTTATAAAGACAACCTGCTTGCCCCCTGTCTCTTCAAACTCAAACCCGAGTTTAATATAACCGTTTTCTGCCTCATTCCAGATACCAATATTAATAATCTTCCCCTCCTGTTTCAGTAAGCTTTCAGGATTCACTATCAGATCGGGAATAATATCAGCAGGCAGTTTAAACAGCGTATCAAAAAAAAACCGGGCCGGATATATACGCCCCGAAAATCCCTCCATATCCGCAAGTTCTCCCGGCACCGGCCGGTCACCGTTTTCAATATCAAGGATATCTTCTTTTCTAAGATCAATCTGTTTGATCACTCTGTTTTCAGAATCAATAAAATAAATCTTGATCCCTCCTGTGATACCTTCGCAAAATATCCTGTCCAGAGAGCTGCCATTCAACAACCATACCAGTTGCGCCGGTTCGATAATTTTTAAAGCTGTTGATTTTTCAAGGGTCAGATAAAGTGTTTTAAACTGCTGTTTCTCCAATGTAACCCACTCCCCCGGCAAAATACCTGAAGCAAGACCGGAAAAAGTGGATGCCTGATAAACATTTTTCCGGGTATCCTCTTTTTTACTGATAATTTTATTAAGGTACTCATGGGCATTGGAGGTTTGTTTTCCCGTCTCCCAGATAGCGCCTGTTTCAGGACGAAACTCATTTGTGGAGGTAAGATAAGAGCCAACAAGATTTTCAACCCAGTTAAACCTGAATTCAGAAAAAATAAAAATGGCCGTAATGATAAAGACTGCGATATTCAGAAAAGAAAAGGCTCTTCTCAGCCATTCAGAAAAATTTAAAGGTTCATACCACTGCTGGATCATAAAAAATTCTTATGCACACCGTTCCTTTACGCTTTTCCGGCCTGTTTCAAGGACTCATTATAGACCGTGTAAAAATTTTTATGCCCCGTTAACGCTCTGGATAAAAATGCTTTCAGATGAATAATGTCATCCTGGTGAATAATAGTATTCACACTGGAATGCAGGGCAGCCATGTTATCATTGGTATTGAGTTTATTGCTGACCCAGACAAGGCAAATCCTGCGCCTTAAAGACATATCCATGGTATTCATCCTGTCAAGAATGCCCGAAAACCCCTTATTCTGATCAAAAGCGTCATCCATAATCACCAGATGATAAATATGGTATTCAAGTTTTTTCAAAGCCGCTTTGGTATCTGTGACTGCCTCTGCATTCAGCCCCATTTGTTTAACAAGTGAATACACCTTTTTTTTCAACTCATCCCCATCAATACATACAAGGGCATTCATAGCTTACCTTCCTTTATATCCACGATCAATTTCCAATGCATCAATATTTGTTGTGGTTTCGCCACGGGAACTTTTTATCGAATCAAGGCCTCGACCCACAATATCTTTCCTTGATGCATAGGAGGATGCAATATCCTCACTGATATTTCCCTCTTCATAAAGAGAAATGATATATTCATCAAAAGAAACCATGTCCTGGGCCTTGCCTGCGGTAATGATATCATTGAATGTCTTTCCCTCGGACTCTCCATTGAGGATAGAATCTTTCACCCTCAAATTCGACCCCATAACTTCAAAGGCAGCCACCCTTCCGCCGCCGATTTTTGGCAATAATCTCTGAGAGACAACCCATCTGATGGTATCTGCCAGACGAATTCTGATCTGTTTTTCTTCTTCAGTGGAAAACATGCCCAGAACACGATTAATGGTTTGTCCGGCGTCTACGGTATGCAATGTTGACAGGACAAGGTGACCTGTTTCAGCCGCAGAAAGACCGATTTCCACTGTCTCCCTGTCACGCATTTCACCCACCAGGATCACTTTTGGGGCCTGACGCAGGGCAGCCCTCAAACCATTTGCAAAGGTATCAAAATCAGCTCCCAGTTCCCGCTGATTAAAGGTGGATTTTTTCTGGGGGTGCTGATATTCAATCGGGTCTTCAAGGGTAATCACGTGAACGGATTTTGTTTTATTGATTTTATCCAATAGCGCTGCAAGGGATGTTGACTTTCCAGAACCGGTTGCCCCGGTGACAAAGATAATACCGTTTCTCTCTTCTGCCATTGTATGAAATGCACGGGGCAGATTCAACTCCTCAATGGTGGGAATTTTTGTCTCAAGCTTTCTTAGAACAATGGAATACTTGCCTGATCTTGAAAATATATTCACTCTGAACCGTGCTTTATTGCCCAGTTGATAGGAAAGATCGCAAGATCCTTCTCTAATCAGCATCTCTGTTAATTTCCGATTATTATTAATCAAGTTCAATGCAAATATTTCAGTTTGAAACGGAGTCAGCAGTTTAAAGTCCGGATCTATATTCACCGCAACCAGCTCACCGGAACTTTCAACCTGCAGCGGTTTGTCCGGCGTAAAGTTCAAGTCTGAAACATTGTCATAGGAATCCAGCATTTTGGAAAGAATATGGTCCATCTGCTGTTTTTTCATGCCTTCTTCCTCTTATTTTTAATTTAAATAAACCGTTAAGCTTCTGTAAAATCAGCCGGCGGTTTTTTCAGGAACGGCCTGAATAAGGATTTATTATTCGCCTTTCCATATGCCTCATCCGGGCTGATCCATCCTTTTTTATACAGTTGCATAATGGCATCATCCAGCAATTGCATCCCGTATTGTTTTCCTGTCTGAATCATGGATGGGATCTGGTGCGTTTTGGCTTCCCGGATAAGATTTCGCACAGCAGGCGTTCCCACAAGAATTTCCAAAGCCACACATCTGCCTTTTTGATCCACCCTTTTAAACAATACCTGAGCTACAATAGCTCTCAGGCCATCAGACAATGTAGACCGTATCTGGGCCTGTTCAGTGGAGGGGAAGACTTCAATAATTCTGTCAACGGTTTTGGCTGCACTGGAGGTATGCAGGGTGCCAAACACCAGATGGCCGGTAGCGGCAGCTTCTATGGCAAGAGAAATGGTTTCAAGATCCCTTAACTCCCCCACAAGAATAATGTCAGGGTCTTCACGTAAAGCCCCCCTTAGTGCCGATGAAAAAGTTTGTGTATGTGATCCCACTTCCCTGTGGCTCACAATAGCACTCTGACTTCTGTGCACAAACTCAATGGGATCTTCTACGGTAATAATGTGATCTTTTCTATTTCGGTTTGCCTGATCAATAATGGCTGCCAGAGTAGTTGATTTACCGGAGCCTGTCGGACCTGTGACCAGGACAAGCCCCCTTGGAAGATCAGCCAGTTTTGAAATAACAGGCGGAAGCCCCAGCTGTTCTGCTGTCATTATTTCGGAAGGGATCTCACGGAAAACTGCTGAAATACCATTTTTCTGCATAAAATAATTTGCCCTGTACCTGGCAAGTCCCGGAATTTCATAACCAAAATCCACATCCCCGGTCTCTTCAAAAGCCTTGATCTTCTCCTGGGAGGTTATTTCATATAAAAGTTTCCGTAATTTATCGCTGGTCAGAATATCATATTTTATCCGTTCAATATCGCCATGAAGCCTTAATGCAGGTTGCTGGCCTGAGGCCAGGTGGAGATCGGAAGCACCCTGCTCATGCATCAATTTAAAAAAAGCATCAATTTCAGCCATTTCCCATACCTTTTTTGCTAATGGTTCTCTCGTCCCCTGCACACGTGCGGGAGCGAAGTATTAATAAATTATGCTTGTTTGATAAATTTTAAGGTAGAATCGGTCTCATCGGCAGTCTTATTTTCTTCCTTTGTCATCTCAAGCAGTTTTGCGTGGGATTCGAGTACGGCACTTATTTGCATTTCAAGCTGAATTCTTTGACGTTTCAGCTCAATAATATCACTGTGAAGTTGTGAAAGCCGATTATGCGCCCTGTTCAGCATTTTTTCCGCTTCAACTTCAGCATTGGCAATGATCACCTGTGAAGATTTCTTAGCATTTTCTTTCATTTGATCCAGGACTTTATGGGACTGAATCATGGCATTTTTCATAGAATTTTCTCTCTTTCTATAGCCCTGATTCTCCAGGTTCATCCGATGATTTTCTTCGTGAAGACTTTGAATGGAATGATTCAGGTTTTCAAGTTCTTTTACCACATCTTCAAGAAAATAATCCACTTCCTGAACATCAAACCCTCTGAATCTTGTCGTGAACTCTTTTTGCTTAACAACCAGTGGTGTTATACCCATAAGAATACCTCACTTTTTATTATGCTATTGTGCGTGCCAGCCCGTGAAGGCTGTTCACAACAAATGTCTGAAGAAAAATAATTGCTAAAATAACGATAACAGGAGATATATCAAGCCCCCCGAAATTCACGGGAAGCCTCTTTCTGATTTGATAAAAAACAGGCTCGGTTACATTATTAATAAACCGTACAATGGGATTGTAGGGATCAGGGCTCACCCATGACAAAACCGCGCCTGCAACAACGATCCACATATAAAATGTAAGGCCATAATCCAGAACAACGGCTATGGCTTCAAAAAAATTGGCTAATATGAGCATTTATACACCCTTTTCCCGAAAATAATTGCATCCCTTTTAGTTTTCTGGTTAACTACGAATACCGTAAAAAGTCAAGTTTTTTTACGTATTTAGCCGGATTAAATATTTGCTTTCGCTGGTTGACAACCAACAGCAAATATAATAATAATGGTTTAACCATTTCAAATCAATATTAATTACATGGACGTATCTATACTTAAGGAGTCATAAAATGGGTCAAATCAGTCTTAAAGAGATAAAAACCATATCTTATGAAAAAGCAGAAATAAAAAAAGGGTATACGAATCAATCCCTTCGCGTCAATCTTGATTCATCCGATATTATTATCAATAATATTGAAAAAAAAATAAAAAACAAGTTTATTGGCGGAAAAGGGTATGATCTCTGGCTGATGTGGAATGCAGTTTCAGGTGATACCAAGTGGAATGACCCTGAAAATACTATTTGTATTTCTTCGGGCCCCCTTGGCGGAACCCCGGGATATCCCGGTGGCGGAAAAAGTATTGTGACATCCATTTCGCCTTTAACCGGTGCCCCTATTGATTCAAATGTAGGGGGATATTTTGGACCTTATAAAAAATTTTCCGGGTTTGATGTGATACAGGTTGACGGGAAAGCTAAAGAAGATACCGTTATTTTCATTGATGGGATTGAAAGCAAAATCAAAATATTTGAAGCAGAAAACCTTCCAACCGATTCCTATGAGCTTTCAGATACCTTAACCCGGCATTTTGACAAGGACAAGCCTGTCAATGTTTCTGTTGTAACAGCAGGGCCGGGTGCAGAACACACATTTTTCGGATGCCTGAATTTTTCCTGGTGGGATGCCGGGCGTAAAAGAGTCAGGTACAAACAGGCCGGGCGCGGCGGTATCGGAACCGTCTTTGCCGATAAAAAAGTTAAAGCCATTGTGGCGAGATTCGGTGCCATTTCAATGAAATCCAATAACCCTGCGGATTTTGACGCACTTAAACTTGTCACCAAAACCCATGCAAAAGAAATCAATGAACTTGATCCCAAACAGAACAGGATGGCCCTTGTGGGAACCACCCACCTTGTGCCCATTATGAATGATCATGACTGTCTGCCGGTTCATAACTTCAAGTTTGGTTCCCATCCTGAAAGTAAAGTCATCGGGGAAGAAGTCTATGAACATATCTTTGACAAAGGATTTGATGGGTGCTGGAGAGGCTGTACTGTTGCCTGCGCCCACGGGGTGAAAGACTTTTCACCGTTTACAGGCCCCTATAGGGGGGGAAAAGTGTTTGTTGACGGACCTGAATATGAAACTATAGCCGGCTGTGGTTCCAGCCTGGGTATTTTTGATGCCCATACCATCCTTGAAATTAATTTTTATTGCGATGCCTATGGCCTGGACACTATCTCTGTTGGGACCTCCATTGCATTTGTCATGGAATGTTTTGAGAACCATCTGATCACCACTGATCATACCGGTGGGATGGATTTAAACTTTGGCAACCGGTTTAACGCTCTGGAGATCATCCACCAAATGGCAAAAGGCGAAGGGTTTGGTGCCATTGTCGGCAAAGGGATCAGAAACATGAAAAAAATGTTTGCAAAAGACTTCGGTGCTGACATGGCATTTATGCAGGACATTGGTATGGAATCCAAGGGTCTTGAATTTTCCGAATACATCACCAAAGAATCTCTTGCCCAGCAGGGGGGGTATGGCCTTGCCCTGAAAGGCCCCCAGCATGATGAAGCCTGGCTCATCTTCCTTGATATGGTTCACAATTTCATGCCGACTTTTGAAGACAAGGCAGAAGCCCTTCACTGGTTCCCCATGTTCAGAACCTGGTTCGGTCTTTGCGGCCTTTGCAAACTTCCCTGGAACGATATTGTGCCTGAAGACAATAAAGACACACCCGAGCCTGCCAAGGTAATGAAACATATCGGCTGGTATGCAGATTTCTTCTCTGCTGTTACCGGCAGGAAAACAGGACCTGATGATATCATTACCATGAGTGAGGCGGTTTATAATTTCCAGAGAATTTTCAATCTGAAAATGGGTTTTGGTACAAGAGAGCATGATACTGTGCCTTACAGGGCTGTTGGTCCCGTGACCGTGGAGGAATATGAATCACGGCAAAAACGATATGATGAGCAGCTCAAAGAAAAATACGGATTGGATATCAGCAGCATGACTTCCAAAGAAAAAGTAGCTGCTTTAAAACAAAAAAGAGAAGAGCAATATGAACTTCTCAAAGATGCTGTCTATGAGCGCCGCGGATGGACCCAAAACGGAATCCCCACCGTTGCAACCGTCAAACGCCTGGGTATTGATTTCCCTGAAGTCATGGAAGTTTTAAAGAAAAATGGTGTAGTATAATCTTTTGATAGAAGTTGATGAAAAACCACTGCCATGGTCTGAAAATATGACCATGGCATCTCTTTTAGAAACTCTTGACAATGTTGAATTCTGTTCGGTTGTCCGTTTAAACGGCAAGCTTGTTTCAAGCCCCAAATTTGCTGAAACAAAGATCCCGGACAACTCAAAAATTCAAATATTGCCTCTGGTTGCCGGAGGATAAAATCATTTTTTAACAATTTTAACTTCACAAATACCTGCCTGTCTGTTAAAAACCACTGGTAACAGACAGGCAGTTAACATTCTAACCCATAAAAGAAAGATACGATTGAAACAATTTTTTCTATTTTTAAAAACGCTTTTTAACAAAAAGCACCAGACAGAATCATCTTTTGTCCCACCCCCTTCCAGGCCCAAAGCAAAAACACAAAAAAGCCGCCGCCCAAAGCCTGAGAAGAAAAAATGGTCCATCAATGATTTTGCTGTGGAACCCAAAGAAGGGGAAACAAGATTTCACGACTTTGATCTGCCATTGAGTGTCATGCATGCTATTTCAGATTTAAAATTCAACTATTGCACCCCTATACAGGCAAAACTTTTGTCCCATACGCTGGAAGGAAAGGATGCCACTGCCAAGGCCCAGACAGGCACAGGTAAAAGTGCCAGCTTTATTATCACTATTTTAACAGCATTTATAAAAAAAGCTTTTAAAAACAGGAAGGGAGCCCCAAGAGCGTTAATCCTCGCACCCACAAGGGAGCTTGTTTATCAGATTGAAAAGGATTTCAAGGAACTTGCCAAGTATACCAATTTAAGAATTCTATCCATCTTTGGCGGAACCGGCTATAAACAGCAACAGATCATGCTGAGAGAAAGACCCGTTGATATCATTGTTGCAACACCCGGCCGGCTCATAGATTTCATGAATAAGAAATTGATCAACCTCTCCAAGGTTGAAATTGTTGTCATAGACGAAGCGGATCGCATGCTGGATATGGGATTTATTCCGGATGTCCGCAGAATCATTTTAAAAACACCCCATAAAAACAAGCGACAAACCCTGTTCTTTTCTGCCACTTTAACATCGGATGTTTTAAGGCTGGCAGAAAGCTGGACAACCCATAGCGCGGTTCAAATAGAAATAGATCCTGAGCAGGCTGCCGCCGACAGTATTCATCAGATCATCTATATTTCAACTGAAAAAGACAAATTTAAACATGTCTATAACCTGATCAATAATGAACAGTTAAAACGCGTCCTTTTATTTGTGAACCGTAAAGATACCGCAAGAATCCTGTCAACAAAATTTGAAAGATACGGTCAGAAATGCAGTGTGCTCTCGGGGGATATCTCACAGGACAAACGGTTTAAAGTCTTAAATAATTTTAAACTTGGCAGAATCAACCTTTTAGTTGCAACAGATGTCGCTGCCCGCGGATTACATGTTGAAGATATCAGCCATGTTATCAACTATGATCTTCCCCATGAGCCTGAACACTATATCCATAGAATCGGTAGAACCGGAAGGGCCGGCGCAACAGGGATATCCATCAGTTTCGCTGATGAAATGAGTTCTTTTTTTATCCCTAAAATCGAAGAGATGCTGGGAAATAAAATTGAATGTGAATATCCGTCTGAGGAATTGGACAAACCCCTTCCCAAGCCAAAGAAAAAATATTGTTCAAAACCAAAGTATAAAAAAAGGAAACCGTTCAGGGGAAAACGAAAGCCCGACAGGTACAGGCAAAAATAAGTTATGGCAAGGGCAACATCAAAACAGCGGGCATCAACCTTTGACCAGTCAAAATCAAACAACCCGGTTATGGCATTATTTTGAAATTTTAAATTCCCGGGATGAAAATCACAATGAATCACCATATGAACCAGGTCCTTGTATTCACACCCCTGCACACCAAAAGTAAAAGCATATAGAATTTGTTCAATGGTTGAGAGTATGATCTTAAGGTTCTCCGATTTTTCCAGGTTCGTCATACCGAATAAAACCCGTTTGATCAAGTATTATGATGACTGACTATTTATCCTTTCTTGACACTAAGTAAGCATTCAGTGTAAAACTACAGTCCTGTTAATCAGTAATTTCCATTAAAGGAGTTAAAATAAAAAATGTTTGGTCTTGGAATGCCTGAAATTTTAATGATTCTGGCCATAGCACTCATTGTCATAGGGCCTAAAAAGCTGCCGGAACTGGCCAAAACATTAGGTCGCGCCCTGGGAGAGTTCAAACGATCGGCCCAGGATTTTAAACGCAGCATTGATGTGGAAACCACTGTTAAAGATATTAAGGATATTGCAGACCCTGAAACAGATCTTAAGGAAATTATAAAAGACGCTAATATTAAAGATGAAACAACTGCCACTTCCAGGGAAGATTCCAGCTCGCAGGACTCACAGGATGGCCATAGCAAAGAAGTTCCGGATAATAATACAGACGATACTCCTGTAGACAAAGAACCGGATAAAACCGATTAACATATGAACAAAGAAGAAAAAAGCCCTTTTACAGAGCATTTAGGAGAACTGCGAGACAGGCTGGTCCGTTCCTTTATTGCCGTTGGCATTGGCTTTGTGGCCGCTTATTTTTTTAAAGAGAAATTATTTGAAATTCTGACAGCCCCCCTTGTCACTGCCATGGGTGAAAATGGAAACGCTCAGATGATTTTCACAGGACTTCCCGAAGCGTTTTTTACTTACCTTAAAGTCGCCCTGCTCACTGGAATTATTCTGGCCACCCCGGTCCTTTTTTATGAATTCTGGATGTTTGTATCTCCCGGCCTTTACAGGGCTGAAAAAAAATACTTTTTACCCATTGTATTCCTCTCTGTTTTCTTCTTTGCTCTTGGCTCTTCCTTTGGATATTTCATTGTTTTCCCATACGGATTTAAATTCTTTTTAGGATTTGCCAATCAAACCATCCATGCCATGCCATCCATGAAGGAATATCTCTCTTTTGCTTCAAAGATGCTCCTGGCATTCGGCTTTGTTTTTGAACTGCCGCTGGTGTTAACGTTTATGGCCAGAATGGGACTTGTCACCGTACCATTTTTAAAAAAGAACAGAAAATATGCTCTATTATTGTTTTTTGTTGGCGCAGCGCTTATCACACCACCGGATGTCGTCACCCAGATTATGATGGCCCTGCCCTTGATGCTTCTTTATGAAATCAGCATTATCGGCGCTAAAATATTCGGGAAAAAAAAGGATGAAGAAATTGATGATGACCCGGAAGAGGACCCAGATATCAAATCACAGGCAGACACAGAAAATCAAGAGGATTAGTCATAAACCGAACAAGTTTTTAGTATTGACTTTTCAATTGTCTTGGGTGTAAAAACTTAAGTAAAATATTAAGGAAACAATCGGGGGTATGGAAATACCGCTGGTAAAAAGGCAAAATAAATTGTTAATTATTAAAGGAGTAAAACAAATTATGAACAAAAAATTACTGACTCTGCTTTTGACGGCAGGTCTTGCTGTGATTTTTGTCGCGACAGGTCTTTATGCCGGGACAGATGTTCCTGACACAATTACAATGGACTACAATCAATACAAAAAACGAACAAAAAAACCACCCAAAACAAAATTCATAGTATTCACCCACATGAAACACAATGTAGAGTATAAAATTTCCTGCGGTGACTGCCATCATGATGCGGACAACAAACCCTTAAATGACCTTAAAATAGGGGATGACGTCCAGAAATGTGTTGAATGTCATACAAAAATGGCAAAACCAAAAAAGAAGAAAGGCGAAAAAAAGGCGAAAAAAGACATCATGGTTCTTGAAACCGCCATGCATGGAAATTGCATTGATTGCCATAAAGAGGTCAACATAAAAGCTGGCGATCCTAAAGGAAAGAAAGGCCCTGCGCCTGCTTCCTGCACTAAATGTCATTTAAAGGCAAAAAAATAATCGTTTCATAAAAATATTATTTCAGTTTAAAAGAGGTTTTCCAGAATATGGAAAGCCTCTTTTTTTATGGAATCAGGCTTGCGCGGCTTTGAATGCTCTTGCTTTTTTGACCAGGGAAGATGCCCAGGAAGGGCTGCCCAGGGCATGAATATGAGTATAAGTTCCAAAGGTATTATTTTTAAAAAAACCGTCCTTTTTATCAAGGATACCTTTGCCCCGTTCCATTTTAAAGGCCATTTCATGATCCTGGTAATCAATATTCAGAATACTGGAATACCTGAATTCATGGCCCTTTAAAACCTCACCCTTTTTAAAAAACGGGTTTTCATTGACAACTTCCACCTTGGTATATCCATGACCCTGTGGCCGTTTGGACAGCCCGAATTTGATAGGGAGGATCCCGGACATGGGATATTCCCTGTCATTCAACCGGATACTTTGACCTAAGAATATGAGCCCCCCGCATTCCGCATAAATGGGGAGCCCGTTTTGAGATAAGTTTCTTAAATTTTCCCGGAAGGCTTTATTCTTGGCAAGCTGTGGCGCATGGGTTTCAGGGAAACCGCCTCCCATATAGATGGCGTGAACAGTGGGTATGCTCTCTTCTATCAAAGGACTGATAAAAACAATGTCAGCGCCCAGATTTTTTAATGCGTCAATATTGTCGGGATAATAAAATTGAAACGCCGAATCTCTTACGATTCCAATTGTAACCGGTTCAGGTTTGGCCGGTGTCGCTTCTGAAAAATTGATTTGACTGATAGTTTCGGACTCAGTCCTATAGTCTTCACCGGTTACCGTTTTATAGAGGTCATCTAAATCAATGGTGTCTTTGGCAACTTTTAAAGTGGCCTTGATGGCCTGATCAGAAAAGGTGTGTTCCTCAGACGTAACCAATCCCATGTGTCTTTCAGGGAAATCTTTGGCCTTTAATTTTGGAACAGCTCCGAAAACAGGGATATTACAAAATTTCTCTATATTTGCACTCACCTTTCCTTCATGTCTTTTGCCGGCTATCCGGTTGAGGATAACACCACAAATTTTAATTTCAGGATCAAACTTCATGCATCCCATAAGCAATGCTGCCATTGTACGGGTACTTTTGGTACAGTCCAGAACCAGTAGAATCGGCAAATTTAAAAGCTTTGCAAGTTCGGCGGTCGAAGTGGAGCCGTCGGTATCAATACCGTCATAAAGGCCCCGATTGCCTTCAATAACAGCAATATCGCAATGTTTTGAATGTTCCTGATAGGATTGTTTAACAATTGGAGGAGGGCATAGAAAAGTGTCAAGATTATAGCAAGGAAGACCGGCTGCCTTTGAAAGCCAGCCGGCGTCAATATAGTCAGGTCCCTTTTTAAATGAAGAGACCTTAAAGCCTTTTTCTTTCCATGCGGCAGTAATCCCTAAAGAGATGATCGTCTTGCCTGATCCACCACTAAGGCCGGCAATGACTATTCCCGGAATCTTTTTACCACCCTTTTGCATGGATAAATATAGAACTTATCTTAATTCTTATTCTTCGCCTTCAGACGAGTGTTGGATACCACCGCCTTTGAGCCCATACATGGTTGTACTTCCGGAAGACCAGTATTCAAGCACTTCGTCCTGAACCATTTTAGTGATAACTTTTTTAATTAATCTGGGTTTGTCATCCGGGAAAACTTTATAGAAATCTTTGAAATAAAACTTGGTTTTGGTCTTGGATTTTTTTGTCATCCAATCCACCACTGCTTTGGTTGCAGCTTCTTTATTGTCAAGAAGTTCACTCATTGTCATACTCCTTTGAAATGAAATGTGTCAGCCGGAGTGCAACTACACTCCGGCTTAAACAATTTTAAAAACAGGTATGGTCAAACTCTTATTAGAATTTGAACTGACTTGTCTGACGCCAGCTCATGTATGCCTGCTGACGGAAATCATCAATGAGATGATGGGTAAACTCAAGTTCACAAGCCTCAAAGAATTTTTCCCATCCGATTCTCTCAGCCCATTCACCCAGACGTTCATACTTGTTAGCACCATTGGAATATGCGTTAACCATAGTCCTGATGGTCTTTGTCATGGATGGCCATCTTGGCATTTCATTGGGAATAAAACCCACAACAACTTTAGAGAATTTAGGTTCGGAAATTCTGTTGGAAACCTTGCCACCCGCCATGAGAACAATACCATCACCTTCTGTATCAGCCAGAGGCATGGAAGGACACATAGTATAGCAGTTACCACAATACATGCATCTTTCATCTTTAACAGCAACAGATTTAACTTCCGTACCATCGGGAAGTTTAATCTTGGAAGGTTTAATTGCTGCAGTCGGACAGGCTGCAACCGCCAGAGGAATTTCACAATATTTATCAAGATATTCATGATCCAGCATAGGCGGTTTTCTGTGATATCCCAGGATGGCAATATCAGAACAATGAACCGCGCCGCACATGTTCAGGCAGCAGGCCATGGAAACTCTGAGATGTGCAGGAAGTTTCATATCCGTGAACTCATCAAACAGCTCATCCATGGTGGCTTTTACAGTACCCGAGGCATCTGTTGCCGGAGTGTGGCAGTGAATCCAGCCCTGGGTATGAACGATATTGGTCACACCGGCTCCGGTGCCGCCAATGGGAAATTTAGTAGAACCGCCTTCAAATTTTCTGGAGGCCAGATCGTTTTTCAGGGGCTCTAGCTTATCTTTTGAATCAACCATGAACTCGATATTATTACGGGTGGTAAAACGAACATGCCCGTCACAATGTTTATCAGCAATTTCACAGATTTCATTAATATGAGTGGTACTCATCAAACGACAGCCGCCAACTCTTACTGTATATACTTCGTCTCCTGATTCACCCACATGAACCAGTACACCCGGTTCAAGAATTTCATGGTGAGACCATTTGCCTTTATTTTTAGCAATCACAGGAGGATAAAACTCATTATAGTCTCTAGGACCGATGTCTGAGATTCTATTTTCCATCGGTTTTGCTGGATTATAACCAGTAGAAATAAATGCCATTATAATTCTCCCTTTCTATCTAAGATGGTGTTTTCTGTATTCTTCAACGTCACGGTCCCAACCGCCTTCAACCTCATCCTCTTTCCAGAAGATGTATGGATTACTTCTCGGATATGAAACATGCTGCGGCACTGCTTCAATTCCAGTTACTTCAAGAAGTTTCTGGAATCCCTGACGCATGATCAGTTCACCAAGTCTTTCACGGTTTTTACCTTCTTCCATCCACCAGTCCCAAATATTTTCAATGACTTCTGTAATTTTTTCATAATCATTGTCAGCATTAACTTCGACAAATGGTACAAGTAAAGACCCCATCTGGGCACCATCAAGAATAGGCGCCTTGGCACCGCAAAGAATGGAACAACCTGTATCTTTACCGATTTTAAGGGCTCTTGGCATTACATTGATACAATGCATGCAACGGGTACAATTTGGAGTATCAATGGTCAATTTTTTATTTTCAAACTTCATGCAGTCTGTGGGGCACAGAGCAACCACTTCTTTTTCAATGTCAAACGGTCCCCAGTCGCGGCCTTTATGTGCACCTGCGTTGGAAGGATAAGCCGTATCATTTTCAACATATTTATTAACGGCATCCTGATCAATACGGATATCGTCCTTCCAGGTACCGATAAAAGACATGTCAGACCGTGCAATAGAAGCAACACAGCAGTTCGGACATGCATCAAATTTAAATTTGAATTTATAGGGGAAGGCCGGGCGATGAAGCTCATCCTGGTATTCGTTAGTCAAAAAGTGACACAATGCCTGGGAATCATAACAGGCATATTCACATCTGGACTGACCCAGACAGTCAGCAGGTGTTCTCAGGTTGGAGCCTGACCCGCCAAGATCCTGATTATAATCATGCGTCATTGTCCAGAATACTTCTTCAAGCTGAGGAGTGGTGGTACCCAGAAGAATGATATCACCGGTTGCGCCATGCATATTGGTAACACCGGAACCTCTGAAATCCCAAAGTTTTGTAAGTTTTTTGAGATAATCAGTTGTATAGTATTTACCAGCAGGCTGGGCTACACGCATTGTATGGAAATGTTCAACACCGGGGAACATCTTGGGCTGGTCACAATATCTTCCGATAACACCGCCGCCATAACCAAAAACACCTACGATTCCACCGTGTTTCCAGTGAGTTCTACCATGCTTGTAAGAAAGCTCCAAAACTCCCAAAAGATCGTCTACACAATCCTGGGGGATCTGGAATTCAACACCTTCTTCATTCTTGGCTCTGACTTCAGCCTGTTGTTTCAGATCAGAGACAAAACTCGGCCATGGGCCAGTTTCCAGCTGGTCCAGTAAAGGAGTCTCATGTTTAGCCATTTACTTACCTCCGTTAAAAGTTAATTTACATTCAATCAATAATGAAAAAGTTCTCAAACTTTTCATTCAATAGTCTAATCTATCGTTATTCCAAAGGGTTATAAAACCGCCATATTTTTCTTAGGAACAACTTAAGCAAAATAACATTGCAGATATAAAATTTTGGTTTCAACTTGTCAATAAAAAAGGTTTTTTTTACAAGTTTTTGAAAATTGACTGCAGAATCCTGCAATGAGATTCAAGATGTTGTTCTAATAAATTAATTTCAGATGACTCAGGATGACAGGATTCTAAAATATTTTCCATAATTCCAATGATCTGTTCCAACTTGAATTGCCAAAAGAACTCAATAAAAACTGATCTTAAATCTCCAAAATCATACGCTGTGGATTTTTCATCCAAACCTTTTAAAAAACCTTCAATAGTTGCCTTTATTACCCCTTCGCCGAGCATCACTGTCTTTCCTGTGCCATTCAACCGATCAAGGCGCATTCTTAAGGTCAGATTCAAAAAGAAAAACATCAGGGATGGCAGGATATGCACTTTTTTATCTGCTTCTCCATCGGCAAATTCAGTTAAAGAAGCATATCCTCTCACCGTAATCAGCCGGACATGTGTGCTGCCTCCCTCCTGCCTGACAATAAAATCTCCGGCAGCATGATGCCAGGGAAAAATCTGCTCAAAGGTTTCAAGATCATAATAATACGTCAAAATCCGGGAGATTTCCTGATAAATGTCAAGCGCGTCTGTTTCCAGGATATAGTGGCAGCTGCCGTCAGCTTCCCATATGACAATTTGTCTTCTATCCTGGTTTTCAGTAACATGGAATTCTTTGTAGCCGTCAAACCATTCCCCTAAAAAAAACCCGACCCTGCCGTTGTCTGTTTTTATGAAATCAATCCCAAAGACCCGGGGAAGATAGTGTTTTGAATACGCCTGATTCAACCGGGATATCAGGTCATGCTCATTTCCAATCAAAGACAGGCCCGGATTTGACACCGCACCATTCAGGACAAAAGAACAGGTTTGGCTCTCACTGACAGCAACCTGAATTTTTAAAGGGTGATATAAAGCACCGTGCTTTTCAAGAAAAACCACAATTTTACTGATCTGATCCGTTTGAACAGGTGCATTGAAAACAGATTCAAGACCTGATTTCAATAGTGCAACATCATTTTTTAATAAAAATTGCCGGGCGGCTGAAAAATAATCCCCGATCGTTAGAACAAAATCTTCGGTGTTTTTCCCTGACAAGGCAAATTTCCATAATCGAGAGCCAGGGAAAATCTCTTTTTCTTCACCCGATATAAAAAACCGGAAAAGACGGGACTGCATTATGCCTTTCTGTGCGGCGCAAGCTCGTCTTTCAGCTTCTGAGCCACTTGAAAGCCTAATTCTTCAGCTTTATCACAATGGGCAATGGCTTTGTCAAATTCATTGATTTCAAGATAGCCCACGGCAAGATTATTATGGGCCACCGGGAATTCAGGCTGCACTTTAATGGCCTCAAGATTTGCCTTGATCCCTTCTTTTACAAGCCCTTTCATAAAATACGCCGTCCCCAGGGTGGCAAAGGCCTGAACAAAATTTTTATTATGAATAATGGCTTTTTTAAGATTTTTTATGGCCTTATCCATTTTTTCTTCATCTTCCTTGGGATCTTTGCCGTCAATCAGCTGAAGCAGGACAAATGCCATGTTGGCATATCCTTCTGCAAAACCGGCTCTTGCTTTTGTGGCGTTCTGGTTGAACCGGTAGCACCCTTCAAAATCATTTCTCTGAAGACAGATACCGCCTAAAAGGACATAGGCCTCAGCAAGCGACGGGCTGCGGTCGATAGCATCATGGAGTGCCTTTTCAGCCTCAACAAACTCCTGCTTTCCCATAAGGGCTACCCCAAGATTGTAATGGGTTGTACCGCATTCATCATTATGAACAAGCGCGGTTTTTAATTTTGCAATATACTCATCTGCATCTTTTGGAAGATTTTTCCCCTGATCAACATCTGTCATTATTCATATCCTTTTTAATATTTACAGCTTTAATATTTACAGCCGTTTCAAATCCTTGATTTTAACCTTAATATACTATTTCCGACACGACTTTGTGTCAAGACCCATTCAAAAACAACTGGATATTTGCCATAAGAAATATCCCTTAATCTGCTCATGTTCCAAACTGAATTACTCCACGTTTGTCACAGGCTGATCACCTTACGTCCGCTGGATGGCCATTGCAACAATCTCTAAGATGTCTTGCGCTAACCGCCTGAACTCACTCATTCCTCGATAAAATGAGAAAGATGGTCTCCTTTGAGGTAGAACCTCAAATGTGTTAATTGATTTAATTGGGTAAGAAAAAACATGTTTACTGATGACCAGCAGGAGGAGACCGTAAGCAAAAAAACATTTTTTTTGTTAATGGATAACTATTTTTTATTGACTTACTTTCTCATAGGCGCTCAAACACCAGGCGGTCTTAACGCGCAAGCCATCAAGATTTTGTAAGCAAGGATCCATAACGCTCCCGTAAGGCAATCAGCCTTCTACCAACCAGCATAGCAAATTGTTTGAGTGAGGAACGAGTGAATTTTTGCCGTTCAATGAAAGGTCTTTGAAAACTTTCAAAAATTATTCAGGCACTAGAACGGATAAGACAGCCTGGATCGGCACGGGTGAGTGAAAATATTTAAAATTAGACCTTGGTACAATATCTTTTTTTATCCGGATGACTATAATAACGGATAATATAATAGTTTAATTGCCATTACTTTATCAATAATATAAAATTTTTGGAGGCCAATCATGGCACAAGCAGGAAGCATAAAAGCAATTTCAGGTTCGGTAAGCGCCCAGACATCCACAGGGCAGGTTAGAGAACTTAACGTCGGGGACATGGTTTATGAAAATGAACTGATTGTAACATCCAACGGCTCCCGGGTCACCATTGAACTGGACAACGGAAAAACAATCAACCTGTCTGAAAATGCTCAGGTCCTCATTGATGAATCCGTCACCGGCGTAGTTGACGCCCGTGATGCAGTGGTCAGTGAAGTGGAGAGCCTACAGGCCGCATTGGAAGCCGGCGAAGAAATCGGAGATGAAGAAGCTACAGCCGCAGGCGAAGAAGATGAAGCCCATGATTACGATCTTGCATACCTTCCAGGGGATCAGGCAAGAGGGGAAGTCGGCAGTTACCTGTTCGGCACTGAATATGCCTTGCCCGAAGAAGTCATACCCGAAGAGACCGGTGAAATCGAACCCGAAGAGATTGTTGAAATTCTACCCATCCTAACCATTGATGATCAGACTGTAAATGAAGATGCCGGAACCATGACATTTACAGTCACATTGAGCAATCCAAGTTCACAGGATGTAACCTTTGACTATGCAAGTGCTGACGTGACAGCCTTAGACGGTTCGGATTATACCGCTGTATCTGGTACGGGAACCATAACTGCCGGTTCAACAACAACCACCATCACAGTTGATATAACCGATGATGACATTGCAGAGCCAACTGAAACCTTTCAGATGAACCTGACCAACCCTGCAAACGCCACCATCGCAGACGGACAGGGTATTGGAACCATTCTGGATAATGACGAACCTGAACTGCCCACCCTAACCATTGATGATCAGACAGTGAACGAAGATGCCGGAACCATGACATTTACAGTCACCTTGAGTAATCCAAGTTCACAGGATGTGACCTTTGATTATGCAAGTGCTGACGTGACAGCCTTAGACGGTTCGGATTATACCGCTGTATCTGGTACGGGAACCATAACTGCCGGTTCAACAACAACCACAATCACAGTTGATATAACCGATGATGACATTGCAGAGCCTACTGAAACCTTTCAGATGAACCTGACCAACCCTGCAAACGCCACCATCGCAGACGGACAGGGTATTGGAACGATCTTAGACAATGATGCAGAGCCGCAGGTTCATATCGCTGTCGCAGAGGCGGATGTCGGTGGTGTAACCGAAGGCGATACGGTTAACTTTGTTGTTACTCAGGATGCTATAAGTGATTCTGACACAACCGTTACCGTTAATCT
>NZ_JABZFL010000089.1 GCF_014237455.1 Desulfobacula sp. | reverse complement strand
CAATAAAGTCCTTGTCTTCAAGTTCTTGATCAAGAATCACTTTCATTATCCCATTGAGCAGGGCTACATCCGTTCCAGGCTTATGACGGACATAGAGATCGGCAAGATCGGCAATCTGATTCTTCCTGGGATCTGCCACAAGCACTTTTGCCCCTTTTTCAATGGCTCTGAAAATCCGTGTGGCCACCAAAGGATGGGAAGTTGCTGTGTTGGACCCGATAATAAAAATTGCATCTGACTCTTCAAGTTCAGATATTGCGTTTGTCATTGAACCACTGCCAAAAGATGCGGCAAGACCTGCCACAGTGGAGGAATGTCACAGCCTTGCGCAATGGTCAATATTATTTGTCCCGATGGCTGCTCTTGCAAATTTCTGCATGAGATAATTTTCTTCATTGGTCACTTTGGCAGAGGTAAAAATCCCCACTGAATCCGGACCACTGGCTTGTTTTATCTCTTTGAGTTTTGATGCGGCAAAATCAAGGGCTTCATCCCAGGAAACCTCTGTGAGTTCCCCGTTTTTTCTCATCAACGGTTTTTTCAACCTTTTTTCGGATTGAACAAACTGATGGCCGTTCCATCCTTTGATACAGAGCCTGCCTTCATTTACCGGAAAGGTCTTGCAGGGGATTGTGCCCGTCAGCCTGCCGTCAAGGGACTCAAGAAAAAGGTTGCATCCACATCCGCAATAGGTGCAGGTTGTAAGCGTATTCCTGTATTCCATTCTCTTTCCTCTTTATTAAAACCTTTTTACTTTTCAGGCTCAGGACCCATTAAGCTCAAAGGTGATTTTTCATTTTTATTGATCCCGGATGTATATCCGAATTCAGTATTCATAATCCCAGCTATTTTTTTGTATAAAAGCCGTAAGGGAATATCCGAAGGACAGGCTTCATCACACAGCCCGCAGTCAATACATCGGTCTGCCATATGCATGGCCCGTGTCAGGTGGAATACCGGGATATCAACCGGGAGACTGCCTTTTGATACCAGATCCTCGCATTCAAGGCTGCATTCCCTGCAAAAACACATGGGACAGATATCCCTGCATCCGTAGCACTTGACACATTTTAAAAACTGACCCTTCCAGAAGGAAAATCGTTCTGAACGATCCATATCTTCAACATCCTGTACATGCTTTTGCAAAACGCCTTCTAATTTTTCTCCAGCTATTATTTCATCAGGATAGGGTTTTTTGCATTCACACTGAAGGGCAAGGGATTGAGGGCAACAAATTCCGATGGGAACAACCTTATCCGGTTCAAGCTGTTTCAGCCGGTAAAGGGCATAAAGCCCTCTTTCATCACAGCCCCGGACCAGGATTCCGAACACATCATCCGGGTATTGTCTTGCAATGGTGATCAGAACTTTGTTCAAAGGATATCTTGCATCCCCGGATGTTTGCAGGTCACCAAGGCTAAGCCCTTGAAGGTCATCCCCCTTCTGGAACAGACAAGGGGTCACATGACCACTGACATGGGCAAGGGCCACAACGCCTTTTACAGACCCTTCAGAAAAAAGCTCATTGATTTTTTGTTTCACTTGATCAATCATAAACACACCTTATTCTAAGCAAGCACCTTGGCTTGTTCGTTTTTCAATGGTGAGGGCCCCAGTTTTTTCAAGACACCAACAAAATCGTTGATCTCTTCAATATACTCCGGTGCTTCGACAGAGGATACCCACCTTGCCCGAAGTCTCTGTTTTTCTATGCCGCAGAAATCAAGCATCTGGGACAGAATGGTCACCCGTTTCTCAGCAGAATAATTACCATACAGGTAATTGCATTCGCCCTTGTGTCAACCACCCACAAAAACACCGTCCACTCCCTGTTGAAACGCCTTCAGCACATGATGGGGAGACACGCTCCCGGAACACGTGACCCGGATAACCCGCATATTTGGCGGATACTGCATACGACTAACCCCAGCCAGGTCAGCAGCGGCATACGCTCACCAATTGCAAAGAAATGAGATGATATAGGGTTCAAAATTAGTGTCGCTCATTGGCTTCTTTCCTTATATAAATGTTCTTCATTAATCCTAAATCACGCCGCCCCTACCTGGGCCAATATCTGCTCAGGTTTATATCCCAGAAGATTTGCACTATGACACGGACAGGCAGAAGCACAGGTCCCGCATCCCTTGCACAAAATCTGATTCACCACGCAGACCCGTTTTTCACTATTGTACGATATCGCCTCGTAAGGACATAGGGGCATACACGTCTGGCAGCCTACGCATGTTTTATAATTGATTCTGGCGACGGTCCCTGAAGTGGTCACCGTATCTTTCGCCAGAAGAGTCAATGCCCTTCCGGCAGCACCATAAGCCTGGTTGATGGTTTCCGGAATATGCTTGGGATAATGGGCTGTTCCGCAAAGAAATACACCGTCCGTTGCAAATTCAACGGGCTTAAGCTTGACATGGGCTTCCTTGAAATACTGGTCCTCACTTAGCGCTGCTTTGAACATACCGGCCATTTCAGCAGTAGAGTCTGCCGGGATAACGGCCGCAGCAAGAGAAAGGACATCAGCATCCAATTCCAGCCTCTGGCCCAAAATCGGATCGGGCACGGTAACCCTTATCACATCTTTGCCGCCTTCTTTGGCTTCTTCAACCTGGGGAGCGTCTTCCGGGGTATACCGTATAAATTGAACCCCCTGCTCCATGGCTTCCCTGTACGAATCCTCTCTGAATCCATAGGTTCTAACATCGCGGAACAAGACATATATTCTCATTTCCGGATTGAGTTTTTTCAGATGAAGGGCATTTTTGACCGCATGACTACAGCATACCCTTGAACAATAATTTCTTTCCTCATTCCGGCTGCCCACACACTGAATCATAACCAGGGTTTCGGCATTGAGGACGGTTTCATTGCTTTTGGCAATCTCTTCTCCCAGCTCCATATGGGTGAACACGTTTTTATTCTGCCCGTACAGGTATTCGGTGGGTTTATATTCCTCAGCACCAATGGCCAGAACCGATGCCCCGTGTTTAATCTCTTTTATCCGCCCTTCGGTTTCAATAGTTGTAGTGAAGTTTCCGAGATAACCGTCAACTTCCTTGATAACCGCCTCATGGGACACATGGATCAGGGGATTTAGATAGACCTCACGAATCAAATTGTCAAGATAGGTCTGAACATCCAGACCTTCCAGGGTGGTGTGAAGTCTTCTGGCCATGCCGCCCAGGTCTTTATTCTTTTCCACAAGGTGTACTTCATGGCCCTGTTTGGCAATGGAGAGAGCGGTAGTCATACCGCCAATTCCGCCGCCAACCACCAGAGCCGCCTTGTTTACCGGCAGATCAAATTCCTGTAAGGATTCCAGTCGGGCCGCCCTTGCAACTGACATCCTGACGATATCATGTGCCTTTTGGGTGGCCTCATCCTTTTGCTTGGCATGAACCCAGGAACAATGTTCCCGGATATTGGCCATATCAAGGTAATATTGATTCAACCCGGCCTCTCTTAAGGTGTCATGGAACAAGGGTTCAAGGGTTCTGGGGGAACAGGCGGCAATCACCACACGATTGAACCCTTTTTCCAATGCCAGTTCTGTTATTTCCTGGGCAGAATTGGTCGCACATGAAAAGATCTGCTCCGTAGCATACACAACATTGGGTAAGGTTAAAGCATACTCAACTGTGGAAGGAACATTGACGACACTTGAAATATTTGCCCCGCAATGACAGACAAAAACGCCTATCTTTGGTTCTTCGTTGGAGACATTCCTTTCTTCCGGGTATATTCTTTCTTTGGCCAGCTTCCCCCGTCTGTAGTTAAGGAGTTCACCCGTCTGTGCGCCGGCCCCGCTGGCGGTAAAGACGGATTCAGGAATATCAGTCGGGCCCTGGAAAGCACCACTGACAAAGATCCCGGGCCTGTTGGTTTTGATGGGATTGGAAGAATCTGATTTGGCAAATCCGTGTGAATTAAGATCGATTCCAAATTTTTCTGATATTTCCTTATACGCCTTTGGCGGATTCAATCCAACAGAGAGAACCACCATATCGAATTCCTCCGATTTGACGCCATCGTCTGCCGTCGCATATCTGACAACAACATTTTGGCTTTCAGGGATCTCTTTTTCGATGGATGCGTAGCTTCTAATGAATTCAACACCGGGCAATTGTTCCGCTCTTTGAAAAAAGCGTTCAAAATCCTTACCAAAAGAACGAATATCATTATGAAATATGGTGCACTCGGCATCTTCATAATGGTGTTTTGTCAAAATCACCTGTTTCTGGGTATAGGTACAGCAAACGCCTGAACAATAGCTGTTATCCCCTTCGGTCACCCTTCTTGAACCAACGCATTGAATCCAGGCTATTTTTTTGGGATGTTCCTTGTCAGACGTCCTTTTTACCTCACCTTCATACGGACCGGTGGAGGATAAGAGCCGTTCATAGTCCATACTGGTGACCACGTTCTGATATTTGGTATACCCGTATTCTTCCCTGGCAGAAGGATCAAACGGAGTAATACCGGAAGACAGAATAATCGCGCCGACATTGATATCTGTTTTCTTAGGCACTTGTCTGAAATCTATGGCACCTGTCTGACATACACTTGAACAAATATCACATTTGTCCTCTTTTAGTCTAAGGCAGCTGTCATCAATATATGAAACAAGGGGAATAGCCTGGGAGAAGTATACATGAACTGCTTTGTTCATGGATATCTCCTGGTTAAATGGATCAGGATAGTGAACCGGGCAGTATTCTACACAGGTGGTACATCCCGTGCATAATTCCTCAATAATATATCGGGGCCTTGTTTTCAATGTGACCTGAAAGTCACCTTTTTCCCCTTCTAAACGCTCTACTTCAGTAAATGTCAAAACCTCTATGTTTGGATGCCGGCCGACCTCGACCAGTTTAGGAGAGAGAATTCACATCGAGCAGTCGTTGGTGGGAAAGGTCTTGTCAAGCTGGGCCATATGGCCGCCAATGCTTGGTCCTTTCTCTACCAGGTAAACCTTGAAACCGGCAGTGGCAAGATCAAGAGAGGCCTGAATACCGCTGACTCCTCCGCCAACAACCATTACGTCTCCAAAATTTTTATCTCCCATATTTTTAGAAACAAGACTTTCAGAAAATTCCTGTACTTTTTCTATCGGCAATACGTCGTTTCCCACTTTCTATCTCCTCATCATATCATTTCACTGATAATTTCCGTAATGTCTTTGACCTCCAGAACATCTTCATACTCAAGATTCAGGCGACTTTCTTCAAAGTTAGTAATACAATATGGACAGGCTGTTGCCAGGACTTGGGCACCGGTCTCTTTGGCCTGTTTCAACCTTAAATCTGAAAACCTTTCTTCCTGGGGCGTATCCATCCATATCCTGCCACCGCCGCCACCGCAGCACAGACTGTTTTTGCGGGAAGCCTCCATTTCAACCAATTTAAGCCCTGCCACCTTTTTTAAAAGATCTCGGGGTTCATCATATACATTATTATGACGGCCCAGGTAACAAGGATCATGGTAGGTTATTTTTTTCGGGAATTCTCCTGTCAGTTCAAGCCGTCCCTCATTTATCAGCTCAAGCAGGTATTGGGACATATGAACAACCTCAAAGTTTACCATAAATTCGGGATATTCGTTTTTAAACGTGTGAAAGCAATGGGGAGAAGAAACAATGACCTTTTTTACGCCATTATCGATAAAGGTTTTGATGTTTTCTTTAGCCAGATTTTTGAATACTTCTTCACTGCCTGTTTTTCGGATGCTTTCACCGCAGCAGTTTTCCTGGGAACCCAAGATCCCAAAATCCACTCCTGCTTTGTTCAGAATATTGGCTGTGGCTGTGGCGACCCTTTTCATTCTCGGGTCATAGGAAAGATAGCAGCCAACAAAATATAAGACTTCCATTCCTTCAGTATATGTTTTTACAGACAAATCTTTTGCCCAGTCAGAGCGCTTTTTTCGATCCCCCTGCAGGGGATTACCTTCAGAAATCAGGCTGGCTCTTGCCGTACGGACAGGCTTGACAGATGCCGGAAAAATTTCATATTCCGTGGCCACTCTTCTGAGAGCCACGCTGATATCTATCTGCTTGACACCTCTAGGACACTGATCAGGGCAGGTCCCGCAGGTGGTGCAACGCCATAAGTCTTCACCTTCTATCTCGGTTAAACCAAAGGCCGCCTCCCGGATCAGCTTGCGCATACTAAAGGGTCGAACCTTGTTCCACGGGCAAACCGAATCGCAGAGTCCGCACTGGAAACATAATTTAAAGATATCTCCGCCGGCCTCTTTTATCTCATCTATTACTTCTATGAAGGGGGCTATAGTTTCCATTGATTCAGTCCTTCTCAGACATTCGGGATAGAGCATCCATTATCGTCTGTAATCCATATTTGTCTGCCAATGATTCCAAGCCGATCTCCATGTCCTCCTGCTCTTCGGAATCTTCCGGGATGGTTTCCTCTTCCCTTTCTTCATAAATCAGGGCCTCAGCATGGCACCACTTAACACACAAGGGCTCATCTTCGCCCTCACACATATCACATTTTAGAGGCAAGCCGGAATCAGGTTCTTTGAACTCGTCCCTGGATGGACAGGAAGCCCTGCAAAATGCACACTCATCGTATTCTTTTCCGTCAATCGTGTACTTGTCTCTGCCGGCACATTCAGCTACAGTATACTCACCCGCATATACAGGAATATATATATCTCTTAAAGGATCACGAATAATCCGAATACGAGACCTTGCCGGATTATTGCTGCTATATTTGGGTGTAGCGTGAAAGGCGGAGCAGATGACTTCACATGCCCGGCAGCCATTGCATTTATCAACATCAATTCTTATTGTCTTAATTATTTTCTTTTCTTTATCAATTTTATCAACAGTCAAGATTCATGCCCTCCACTCTATTTTTTTCTTTTTCAGCCATTGCCTATTTAGAAGAAGCATCTTCGCCGTCCGTCAAGATTCCTCTTTTTATAAAATCTTCGGCCACGTAATCCAAACCTAAGTCATGTAAGGACTCTTTAGTCGGAATACCATCATTGTTCCACCCTTTATATTGGTAATACGTATCTAAGAGTTCCTTTTCAAGCTCAGGAAATCTTCTCTTCCAATGATCAGTAGGTGGTACTTCATCTTTTCTTCTCATACCTCTTCTTATATTGTTGGCTCTAACTAAGTTTCGATAACGCTTGGCAGCTTTAGTCAGTTTGTCCTGATCCATTTCTATGCCTGCACCTGCGGTGATAAATTTTGGGAAATTGTGCATATGATAGGGAGGTTTAAGGTGAAATGAAGAAAGACCGGCACACATGCCGAGAGCGTCATCAATGTAGTGCATTTTTTCCTGCCAGTCAACAATCTCACAAGTCATTTCAATAGTTGGATAAAAAGGAGTTACATTTTCTTCTCCCCTCATTTCCCAATCCAGAAAATATTGCTTGAATTTTTCATCCGGAACCTGGAACCAGTCCTTTACAAACTTTTCTCTATGCTCTCTTTTTGGGAAAGGCGCCTGGGGAAATTGTCCTTCAATCTGTGTAATATTCATTTTCTCGCCCGTACAATACATCAGATAATAAATCGGATTCATCATAAACAATTTAAGAGGTAACTGCTCAACCTTCTTAATATTATTATGGGCGTATTCCTCAGCACCGTTACCTATCTCTTCGGCTGCCCAATGGGTACCATTTGCCAGAACATCCCCTATTCCTTCCCGCCGGACAATTTTGTCAAGCAGATAGTAAAATCTTCCCTCGGTGTCTTCCGGCATATCCGGGAAATCTTTATCCGTCAAAATCCCATCTTCTAAAAGCTCAAGAGCAAAGGCCATAACCTGGGGAGTTGAGTACCCATCCAAGCCATATTCCGTAGCTTTCTGAGCAATTCTTAAACCAAAATCCAGGTTTGAGAAGGCTCCCATTGTATAGGTAAGTTTTGTAAAGCATTTCATCATGTATGTGGGTAGTCCGGGCAAAGAAAGTGTTGCCCCGCATTTCATGGGGCAATTATAACAAGAGATCAGGCGTGTACGGGCGCTTTCCAGCGTCTCTTCCCACTCCTTTGCAACCTCCTCTGTCCAAAAACCTTTTCTACGGGTACGAGAATTTCCCCATGAAAAATTTTCAGTGTGCCATTTTTCATCATGGACAGCCATCTCCTGGGGTGACCCTAATCTGGACAAAATGGCCATAACCCCTGGAATTGGGTTCTCTTCTCTAAATTTTATATATTCCAGAACTTCATTGCAAAGTTCTATATATTTTTCAGGATCAGCAACATTAATATCTTTTGTTCCGCGGACTACAATAGCTTTTACCCCTTTATCTCCCATAACAGCACCGATACCGCCCCGGCTGGCACTGGACCTGCCCTGCTCAACAGAAGCATAAAATACTCTGTTTTCACCCGCCATACCGATAGCAGCCACCTGGGCTTTGGGCTCATTCAACTCCTTGCGAAGAAGTTCCGCAGTTTCAAGAGCACCTTTACCCCTCAAATGAGAAGCAGATCGTATTTCTACTGTGTCATTATTTATATACAAATAAACCAGATCAGATGACTTACCGCGAAGGATCACTTTGTCATAACCGGCATATTTCAATTCCGGTGCCCAAAATCCCCCCATCATTGAAAATGCCATTAACTTGGTCTGGGGAGAAATGGTAGTGACAATGGTACGATTACAACCAGTAGCAGGAGTACCACACAAAAGACCGGCACCAAAAATTAAAAGATTCTCGGGATCAAAGGCTTCAACTTCAGGTCCAACCCTGTCCCATAATATCTTGGCATTAGTCCCTAGACCCCCCAGATAAAGCTCGGTATCTCTTGGGTCGGTTGCGACCTTCTCAATGTTTCCTCGGGTTAAATCAATTTCCAAATTAAATCCCGTCTCTGCATACCTCATTTTTTATTCCCCTTCTATATTACCTGAACCAGTGATATAAATTATTGTTTCAACAATATATACCATCCGTTCAAAGCCTGTTAAGCCTTTAATACCGGATACAAAATCACTCTTGGTGATACAAAAATTACCTGCGCCGTCCAATACAATGTGATTATATATAAGCTACATAATAACTATGTGTCAAGAAGAAAAATGGGGGTTTTAAAAACCCCCATAGAAGATATAAATACTCACGCCAGCTTATGTATCAATTATTATTGATACTATGTTTTTTATCTCAACGTTATTCCTGGGGTTTGCCCATTACACTGGCGAACATTTCATCATCCCACAGCTTGGAATCGGCAACGTTCTGGCGAAATTTTATAAAATCGATTGTATCCTGACCCGTAATTTTCTTGGTATTGAATGCACCAAATCCAAGGAATGCTTCCCCGGACATATTGGCGGCAAGCCAATGTCTGTGATCATTTTTCATGGTATCCCAGAAAAATTTCTTTTTCTGACGGATACCGTCAATGGATTTAATCAGGCATCCCGGGAACAGGTTGGCAAACTTCCAGATCACATTGTTGACTTCTTTATCAAGAAGTTCAAAATCAGCATTGGCCTGATGTTGTTTGAGAATGGCCCGGCCGTCTTTAAAGTCCTGTCCGGATTTATATTCGCCGTAAACGATCTCACCGTCTTCAAGATATTTGTCAGTGATAATGGTGGGATTTCTCACCCATTCACCGTCTATTTTAAGAACAGGAACAACCTTGGAAAGCATCCCTTTTTGTTTCATTTTATATGAAGACCACATCTCGCAGGATACGCAGTTCCACATGGCATCTTCAGCAGTCAGGAACCAGGGGAGGAAATCCGAAGATCCGCCGGCAGGTGCTGAACCGTGTCTTGGGCCTGCCTGGCCGAAAATGGCAAGGTCGGAAGATATGGCAATATCACATGCCAGACCGATTTCCTGGCCGCCGGCAACTCTCATGCCGTTCACCCGGCAGACAACTGGTTTTTTGCAGGCCAGAATGGAATCAACCATGTGGTTGAACAGCTCCATGTACTGACCATATTCATCACATCTTTTTGAATAAAATTCTGAATATTCTTTTGTATTTCCACCCGTGCAGAATGCATAGGGGCCTGTGCCGGTAAAAACTACGGCAACAACACTTCTGTCAAGAGAAGCATTTTCAAAACCTGCAATTACACCCTTTACCATATCTGTGGTATAAGAATTAAACTGTCTTGGGTTATTTAAGGTAATCCATGCAACAAACAATTTTTCTGTAATATTTCCTTTTGGATCTGTTAATGGTTTTTTCTCATACATAGCGCATGGTGCTTCCGTTCCCCAATGGGGATTTCTGTGCAAGGAATGATCCTTAACTTCGTTTTCTCTTGGCATCCACTCTAGAGCCATATTTACCTCCTCATATAATATATTTATTTATCCAATGTATCCGCCGTCAACACCCAGCACCTGTCCTGTGATATAACTTGCATCATCAGAAGCAAGGAATACAAATGCAGGGGCAATCTCTTCAGGTTCTGCAAATCTGCCCAGCTGAATTCTGCCTTCATAGATTTTTTTGAGTTTCTCATCCGTCTGAAGTTTTCCGGTCATTTCTGTTTTGGTAATCCCCGGGCAAATTACATTTACATTGATTCCATATCTGCCAAGTTCACGGGAGGCTGATTTTGTAAATCCTATGATACCGGCTTTTGCAGACGCATAGTTAATCTGACCGACGGTTCCGAAAATACCCGCTGTGGAGATAACATTAATAATTTTGCCGGATTTTTGTTCTTTCATATGGCGGCCTGCCGCCTGTGTTGTATTAAAGGCTGCTTTTAAATGGATATCAATGATGGCATCCCAGTCTTCTTCCTTCATTTTAAGCAGCATGGAGGGTTTGGAAACCCCGGCATTATTGACAACAATATCAACTCCGCCCAGCTGTTTCACGCATTCTTCAACCATATTCTGTGCACTTTCATAACTGGCAACATCCGCCGCCACAGCAACAGCTTTACGGCCCAATTTTTCAATTTCCCCCACAGTCTCTTTAGCAGCAGCATCATTGGAATGGTAGTTTACCAGAATGTCTGCACCTTCCTTTGCATACATCAGGGCAATGGCTCTTCCGATTCCGCGGCTTCCACCGGTAACGATGGCTTTTCGTCCTTCTAATTTCATCTTTATCATCCTTTAAAAATTATTAAAAATCAGGGATAAGTACAATTCTCTGATCTGGTGATTTTTTATGGGCTTCATCATAACTTTGGGCAATGGTGCTCATGGGTCTTGTCTGGACAAATTCTTCAAAATTAATTTTTCCGCTGGTGATCATGCTCAGTACGGATGGATAGTATTCAGGCAGGCATCCCCAGGTTCCAATGAGTTCTGCATCAAATGCCATAAGTCTTGAAATGGAATATTCGACCTTGTGCGGGCCATAACCCACGACTATCATTTTGCCTGTAAAGCTTAAAAGGGCAAGTCCCAGTTCCTGGCCGGGCTTTGAACCTGAGACTTCAAATATCTTCCATCCGGTGGAAACAAGTCCATTTTCTTTTCTAAAGGCTTTAACTTCCCCTGAAACTTCTCTGGTGGTTTTACCCATGGAATTGACAGCAAAATCAGCTCCGTTTTTCAGCATAGTATCAAGGCGTTCCTGGTCGATATCAATAGCAACGACAGTTGCCGCACCCAGGGCTTTAAGTATCTGAACCATGTATTGTCCTACACCGCCAACCCCGATAACAATGGTATTATCTCCCACCTGGATATCCGCACGCTTTGCCGCCTGAAAAGGAGTTGTTGCTGCATCTGCCACAACAGCCAGTTTTTCAAGAGGAATATTTCCACGATCTTTAACTTCGCAAAGATCAATGGCAGGAACAGGAATATGGCTTGAGTTTCCTCCATAAATCCCCATGCTGTTGCCCGGCATCTTCTGGGCAAGACATCGGTTTCCCCTGCCTGTCTTGCAAAGGTAGCACTGGCGACATGGCATAACAGCAGGAATGATCACTTCTTTCCCGTTCCAGGAACCTGCATCATCTGCGGCAGCCACAACAGTTCCGGAAATTTCATGTCCCAATGTTAAAGGAGGTTTGTTTACTGTGGGAACGCCATAATAATAATATCCAAGGTCTGTATGGCAGACACCGCAGCCTGCCACTTCAACCAGAACCTCTCCCGGTTTCAGTTCCGGTACATCGATCTGTGTCTTTTCAAGTTTACCAGGGGTGACTTCACCTGTTTCCCTGTCTTTTCTAAATGGGGTCACCATTTGCCAGGTCTGAATTTTGTCCGGTATATTCGCCATCTCATACTCCTTATTATATTAAATTATATTAACATTTCACCACTTTGACTTTTGTGCCGATCCATTCAGGCGGCAAATAAACCCTTCCACTATTACCGCTTGAATTAACAGTTTTTTCGATAATTTCTTCGCCATAGATTTCAAATTTCACCTTGGTGCGAAAGTAATTTTCTTCAAATCTGTCACTTTTTTCATCGTCAATCGCCATGATGTTAAACCCCTGTTTGCAAAGTAACCATACAACAATAGTATATTTTAGCTATTACTTAGATGCTTTATAGATACATTACAGCTACACGTCAAGAATTTATTTTTATAATTTATTTTTATAATTGGTTGACATGTCAACAATATGAGCTTCTTTTTTATTTTCCGAAACAAACTTTTTTCTTGACATGGTTTCTTTATTTTAAATATAGTTACTTAACATAGCTGATTTATAGTTACATTGTAATACTATTAATAATTCAATGAAAGGAGGTGAAATCTCCCGGGCAAAATACATGGCGGTATTATTCAAATTATAGAATCCCAAGTTAGTTTTTGGCTCCAGTATGAACTTTTTTAGGAGGTCAACAAAATGAAGAGAATTACGATTTTATCTTTTTTAATTTTTTGTTTTAGTACAATTTTTGCTTTCAATGCAACAGCTAAAACTGAATTCACCTATGCTAATTTTTTCCCCCCCACACACATTCAAAGCATACTTGCAGACAGCTGGTGTAAAGAAGTAGAAAAAAGAACCAATGGCGAAGTCATTATTAAATATTTTCCTGCAGGAACCCTTACAAAAGCCCCGCAAACTTATGATGGTGTTGTTAAGGGTATCGCAGACATCGGCATGACGGTTCTTGCATATTCAAGGGGCCGTTTTACTGTAGCATCTGCCATTGACCTGCCCTTGGGCTATAAAAGCGGTGTCCAGGCAACAGCCGTTGCCAATGCTGTTTTAAACAAATTTCAGCCCAAAGAATTTAACGATACAAAGGTTATGTTTCTCCATGCTCATGGACCAGGGCTTATCCATACCCGCGACAAAGCCGTTTCTTCCCTGGCAGAACTGAAGGGCCTTAAACTCAGAGGGACCGGAACCAGTGGCCTTGTTCAGGCTGCTCTCGGTGCATCTCCGGTTGGCAAATCCATGAGAGAATGCTACCAAATGCTTCAAAAAGGTGTAGTTGACGGTTCTTCCCATCCTGTTGAAGCTAACAAAGGCTGGAAATTAGGTGAAGTTGTTCATTATCTGACTGAAAATTACTCCACTGCCTACACGACTACTTTTGCTGTCTTCATGAACAAAGGCAAATGGAACAAGCTATCTCCTGCTACACAAAAGGCGATTCAAGATATAAACGCTGAATGGTCTATAAAACACGGCGAAGCCTGGGATGAAGCAGACAAATTAGGTCTTGCGTTCTTTATATCTAAAGGTGGAAAAGTAGTTGGTCTTTCCGATGCAGAATCCAAAAAATGGGAAGCTGCTGTTGCACCGGTAATCGATGGATATATCAAAAAAGCAAATGAAAAAGGTGTTGATGGAAAAGCAGTTGTGGATTTCATCAAAGCGAATATGTAATATTAATTCACAATAAATGACCGGCCTTTTTGTATCAAAGCCGGTCATTTATTAAAGTGGCTAATTTTTTTGCAGGATATTTTATGAGTATTATCTTCAAGGCGCTGGACAAATTTTCCGGATTTTTAAAAATCATTGGTGCAGTAGCCCTGACCGGCATGATGCTGTTAACTGTTGTTGATGTGATCGGTCGTTTTTTCAAGCATCCCATATTTGGTTCTGTTGAGCTTGTCGGTTTTCTGGCCACTCTCGTGGTTGCTGCGGCCTTGCCATACACCTATAAGGTTGAGGGGCATGTGGGTGTAGAAATACTGGTACGCCTGCTGTCTAAAAAAACTCAACTGATCATTGACCTTTTTACCCGCACCTTAACCCTTTTTCTGTTCTGCCTTGTGAGCTGGCAGATGTTTCTTTATGCTAAGGATATACATGAGACAGGTGAAGTCTCCATGAACCTGGAATTTCCCATTTACTACATTATATACCTGCTCGCTTTCGGTTTATTGATCTTCGTTATTACCATAATAGAGGCTATTTTTAAAAATATTAAGCAATTGAGAGAATTAAAAACAAAATGAGTCCAACAATTATTGGCATCATCGGTATTACCATCATGATCCTCATGTTTCTGACAAGAATGCCCGTTGCCTTTGTTATGGCCATCGTCGGCTTTGTGGGATTCAGCACCATGATTACACACAATGCCGGTCTAGCTCTTTTGTCCAGAAATGTGTATGACGTCTTTGGATCATACGATTTAACAACCATTCCTTTATTCATCCTCATGGGACAGCTCGGGTTTAACTCGGGAATCAGCAAACGTCTTTATGATGTCGGCTACAAATTCATGGGAAGTACCAGGGGCGGTCTTGCCATGGCTACTGTTTCTGCCTGTACAGCCTTTGGTGCGGTCTGCGGTTCCAGTCCTGCAACAGCAGCAACCATGGCAACGGTGGGTCTTCCTGAAATGAAACGATATAATTATGATGATGAGCTGGCAACAGGATCTGTTGCATCAGGCGGTGGGATTGGCATGATCATGCCGCCCAGTGTTGTCCTGATCATTTACGGTATCCTGACAGAGCAGTCCATTGGTCAATTATTTGTTGCCGGAATTTTTCCGGCCATTCTTGTCACCATTCTTTTCATTATTGCCATTTACATCAAATGCCGTATTAATCCTGAACAAGGTCCTCCCGGAAAAAAATTTACCTGGACGGAAAAATTCAAGGCGCTGCTGGGCCTTGGTGAAACCCTGGCTGTATTTACCCTTGTTATCGGCGGCATTTTCATCGGTCTTTTTACACCGACAGAGGCGGCTGCAATCGGTGCTTTCGGTATACTTGTCATTGCAATAATAAGAAAACAGATCTCCTGGGCAGGTTTTGTCAAATCCATGATGGAAACTTTAAGAACCTCATGCATGGTTATGATGCTCATCGCCGGTGCAGTTATTTTTGGAAAATTCTTAGCCGTCACAAGAATTCCCTTTGAAATTGCCGGCTGGGTCAGTGAGCTTCAACTGGCGCCGTTCCTGGTCATGGCGGTAGTCATTATGATCTATTTCATCGGCGGATGTTTCATGGATGCCCTGGCTTTTGTAACCTTAACCGTTCCTATTTTCTTTCCCGTTGTCATGGAACTTGGATATGATCCCATCTGGTTTGGCATCATCATCGTTATGGTAACAGAAATGGGGGTTATCACGCCTCCCGTCGGCATCAACGTCTATGTGGTTTACGGAGTTGCAAAGAACGTACTGGGACAGGAAATTCCTCTGGAAAAAATATTCAAGGGAATCTTCCCCTTCCTGATCGCTGTTATTGTCGGAGTGATCATCCTGATCATCTTTCCAAAAATTATACTGTTTTTACCCCAACTCATGTATTGATCTTGACTATCCCATGGACAGGTAGTAACCAAACTATATAGAAACACACTTGGCAGGCTTAAAATACCATGGGGGTGTTACTTGAAAAGCAATTTTTTTTCGCTGGATCATCTATTTTCCAGCATCCGCTCAAAGTTCATTGCCATCTTTGTCATTTTAGGCGTGATGCCGCTGATTGTTGTGGGGTACTTTGCTTATAAAAGTACATCAAACGCACTTTTATTACAGACCAGCGAACAATTGGGAAATCTGGCAGACAAGACTGCCCAGCAGATTGATACATTTTTCGATGTGGTTGAAAAAGATATCGATCTGTTATCAAATTTTCCCTTTATCCAGCTTTCTTTTCTCCAGTTTGAATTTGGCCAAAAACTGGACACTGCCAAAAGGCTGGTTGAAGAATATGAAAAAAAAAATCGATATTATAAGCGAATTTACCTGATCGATCTTCAAGGCAGGTCCATATTGACCATCCCGCGGGACAGCGATAAAAAATCCAGCTTGTTTAATACCCCTGACTGGTTCAAAACCGCGCTTGAAAAAGACATATTTTTATCAGACATCATCATGGATGAATCCTTTACCAATTCCTTTTTGATCCTTTCAAAAAAGGTATATGATTTTGAGGATAGAACAAAACCTGTAGGAATCCTTGTCTTTGAAATCAGGCTGTCCTCCTTTACCCTGTTTGTTTCAAGTTTAAAGATCGGCACCCAGGGGTATTCTTTTCTGCTCAATGACAAAGGGTATCTCATATACCACCCGGACCAGAGTCTGAATTTAAAAAACACCTTTCTTGAAGACGGGGATGCAAAGCTTGCAGACATTATAAAAAAAATGGAGTCGGGAGAACGCGGGTTTGGGGAATACCTGTTTAAAAAAAACAAAAAATATATAGTGTTCTCCCCGTGCAGAATAAAAAACTGGAGCGTGGGAATTACATTGCAGCGGTCAGAGGTCATGGCTGATATTATTAAACTTCGGCAGAGCATGATGACATTCTCCGCCTTGATCATTGCCCTGATCATTTTTGTTTCACTCCTGTTTGTCAAAAGCCTTACTCAGCCCATCAGCCAGTTGATCACCGGGGCCAGGGCTATTGGAGCAGGGGATCTGGATCAGGCAATTCGAGTGGAGTCATCGGATGAACTCCAGGGCCTGGCAAGAGAATTCAACAAGATGGCTGCAAGGTTAAAAACAAGCATGCAGAAAATTGTTGAACTCCAAACCTTTAGTGATGATATCTTCAGAAGCGTATCCAGCGGTATTATTACCGTGAACCGAGAGGGAAAGTTAACCTCGATTAACAAAAGTGCAAAAAAAATCTTTTCCTTATCAAAGGAATTAATTGATAATAAGGCTCCAGGGAACACCCCTGCAAGAATAAAAAAATCCCTGGCTTTGTTAATGCTGACTCTTGGGAAAAAAGAAAAAATAGAACATCAGGTCATAGATTATTTAAATCAACAAGGCGAGCCTGTTTTCATTGAAATCAACACCTCTTTGCTCAATGACAGTGGGGGCAACATCATCGGGGCCATTGCCGATATCAGGGATATTACCCTTAGAAAACGAATGGAAGAATTAATGGTAAGGGTTGATAAACTGGCCTCTTTAGGAGAATTGTCTGCCGGAATTGCCCATGAGATCAGAAATCCCCTTGCAGGGATGAAAACAAGTATCCAGGTATTGGCAAAAAAACTGACCAGCCCTTCACAACAGGTTCTTATTGAAGGCGTTTTAAGTGAAATAAACCGGCTCAACGCAATTGTTACGGATCTTTTAAAATTCTCAGGCCCTTCCCCCACCTTTCCCGGGCCTGTGGATCTAAAAATTGTACTTAAAAGAACCCTTGACCTATTGATGGAAAAAATAAAAAAACTGAATATCAAAATTATTCAAAAATATGATCATAATGTCCCAAGTGCCTTTCTTGACAAGGAACAGATTCAACAGGTATTTTTAAACCTGATGCTGAATGCTGTTAAGGCCATGCCAAAGGGTGGCACCCTTACTATTTCCATGAAAATGGTAAGGGACCAGGACAGAATTAAGGAAAAAATCACCCAGTCCTTTGATCCGGGTTTTTCAATGGAAAATCAATTTATGGCTGTCTCTTTCAAGGATACCGGTTCTGGAATAAAAGAGGGAAACCTCTCCCGGGTATTTAATCCCTTCTTTACAACCGATCCCAATGGTACGGGCTTAGGGCTTTCCATTGTCCATAAACTTTTGGAAAAAAACAACGCTTTTATTTACATTGACAGCAAAGAAGGCAAGGGGTGTCACGTCACCCTTATTATCCCCATAGCTGATAATTCCCAAAATATTCTGTCTGAAACGATTTGGGAAAGACAAGAGAAAAGGAAGTAAAAACATGGCACAAGAAAGAATTCTTATTGTCGATGATGAAGAAGTCCTTTGCCGGTCATTAAAAATGGATTTTGAAGAAGACGGCTACCTGGTTAAGATTTCTAACAGTGGAGAACAGGCCCTTGAATTAATATCAGCTTTTTATCCTGTTGTTGTACTTCTGGACTTAAGGCTGCCGGGAATAAATGGGATTGAGGTTTTAAAAAAAATCACCTCATATGACCCGGATATTGCCGTGATCATCATGACGGCATTTGGTGACACAAAAATCACTGTTGAAGCGGTAAAATGCGGGGCTTTTCACTTTATCAACAAACCCTTTGAGCTGGAAGAATTAAAAAAACTGGTGGGCCAGGCCATTAAGAGCCAGGTATTAAAAAGGGAGGTGGAATATCTCAGGTATCAACAGCGCAAAATATACCGATTCTGCGACCTGGTGGGAAAAAGCGATAAAATGATGAAGATATACAAACAGATTGAAGTCCTTTCCAAAACAGATCATACCACTGTGCTTATCCTGGGAGAAAGCGGCACGGGCAAGGAACTTGTTGCAAGTGCGATCCACTTTAAGAGCAAAAGAAACAAAGCCCCTTTTATGGAAATCAATTGCGCATCTTTGCCGGAAAATTTAATTGAAAGCGAACTTTTCGGGTATGAAAAAGGGGCTTTCACCGATGCAAAACAGCAGAAAAAAGGATTGTTGGAGATTGCCAACAATGGGACGGTCTTTCTGGACGAGATCGCAGAAATGCCATTGTCTATCCAGGCCAAACTGCTTACATTTCTGGAAAAAAAGCAGTTTAAACGGCTCGGGAGCGGCAAGGATATCAAAGTGGATGTCAGAATTATTACCGCCACAAACCAGGATCTTGTAAAGGCAATTGAAAAGAAAAAGTTCAGAAAAGACCTTTATTATCGTTTAAATGTTGTTTCCATTCACGCCCCCCCTTTAAGGGAACGCACAGACGACATCCTGGCGTTAAGCAATTATTTTCTGGAGGAATTCTCCAGGGATATGGGAAAGAGACCCAAAACCCTGCTGCCTGAAGTTGAAGACATTTTTAATGCCTATCCCTGGCATGGAAATGTCAGGGAGTTAAGAAACGTCATTGAGCGGGCAGTTATATTCTGCACGGGTCAAACAGTTGATAAAGACCTTCTGCCCCGGGAAATGCTGGATTATAAAAATCCAGGAGCTCCTAAGTTAAAATTTGGGGATCAGGAAAATCATGGCCGGGAAAAAACCCATACTCCCATTGATGCGGTCTTGTTAAAAGTTGAAAAACAAATCATTGATGATGCCTTAAGACAGACAAAAGGGAATAAGACCAATGCCGCCCGCCTGCTTGACATCAGCCGGTATTCCCTGACACGCAGGATAAACAAATTAGAAAAGGAAAACAAAAGACAGAACAAATGATCCAACTATTTCCCCACAGACGTTTACTGCCTTTTTTCTTTGGTTTTATTCCAGGTATCTGGGTTCTGATTTTTTTTATTATTTTTCCTGGCCCTGTCATTGCGAAGGAATACCGTATTGCAATGATTACATGGCGCGGTGAAACCATTGCAGAAAAAGGGTTTATTGATGAACTGGATAAAAGCACCTATGATATAGCATTGACCAAATACTATGCTGATCAGGATAATTTTCGACTCCAAAAAATAATAACGCAGATTCAAAACACTCCGGTTGATATCATTTATGTTTTCGGCACGACAGCTACCAAAGCTGTTTTATTAAGGATCAAGGATACGCCTGTTGTTTTTAATATTGTCAGCCGGCCGGTTGGATCAGGAATCATAGCCTCCTGGGAGAGCTCCAAAAACAATGCCACCGGTGCCAGCAACAAAGTATCAGTGATACACCAGTTAAAGACCTTGAAAAAAGTCATCACTTACAAAAAGCTGGGAATTATTTATAACCCTAAAGAGCAGAACTCCATTATTCAGCGAAACAATGTAAAACGGCTGGAAAACAGGCTTAACTTTTCCCTCAAAGAATACAGGATCTCTCAGGAAAAGGACATTTTAAAAATTCTGCCCCAAATGAAAAACAAGGTTGACGCTGTTTTTCTCCCGGCAGATTCCATGATCAAGTTTTTGGGAGAGAAAATCATGGAAACGGTAAACACATACAAGATCCCATCCCTGTCCTCAGTCGGGAGCATGGTTCCTGAAGACGGCGTTCTGATGGGCTTTGTCCCCAAATATTATGAACTGGGAAGAATTGCAGCCAGAAAAGCCATACTTATTTTAAACGGAAAGAATCCTTCGGATATTCCCTCTTCTGTCCTTGATCATTATCATGTTTCAGTGAATATGAAGACTGCCAGAAAAATCAATATCCAGATTCCCATGTCCGTCCTTGTCATGGCTAACCAGATTGTCAGATGATGATGCTTTTAAAGGTGAACAGGACTTGAATGACTGTGCGGTTTTCGCCCGAAAACCTGAGGCAAAACCGCACACTTTTCTTATCCGGGCCATGGTTAACACCTCCCGGTGTCTGTATAACCTGTTAAAATAACGACATAAAAAAAATAAATACCCTCTGGCACCATGATTGCAATTATTTATAAAGTTATTGCCTAAAACGGGGTGCACTAAAATCTATCAATTATTAAATAAGGAGAATCTTATGAATCAAAGTAAAATTAAATTTTCATGGTTATTGCTAATTTTCGCAGCAGGGGTGCTTGCCCTGACCGGATGTATGACGGTAACTCCCACTCCCAAACCCGGAGAAGTCTTTTCCTGTGCCAAAGATTCAGATTTAAACAAGATAATTGCGCCTGAAGCCTCTTTGGAAAATTTTTCATGTGTTATTAAAAAATGGGCTGGTGCAAATACGCTTCATTTTAATGTAGCCGTCAAAAACATCAGTAATGAAGACCAGCGGTTCAAGGTCAATATCTTTCTTGAAAATGGCAAGGCTGTTGGCGGGCTTCTTCCCCGAAAAATCAAAAAAGGCCTTATAAAACCAGGTGATACTGCAAAATTCACCTATCCTGTCAAGGGAGTTGCCGGAGCAGCCGGAAAAATTGATCTGATCATCAAAACCATGAGCAAGTAATATCTAAATTTAAATAAGGAGATTTGCCCAATGAAACGAACACATATCATCTTGTCCATTTTATTCTTAACCCTTGTTTTTACAGGGGCGGTAGTTGCAAAAACAACCTTTATCAGTATCGGAACCGGTGGGACCGGTGGCGTTTATTATCCATACGGCGGCGGTGTAGCTGAAATCTGGTCAAAGTATGTAAAAGGGGTGAGGGCAGTTGCCGAAGTAACCGGTGCCAGTGTTGAGAATGTAAAACTGGCCCATAAAGGAGAAACCGTGATTGGTGAGGTTATGGCTGACACCGTCATAGCCGGATATGAAGGGCTGTCAAAATTTAAAGGCAAAAAACACAACATTCTTTCAATGGCCATTATGTATCCAAACGTGCTACAGGTGGTAACTCTGAAAAAGAGCGGTATCACCAACATCGAGCAGCTCAAAGGGAGGAACATCAGCACCGGAAGTCCGGGCAGCGGTACCAATTTTATGGCTGAAGCTGTATTCAAGGCATTAGGAATTCCTCTGGACTCATTTAAAGACAGCCGACTCTCCTTTACTGAAAGCGCTAACGCTTTGAGAGACGGTACAATTGAAGTAGGTTTCTGGTGTGTAGGACCACCTACCAGCTCTATTCTGGATTTGTCAACCACCCATGATATCAGCGTTATAGAATTCACACCGGAGCAAACAAAAAAGATCGTTGCGTACAACAAGGCTTACACGTCAGTAGATCTGTTCGCCGGCGCATATAGAGGTGTTGACAAAGCCGTACCTACAATCGGGGTAATGAATGTAATAATCGCTCAGAAATCTCTGGATACGGATTTGGTCTACAACCTGGTTAAGGCGCTGTATGAACATAATGACTATCTGGTTAAGATTCATCCTTTGGCTGCTTTTACCACACCTGAAAATGCAGTTAAGTATGCGCCTATTCCATTACATCCCGGCACAATCAAGTATTTAAAAGAAAAGAATATTGCCGTACCTGCACGGCTGATTCCTTAAGGAGAATAAAAAATGACCAGGTCGAGTTCAATTATTATTTTCTGTGTGCTTGGCCTGGTTTTATCACTGATCCTGACTGCCTGGCTGACGCCTGGCGGCCTGGAACTTCATGTCACCCTGGTAAAAGAAAAAAAACCCGTGCTTGTTCTGCCTCTTAAACCAGGAGAAAGGTTTACCATCCATTATTACCACTCGGTTGAGAATGCCCCTATCTGGGAAGAACACAGCATGGATGAGACGGGCAAAATCTATATTGAAGAGGAACGCTATGAAAAATTTGGTGCAGGTATGGGTCAAATGCCCGGAGTGGGACGGAAGGTAAAAAAAGGTGTTTATGAAGCGATTACAGATATGCACATGCCAACCGGTGATTTCATATTAAGGGTGGGAAGCCCTGGAGTAGACCATACCATTATCTTGCGGGACAGACGCTATAATCTTTCTGACACAATTGCCCACAAGGCCGTAAGGTTTTCAGGGAAATCCAGAAGCATGCTTTATCTAATATGGCGAGCCCTTAAAGGCAGTCCCCAATTATACAAATAAAAGTTGTGTACACAAATATATGCAAAGGAACACGATGGTTGAAAATATTAAAACAGGTCAAGGCAAAGATTCTACAAAAAATTTTGATCCGGCAGATGCCAATCAAACCCTGATAAAAATAACCACATGGATTATCATGGTCATTGCTGTGAGCCTGAGCCTTTACCAGCTCTATACGGCGGGTGTGGCCGCACTGACAGCCCTGGTTCAGCGATCCATCCATCTGGGGGCCATTCTCAGCCTGACGTTTTTACTTAAACCCGCTTTTTTAAAAATCAGAAAAGATAAATTTTCTTTCTGGCTCTTTCTGGACTGGATTCTGGTCGGGTTATCCATATACTGTACTTTTTATATTATCAACGATCTTACTGCCATTTTTGAACGCCAGGGAGACTGGCTTCTAAGTGATCGAATCGTCAGTATTATCGGAACGCTTCTGGTGCTGGAAGCCTGCCGCAGGGTCATTGGGAATATTATGACGGGGATTTGTGCTCTCGGCATTGCTTATGCCATGTTCGGGCCCTATATGCCCGACCTGATCATCCACAAAGGGTACAGCATTGAACGGATTACCACCACGCTCTGGCTGACCACTGAAGGAATTTTTGGTCTTCCCATTGGTGTGGCAGCCACTTTTGTTTTTGTTTTCGTTCTTTTCGGTGCCATCCTGGAAACCACGGGAGGTGGAGCGTTTTTCATTGATATGGCCTATGCCCTTACCGGTCGTTTCTCAGGGGGCCCTGCAAAGGCATCAGTGGTTGCTTCAGGATTTATGGGGTCGGTCTCCGGGTCTGCAGTTGGCAATGTTGCTGCCACAGGCTCTTTTACCATACCCATGATGAAAAAAGTAGGGTACCGTCCCCACGTGGCAGGGGCTATTGAGGCCGCTGCCTCAACCGGGGGACAGATGATGCCGCCCATTATGGGAGCAGGCGCTTTTTTAATGGCCGAGTTTACCAACACAAGCTATCTGACCATCATCAAAGTAGCCTTGGCACCGGCCATCATGTATTATCTTACCGTGTTGATATTTGTTCATTATGAAGCCCAGAAATACGGTTTAAAAGGCGAATCAAAAGAAAACCTTCCAAAAATCATGAAAGTGCTTAAAGAAGGGTTGCATTTTATTATTCCGGTCCTGATATTGATTTATGTCCTCGTGTCAAATTATTCCCCTATGATGGCCGGATTTATTGCGGTAATCAGCACGCTTGCCATCAGTGTCATGGCAAATTCTATCCGCTGGATAGTGAACGGCAACAATAAACCAAGCCTGATCCAATTCAGCACGGGCCAGTTCAAATCAATTGTTAAAGCACTTGAAAATGGTGCCAAAAATGCTGTTATGGTCTCTGTGGCATGCGCAGCCGCCGGCATCATCGTGGGCATGGTAAGCCTCACCGGTATGGGGCTTAAGTTCTCAAGCCTTGTCCTTGAACTGAGTTACGGGATAAAGGTTCTGGCCATTCTCCTGATTGGCGGTGCCTCCCTGGTGCTTGGCATGGGGCTTCCTGTCACTGCCAGTTATATTGTTCTGGCCACACTGGCAGGACCGGCTCTGCTTGATATGGGGGTTCCCATCATGGTCGCCCATATGATCGTGTTCTGGTATTCCCAGGATGCCAATGTTACGCCGCCTGTCAGCCTTGCCAGTTTTGCCGGAGCAGGAATTGCTGGGGCCAATCCCATGAAAACCGCCTTTACCTCCTGGAAACTGGCAAAAGGACTTTACATCATCCCCATTGTCATGGCATACAGACCACTTTTAGGCATGGGGGATAATTACGAGCTGTTCCACTGGGAGGTAATTCTAACCATGATAACCACAACCCTTGGTCTGTTTGCCTTTGCATCTGCCCTGGAAAGATTTTTCTTACGAAAAGCCACTCTTATTGAAACTCTTCTTTTCTGGCTGGCGGCCATCGGTCTTTTCTGGCCGGCATACTGGGCCGATGTTGCAGGTTTAATTGCTTTGATCCTGGCTTGCGCGCTCCAGAAATTTTATTCCGTTACACCAACCACCAACACAGGTATGACCAATGACAAATAGCTTAAACAAGGTAATACCCCTTAAACAGGCCATTGAACAATATGTAAAAAACGGCTCCCATATATCCATTGGGGGATTTACCATAAACCGAAATCCCATGGCAGCAGTTTATGAAATTATCAGGCAGAAAATTTCTGACCTGCATTTATATGCCCACTCCAATGGCACAGGTCTGGATGAACTCATTGGAGCAGGCTGTATTTCAAAGCTGGAAATAGCCTACGCCGGAAATGGGAAAGCTGCACCCACCTGTATTCGATTTGCCAGGGCCATCCAGAATAATGAAATATTGTTTGAAGACTATTCAAATTACATGATGAGCCTGAGATTTACAGCAGGTGCCATGGGGGTGCCTTTTTTGCCCACGCTTTCAGGATTTGGATCGGATATACTGACAAAATGGGGATTTTCCAAATCCATGAGAAGATCTGATCCTAAAATTGTGGATGATAAACTGACAGTTATAGACAATCCTTTTGGAAACTGGACAGGCGCATCCAAAGTGGTCCTGGTACCGGCCATCAATCCGGATATCACCATCATTCATGTTCAAAAAGCTGATGCCACGGGAACCTGTAGTATGCAAGGACTTGCATTTGCTGACATCGAACAGGTAAAGGCATCCAAACATGTTATTGTTACTTGTGAACAACTTGTCACTAAGGAAGAATTAAGACAGAACCCTGACTTGAATCAGATCCCCTTTATCCATGTGTCAGCGGTCTGCCATGTTCCTCTGGGTGCCTACCCCACTGCAGTATTTGGCCACTATGACTATGATTCTCAATATTTGCGCAAATTTGCAATTGCAGCAAAAAATTCGGATAAATTCAAAAACTATCAAAACAAATATATTTATGGCGCTAAAGACCATGAGGCATTTTTAGAGATCATCGGCCAAAAAAGAATTGATACGATCACGGCAGATCCAAGAACCGGTTACTCGGTTAATATGAAAAGGGATTAACATGAAAACAATTCAACCTTATACCCCCAGGGAAATCATGACCATTATGGCGGCAAGAGAAATAAAAAACGGGGATATTGTTTTCAGCGGCACCGGTATTTCAATGCTGGCAGCTATGGCAGCCAAGAACATCAATGCGCCCGACAGTGTGATTTTTTTTGAAACCGGAGCCATAGATTCCCTTTTGGAAGAACTGCCCTTTGCAGTTGCAGACCCTCGAATCATGTACTGGGCTGCTGCAAATTCCAGGCTGACAGATGCCTTTGCCACCATGCAGAACCCGATAACAGGAAAAAAAGTCATCGCTATATTAGGTGCCGCCCAGATAGATCGTTACGGAAACCTGAACACCACCTGCATCGGGGACTATCATTCTCCTGAAATCCGATTTTCAGGCAGCGGTGGCGGGTGTGATGTGGCAAGTTTTGTCCCCCGGTGCATTGCATTTATGCAGCACGAAAAACGTAAATTTGTTAAAAAACTTGATTATCTCACAAGCCCCGGGCAACTTGAAGGAAATAACAGCCGACAAAAAGCAGGGTTAAGACCCGGCGGTGTCAGTGTCGTGGTAACCAATCTGGGTGTGATGAGATTTGATAAAGACACCGGCAAAATGTATCTGGATAAATTCTATCCCGGTATTACACCTGAAAAAATCCTTGAAAATACGGAATTTAACATGGATGTTTCAAAGGCAACCCTGGCTGATCCTCCCACAAAAACAGAACTTACCATCCTGCGGGAGGAATGTGATCCCCAAAGACTGATACTTGATTAATAAGGATTTTTGTACGCCTTCCAGGCTGGGCAGTGGTTTCAGATATTAGAACTATCCCGAAATTAATTTTAGATATCCTAATATAATAGCACCAAAAAGTGAAAGTGAAACATATAGGATGAATACCCGATACTTAACCAGCGTCCAAACGGCAGCCATTGCAGGCAAAGTGGTAGTTGGGCCCGCTATAAGAAAAGATAGGGCAGCAGCTGGGCTCATTCCCTGGGTTAGAAGGCCGCTGACCATTGGCAAAGCACTTAAATTGCTGGTATAGACAGGAATTCCAAGAAAAGCAGCCGTTAAAATAGCCCATGAATTTTCTTGGCCCATAATAGTTGTTATCCATTCTTCTGGAACGTAAAGTATAATTAACGCTTCAAGAAAAAAAGCCAAGGCCATAAATTTAATTACCAATAGCGTTGCATCCCATGATTCCCTGGATAAACGCCTCCAGAAATCTTTCTTCCCGTCACAACCGCAATTAGTTGATTCTTCCTCTAAATTATTACAATCAATTTGTGCTGTTGGACTTGAACTGAAATTAACCGAAGGTTGGATTTCTGTGACTATGTTTGCATTACCAGCACAACAGACTGTTGCCGGAATCAATTTTTCAGGTTTCCAAGAGAACAAATTCTTAACTCTTGTTGAAAATCCGGACCAAATAGTTCGAACCATGGATGGTCTGTTTTGAGAACGGAAACTACCTTTACGTTTAAGGACATCAGTGCTGATCCATTGTTTCTGCACAAGGAAATGCGTTATGAATCCTGCGGACAGGCTCAGGATAAGAGTCCCAAGCAGACGCCAGACAGCTAAATTCCATCCAATCGTTCCCACACTTAAAAAGAAAATTTCAGGGTCCATGGACGGAGATGCTATCCAAAAAGCCATGACTGGAGGTAGCGGTACTCCACCTATTAATAAGGCAGCAATAACAGGTATAACACCGCAGGAACAAAATGGACTGAATGCACCGACAATGGTTGCCAGAAATATGGCCGTGATTGGACCTGCATCAAAAGCACGTTTGATGTATTTTGAAGCGCCTGACATATTTACTGCTACTGCAATCGGAATGGTGATCACAAGGTAAGGCCAGATGTGAAAAAAAGCATCCATCATAAAATTTGCTATTTTTATAATTTCATTTGTCATGTTACTCTCCTTTTTATGATAGTGATTCTATATTTCTAAATATTTCGAAATATATCAGCAAAAAAATTTTACGGGTTACATTTTCCTTCGGTACAACACTCAGACTGAAGAAAGTCTACAAGCTCGTTAAGAACCTCAAACTGTGGGATACAGTATAATGTCCGACTCTCTCTTACCTGTCTGATCAAGCCTACTGAAATCAATCGGCTGATATGGTGTGACAGGGTAGACCCGGGGATATTCAGTTTTTCTTGAATTTGGCCGACAGGCGCACCTTCATCTCCGACCTTTACAAGATATCTAAAGATAGAAAGTCGAGTAATATGTCCAAGTTCTGCCAATTTTTTTGCTGCAATTTTATCTTCCATGATCCAAATATAAATTTAAAAAAACGATTTGTCAACTATATTTTTAGAATTATCGAAATATAATATTTTATTACTAAAAAAATTACTCCATAATTTTAAAATAACGTGCATAATTATCATAATTTATGAGTGCTTTAAAGATTTGGTTAGCGAAAAAGTTCCGGATCAATGGAGAATCGTTTCATGATCTGCTGCAGGGCCTGCCGATCCATATGACAGCGCTTTGCCGCCCGGGTGATATTGCCGGTGGTCATGGAGAGCTTGGCACCGATATAATCGTGGTTAAACTCATGGAGTACTTTTTCTTTTGCTTCTTTATATGGCAGCGATGAAATGCTGCTGTCAGGCTCTTTAGAATCATATTTTTTGGGGTCTGCATCCCTTAAGGGTATATCAGACAGGACAATTATATTCTCTTTTGAATAGAGAATTCCCTGGACAAGAACATTTTCAAGCTCCCTTACATTTCCGGGCCATGGCTGCTTCATCAAAAGATCCATTGCCTCTTCGGAAATCGTTTTCAATTCTTTTTTCAACTTTTTGCAATGCTTTGCCACAAGGTGTTCGGCAAGGATCGGAATATCGGTTATTCTGTCTCTTAACGGCGGCAGTTCAATGGGAAGGACATTCAACCGGTAAAAAAAATCCTCGCGGAATTCATGGTCGGCAATCTTCTGTTTAAGATTTCTGTTGGTGGATGCAATGATCCGCACATCCACTTTTTTTACTTTTGTGTCCCCAAGGGGTTTTATTTCCTTTTCCTGGAGGACTCTTAATAATTTTGTCTGGATGGAAGACCCTATATCCCCGATTTCGTCCAGAAAAATCGTTCCCTTGTCCGCCTCCTGGAAAAGCCCATTCTTGTCCCGGGTGGCATTGGTAAATGCGCCCTGTTTATAACCGAACAATTCACTTTCCAGGATGAGCTCCGGAATGGTCGGGCAGTTGACAGGGATAAACCTTTTATCTTTTCGCGGGCTTAAGGCGTGTATGGATCTTGCGGCCAGATCTTTTCCCGTTCCTGATTCTCCTGTGAGCAACACGGTAACATCACTTGATGCAACCAGGCTGATTTGATCAAACACCTTTTGCATGGGTTCACTTTTCCCAATCAAATGTGAGGGCCTGATCTCTTTTTCCTTTAAAAGCCGTTTATTTTCCTTTAACAATAAACTTCTTTCAAGGGCTTTTTGGATTTTAAAAATGATCTCATCCTGTTCAAAAGGTTTGGGGATAAAATCATAGGCCCCCTTTTTAATGGCCTTTACAGCAGATTCAATATTGCCGAAAGCGGTCAGCATGACCACTGTCAAATCGGGATAATTTGACCGTATATGCTCAAGCAGTTCAAACCCGTCCATACCCGGCATCCTGATATCACAAATGACCAGGTCAAACTCCTCCTGCTCAAGAATCGACATGGCCATTTTTGCTGAAAACGCCATGAAAACCCTGCAGTTAATTTCAGGTTCAAGGGTTCTCTGCAAAAGCCTTGTCATGTCTTTTTCATCGTCAACTGCAAGAATGCTTGCTTTCATTTTTATCCCCCGGTCGTACTTAAGCCATAGTTCTATCAGCAGGAAGGCTGATTGTGAATAACGTTCCCTTTCCTTCGCTGCTTTTTACACGGATATCTCCCTGGTGCCGTTTAATAATACCATATCCGACAGAAAGTCCAAGCCCCGTACCCTGACCAACCGGTTTTGTAGTGAAAAATGGATCAAAAATCCTGGATAAATTCTTTTTCCCAATCCCTTTTCCATTATCCTTCACCATAATCAGGATATTGTCCTGTCCTGTTTTCTGAGTGGTAATATCAATATTTCCTTTTCCATCAACTGCGTGACAGGCATTGATTAAAAGATTTACAATCACCTGTCCAAGCTCCTGTTCATTTCCAAGGATATTAAGCCTGTCTCCCGTATAAGGATTCAGCGACATTTCAACATTCCTGAAATCAGAATGGTTGGATAAAAATTTGGCCACACCATCAACCACCTTGTTGATGTCAATAATACTCAATTCGGAAGAGCCTTTTCGCGAAAAAGAAAGAAGATCAGATACAACTGTTTTGCAATTCTGTACGTGTTTTTCTATAATTTTTAAATCATCTTTATGTTTGGGCTCCAGTTTTAACAAAAGCTGTGTATATCCAAGGATAATTCCCAAAGGATTGTTTATTTCATGGGCCACACCAGCAGACAATTCTCCCAATGCGGCAAACTTGTCTGCCTGAGCGATTTGCCGTTCCATCTGCCTTTTTTCATTTATATTCTTGATGATGAAATGATAGGTTTTTGCACATCCGAACGCTCCGTAATCAATGCCGCCGGTCATCAGAACCAGTAGGGATTCATTGTCCGGTTTTAAAAATTCGATTTCCTCATTTAAAATATATTCTTTTGAACCGATCTTGTTACTGATTCTTTCCCATTCGGAAGGATCGGCAAAAAACTTGCCTGCCGTCATTTTTTTCATGATCATTTCGTCGCGAGCATACCCGGTCAATGCGATCCCGGCCGGGTTAATCTCCATGATCTTAAATTCACTGTCTGTAACAATAATGGTATCCAGGGATTGTTCAAATATTCTGCGGCATTTATGCTCACTGCTTGTGAGCCTTTCTGTTCTCTCAACCACTTTATTCTCAAGGGTCTGATTCAGATCCATGAGTTCAATATGGATGTCTTCAAGCTTTTTCCTGCCCGTAAGAATTTTCTCGTTAATCTTCCAGCTCTGGTTGAAAAAAAGGGTGATCAGGCCTACCAGCATAAAAGAAACAGTGTTCACACTTCCTGAAAAGGCACTGATGGAATGCCAGGTGCCTGCATTTGAAGTGAGAACTAAAAACTGTTTTAATATATGACCGAAGGATCTTGATACGGAAAAAATTGTGAGTCCCATACTGATCCATAGCAGATAATGAAAGACTGCATTATCCGGGTCCATCTCCCGTAATATTTTTGCCTTGTAAAGCGATAGAAGCGAAATCACCACCATGGCTACAGAGCCTAAAACATCGACTGCCAGTATGGGAATAAACGAAGCAATCATGGGGTGTCCTTTTTCACCATCATCTGCCTTTGGTCATCAACAAGATGTGAAAGTCCCCTGTAAAGAAGCAGCATGGCAGGCACACATAAAAGGTGATCCAGTTTTAAAATATAATAAAACCAGGCGAGCAGGGATGAATCATTGTTGGTGATGATCCTCATTTTCCCAAAGGATATATTCTCAATTTTTACGGCATTGATCTGGTTATCAAAAAAATGGGCTGCAACGGCATCCAGATTCCAGAGGATAAAAAAGAAGGCCGAGTATTGAATCAGGCGCCAGCCTTTTTGTTTATCCAATCCCTTGCCCGTGATGGTAAAAATAAGGGCCACCATGGAAAAAAGAAAAAAAAGATGTCCCACCTGGTGGGTGATAATCCCTTCCGAATTCGAGTGAAGCTGAGTGGCAGATACATCTATGGGCAGTAAGATCAAACCTGCAATAGTCATTGCCGGGAGGAATTTTAAAAACCGCTTTATATTATACGGATTCTTTTTTGGCATATCGTTTTTTAAAGACCATTTTTAATACTGCAAAGAGTATAAATGACAAAATAAGACAAACAACAAACCAGAGCATGGAACCGACATTCGTCTGAGATGAAGACCCAAAAGAAAAGGAAAATACCCATTCTTCTCCAAACCGACTTAAAAGGGTTTGGGGTGTATACACCTTTGCCACATAGGCAACCATCAACAATATGGGAAGGACATTGCCGATAAAATGCTTTAATATTCCTTCAAAGAAATAATCATAGTAGGCCCTGTTTAACTGGGCCTGGTCGATATTTTTTGCCAGGGCTTTGCCTTTTTCCCTGTCAGGATGCTTCATTGCCTCTTTTCTCACACCCTGCCAATGCAGGTATTCCTTTTCCAGGCGTACATATCTTTTGGTCACATAAAATCGTGCTATGATTCTTGTTATAATGACAACTATAAAGGCAAGGAGAAATATCACAACCCCGGGGCCTAAAATCTCTAGGGGAGAAAACAAAGCATCCAGAAACACCACCGTGCTTTGCAAAAAACCATAAATCAGGTCCCACACCCTGTCCAGAAAATCATCCATAAACTTTCCCTTAAAATAAAACCCGTGGCTGATTCAATCATTATAGAGATTCAGCACACGGGTTTCAAGGTTCATTTACCCTTTATAAGGGTTATATCCAGATTTCAATCTTAAAAAATCTAAAGAACAAGAAGAACAATGTAACTGCAAGAACAATCTTCAAGGTCATTTCAGAAAACATTTTCTGGGCACGACTGCCAAGCATACCACCGGCAAATCCACCAATAATAATGGCAATGGCCAGGGTCATGTCAGGCAGGTATCCGGCCATGAGATATCCAATAAAGGACCCGATACTGGAAAAACAGGTTCCGATCAAGGATATGGGAACTGCCACATACATGGGAAGCCCGGCCAAAGTGGTCATGGCAGGTACCAGAAGGAATCCGCCGCCAATACCAAAGGATCGGGATACGATACCAATAAAAATACCCAGGAATGCAAAAAGTAATGGGTTGATTCTAAATTCTTCACCCCAGAATTTAAACCGATAATCCATCAGGCCTGTTTTTACAGGCTCAATACTGCCCATTTCTGCTGAACGGCCTTCAGCTTTGGCTGCCGCAACCTCTTTATTAAATTTCTGGGTCATGGCCTTGATGTTTTTTCTTTTATTCATGGCCTTTGGAGTCATTTCCATAAGGGTCTTGATTCCCATGAGAACAACCAGGATGGCCAGCCATTCTTTATAGGCTTTCATGGGAAGAATCGCGGATACATATTTACCAAGCCAGATGGAGCCGATAAAAATACCTGCTCCAAAGGAGAGTCCCACGGGCCATGCAACCCGCTTTTCAATCTTGGCATACCGCCAGAAAGATCCTAAGGGGCTAAACAGGGTCAGGGCTATATTGGAGGGTTTTAATACATTGGCTGCATTGATACCCACAGGCCCCATGGTGTTGACAACCAACACCTGGAAGGCTGCCATGAGCATACCACCGGCTGCACCGATCATTGAAAAATAGGTTCCCACGAGAATGGCACCAATAACAATCCATAAAGGATTCATATACCGATAAGCCTTGGAAAGCCAGAATCCGTTTTTCTCCAGTTTATAGTCGCCTATTTTTGCATTGTTCACATACACATCAAATTTGGTGTTGGGAGGGGTATGCCTGAAGGATTTAAAGGAGACTGTAAACTCACCGGTTGCTTTATCAAGCTTTACGTAGGTGCCCTTGTCCCAGTAATTACCGCTTGACTGGTCACCGATGACAGTTTTTGAAAAAATAACTACTTTACCTGTTCTGTTACTTTCTTTAACAATGGTATTAATACCATAACTACTCTCATTGGCATACCTTAAAAAATTCCACTGCTCGTCTGATTTGATGGGGCCCATCATTGTGCGAGCCACAGCATCTACATCATTGAATTTCTTTTTCAGATAGAACATGGTGGTGGAGTAAATCCCCTGTCCTTTTTTCAGAAGAACGGACGGGCCGCCAAACCTTTTCTTATCAACTTTACCGAATTTTTCCGGTACATTGGTAATCATGTAATAAAGAGGTGGAATCTCTGTATCCAGGGCAAATCCTGCTTTTTTACTATCCTTTTTAAATCTTTTAGTCTCAAATGCACCATCCGTGTCTTTGGGTGCAAACATTTCAGATTGTGCAATGGCAAGGTACAAATCCTGGCCCGGCGCGATCTTTCCGGTGATTTCAACCACATCCCCGGCTTTATAGGAGGATGCTGAGATACCATCCCCGGCAAAAGATCCTGACGCTGTAAATAGCAACACAAGCGTCATCAAAATAAAATGGTAAAAAATTTTCTTCATTTGACTCTCCTTTTTAAAAACATACATGATAATTATAAATTAAAATATCTGACAGCCAGTTTTGCCCCCAGATAACTTGTGATTCCTGATACAATCATATAAATAAACAAATCATAAATATTCAGTAAAACTATGTCCCCCATAAACGGCCCGGCAAAATTTATAGCAAAATTCACGGCAACAAAGGTAAGTGCCCCTGTGCCGACTCCCAGCACAAATGAAAAAAGAGGAATATTCATAATCCCGGTTTTAAGTGCTTCCACCAGTCTGTACCCTGTCATTGCCCCGTTGAATGCAATAAACAGCGGCAGGATGAACAAAACTTTATCTGTGGCAATAAATGTTGAACAGAAAACAGCAAGGATCAATGATCCGCCTACACCAATGAAAAGTGATTTTATGGCTGCGATGGTCATTTGTGTATCCTTTCCCTTTCAGTTATGGCCCTGTTTGACATAAGTTTTATGCAGGAGGGACATAGGTTGTGATGCTCCTTGGTATCGGGATGGGCAAGGGTCGTCTCTCCCACATGCTTGAGAAAATTAGAGGTTGCATACATTTTTGTGCAGCCCTCACACCGTTCCAGGGGCAGTTGCCCGATAATCTCTTCTTTTATGGAAACCGTTCTGACACTGTCCTGGTCAACCACCTTGATAATATTGGTGGGGCAGAGGTTAGCACAGGTTCCGCACCCGATGCAGCAACCCGGGTTTGGTACCACCCTGCTTCCATTAGGCGTTTTCTCCATTTTCAATGCTTTGGCTTTTACGATTTCACTACAGACCCTGATACAAAGCCGGCAGCGAATACAGCCGTTGGGCGGCGGTGTTATGGCAACATTAAATTCCTTTGCAAGATTCCGGATTCTTAACGAGTCAGGTGCCATCTGCAACAACTTGTTAAACGCTTGTTCCCGCCTGGCTTTCACCAGTTCTGAATTGGTTTTTACCTTAAGATCTTCTTTAACTTTAATAATACAGGACAGCATCACCACTTGTTTACCTGTGGGGGATACCACTTCAACACCGCAAAGTTTACAGGCTCCTGATGGTTTCAGTGCGGGATGAAAACATAAATGGGGTATTTTAATCCCGTTTTCCTTTGCAACCTGGAGAATGGTCTGATTTTCTCTGGCTGAAATTTCCTTATCATCAATGGTAATATTAATCATAGGCTGCATCCTGAAGGTCTGAAATATAATCTTTAAGATAATGAAGTTCCTTGTTTAAAACACTGACATGTTTTTTAACAAGATCTTCAAGGCTGAGCATCCCTTTGATTTGTCCATCCAAAACCACTGGCAGGTGGCGGATCTTTGCCTTGATCATCATTCCCATGGCATCTTCAATTGTGTCGCCAGGCTCAGCCACAATGAGTTTTGATGTCATCACTTCCTTGACCAGAATATTTTTAATATCTTTATTTGAAAAAATAATATGACACCGCAGAAGATCCCGTTCCGTAAAAATACCCTGGGATGTTTCTTTTTTCATCACCACAAGGGCTGATACATTATAGCCTGACATCAGTTTAAGGGCCTGTTCCACTGTCTGGTCCTGCTCTATAGTATGAAAATGACCGGCACACTCTTCCAAACAATCTTTTACCTTCATTATATCTTCATTCCTTTGTTAAGGTTTACCAATAAGTCTTAAAGAATCCTGGGGAAGCCGATGGGTGCCTTTGCCCTGCAGGCTGACCCTGATCAATGAATCCGGATCATTGATGGTGGTATCCGGGTCTGTTATAAATCCGTGAAGCCCGATAAAGTCATCCATATAAGGCTCCCATGCTTCATCCTGTGATTTTCTATACACCTCGATTTTATCCCCTCTCTGGAATTGCATGATTATTTCCTTTTATTTTAGGTTAACAGGTCGTGTTTCAACATTAATTTTTGCACTTAGCTTCCGCTGGCAATTATTGCACAAGAGCCTGCTCTCAGTCACTTTTGTGACATTCCCTGTTTTCTGAGAAATAAACTGTAGATACTCAATAGAGGGGAGAACAGCATTACATTCTTCACAATATTGGATCTCCTGTTTGTTCAAAATCGTGCCACAAAGTTTCAGCATCCTTTGCCCATTCTCTTCTTCGATGACAATAGCTTTATTTTCACAATTAGCCGCACATGCTCCACAGGTAATGCATTTTTCACTTGTTGCCCTGAAATCTGTTTCAGAAGGATTATCAAAATCCATATATCCGAATTTAAGCGCATCAATCCCCATCTTATCCCTGCAGATTTCCACACATTTTCCGCATCTTCGGCAGATATCGCACCTAAGACACCTGGCAGCCTCCCGGCGGACACTTTCTTCATCATACCCAAGTTCTACCTGCTGAAACATGGTTCGCCGCCTGTCTACATTCAGCATGGGCATTTCAGGATGTTTAAGGGTCATTTTCCGGCTGGCTGACATTTCAATGGGATGTTCAATATTATGCCTGATGGGAAGTTTAGGCATCCTGGGCTGGGGGATATGGTTCAGATACCGATCTATTGCCTCTGCCGCCCTTTTTCCTCCGCCAATGGCCTCAATCACGGTTGCAGGACCGGACACAGCATCCCCTGCTGCAAACACACCCGGCATGGTGGTTTCCATACTGGCATGATTCACTTCTATGGTACCTCTGCGTGTCCAGTTCATTTGATCAAAGGCTTCCATGCCATCATCATCCACATATTGACCAATGGCACTGATGACAGCATCTGCTTTGATAGTAAAATCCTTGCCCAGTATGGGAACGGGTGCCAGTCTGTCAGATCCTTTTTTCTTGATCAACTCGGCTTTAATACACTCAAGCCCGGTAATGATACCGTTTTCACCAACAACTTCTTTGGGAATGGTTAAAAAAGCAAATTCAATGCCTTCTTCCTCTGCCTGCTCAACTTCCTCTATATCCGCCGGCATCTGGGTTCTGGAGCGCCTGTAGGCAATGGATACCCTCTCAGCTCCAAGCCTTAGACTGGTCCTTGCTGCATCTATGGCAACATTTCCACCACCGATAACAACCACATGTTTGCCGGGTACATGGTGTTCCCCTAAGGCCACATCTTTTAAAAATTCAACGGCATCAAAAACCTTTGGAAAATCTTTTTCCCCTTTTATTCCCAGATCCCAGGATTTATGGGCACCAATGGCAATAAAAAAGGCTTCATAACCCTCCTTTTTCAATTGCTCAAATGAAACATCTTTTCCAAACCGAGTATTATAAGAAAATTCAACACCAAGATCTTCAATCATAGCCACTTCCCTGTCAATTACTTCCCTTGGCAGGCGATATCTTGGGATTCCCACCATAATCATACCACCTGGAACGGGCAGATCCTCAATTACCCTTACTCCATAGCCCATCAACGCAAGATAGTATGCAGCAGAAAGTCCGCCCGGACCGGCACCGACAACACAAATTTTTCTCCCGTTAAAATCCTCTTTCTCAGGATTTTTATAGGCCCTGTCCGACATTGCCCTTTCGGCTGCAAAGGCTTTTAAGAACTTGATGGAAACCGGCGTATCAATTCTGGCACGGACACACATCATTTCACAGGGTCTTGTGCAGATCAGCCCGCAAACCCAGGGCAATGGATTGTCACGGCGGATCACTTCAATTGCCTGGGCATCCTTTCCTTCGGCAATCAGGCTCAGGTAAGTCGGGATGTCAATTCCGGCAGGGCATGCCATCTGGCAGGGTGAGGGCGCCAGCTTCCCACAATCGTGGGAAGGGCAATTCTTTGTTTCAATATGGCTTTGAAATACTTCCCTGTGTTTCGCTATTTTTGTTTTCAGGAAATTACCGATTTCGATGTTCTGCACCAGACTTGTGTCATAAAAATATTCTTCAATAAGAGAATCAATGGCCAAAAGATGATCAGAACCGCCGGCGCCCTCTGCAATCTCTTCTGTCAAATGCAAAATCTGTTCAGAGATTCTCCTCCCTTTAGGATCAGTTAAATATCCCGAACTGATCTGTTCAGAAAGATAAATAACTGTTTTTCTAACCGGACAGGTTTTTTCTGCCATTTTTTCTCCTTAACGACTAGAAACTGCTTTTTTCAAGGGATGCAACTGCTGATGCATGCCGCTCACGCCGAATCTGAGTTGTTTCTTCAACATTACCAAACTGCAGGCAACCAGTTGTACAGGTGGTCACGCAGGCAGGATCTAACCCCTCGTCTATTCTATCCATGCAATAGTCGCACTTTTCCACCTTCCCTGTATCCTGATTCCACTGGGGAGCTCCCCAGGGGCAGGCAGAAACACAGGTTTTACAACCCACACACAGATCTTTATCAACAAAAACAATACCATCCTTGCTTCTTTTCTGCATAGCCCCTGTGGGACAGGCAGAAACACACCATGGGTTTTCACAATGAAAGCAGGGCATGAAAATAAATGAAGTTTTCGGCAACCCGTTAATAAATTTTGGACCCACCTGGATGATCTGGCAGAGTTTCGGCCCTATGGGGAGATTCTTGTTGGACTTGCACTGGATTTCACAGGCATGACATCCAATACATTTTTTAATGTCCTGGAATAGATAATATTTACTCATTCAAAGCCTCCGACCTTATATATAATTTAGTATCTGATTTATACCTTTTTGTTGCTATCAGACTCATTGTCCTGATTTTCCTTTAATCAAAGGGGTTTGACCGTTACAAAGGTCTCATGAAATGCAGGACTTCCTCCGACCTTGTCATATACATTTTCCTGAAGCACTGCATCGGAAAGCCCTTTATTAAATGATCTTTTTGCCCTGGCGGCTTCATGTCCATATCCATGGAGCATAAAAACTGCTTCAGGATGGATCAGATCTGTAACAAAGGCTTTTATCTGGCCCTTACCAACTGGTGAAGACACTTCAACAACAGCATTATTTTTAATCCCCAGTTCATCTGCCTTGGCTGTATTGATCCACAAAGTATTTTCACTCTCCAGTTCGTTCAGATAGGGAACATTCTGGGTAGACACATGGGTGTGGATAGCCGAACGTCCCACCACCAGACGAAATTTACCGTCCTCGGGCTGTGGAATCGCTTCATATTCGGGAAAAGATTTAAACCCGGCATCTTCAAGCAGGGAGGATTTAAATTCTATTTTACCGGAGGGGGTTTTAAAAGGAAGATTATCCCTGTCCCAGAAAATCTGATCAGATCCATAGGCCACAAATCCCTTTTTCTCAAAATCTTCCTTGGTAAAACCAGTGCCTTCAAGCTGCCAGTCGACCAGGTCTTCCATGGTTTCGTATGGAAAATAATCACCTATTCCCAGCTTTTCACCGATTTTCTTCAAAATCACGGCGCCATCCATGGTATCATATCTGGGTTCAACCGCTTTTTTTCTCAAAAACATCTGGGGTTTGAGCCCGTTCATCTGCTGGATACAGTCAGTCCTCTCAAGATAAGTGGATTCCGGCAAAATCACATCTGAATACCAGGCAATATCAGAATAGTTAATGTCAATGGCGACAATTAGGTCCAGCTTCTCCAGCGCTTTTTTGGTCTGGTTTGTATCGGCAATGGACATAAGCGGATCAAGACGATAGGCAATCAATGCCTTCAAAGGATAAGGATCTTCATTCAAGATCGCATAGGGCAGAATTTGTCCAACCCCGTGGCTGGGATCAGGAAGTGGAAAATCCTTGGTACCGACTTTATCAAATCTGGGCACATCAATCTTTGGAAAATCCTGGCTGACAAGTTTTCTGGCAGCCTTTCCACCGACCTCTCCCGGACCCTTTTTAAAGAAAATTCCGCCTTTTGCTTCCACGCTGCCCATTAAGGCATTGAGCATCAGAATAGACCGGCGCATATAAATTTCATTGGTCTGGCTGGCCCCTCGATATCCATAATGAAAAATCACGGCGGGTTTGACCTGGCTGACTTCCCTTGCAAGACTGATAATCTCTTCTGCCGAAATCCCCGTCTCTTTTTGTGCCCATTCGGGTGTATAGGTTTCAACAAAATCCTGAAGTTCGTTCAGACCATGAACCCATTTTGAAACAAATTCCGCATCATAAAGCCTTTCCTTTAAAATGACATGCATGAGGGCATAATTTAAGGCCAGATCGGTTCCCGGCCGGATCATCCAGTACCGGTGAGCCTTGGAAGCCGTGACATTTACCCTGGGATCGATATAGGTCAGCTTTGCACCCTTTTCCATTGCATTCATCAGGGTGTTGACTTCTTTTACTGCCAGGGATTCAAAGAGATTCCTGCCGTAAAGAACAATATGTTTTGTGTTCCCATAATTGATTCCCATCTGGCCGTCTGTATAGCCGAATAAAGAACGGCAGGCTGTGTTGACAGACCCCTTGCACAGGGCATCATGGGTAAAATGATTTGGGGATTTCAGTGCCTTTAAAAAGGTTTTGCTTACATGGGTTGAAAGCTGAGCCCTTTCACACAGGGCAATGCTGTGCCCTCCATTTTTATCAATGATCTCCTTAAGCCGGGTTGCGACATAATCAATTGCTTCCTCCCAGGAAGCCTTTCTCCAATTCCCGGACCCGCGTTCACCGACCCTGATGAGCGGGGATTGTAGCCTCTGATCATCATAGAGCAGGGATTTACCTGCTGATCCTCTGGGACACAGGCTGCCGTCTATACCGGCTACATGTTGATTTCCTTCTATCCAGTCTACATGTCCGTCTTTTACCTTAACCTTAATAGGACACCTGACAGAACACATGAAACACAAACTGAAAACATCTTTATCCATAATTTATTGCCTCCTTTAGCAAACTTTTATTTTGCAACCTCTTATTCCTTTATAGCCATAAGCGTGCCATTTTTTTTCATCCTGCAAAACAAGAGCTCAATCAAAAAGCCAACTATTTGAAATTTAATAAAATATTGTTGTTCGTAATGATTAAAAAATTATGAAGTACGCGTATTTGGAGTGTACATTGAATATTTTTCATTTTTTAGCCAAATTTTTTCAAAATACCTGAAAGCCCTTTCTCAACAAGGGTTTTCCTAATTTAAAGATAAAAATGTCATAAAAATATGGCGCAATAAAAATATGGCGCTGCATTTTTTTTATTGCGCAGATGAATACAAAATCCTGTTTGTATTCTTTTGTTTTCAATGCTACCTTTAAAATATCCTTAAGCGATAGATTTAAACCAATGAACCATAACAGTTTATAAATCATGTTGATTAAAAACCTATTCAGATACTGGACATACCAGGTATTTTCTCCGGGAACTATTTTAAGAGAAAAATACGAATCATTTAAGGCCTTGCTGGAATATGACAAGGCAGCCCATGAGTTTATGGCAAGTCTGGAGGATATTTATTATACTCAAAAAAAATGTGACTTTCAGACCGTCGTAAAAACCTATGAGCACTTTGCAGCTTCAGTTTTAAAAATGGTTGAAGAACTTTTAAAAATGTGCCCGTCAAACTATTGGAGCCTAAAAGATTATTTTAAGAAATTTGATTTTTATATCCGGTTTATGCTTGCCCCACAGGCGTTTGAATTTTCACCGCCATTTATCATCGAATTTGATAAAATCTCATCATTTAATGAAGCAGTTACAGGCAGAAAGGCATTCTCTCTGTCTTGTCTGAATAATGAACTCCACCTGCCATCACCCAATGGATTTGTCATCACAACCAATACTTTTCATTATTTCTTGGAGACCAATGATTTACGGGAACCCATTAATGAACAACTGGCCAACCTTGATATCAGCGACTCCTCATCTTTGGAACGGACAGCCCGTAAAATTGAACAATTAATATTAAATGCAACGGTACCCGAAGATATTGATGCCGCTGTAACAGGTGCCATAAACTCCCTTGGGCAGAATAAGGAGGTCAATTTCAGGGTTGCACTTCGAAGCAGTGCTGTTAAAGAGGATGGAAAAGTTTCCTTTGCCGGTCAGTATCAAACCCTGTTAAATATAAATAAAGAAGATGTTTTAAACGGATATAAACAGGTCATTGCCGGCAAATATTCCGCCCATGCACTCTTTTACAGGATCAGCCGCGGGATACTGGACGATGAAACCCCCATGGCTGTCCTGGTCCTTGAAATGATTGATTCAAAAACATCCGGTGTGATCTATACCCGGGATATTGAAGACCCGCTTTCTGACGATTTATTAATCCATTCAGTCTGGGGACAGGGCGGACTGCTCGTGGAAGGGGAAGCATCACCGGATGTTATCAGGGTATCAAAAAAAAATCCTGTTACTATTGTCAGCACAAAAATTGCAACCAAACTAAAACAAATGGTTTTAGAACCGGAGACTCAAACCCAAACCATTGATACAGACCAAGACAAAAGAAATCTGCTTTCCCTTGATGAGCCATCTGTTTTGACCCTTGCCAGATGGGGCATTTCCCTTGAAGCTCATTTTAATCAACCCCAGGATGTTGAGTGGTGCCAGAACAAATTCGGCAAGCTTTTTATCCTACAGTCCAGGCCGTTGAATCTCCATCCAGGTGCGATCCAAAACAACGAAAAACAGGTCCGGATCACGGAAAATAAAATTATTAATACAATTATTTGTTCGGGGGGAGAGATGGTCTCTCCGGGAACCGGTTCAGGTCCTGTCTACAGACTTGAACACTTATCGCAAGCACTCCATATCCCCGATGGATCAGTGGTTGTGGTCAGACATGCTTTGCCTCAATTTGTTATAGCAATAAATAAAATGACTGCGATCATTATCGGCACGGGAAGCCGCGCCAGCCATTTTTCATCCATTGCCAGGGAATATGGGGTTCCAGCCATTGTAAATGTCGGCAATGGATTCGATGATCTTGTCCAGGGAAGTCATGTGACTGTGGATGCAGACAGATGTATTGTATACGAAGGAACGGTAAAATCTTTATTAGAAAGAACCACATCAAAAGAGAATTTTTTCAAAGACAGCTCTTTTATGGTCAAACTGCAGTATGTGATTAATTTTTGTGCCAAATTAAAACTGACTGATCCTGAGTCCGACTCTTTTGTCCCGGAAGCATGCAGATCTCTTCATGATATTATCCGGTTTGTTCATGAAACTGCTGTGAAAGAAATGTTTTTAATCGGAGATAGAAAAGGCGGCAGGAAAAAAGGGGCAAAAAAACTCATCTCCGATATCCCTATGCTCTTTTATGTCCTTGATGTGGGCCAGGGAATCAAAGCGGGACAGATGAATGAAAAAATATTGAGGCCAAAAGATATTGCCAGCATTCCTATGAAAGCCGTATTAGAAGGGCTGTCAAACCCGGGAATATGCTGGTCTGAAACCACCCATTTTGACTGGGAGGAATATGACAGAATTGTCATGGCCGGAGGCATCATCAGTGCAGATTCCTCTATGTTCGGAAGCTATGCGGTTCTGTCAAAAGAGTATTTAAACGTCAACTTCAGGTTTGGATATCATTTTGTTATTCTGGATACCATCTGCTCTTCTTCAAAAAAAGATAATTATATTCTTTTCAGATTTTCCGGTGGCGGTGGCAGTCCTGCCGGAAGGTTTCTCAGGGCCAATTTTATTAAAGAAATTTTAACACGGCTCGGGTTTATGGTGGAGATCACATCAGATCTTATTGATGCAGAGTTCAAGAACGGTTCATTAAAAACCATGAAAGAAACACTGGATATGACAGGGCGTCTTTTGGGGGCGACGAAACTCATGGATATGTATCTTAAAGAAAACACGGAATTAGAATTTTTAATAGATGATTTTATGAACGGCCAATATGATTTCAGGTCGGCTGTTGATAAAGGATGATAAACATGAACGGCCATAAAATTTGAAAGAAGACTCAATGTTCCCATACCCCATCACATGGATCACAGACAGCCTTGCTGTCGGATATGCCCCCATGTCATATGCTGAGCTTGAGACCATAAAAACTAAGGGGATTAATGCCATTGTAAATCTTTGCGCTGAATTCAGTGATCTTCATGACCTTGAAGAATCTTCAGGATTTGAGGTATATTACCTTCCCATATGGGATGAGGATATTCCCAAAATGACAGATATGGAAAAGGCCCTGGCCTGGCTTGATGAGGCCCTTTATCTTGAAAAAAAAGTGTTGGTCCATTGCCGGCACGGGATTGGCAGAACAGGCACCTTTATCACCTCCTACATGATTCGCAGAGGTCTTACTCTCAAAGCGGCTTCAAAAAAATTAAAGTCCTCAAACGCAAATCCCTCCAATTATGGTCAGTGGAAACTATTAAAAAAGTATGGTAAAAAATCAGGCATCCTCAAGATCAGGGAGCCCTCCTTAGAGATTAAAAACAGGGTAGATCTAAGTCTTTTTTTTTCTGATTATGAATCTTTGATTGAAAATATTGATAAAGAAGTTAAAAATCGACCCAAAAGAGACCATATCCAATGTGGCAGGACAGCGCATAAATGCTGTTTTGAAAATTTTAATCTTCAACTGATAGAAGTCATTTACCTCCACTCAAAAATAAACAAACATTTTACATCAGCTCAAAGAAAAACGTTAATAAAAAAGGCTGCTGAGACATCTAAAAACGGAGACATGTTATGCCCGCTCAATGACGGCTCAGGTTGTCAGATTTACGAATTAAGGCCGGCAAGATGCCGAATTTACGGAATATTTGAGTTTTCAAAAGACAAATATGAGATCCAGGATATGCTTTTTGAACTCTCCCAAACCGTATTCTTAGCCTTTTCAGGAAAATTCCTGCCAGATACTGATTTTACGTTTTCCGTAGCGGATACAATTTCAGGAAAATTTGTTCAAAAATACTTCCATTATATGTCCGGCCTTGAAAAAAAAGACTGATCTTTATAAATTTTTTAGAACTTCTTCCACCTTGTCTTCCAATTCATCTTTATCAATGGGTTTTACACAGTATTCGCTGGCACCCAGCTTTAAACACTCCCTGGCGGTCTCAATGGTGGGATAGCCTGTCAGCATGATCACCCGAATAGACGGTGACCTTTTTTTCAATTCTTCCAGAACCTCAACCCCGCTCATTTTTTTTAACTTGATATCCAGAATCGCCAGATCAACCTTATTGGATCCCACAAATTGGATGGCATCTTCTTCTTCCGTAAAAGGAATAACCGAATGCCCTTTTCTTTCAAGAATCCGTTTAATCAGGTTAGCTGCATCCAGAACATCATCCAGTGCGAGAATATTCGCCATTTAATTCTCCCTTTTTCATATTTAAGCCAGAGGGCAGTACAACAATAAATTGTGTTCCCCCATCTTCTTTCTTTCCTGATAGCGGAGGAGAGAAGACTTTAATCCTTCCGTTATGCTCTTTTATAATACCAAATGTGACTGACAATCCGAGGCCTGTTCCTTTATCCGGGCTCTTGGTGGTGTAAAATGGTTCAAATATCTTACTTATATTTTCTTTAGCAATTCCTATACCTGTATCTGATATGGATACTTGGATCTCATTTTGAATCTCCCCGATCCCGGTGTTAACAAAGATGCTGCCATTTTCTTCAATGGCATCAAATGCATTGTTCAAAAGATTGATAAAGACCTGCTTTATTTTTTCCTTATCTCCTTTCATCAACAAAGGCTCTTTATGGTATTCATATTTCACCATAACATGATTCAAGCTGAATGTATGTTCCACCACACCTAAAACTTCTTCAATGGCTTCATTAATATTAAACTCCGTTATAATACTTTTACCGGAGCGGGAAAAATTTAAAAGATCTGCGACAATTTTGGAACAAATTTTTGTCTGCTTAACAATGGTTGCCACATCATCATAAATCTGTCCTTCCTTTTCAACATCTTCCAGTAAAAGCTGGGCATATCCAAGGATAATCCCAAGGGGTGTGTTGATCTCATGGGCGACTCCGGCGGCCAGCCGCCCGACAGATTCCATCTTCTGGGCCTGGGTAAGCTGTTCCTGAACGGCTTTAAGCTGTGTAATATCCCTGCCGCTGCAGACAAGACCCTTTACCCGGTCTTTTACTTCCGAAACAGGAATTTTTACCACATGCAGCCACTTTGGTCCTTTTGATCCAGACAGTCTGTTTTCTTTAACAAGGGGAATTCCTGTTTCAAGAATGCTTTTGTCCTCTTGGTTATATAGTTCCGCCTGGTTTCCGGAAAACAAATCATCGTTTCCCCTGCCGACAATGTCTTCTTTGTTTTTATTCAACATTTCACAAAAGGCCCTGTTGACCGAGACATACCGGCCTTCATGATCCTGCAGGGATATGAAATCCGGTATGGCATCCAAAATCATCTGGAGCAAGGCTTTTTGTTCATTCAAAATACTTTCGGCACTTTTCAGATCAGACAGGTTGCCTCTCAAAGACAAGGTCATGGCATCAAAGCTTTCTGCCAGGCACTGAATTTCATCTCCTGAACATTGTTTGTAAACAGAACATTGCTGGCAGGAGTCCATTTTTTTAGCGTATTCACCTTCAACACAAGTTTGACAAAGGGTTCCTGCCAGATACCAGCACCGGTGATGAAAATTTTTATATGCCGGGCAATCTTTTTGATGACATTGCATAATATCCCAACAATTTTTTTTCAACATCGGAGCCGTTCTGATATCAAGATTTCCCCGCAATGCCTGTTCTGAGGATTCATGAAGCTTTTGTATGCTTTTTGTCACAGGATTGAGCAGCAGGGATCCGATGAAACCTGCAATGAGAATTGTCAACATTATAGTTACCACCACAGAAATGATGATTTTATTGACTGCTTTTTCAGCCCGTGTTCGAAAAAGACCCAGCCTCAGTGTTCCCAATCGATTATCATTAATAATAACAGGAATTGCATAATCATAAATCAAGTGTTCGCCGATATCCAGAAGCTGTATAGATCCTTTCTGGTTGTCCAGAACAGTGTTTGACCTTTTGAGCCCTACTGGAAACCCATGTTTAAACGTATGGGTAAGAGGGTTGTCTTCCTCATCCAGAACAAAGGTATAAAAGATATCATCGCCCAGTTGTACGGTTTCATCCACCAGGACTTTCATTCTCAAAAAATCCATAACCAATATGGGTTCCACCATCCGGGCTGAAAGGCTTATTCCTATTGAAATTCCCCGATTTTTTAATTCTTCCAGCATGGATTCTTTTACGACATGGCTGACCCAGAAAAAAATAACAAGGCCCTGGATCAGAAGCAGAGAAAAAAAACCCAGATATATTTTACCACGAAATCCCAGCTTCATTTATTTATGTCATCCTTTATTCATCAAGACTTATGTCCACCCTGGCAGCCAATTGCCTCACAGAGTCAAAATCCGAATCGGAAGAGCTTATTACCTTAATAAAATCGGCGGCCTCTAATATTTCACGATGACTCTTAATATTAAAATCCAGTTTCCCCAAAGCCTGTTTTAATTTTTCCACGATCTTTTTATCCAGGTTTTTCCTGGCAGCATACACCCACCCCGGGTAGGGGTCTGTCATTGAAACAATCTTTATTTTATTGACATTTATTCTACCTGACACCACTTCCAAAGTGCCTTCCCTGATGGTTCCGATATCATATTTCCCGGCATAAACAGAAAGAACAACCTTTTCCTGCTTTCCTCCGGGACCCGGTGCAAAGGCAATCTCCTTAAAATCCAGTTTTGTAATGCCATGGTCCATGAAATGACCCAATGGGAATAGATAGCCTCCTGCTGATGTTGAGTCCACGGCAATCCATCTTTTATGACGACAATCGGATATGGTTTGGATGAATGAATTATCTGTCCTGCAAATAATCTGCCCCCTGAAGCTATCTTTGCCGTCCATTTCCACAATCCTGGCAAAGGCCTCTGCTCCATATTGATGGGCAATTTTTACATAAACAACCGGATTGGAAAAGGAAATATCAATTTTTTTCTGGCCCACCATTTTCATGTGCTCGTCAAATGTATCCGGAAATATCTGTTTGATATTCAGGCTGGTCACTTTTCGTAAATATTGAATGAGAGCATGGTGACGGGTGTGAGATACCGTATGGGAATATTGGGGAAGATAGGCATAAGTGACAACGTCTGCCTCCTCTTTAAGTGCAACCTGCTCCTTTTTACTCAAGTCCACTTTAGTGGCAGATTCATTTTCTCCACATCCGGGAAATAATAAAAAGCAAAGCAAAAGCACCCATCCGTATTTCACTTTATTTCTCCTTTCTATTTTATTACCCTAATTCTATCAACAGATTAACCATACCATATAGATGGTGTTTTAGCTAAAAATATTTAAACGCCTCTGGCTAACCTAGCCGATAGTGAGCCACAACCCATAGGTCAGACCTGACATAATGGTACAAATGGATATGGCTGCCACTGCAAAATCAGGATCACCCCCGATCTCCTTTGCCATAATATAAGTAAGCGTTGCGCTGGGAGAAGAAAGGATAATCAATCCCGGAAGATAATCGTCTGGATGAACAGATAAAAGCTTAAACAATATAAATCCGATAGCAGGTGCAACCATCACCTTTAAAAAGCAGGATATCAGAACATTCAAAAACTGTGGTTTTAATTTTTCAAAAGAAAGGGACGCACCAATAATCAGCAGGGCCAGGGGCAACGCCATACCCTTTAAAATATCCAGAGCCCTGTCAATAATCAAGGGCATTGCTATATTGAACAGAGAGAATAAAATGCCTGCCAGGGCTGACAATATCACAGGGTTGGCCATGGTTTTTTTCATGGTATCAAACATCCCTGGGCGATCTTTGTTGTTCCTGCTGTGATATTGCAAGACAATGACGGCAAGGATATTCTGAAGTATCATCACAAACCCTGCTATGATCGCAGCTTTTACAAATCCGCTATTCCCCAGATAATAGAATGCAACTGCAAGGCCAATATAACCAAGATTGCCATGAAACGCGCATTGAATAAACGTTCCTTTTGATGGTTTTGCCATTTTTAAAAAACAGGCTGCCCCAAAGGCAATGGCAGTAATTGCCACCAGCGAAACCAGTGTGATGAGGATCACTTCAAGATTCATCTGGGTGTTTAAGCTGGCTTTTGAAATGGAGCTGAAAATCATGGCCGGAATGGCAATATAATATACCAGGCGATTGGCCTGATTTAAAAAATCCGGTGTGATAAATCTTTTTTGTTTTGCAAATAATCCTAAAAAGATAATAATAAATATTGGAATAATGGTTGAAAAAATATTCATATGAAAGATCGATCCTTTGTCTGCCACCACCCAATAGTCGTGCCAAGTCTCTGGAATTCAATATGCTCTTTTAATTCAATCTGCCGTATCCAGTCTGCAAGGCCTGAAGCATGATGAATGATCAACGGTGTGCTGTGGTTGGGTAAAATATCCAGGGAGAGTTGATACATGCTGATAGTTTTATTGATCCCATAAGAGATATCCGGGTTGTCCCAGGGGGTGGGATGGATAAACCCGTGATTGGCCCCTTCTTCTTTCAGGTAACCGAAATGAGCAGGATATCTGGATTTTAATTGTCTTATCGCCTGAACGGCATCAAGATTTGTCTGTTTATCAAGGCCTTTGTTAAGATTCTTTAAAATAGTATCATCAAAAGACTCAAATCCAATGGAAGACAATAAAATTCGAACATTCTTTTTTACAGCAATTTTTAGTACTTTTTCCAAAGACTCCAATCCGTTTAAGAAATAATCCGCTCGAAGGGTTAGATTGATCTGGGACAATTCAGCAGACTGTTCATCCATCAGTTCAAAGATTCTTGCAAGCTTAAACAACGGACTTTCATTAATCAGCTCAAACGGTATTTTCCTGCCGTCTGGGCTTGTTGGTAAACATAATAATTGTTCTTTTATTGCCGTTTCATTCACTGCTCCCATATATCCTTTATCCGCTGCCACATCGCAAAAACTGCATCCTTTCTGGCAAATAGTAACAAACGACGGTTGAAAGCCTTTTTTTGTAAGCCCCGCAGGATAGTCAATGGAGATTTTTCTTTCTTTCGCTGCATGCTGGCACCCGATCTGTTGCAATACCTGTGCAGTTGTAATGGTTATCGGCTCAAAAACTGCATCCTTCAGGACATGGAGTGTTTGCCAGTCCACTTTTGAAAGGAAGGCATCATCCCAGGGTATGGATGGATTTTCAATAATTTGACCCTGTTCACCCTTGCATAAAACCCCTTCAAGTTTTGATACATCAAAATCCGGGCCTGATGCTAAAACCGGTATTATCTGTTGGGCCGGGCCGTGAAGGGCAAAGGAAAAATGATCAGATAATCCTTTAAACCGGTGGGGATGTGTCTGCCAATCAATTTCCCCTTTATAATCAGGTCCTGCCTGGGGACCGGCAAGAATAGTAATTGCACCCTCATCTTTTAATTCTCCGGCAAAATCAAATAGATCCGGTCTTCCCCCAAGAGTTGAAAATCCCACAACTTTTTGACGGTCTTTAAAATAATGGTTTAAGGCGATTTTTAAATCTTTTTTATCATCCTCATTGGTAACTCCCACAACGATGGCGGCATAATCAGTATAATCATTAATAATGGTGGCTGCCATCTGGGGACCTAAAAGCCCATAAGATTCCCCTGTAAAATAACCTGTGATAATGACCAGTTTCTTTGTTTTTTCTTTCATATTTATAACTTTAAAATTAAAAAGCGCCCTTTTATTAAACAGCATACTGCATGTTCCAAAATTTATTTTGGAACATGCAGTATAAACCAACTTAAATCCTTATGAAAGATTTTATCTTGATTAGCATCAGTCATGGAAATAAAAAGGTAATCTTGAAATTTTTAAAAAATACTGCCATAAAAATATATGGATTAATTTTACTTGATAAAATTAAGGTGGCATGAAAATTAACTGCATTATTATAGATGATGAACACCCGGCAAGAGAGGAACTTGTCTATCTGCTTTCAGAATATGATGAAATAAAAATAATGGATCAGGCAGATTCTGCATCAAAGGCTGTTACATCAATACAAAAAAACAGGCCCGACTTTATTTTTCTTGATATACAGATGCCGGGAAAAAGCGGTTTTGATGTTATTTCTGAAATTAAAAACATGAAAAAACCCCCACTTGTCGTATTTACAACCGCATATGACCAGTATGCGGTTAAAGCATTTGAAAAAAATGCCATTGATTACATCATGAAACCTTTTTCTCAAGACCGGCTTGAAAAAAGTATAAACCGGGTAAAAGAGATATTAAACTTAAAAAATGAGAACCTGATTCAAAAAGAGCTTAAAAAATTAATTGAAAAAACCATAACTATAAAAAAAATCAAAAAGATCTCCGTTGAACATAAAGGAAGGCTTCTTCTTTTAAATCCCGATGATATCGTTTTCTGCAGGTATAAGGATAAGAAAATATCGATTCATACAAAAAAAAATCCCTATACTCTTTACGGTATCAACACACTTAACCATCTTGAACTGCATCTTGCGTCCAATTTATTTTTTAGAAGCCATCGCAATACCATTGTCAGCTTTAACCATATTAAAGAGTTCAGTCCATGGTTCCACGGAAAATACCATTTAACCATGAACGATGGGAATAAAACCGAACTGATTGTAACACGGGACAGGGTAAAACTGTTTAAACAGCACTTAGGGATCTGATAATGCCTGATACGACGCTCATATTAAATCTTGCCAAACATGCCGGTTTTATAGTTGCTGCGGCCCTTATTCTTCTTGCGATTTCCCCGATTCAGGAATTTGGAATAAAAAAAAAATCCTATCTGAACAGGATCTTTCTCATTCTTTTCTTCGGTTTTTTTGGAATTCTGGGCACCTATAGCGGCAATCAGATTTTTGATTCATTTGCAAATCTTCGTGCCATGTCGATCATCACCGCCGGCCTTTATGCCGGCCCCCTTGTGGGTACGGGAGCCGGCTTTATTGCAGGGATGCATCGCATTCTAATTGACCCGTGGGGGTTCAGTGCCATACCGTGTGCGCTTGCAACACTTTTTGAAGGCATGTGTGCAGGATTTTTATCAAGACGCCTCGGCAAATACAGCCGGGACTGGAGAGTCGCGGCTTTCATCTGTTTCATTGGCGAGGGAATACATATGCTCATGGTCCTTGCCATGTGTCGCCCCTATTTTGAAGCAGTTGCGCTGGTAAAAATAATTGCATTCCCCATGATGCTTTCAAATCCTATTGGTACGGCACTTTTTATCCACCTGATAAAAGTCTTGTTTGCGAAAAGGGAAGAAAGGGAATCTATTCAGGCCCAGCATGTACTGGCAATTGCAAACGAGACCGTAGGATATCTTCGTGCCGGACTCAATATGGCATCTGCTAAAAAAACCGCGGAAATTATTTTCAACCGTATGGCAGTTGCAGCCGTTGCCATAACAGATAACACCACCATACTTGCCCATATCGGTGCAGGTGACGATCATCATCTTGCCGGGGAAAAGGTCCGCACAACAGCGACACGTGATGTCCTTAAAAAAGAAAAATCTATTTTTCACAGAAGCTCTAAATATATTGGATGCAGTGTTTCAACCTGCCCGTTCAACTCGGCAATTATTGTTCCCCTTAAAAAAAAGAACCACATGATTGGTACCTTAAAACTGTATGGATCAAACGATATCTCTTTAGATAAAATAAAATTTAAAATTGCCCAGGGGTTGAGCGAACTTTTTTCAACCCAGTTTGAACTTGAAGATATACAGACAAAAGAACAACTCCTGGCCCACACAAAAATAAAACATTTGCAGGCCCAGATAAACCCGCATTTTCTTTTTAATTCATTAAACACAATTGCATCATTCTGCCGGACAGATCCCAAAAAATCGCGTGAACTGATACTTGACCTGTCTTCTTATATGAGAAAAAACCTGAATTCCAGCCGGGGCTTTGTTAAGCTGTCAGATGAATTAAAACAGATTAAATCATATTTAACCATTGAAAAAGCGCGTTTTGGCGATAGGATCAATGTCAAAATTGATGTTAAAAAAGAATGTGAGCAATGGCCTGTTCCTCCCCTGATTATCCAGCCCCTGGTGGAAAATTCAATAAAGCACGGCATCTTAAGCAATGAAAACGGCGGTAAGATTGAAATCAAAATTGTAAAAAATATGGATGTGCTTGAGGTTTGTATTTCAGATGATGGTGCTGGAATGACCCCGGAACAAATAGAATCCATCTATCACATAAATGATATGGATTCCCAAAAAGGGGGGGTTGGTTTACCCTGTCGTTGCATAAAAAAAGTAGTAAATTAGTAAAGAAAAAGCTTGAGGAACCCCATGAATAAAGGTTATAATAAGTTTATGAGACAAAAAAACAACCAAATTCAGGAGGCCAC
>NZ_JABZFL010000043.1 GCF_014237455.1 Desulfobacula sp. | reverse complement strand
GACGGGGTCTGATACCGTGCCGAAAAGAGCACCAGGAGAAAATCAAGTTTTTTTTATCGGTTTTTAAATATTGACAATGTGCGTTTATATGCGCATAATAAGTACCATTCAAATATAAGGAGTTTTGTATGAGTACTGAGACTGTCAGATTAAACATTACACTTCCGATAGCTATTGCTAAAGAGCTTAACCAGGCCGCTCCCCCTCGTAAAAGAAGCCAGTTTATTGCTGAGGCCATAAAACAGAGGATTGCCCGAAAAAACAAGGAAATCTTGGAAGCGCTTCTTGCAGAAGGGTATCAAGAAAGAAGGAATGAGGCATTAGACATCGCCAAAGATTTTGAATCCATAGATCTTGAGCATTGGGATGACTATTAAAAGAGGAGAAATTTTTTTAACGGCTCTTGATCCGGTCATCGGACATGAGATTTCAAAAACAAGACCTGCAATTATTGTTTCAAACAATATTGGTAACAGGAATTCAGAAACAGTCTCGATTATTCCAATCACATCTAAAAATCTTTCAAAAATATATCCATTTGAAATCTATTTACCCAAAAAATCTACCCAGTTAAACAAAGACTCAAAAGCCAAGGCAGATCAAATCCGCACAATAGATAAGGCAAGGCTTATAAAAAAGGTTGGAAAGTTGAATAAAGATCTGATTCAAAGCATGAACAAAGCTATCAGTATCCACCTCGGTTTATAAGTGGATTGGGGTCAGGCTTTCCTTATTGTGGTTATTGAGTGTCTGCTATAGTATTAAAAAATTTATCTGTTTAACTTTGCGCCTATTAGGCGTATGCTAGGCGCAAGAATCATTATTTATTGGTCTGGAGGATATTATGACAAAAACTAGATTAAATATAAGTACAGATAAAGATCTTGCTGATTTTATAAAAATATATGCTGCCGAAAATCGTACCAGCATTGCTAATATTGTCACCCAGTATATTTTATCGCTTAAACGAAGAGTTGAGGGTGAAAAAACTAACGAGATCCTTTCCAACCCGGTTTTTAATGAGAGTATGATCGAAGTTCAAACAAAATTGCAGAATGGAACATCAACCTGGCATTCATATGATGATGTTTTTGGAGACTGATGGATATAAAATTTGAATCCGTTTTTCTAAAAGCAATAAAAAAACATTCATCAATCAAAAAACAGGTTCAAAAAAAAGATGATACGGTTGTTCTGTATTCCGATTGTAAAGACACACAGGATGAAACTTTGAAATTTGTTCTACTTGGCCCACACGATAAAACTTATGGGATATAGAATTGACTTTGAAATGAATCCCTTGTGCCCGGAACAAAAACAAGTGCAAATCCGCGACAGAAAAATCCAGGCAATAACCACAATAACCACAATAAGGAAAGCCTGACCCCCTATGTTTATTCATGAAACGGCAGTAGTTGACGAGCAGGTTGAGATTGGTGCTGATACAAAGATATGGCATTTTTCCCATATTTTGAAAAATTCAATTGTGGGCAAAGGGTGCAGTATCGGTCAGAATGTGGTGGTGGGGCCGGATGTTAAGGTTGGCGACAACTGCAAAATTCAGAACAATGTGTCTGTGTACAAGGGGGTGACCCTTGAAGATGATGTGTTCTGCGGGCCTTCCATGGTATTTACCAATGTATTCAACCCCAGGTCTGCCATAAGGCGAATGGATGAGATCCGGCCGACTTTGGTGAAAAAAGGGGCTTCTTTAGGGGCCAATTGTACCATTGTCTGCGGGGTGACAATCGGGAAATATGCTTTTGTGGGAGCCGGGGCTGTTGTGACAAAGGATGTATTGGATCAAGCCCTTGTGGTTGGCAATCCTGCAAGACAGACAGGGTGGATGTGCGAGTGCGGGGAAAAGATTAATGATGATATGGTCTGTTCCGTGTGTGGAAAGGATTATCAATGGTTGAATGATGTCAATGATAATTCTGGGGATGATGGTATTGTCTTTGTTGATCTTGCTGCCCAGCAGAAAAAAATCCTGCCGGATATTGAAGCCAATATTCGGGCTGTTTTACAGCATGGCAAATATATTATGGGGCCGGAGGTGAAGGAGCTGGAGACCCGGTTGGCTGAGTTTGTGGGTGTCAAACATGCATTGACCTGTTCATCCGGGACTGATGCACTGATCATGGCTCTTATGGCCTATGGTGTCGGGCCCGGGGATGCGGTTTTTACAACGCCTTTTACCTTTATTGCCACGGCTGAAGCCATTCGAATTCTGGGGGCAGTGCCTGCTTTTGTGGATATTGATCCGGGTACATTTAATATGTCTGTGGAAAAGCTTGAAACGGCAGTGCTTGAATTTAAAAAAGATTATCCTTCAGGGCTGACTCCCAGAGCAATTATACCCGTGGATCTGTTCGGACTTCCCTGTGATTATGATGGCATTAACAAAATTGCAAGAGACAATGATCTGGTTGTTATAGAAGATGCGGCCCAGTCGCTCGGGGCTGAGTATAAAGGCCGGTCGGCGGGTGGGCTGGCAGATATCGGGTGTACCTCTTTTTTCCCTGCCAAACCTTTGGGCTGTTATGGTGATGGGGGAGCGATTTTTACTGATTTAGATGAGATTGCTGAAAAGCTTAATTCCGTACGGGTCCATGGAAAGGGATCTGATAAATATGATAATGTGCGTTTGGGAATAAATGGACGTCTTGACACCTTGCAGGCGGCAATTCTTCTGGCAAAGATGACGATATTTCCCCGTGAAGTTCAAAAAAGAAGGGATGCTGCCCAAAGATATACCCGGGTGATTGAAGGTCTGCAGGGTGGGGGCGGTGTTGTGGTGCCTGGGGTTTTTGACGGGTATAAGAGCGTGTGGGCTCAGTATTCTTTGCTGGCAAAGGATGGTGAGATGCGTTCTCGTATCCAGGAAAGATTGAAAGAGAATGGCATTCCCACAGCAATATACTACCCAACGCCATTACATTTACAGACAGCTTATCAAGATCTGGGGTATAAAAAAGGTGATTTCCCGGTTTCTGAAGATTGTGCAGGCCGGATCTTCAGCCTTCCCATGCATCCCTATTTGACGAAAAAAGAGCAGCAACGGATTGTCACCGCAATCTAACGGGGTCAGGCTTTCCTTATTGTGGTTATTTGGTTTTTGATATGTTCCATTTTTTCATGCATTGACCTGTTTTTTGTAAGGCGGGTACGTATTGTCTTGACCAGTTTGCTCATTGACGGCAGATTCCGGTTAAAGTATTGTGCAAAATCCGACAGCAAATAATCGCAATGATCCATGCCGATCAGTGCGGTCATTGCTCTTGCTTCTACCAGATATCTTGCACGGCTGGCACTTGTCATTTCCAAAGGTGAGACCTTGTAAACCTGTGCTGCTACATCCACCAACTGCTCAATTGTAATTTTTGCAAAAACCTTTTCACTGTTTTGTTTGAGTACATCTCTGACAAAGCTTTCATTGCCAAGTATTCGCCCTTCCTTGCTGCCATGGCGGAGCTGCTCCAGAAGTTCTTCCTCGGTTGTCTGCCCCATAAAATGCAAATAGGAGGCATGTGCGGCAGATTTTGTTTTGCCGAATTGACCCAGGCCCTGGTCAACACTTAACCAGGAAGGGGATTGGACATGCCCGGTATATGCTGCATGGCTGCTGAAACGATAATCAATCGGATCAGTTACCAACTTGGCGCGCACCGGGTTAAGATGAATGTAACGGATCAGCTCTAACAGATATGCATCTTTGTCTACAAGAATTGCTTTGTAACGTCCCTGGAACAGGTGTCCGACCCGGTCATGCCGCTTATTGAACCAGTGTGTATAGCGCTGAGAGATATTTTGCATCAGTTTCGAAAGAGGCTTGTCTTTGACCTGCAATGCCATATGAACATGATTTTTCATCCAGCAGTACGCGTGCAGCATGAGTGAGTATTGATCCAGTGCCTGGTCCAGGATATCTTCGAAATACCGGTATTCTTCATCTTTATGAAAGATAGTCTGCTTTGCGTTACCCCTGAGCATTACATGATAAATTGCGCCGGGATAGTGAATTCGAGGTTTTCTTGCCATAATTGCTCATATCATGTATATATCCATAATACAACTCAATAACCACAATAAGGAAAGCCTGACCCCATAAGGATGTTTACCCAGCTGAGACATTTTAATTTTTATGTAATTTTTTTTCTTGATCTGATCCTTTTTTCAGCAGCTTTGTTCTCTGCCTATCTTATTCGGTTCGAGTTCATACTGGACCGGTATTATTTTGCCCAGGTTCTTTCCCTGCTGCCCATTGTGCTTGTTGTTAAGGCAACGGCATTTTTGTTTATGGGGCTTTACAAGGGCATGTTCCGGTATACGGGTATTCCCGATCTGTGGAAGCTTTGCAAGGCCACGGTCTTGTCCACCCTGGTATTAATGGCAATTATACTTATTGTACATCGGTTCCAGGGTTATTCCAGGGGTGTGTTCCTTATTGACGGGGTGCTGGCCTTTTTGTTTACCGGGGGACTGCGGGTGTTTATCAGATTTATTTTCCAGAAGTACATGAACACGGGAACCGAGTCTGCCTTTCATTTATTTAAAACCAGCAAGGACTTTAATCCTGTATTGATTTATGGGGCCGGCAGCGCTGGTGAAAAGCTCTTCCGTGAGGTGAGTGAAAATCCCAGGCTCACCTATCGTGTGGTTGGATTTGCCGATGATGATAAGAGCAAGCAGGGCCGGTCCATCCACGGGGTGCCCGTGTTGGGCGGGGTAAAGGATCTGGGTGTCATCAGGGAAAAGCACAAGGTCAAAGAAGTTTTGATTGCCATGCCGTCATCTACGGGGCGGCAGATGCGGGTTGTTGTGGAAGCGTGCAAGGCCTGTGACCTGCAGTTCAAGACCTTGCCGGGCCTGAGCAATATTATCGACGGTAAGGTCAGCGTGAAGACCCTGCGGGATGTCTCATATAAAGATTTGCTGCGCAGGAAACCCGTGGAGCTGGACTCTGATAAGATCGCAGGGTATCTCAATGATAAAATTGTTCTGGTGACCGGGGCAGGCGGCAGTATAGGAAGTGAACTGTGCCGCCAGATTATAAAATTCCAGCCCCGGCAGCTAGTCCTCCTGGACGTGTCTGAATCAGGACTTTACCACATCCAGATGGAGTTGAAGCACAGGGCCGGGTATCAGCAGTACAGCACGGTCCTGGGCCAGATCCAGGATGAGGAACTCATTGAGAGTATGATGCAGCGTTATAAGCCCCAGGTGATCTTCCATGCTGCTGCATACAAGCATGTTCCCATGCTGGAGCGCAATCCCTGGCAGGCCGTGTCCAACAATATCCGGGGCAATCATGTGATGCTGGAAAAGGCCCTGGAGTACGGGGTTGGTTATTTTGTGCTGGTCTCCACGGACAAGGCTGTGCGGCCCACCAATATCATGGGTGCCTCCAAGCGGGTGTGTGAGCTGCTGGTGCGGAGCTACATGGGCAATGGTACACGTATGATGTCTGTGCGGTTTGGCAATGTTGTGGGATCTTCCGGGTCTGTCATTCCTTTGTTCAGAGAGCAGATCGAGCGGGGAGGACCCGTGACCGTGACCCATCCCGAAGTGACAAGGTATTTCATGACCATCCCTGAAGCATCCCAGCTGATCCTCCAGGCAGGTGCCCAGGGAAAAGGCGGGGAAACCTTTATTCTGGATATGGGCACACCCATCAAGATCGCGGATATGGCCCGGGATCTGATCCGGCTGTCCGGCAAAGAGCCGGATGATGATATTGAGGTGCAGTTCACAGGGCTTCGCCAGGGGGAAAAACTGTATGAGGAACTCATCACGGAGGGCGAAGGGATTGTGCCCACCATGCATGAGAAAATCATGGTGCTCAAAGCTGATGGAGACTGGGACGGTATGGGCAGTCAGGAGGTTTTCCGGCAACATCTGCTGGATCAGCTCCAGAATCTCTACACTGTGGCATCTCTGCATGATGTGCAGGGTATCAGGGAAAAAATAAAAGAAATCGTGCCCGAATACGAGGTGCAGGGAAGCACCTGTGTTTTGTAGGGAGAATAGATGACTCGTGCAAAGGTTTCATATATCCTGACCCAAAAGGTGCTCTTGAAAAATCAGGCTGACTTACCGGTACTTTCGGTATTCCATCATGAAATTAGTCATCAGAATATTATTACTTTTTTGTAACTATTCAGCGCAACTCCTTTGATAAGTAAACTCATACATATAATAAAAAACAAATTCATACGGAATGTGGCTATCGTGGCCGGTGGTACTGCAGGGGCACAGGCTATTGCAATGGTTTTTTCTCCAGTGGTTACCCGGCTTTACGGACCAGAAATTTATGGTCTTTTAGGCACTTTTCTGGCAATAACCTCCATGATTTCACCGGTGGTTGCTCTTTCTTATCCAATTGCGATTGTTTTACCTAAAGAAGACAGTGATGCAAAAGGAATAGTACGGCTCTCGATATATATCGCTGATCATATCTATTGGTTTGATGATTGGAGCAAAGCGCTTGATGGAATTGATGTGGTGATTCACACTGCTGCAAGTGCTCATATTATGAATGACTCAGCTGCTGATCCGTTGGCGGAGTTTCGCAAGGTAAATACAGCGGGCACTTTGAAGCTAGCTCGGCAGGCTGTGGCGGCCGGGGTTCGACGGTTTGTGTTTATTAGTTCTGTTAAGGTTAATGGGGAAAAAACAGGGAGGCAGGTGGAGGGTGTGCGGAGAAGCTTTTCTGAAGAGGATGTCCCTGAGCCACAGGATGCATATGCGGTTTCAAAGTATGAAGCTGAGCAGGGGTTGATGGCGATCGCTGAAGAAACAGAACTTGAGGTTGTGATTATTCGGCCGCCTCTGGTTTATGGACCTGGGGTCAAGGCTAATTTTCGTTTGCTGATGAAGTGGGTTCAAAGAGGTGTTCCGCTGCCATTGGGTGCTGTACATAATAAACGCAGTTTTGTGGCTTTGGATAATCTGGTGAATTTTATTATTCATTGTATGGATCACCCTAAAGCTGCAAATGAAGTATTTTTGATTTCTGATGAAGAGGATGTATCGACTACTGAGTTGTTGCAGAAGATGGCGCGGGCTTTTGGAAAGCGGTCTCTTTTACTGCCGGTGCCTGTTGGCTTGATGACCTTTGTGGCGGGTCTGTTAGGCAAAAGGAATGTTGCAGATCGTCTGTTTGGTTCTTTGCAGGTGGATAGCTCCAAGGCGCGGGATCTGCTGGGGTGGAAGCCGGTTGTTTCTATGGATAGAGCTTTAACTGGGGTCAGGTTCGGTTTAGCGTCGGTGTCGGGAGAAGAGAGACCGGAGAATACTTCATAATTTCATAAAGGTCAGATTTTAAAATGAATTATTTAATTGTTTACATAGCCTCTTTAGCTCTTGGCAGTGCCGGCGCCTGGCTTATCGTCAGGTGGGGCAGTGGTTTTGGACTTTTGGACAAGGCCAGTAACCGGAGTTCCCATAAGGGAGTTGTTCCAAAGGGCGGTGGGATTGGGATCCTGGCCGCTTTTTTATTGGCATCGTGGGTGCTGGGGCTTCCGATATTATTCTGGATGTGTGCCGGGCTGATTTCCCTTTTGAGTCTGTATGGTGATCGCAGGGAGATTGCCCCAAAAATTCGGCTGGGGATTCAGCTTCTGGCAAGCATTGGTCTGTTGTCTGGCCTGTTTTACTGGGAAGGAAGGGGGTGGCCTGTTTATCTGTTGATCCCTTTTTTTGCTGTGTTTGTTGCAGGAACGGCAAACTATTATAATTTCATGGATGGAATCAACGGGATTGCCGGTATTACCGGTATGATAGCATTCGGCTTGATGGCTTTATTTGTGGTTCTCTCAGGGGGGGCTGATTCTTTTATTGTCCTCAGCGGTTGCATGGGTCTGGCGTGCATGGGTTTTTTACCCTTTAATATGCCGAAAGCCCGTGTGTTCATGGGGGATGTGGGAAGCATTATGCTTGGGTTTGTGTATGCCGGGCTGGTGGTGGGATTGTCTTATAGTCTGAATGATTTTATGGTTCTTTGTGCGTTTCTTTTTCCTTTTTATGCAGATGAGCTGACGACCCTGTATGTGAGGATAAAGGATGATTTTCCTTTGATAAAGGTGGATAAGTTGATGAAACCGCATCGGAGGCATTTTTATCAGTTGCTTGCCAATGAAATGGGAGTGGCTCACTGGAAGGTTTCCACAGGATATGGGGTGTTGCAGGTTCTGGTGGGAATCGGCGCCCTGGTTCTTCGCGGGTATGGAAATTTGGCGGTTGTGATTTTTTTGGGATGTTGTTTTGCTGGGTTTGGGTTTGTCTCGTTTTTTGCCCGGAGACATAAAAATTAAAGATGTGGTCATAACTCAGAGAGGATTGGCTGATCGACTGGAGATTTTTTATATATTGATTCTACAGAAAATCTGAATGGCGGGATCGAAATATTGCGGAAAAAAGTAAAAAAATTGATATTTCTTTGATTTTTTCTTCAAAAATCAGGGTTTACCCTGATTGACAGAGCCCCCTGATTTTTTTATAATTTTTATCGCAAGAATGAATCGGTTGCCAGAAAGATCTAATTTCTGGCGAATTTTCTATTATGAAATGAGCGAATTCAAAAACTCTTGGGAATCAGGGGACATTTGTATTTTCTTATTAAAAAAAGGAGACTAAAATGAATCAAATTAAAAAAGTATCTTTGTTAATCCTGATCAGTTTGTTATTTCTCAGTTTCTGTCAGCCGGTGATTGCCGGCAGTGGAAAAATAAATATAAATACAGCAATCAAAAAAGAACTTGTGACCCTTAAGCATGTCGGAGACAAAATTTCAGAAAGAATAATTGAATATCGAAAGGACAATCCTTTTCAGAAACCTGAAGACATTATGCAGGTGAAAGGGATTGGACAGAAAGTGTTTGATGCCAATAAGGATGTTATTGTTGTAAAAGATGAATAAAAGTTTTGATGTAGCAACTTTCCCCTGATTCCCAATTTTTAAAAAACAGTCTTTAAAAAGCGGTTGCTTGATATAGACTATTTTTGTATTATTATCTAAACCATGCTGTAAATCACAGCATGGTTTTTTTATTTATGGATTTTGAAAGGAAGCGTCTGGCTTATGAATATTTTAGAGCTGATATCCAATAATTTTTATTTATGGGTAGTGCCGGCAGCAGCAGTGGGCCTTTTATTGTTTGGCTGGGTATTATGGCTTGTTTTGAGAAGCTCAAAGTCAAAGACGGTTGCTGAAGTTCATGTTAAAAAAGATTTTGTGGATCAGAAAATAGAGCGGGACCGGAAAACACGTTTGTTTCTGCACAGCTTGTCTGTATTGCAGCGGGATGGGCGGCTTCTGGATTTTTTTGATGAAGATTTAAGTTTGTATGATGATGAGCAGATTGGTGCTGCTGTACGAAGTATTCATGAAGACTGTAAAAAGACAATAAAAAAATATATTGATCCAAAGCCTGTGATAGACAATGAAGAGGGTGAAATGGTAACGATTGAACCAGGGTTTGATATTGATTCAATTAAGCTTGTTGGAAATATTTCAGGAGAGCCTCCATTTGAGGGTGTTTTGAAACACAGGGGATGGAAGGCCGGGAAAAAAGAAATCCCCAAACTGTCAGACATTCAGGATGCAGCGATTATTATTCCTGCAGAAGTAGAAATTTAACTGGGGTCAGTAACTGGGGTCAGGCTTTCCTTATTGTCGTTATTGAGCTCAATAACGACAATAAGGAAAGCCTGAC
>NZ_JABZFL010000053.1 GCF_014237455.1 Desulfobacula sp. | reverse complement strand
ACATCCGGCAGTTCGACATTTTTGTTTGCCGGGAAAACAAACATCTGCAAGGGGATATCTTCCTGAAAATCTTTTGACAGGATAAAGTCCATGGTTTTTTTTGCAAGCTCCATGTTGGAAGTCCCTTTTAAAATCCCTGCAAACTCAATCTGCCTGAATGCAGATCCGTTTTCAATCACTACGCCGGTGGGGGCTTGATTTAACTTTGTTTCAGAAAAAAAGACTTCAGCAGACGGGCTTGATGCATAACTGACGACAATGGGTTTATCCCCTTTGGATGCTGCGGTGAATTTTCCCCAATAAGCTTCTTTCCAGCCATTGGTCACAAGAACCTCATTGGCTTTAAGTTTTTGCCAGTAATCAATATACCCGTCCTGGCCAAACCGGCTGATGGTTGCCAGTAAAAACGCCAGTCCCGGAGAAGATGTTGCAGGATTTTCAACAACGGTTAATCCTTTATATGCAGGTTTTATTAAATCTTCCAGCATGGCAGGAGGCACTTTATTATTCTCCTTAAACCATTTGATATCATAATTCAAACAGACATCTCCAAAATCCACTGGAACGAGCCTGTTTTCAGGGTCCAGTTTCAGCGCCTGGTCAACCGCATCCAAGTGCAAAGGGGCGTAAGCAACAAACATATCTGCTTTCAAAGCCCTGCTTAAAAATGTATTATCTACCCCGTAAAAGATATCTGCAAGGGGATTGTTTTTTGACAAAATCGCCTTGTTAAGCGCTTCTCCCGCGTCTCCGGATTTCAGGATGATAATTTTTGCATGAAGCCTGGCTTCAAACCTTGAGACGACCTCTTTACTGACACTAAAACTGTCATGGGTCATAATAGTTACCGTTTGACTCTCAGTTATTATCGGTTGTGCTTCATCCTGGTTTTGCTCTTCTTTTGAGCAGGCAAAAAGGCTGATCAGTACTAAGCATACTATAATCAAAAAAATCTTTTGTTTCATCATTTCTCTCCAAAATAAAAAAACCATCCTCTGAAAAAAACATCTGATCATCAGAGAATGGTTAATAATAGATTCGTTCCCTCCGCCGGCATTATCCGGATCAGGTTATGAACGGTCGGGCAAACCCCTCTCAGCATGACAATCATGCTCCCGCACAAATATTTTTTCTTTAATACTGAATAAAACGATTCTCACAGACTGTCAAGAAATAGATTTGATCCCGACAGACATTTGGCTCTTTCTACCCCTGCCTTTTTCTTGACTATCCTTGCTAACCACCTTATTATAAAAGGAAAAGGCCTCATCTTATGATGACTAACTCAAGTTTGCAATTAACCTTCATGCAAACTTAAAGAATCGATAAAGAGTCCCGATTATGAAACAATGCAAATCATGCGGACAAATTATCTCTCAAAAGATTACAACGTGCCCGGCCTGCGGCGGCCACATTGTAGACGGAATAAAATTTATTGATGATTACAGGATTTTGGCCATTATCCATGAGGGCCATTCCTCTCTTGTCTGCAAAGCTGTAAAAGGCCATGGTAAAACGCCGGTTTCCATCAGATTATTCGCGAAAGAATCAGGCGTGGATGACCGTGTTGCCAAACGGCTCGAAAAAGAGCTCAAAGAACTCAACAAACTGCCGTCCGAGCACTTTGTCCAGCATTATACCGTTAAAAAAAGCAGTGACGGGCTCTGGTACAGGGTCAGCGAATGGGTCGATGCGTCTGATTGGGGCTCTATCTTTATGTCCGGACAATTGAATGACCAGCGCAGGATAATCACCCTTTTTCACAATATCGCATCCGTACTTGATATGTTAAATAAAGCTGATCATTTTATGCCCTACCTGATTCTTGATGATATCCTGATCCCAAAAGAAAAAACAAAAAATCTCCATGTAAAAATCAACTATAAGCTTTCCAGGTTTCTGAGTGCAAGGGCAACCCACCACGGTCCCATGCTGCAAAAATTGCTTGAATGTCACCCTGATATTATCAACCAGGGAGCCATTGATTTTAAAAGCGGTATCTGGTCTCTTGGGAAAATATTTATTGAACTTTTAACCGCAGACCACAACCTGAAAGACTTCTCCTCAAAGGTTGATGAACTAAAAGGTCTAGATCCTGAACTTGCCGTTCTGATCAAAATCATGCTGTCGGACGACCCGGACCTGCGGCCTCAAACCATGGGCAAAGTAGTATCTGCGTTATCACACATTTTAGACCGGCTGCCTTATTCAAACCGAAAACTATCACCCTATAAAAAAAAGCCCAGGCTGCTCAAAGAATTACGGTGGTTTAAAAAGGTGGTGATCCTTTTGATTTTAATTATTATGGGGATCATTGCCTTTGGCGCCTTCTCATGGCTGTATGTCACTTTTGATAAAAACAAAAAAGAAGTGGTAGTTTCTAATTTTGTTGAATCCTATGCCAGTTCTGTTGCATTTCTTCTGGTGGAATACTGGCTGTCTGACACCCAGAAAATTATATATAAAAACAAGGTGGAAGGCACGGCCTTTCTGGTGGACAGCAACGGATATCTTTTAACCAATCGTCACGTCGCCTGTCCATGGCTTGATGACATCTCTCTTTTCCAGGTTCATAACCGGTATGCCATTTTTAAAAAACCCGTTAAATTTGATTACAGAATGTTTTTGTGGTTTGAAGGAGAAAAAGCGTTTAACCGTTTGCCGGCATTAAGAGACAGCAGGGAATTATCGGATTCTTATTATCTTTCATCCGCATACAGCACTGGTGGCGAAGGCAACTTAAGAATCGCCGGGGTTCCAAGGTCTTCTGTGAAAACCGGCGAAATAATAAAGTCTCCATTTAAAAACGATTTTGCGGTTTTAAAAATAGATGCACTGCCTTCCAACCTGAAACCTTTACCCCTTGAAACGACAATTGCTTCCGATGATATCCAGCGTCTCTCACCTGTGGTAATCTTAGGATTCCCCTTAGGAAGCCGTACCCAGGGTGACCATATTAATACAAGTATTACCAGGGGACATGTCAGAAGGACATCCAGAGAAATTATCCAGGTGGACTCCTCGATTTATAAAGGCAACAGTGGGGGACCTGCTATCAATGACAAAGGCCGTGTCATCGGTATTGCATCCGGAGTGGTGACAGATCAGATAAGTGAATATTTTAAACTTACCGCGCCTTTATCAGATTTTGGACTCATACTGCCCATTTCAAGACCGGCAAGGTTTATTGAATCGATTAAAACAGGTCAACCTCATTGGGATGGGGTTCTTGATTTTTCTTTGACATCCAAACTTGAACAGATTACCAGCCTTGCAAATGAAAATAAATTCAAGGAAGCTGCCGATCTCTGTGAAACCATGCTTAAAACAAGCAAAGACCCTGTCCTGCTGTTTTCAGCAGGAATGCTGAAGTTTTGTACCGGGGATTTTGATAAGAGCAGGCATTTTTTTAAAACCATTTCCTTGATCGAACAGGAAAACACAACCTCCCGGCTGATGCTCTATATCATCAACTGGATAAAAACCCGTGAAAGAACCAATGGCATTACAAAAGGCTTTTTTACTATGGACTGGTATGAAGGAGATGAATTTTTAGGCTATCTTGCAAAAGTATTAAAAGATAAAAAAAGAATGCGCCCCGGATTTATTGAGTATGAAACCCGGGCCGAAAAAAGCTGGAGACTGTTTGTTGAAGGGCTTATTTCAGAAAAAAATAATGAATTAGGCACTGCCCAAAAAATGTTTAAACAATCTATTCTAAGTGCCGGTATCAATAATTGGGTTTATTTTCTTTCTTTTTCAAGGCTGAATCGCATCCAGGAAGAACATGCGACATATCTGGAAGATAAACAATTGCACAAAAAGGATGTTGAAGTATTCCGGCAGAAAGCCAGAGAACACAAAAAGCAGGCAGCCGAACGCAGGGCAATGATGGCAGCATTGATTAACGAATTTGAGTCGAACAAATTGAGCCATGAAAAAAAAATCCAAAGTTATATCAAACTTCTTGAAATAGCACCGGAAAACAGGACCATTGTTGGAAGAATCGCTTTTTACCATGCCGTAAACAGTGAATGGCAAAAGGCACTTGACTTCATTGATGCCTATTTTAAGCAACCCACCCGGGAGTCCGCCTTAAGTCTCAGTCTGGGATTATTAAAAGGAGAAATTCTGAATATCATGGGAAACCGACAGGAATCAATGGATCACCTAACTAAATTTTCAAACGAAATCCATAACCCCTGGTACAGCATTATCAGCAAACACCTTGTTTCAAAAATAAAAGAGGGTAAGCTGATTAAACTTGCCGGGAAAAAACCTGAAAAACTAATTACCCTGCACACGGCACTGGGCCTGTGGGCAGAAGGAGATCAAAACAGGGAAAAAGCATCCCACCATTACAGGGAGGCCTTAAGCTCGTATCTCGATGACTGGAACGAGTACGATCTGGCCCTTGGCAGAATCATGCATTTCAGGCAGCCCCTTAACTGATTCATTGGAAAGCCTCCGGCCAATACGCATCAGAACTGTTTATCTGTTTTCTTTTTTAATTTGATCCAGGCTTCGAGCCTTAGTTTTACAGTTTTCTCATATCCCCGATCCATTGGAAAATAAAACCGCTGCTCTCCAAGGTCGTCCGGCAGATAGGACTGGGGAATATAGGCATCCTTATAATCATGGGCATACTTGTACCCTTTGCCGTAATTCAAATCTTTCATCAACTTTGTCGGGGCATTCCTGATATGAAGCGGAACCGGTGAATAACCGATCTTTCGAATTATCTTTTTTACCTGTTTATGCGCTGTATAGACTGCATTGCTCTTGAGAGCGGTTGCAAGATAGATGGCTGCCTGAAAGAGTACGTCGTCCCCTTCCGGGTGGCCTAAAATCCGAAAGGATTCACTGGCATTCAAGGCCATGGTCAGCGCTCCCGGATCAGCCATCCCAATATCTTCTGTAGCAAACCGGATCATTCTTCTGAGCATGTAATACGGGTCATCTCCTGCCATGAGCATCCGTTCAAGCCAGTAAATCGCTGCATCCGGATCACTGCCCCGCATGCTCTTGATAAATGCAGAGATCAGATTAAAATGTTCCTCTCCCGCCTTATCGTATAACAATGATTTTTTTTCGATGGCAGTCTCAATATCCTGAACATCAATCTGTTTTTTTTGAACGAAATGAAGCATTGCCGTCTCAAGATTGATCAGGGCAATCCGGGCATCGCCGTCAGACACCCTTGCTATGTGCTCCAATGCATCATGAGACAGCCTGTCTTTCTTAAGATCCAGACCGTTTTCCGGATCTGTTAATGCCCGTTTTAAAATAATTAAGATGCTTTCTTTTTCAAGGGCTTTAAGGGTAAATACCCTGCATCGGGATACCAGGGCGGGAATGACTTCAAAGGAAGGATTTTCCGTGGTAGCCCCCACAAGAATAATCAACCCTTTTTCCACATGATGGAGAAAGGCGTCCTGCTGGGCTTTGTTGAACCTGTGAATTTCGTCCACAAAAAGAATGGTTCGTTTTTGATACAACGCCCGGTTTCTTTTGGCCTGTTCGATAATCTGCCGGATGTCTTTAACCCCGGATAGAACAGCAGATATTTTTACAAATTCAGATTTTGTTTCATTGGCAATAATTCCTGCCAAAGTTGTCTTGCCGCATCCGGGCGGCCCCCAGAGAAGGATGGAAAATACCCTGTCATCTTCAATGGCCTTTTGAAGAAGGCTTCCTTTGGCTGTCAGGTGCTCCTGACCCACAAGCTCATCAAGGGTTCTGGGGCGCATTCTGTCAGCCAGAGGACGGGATAAGGATTTATCCAGGGGTTTATGAGATTCAAAAAGATTCATTCTGTTTAAGCGTTGTCCATGTCCCTTTTTCTTTTTCTTTGACTCTGTTCTTTTCGCAACTTTTGTTTTTTGGTCATCTGTCTTTTCTTTTTCTTAAAAATTCTTTGGTCCTCTCTTGTGTTACCTGAAAATGCTATTTTCCCTGTCTTTTCCCTGAAATAGAGTTTAATGGGCGTTTTTTCCAAAGGAATCATCTGCCTCAACTGATTGATCAGATATCGCTTATAGGAAAAATGAACTGCTTTTGAAAAATTGACAAAACAAACAAAGCACGGTGGTTTTGCCGCTACCTGTGTGGAGTAGAAAAATTTTAATCTTTTCCCTTTATGCAATGAAGGCTCTTCCCTGTAAACAGCATCCTCAATAATCCGATTCAGCACACCGGTATTGATCCTGTGGCAATATTCCTTGTAGATTTTGACGACTTCATCCAGGATCCTATGGCAGCGTTGTCCTGTCAGGGCTGAAATCGTTATGGCAGGCGCATAGGATAAAAATTTTGCCTTATACCTTAAATCCTTCATATATTTTTTTATATTTTTTCGTTCCTTGTCCAGAAGGTCCCACTTGTTTAACAGAAACAGGGCGCCGCATCCCCTGTCTTCAGCATATCCCGCAATGGTAATATCCTGATCCGTAATCCCTTCATCTGAATCAATCAAAATTAACGCCACATCACACTCATCAAGACTTTTCAATGCCTTCAGGATTGAAAATTTTTCAATTTTCTGGGTGACCTTGCCCTTACGTCGAATACCTGCCGTATCCACAAGGACAAACTGCCTGCCTCTATGCTCAACACTGAGTTCTATGGCATCTCTTGTGGTACCAGCCTTTTCATCGACCACTACCCGCTGTTCGCCAAACAGCCTGTTGGCAAGGGAAGATTTTCCTACATTGGGCCGGCCGACAATGGCAATTTTAATCAGGGAGTCATCGTCGTCGTCTTCCTGCTCATATTCCGGCAGCGCTTCCATAAGGTCATCTAAAAAATCACCCACACCAATACCGTGTTCTGCTGAAATCTTATAAAAATGATCAATGCCCAATGAATAAAACTCTGAAAGCTCATCATACTGTTTGGTGCTTTCTATTTTATTGATCAGATAAAACACCGGTTTGGACATCCTTCGTAAAAAATCAGCCAGCTCCCGGTCATAGGGTGACAATCCTGCCCGGCCATCCATGATGAATATGAGGACATCAGCCTGGTCAGCTGCAGCTGTCAACTGCTCTTTAATCTGGGAGGCAAAATAATCATCATCCGAACTTAAAAACCCGCCCGTATCGATCACGGTAAACTCAATATCATCCCATAGTGCATCCGCATAGTGCCTATCCCTTGTCACACCCGGAAAATCATCCACAAGCGCCTGTCTTGAGCGTATAATCCTGTTAAACAATGTGGATTTGCCCACATTGGGTCTGCCCAGAAGGGCCACAACCGGTTTCATGTTTTAACCTCCAAAAATTAAACGAAAACTTTTTTTGTCTTATACAATATATTGAATTATTTATAAATAGGTATGATGAATCCCATTTAAATTGTCTTTATTTTGTCCAGGAAAATAACAAAGAACCGATACACAGGAAAGCAAGGCTCATCACAAGGAGTATGGTAATCTCAGAGGAGACCTCGGAAAGCGTGGCACCATCATTGATAATTTTTCTGACTGCCGATAGAAAATGAGTTAACGGGAGCGCGTTTGCAATGCTTTTAACCCAGGCCGATGCCCCTTCTATGGAAAACCATACTTCAGACAAGAACATCATGGGCCAGCAAATAAAATTAATAGCCCCGTTGGTTAATTCTTCATTCGTCCCCCGGCATGCGATGATCAATCCAAGGGAGACAAGACAGATGCTTCCTGCCAGAAAAATCACAAATGCATCAAAATAAGATCCCTGCATCTGAAAAGAAAAAAATAAATCACATCCAAACCAGACCAGAGATGATGTTGCCAGCAAAATCAAAACCCGGGATACCAATTGGGCGGTCAGATATTCAAATGCCGTAACAGGGGTTGCCTTAAGCCGTTTTAACACACCGCTTCTCCTGTATCTGACAATGACATACCCCACCCCGAAAAGGGAAGAAAACATGATATTCATCCCAAGAATACCCGGAAAGAGCCAGTCTATATATCGTACCTGCGCACCTTTGATTTGCTGTTTAATTACCCTGGATGCAAACATCTCTTCGGGTATAATGGATTCCTTGACCACTTTTTCCAACACATATCCCTTGGGAGACGAATTGTTGATCCAGTACCTGAGTTTCGGACCTTTATTTTCTAACAAAATATCTATCTTGTGGTGCAGGAGCTTATCCATGGCCTCATCATGGGTTTCAAAAGGGACAATCTTGATGTGGTCATAGGTTTTAAGTTTCTCAGGAATCTTAAGCTCATTGACTGTCATCGAATCTTGTTTTACCGGGAAAACACCCAGTTTGAATTCAGATCTTGAATCGGAACTGAAAATTACACCAAACCCTGCAACAATTAAAAACGGAAAAAGAATATTCCAGCCAAATCCTGCCCGATCTCTTATAAACTCGAAGTTCCTGGCCACAAACAGTGCCCACATCCTTTTGAAACTCATGATACTATTCTCTTAAGCGCTTACCGGTTAATTTTAAAAAAACAGACTCCAGGTTCCGGGGGCTGTCCATATCTTTACAATGTTTGTCCACCAGGTTCTCAGGAGACCCCTGTTCAATGATACGCCCTTTATCCATAATGGCAATCGTATCACATAAGCTTTCAGCCTCTTCCATATAATGGGTGGTCAAAATAATGGTCCTTCCTTTTTTATTCATATCGTGGATGATTTCCCAAATATGTTTTCTTGCCTGGGGATCAAGACCGGTGGACGGCTCATCTAAAAATATGAGTTCCGGATCATTTAAAAGGGCAAGCCCCAGCAACAGCCTTTGCCGCTGGCCGCCTGAAATTTTATTATTCAGACTCTTTTTAATGTTTTCAAGCATGCACAAGGCAATAATGTCCTCAACCGGTAAATGGTTATGATAAAAAGCGGCAAATGTCCTTAAGGTTTCTTCCACGGTTAAAAATGCCAGAAGCTCTGTGTGCTGGAACTGGATGCCAACTTCCTGGTTAAAGGCTTTGTCTCTTTCACCACCTTTGTAAAAAATATCACCGGAATCCTGTGCAATGATATTCTCCATCATTTCCACGATAGTGGTTTTCCCGGCTCCATTCGGACCTAAAAGGCCAAAACAACTGCCTTTGGCGATAGTAAGAGAAATACCATCCACCGCAGTGTTGCCATTATATTTTTTCTTTAACTGCCTGACTTCAATAATGTTTGATACAGTTGACATTGATTTTTAAACCTGCTCGCTCCTTTTCCTTGTAATATAGAAGCCAAAAATTATTATTTAATGTATGATCAGCAATTAGACCTCAACCATATCTTCTATTTCCTTTAATCGTTTTTCTAAATCCTCTGATTTTTCCATATTCTTTTGCTCTTCAAGTTGTTCCATTATCGAGTCAAACATATTTCTGAGCGCTGGTAAAACTTCTTTTTTAAAAGTTTCTTTTTGTTCTGCTGAAAATTGTGAAATTTGATTAACAAGCTCATCTATCTTTTTATGAAATGCTTCAGTGTTAAAAGTATCTAAATATTCTTCAAGTTGACTCACAATCTCATTATTTTGTTTTTTAATACTCCCCATTACCTTTTTTAACTCTTCTTCAGCGGTAGCAATTTTGTATTCTAAAAAGGTAATCCCTTTCACTAAAGATCCTGATTTTAAAGGTGTTTTATCCGATGCTTCTAAAGAGGAAACAGCAACAATGTGTGCATTTGAATTTTTTGAAAAAAGATTGCTCACCAAAACAAATGGTGTGGTCTCATATATTTTTTCTTTATATTTTTTATCAATAATAATTTCAACTTTGGACATTTGAGACTCAACCAAGGATACTTTTCTTACCTTCCCTATTAAGACCTTTTGACCTTTTAGATCTTCTGCTAAATAGACATCACTACCTTGAATAAGGTTTCTATGATTTTTATAGAGCACATCAATTACCAAGTCTCGTTGAAACAATGACATGATGTTTGACAATGGATTTGCTAAACAAGGGCTATTAAAACCTAAAATGATAATAACGAATAAGATTACATTTAAATATTTTTTCATCATACATTCCTCAGGTTTGATTAATTTTTTCAATGATTGTTGTTTTGGTGAGTGCCAATGGGGGTTGCTCCTTTTAATTAACATATTGAAAACACATATTGACTTAGTATATTTACTTTCATTACATTGAAGTTGTCAAGAATAGGGATAAAATGAGACCGCCTTAAGCCGGGCAGTGATTATTAATGAGGATATTAACGGGATTAAGGAATAAGCATGCTGTTTGAGCCACTTAAAAAAGGGGATACCATAGCGTTTTTTTCACCCTCTTCTCCTGGTACATTTACAGCCCCGAAACGATTTGAACGTGCGAAAACATTCCTTAAAAATAAAGGATTTCATCTTATGCCGGGAAACCTGACCGGCATAAAGGATGGATACCGGTCAGGCAATGCCAAGCAAAGAGCAGATGAACTGAATGAACTGATTTCCAATCCCAATGTAGACTGCATCATTTCCACCATTGGCGGAATCAATTCAAATGCATTGCTGCCCCATATTGATTATGATGCATTTAAACAACATCCCAAGATCATCATCGGCCATTCTGATGTCACATCTATTTTGCTGGCACTTTACGCAAAAACTGGCATCACTACATTTTACGGCCCATCTGTGATCCATTCTTTTGGAGAATTTTCCCCTTTTCTGAACATGACCTGGACCTATTTTGAGGATATTCTCTTAAAAAATCATTCTCTGCCCCATCCCTACAAAATGCCGGATTACTGGACTGATGATTTTATGAACTGGGAGGAAAAGACAAAAGAGAAGACCCGTAACAAAAATAAATGGTTAACTATAAATAAAGGGCAGGTAGAAGGCAGGATCCTGGGCGGAACATTGAATGCAATGAGTACAATCTTGGGTACCGACTATATGCCTCCTGTAGATAAAAACACCATTTTATTTATTGAAGATACAACAAAAACAGCCGCCTATGTGGAACGGTTGTTCTCCCTGTTAAAAGCTCACCATTATTTTAAAAATATCGGCGGAATAATTTTGGGTAAGCATGAACAATACGATGACCAGAAAACAGGTAAATTGCCCCATGACATTCTAATGGAAATTGCAGGGGAAATAGACATACCGATTCTTGGAGAATTTGATTGTTGTCACACCCAACCCTGTTTTACACTGCCCCTGGGCAAAAGATTCAGACTTGATGCAACTAAACAAACAGTAAGTTTGTTGGAACCATGGAGTGTTGTCAAGGAATAAACAGTCCTCTTTTTTGACCCTGTAAATAATTGCTGTTTTATGCATTGATGGTTCTAACTATTCATGGGAAAATGGCCATACCTAATTATATAATGCATTTTTCCCTAATATTTATTTGAGAATATATACATCTGGATAGTCCATAAGCTTCAAGGTGACAGCGATGGCACCTGCAATTGCTTGGACATCATGGATGACAATCAGACTATTGCTTTTGTTTAATTCCTCCATCATAGGTTTAGAAAACATATCGCTGTAATCAACATAGTTAGCACCTTTAATATGATTTTTTTCATATTTTGATTTATCACGGAAATCAACAAAAGTGCAATTTTTTAACTTTCCTGCATCTTTTTCAGTTATAAGTAATGCGCCAAAATCAATTTTATTTACATCGATTAAATCATTAAGAAGTTTTAACCTGCCTTCAGTGGAGTACCCTGCTTTTTTCCATGTCTTGATACCGTCTCTCATCCAATATACATTTGTGTAACCATTCTCAACCGCCAACCTGGCGGCGTGATAGGATTTCCATCATGTGCCTGACGCACAATAGGTCATAATGGGAGTACTTTTATCTTTTGGAAGCTGTGCAATATCAAAGTCAACTTTGTTTAACGGCATATCAGTGCGTTTGTGATCCTTTGGGACCATGCACGTTATGTGTATTGTACCGGAAGGATGCCCTTTCATGAAATCAGTCGTATGGCTGTGACATGCAACCACTGTCACGCCGTCTTCATGAAGTTTTTTTGCTTCTTTCATGCTTACTGCCTTGAATCCGTCCCCCCCTTTTTCAGGAGCAGGCACCTTCGCCGCAAATCCGAATGTAGATGATCCAATTATAAAAAATAATGAAAGAATAAGAATTAATATTTTTTTATGCATCGTTAACCTCCTTTTTCTTTTAATGTTTTTGTTTTTTGAATAATTTCCATTCCTCAAAAATTAGGTATGACCATAGAATTATGTCCTTATTTCACCTCCTTTAGCTTAAATTACAATTTTCGGATATCTTCTTCACCATTCACAGCTGTATCAATCGTATATCCTTTTTTTGACAGAGTGTGTTTCATCAGCTTCAAGACAGATGGTTCATCATCTATTACAAGGATAGTGGGTGTTATGGAGTAGCTTTTCAGTAGTGTTCCTGTTTTTTTAATTTTACTTGGAACAAACTACAGGTCAACAAATTAAAAAGCTAAAAAATAGACATGATTTTATCAGGTAAAAACTGTCATTAATTAAGGGATGACAAATAAGTCCTCAAATTTATTTTTTTATTTTTCAATTCAAATTTTTGTCTGATATTATTTCGATGTGAGGATACTGCCCGTATGGATTTATTGAGAAGTTGTGATATTTCTTTGTTTGTTTTCCCATCTTTAACAAGGTGGGCTACCTGAATTTCTGTAGGTGTCAAACCCATCATTGGACCTGACAATTTTTTTGAAAAAGGGGTGGTCATCTCCTTAATACCGGATTCCAGGATATCAAGCATGTCTTCTTGAACATTCTTTGTAAGATGGGTTCTCAATTGATTTAGGAGGGGCTGTATAAGTGACTTAAAATTAGAATATATATTTTCACCGATTTGATTTTTATCCTCTTCTCTTTTATTCAACAGCACCCGTAAAGCTGTATTTACATCTTCAAGAGAGGAAGTCCTTTCTTTTATTTTTTCTTCAAGATCGACATTCCAATTTTTTAGCTTTTCTTCCATTTTTTTTCGGTGAGTAATATCTATTGCAATTTCCATACGTACAAGTCGTCCGCCTGTCCAGGGAATTGCTTGATCGTGCAGCTCATACCATTTGTCTAATATTTGATTGTGAATTTCCCATACATAGGGTCCCGTCGGATTTCCATCTGCATTTACTAATTTATCATTTGAGCAGAATTTACAGGGACCAATTTGGTTTTTGTGAAGTGATTTCCAGCATAATTTACCGATTAGATCCTTTCCATAAAGTTTTTTCATGTGATCGTTCATGAAAAGGATCTCATATGAGTCCATATCGGTAATGTAAATTAATGAATCAAGATTATTAAAAATAGCTTCTAATTGAAACTGACTATATTTCAGTATATTCTCCGCCTTCCTGCGATCAGATTCTGATTGCTCTAATTCCTGAATCCTTTTTTCTAATTCTTTATAAGTCGATTTTTCAGCCATGTGAATTCCCTTTTATATCGAAACGGGATTAGACCCAAGGTGGTGGAATACTTGCCATATTCCGCACGTTTCCCAAACCATACAGCAACCAGAATGCGTTTAATATTTGGCCACGATTTAAATAAAAATTACAATAATAGATATTGTGATGTAACGCAAATAAATTTTCAAAAAATAATTCAACTTCTTTGAAAGGTCAATTATAATTTTGTTACGTCAAGTTGGAGAGTAACCGAATTTTTCAAAAAAAAATATCCGGTGATTCGGGAAATGTGATCTATATATTGGTACTTTATTAAGTGTAATCTCAAAAAAATTGCAGGATAGGTTATCAACTCTTGCCTTTGTTCTTTTTCTTGCTTTTACCTTTACCTTTATCTTTAAGTTTTATTTTGTTATTTTTAGAAACATCAGGCATGTCATGATTCCGCTTTAAAGTATGGAATTCCTGTGATCCGGGTTTGATGCCCAGGTTTTTGGCAAGTACACCCCAACCTTTCTTCTTTTTTTCTCTGTATTTTTCCATAACTTGATTTGTTGACTTTGATGCCATCTCCCCATAACGGAAAACCATGTAAGCATCCGCAGGATTCGTTACATCTCTGAGTACAGCTTTTATTTCTGTATCACCTACTTTAAAACGAGCTCTAAGCCTTGCTTTGAATCCTTCCGGATCAGCTTCAGCTTGGATATTAAGATCCCTCATCCAACTGAAATCTCCAGCTATAGCAACAGTGGCTGACGAAACAAGCAAGAACATAAAGGATACTAAAAACAACATTTTTTGCATCTTCATAACATTTTCCTTTTAAAGTCCCTTCATAGAAGGAAGTATAACCTTATCAACAACAAATTTTATACTTATATTCTTTGTTTCACTTCCCCACATACAGCTTTTTGTGCCAACCGCAGCATCACATTTATCCGGTTCACCGATAATTTCAATCACCTGTTGATAATCCATTCCGACCTTAATCTTGTCATAATTCTCTTTGCTCAATTTGCTGCATCCAATGAGAGTGAAAGATAACAGTAAGGTTGTCAGAATCATAAATTTTAGAAGTTTTTTCATGTAAATTTCCTTTTTCATCTTTGATTTTGTTTGAATAAGAATATCCTTTTAGGTAACTGTGTGTCAAAGAAAATAACCGGTGAGTTGAAATTTAATAGTCACAGATTACCATAAAAAAACGCACCTGTATGTTCATGGTGCCGGGAGCAGATCATTGAGTGAGTCCAGTGGTCCTGCTAGTTCGTTTAATTATTTAACGATCTCCATTAATGGCTTAAATGAATACATTGCTGGACGCCTGCCTTGGGCGGGTGTGACAGTATCTATTATTTTATTTTCGAGCAAGTTTTTTATCACCCTGGCTGCATGTGGTTTTGACAATTCTGTTGATTCTGTAAAATTTGGTGTTTCAAATATTAATTTTGAAAAAAGAAAATCCTGAACTTTCAAAGAATTTCGTGATTTGGTTACATCTTGAATAATATGCTTCATTTCTTCATACAGCTGAATGATACTTTTAGCTCGTTTTGTATTGTTAATGGCTTGACTGGTAATTGCCTCAAGAAAATAATTAATCCATTCATGCCATGCTTTTTTGTCTGATACTGCTCTTAGATTATCATAATAATTTTGTCTGTTTTCTTCAAAAAATTCACTCACATACAATGCCGGATACTTAAGAATTTTTTGTTCAAACAAGAATAGAGGGATAAGAATTCTGCCAATTCTTCCGTTTCCATCTAAAAAAGGGTGAATGATTTCAAATTGAGCATGGATTATAGCCAATTGTACAAGTTTATCTTTTTCATTATAATGGCAATATTTTTCCCAATTAGATAAAAAATCTAAGAGAAGATGCGGTTCTGGCGGAACATAGCTTGCTGTTTCAATTGTTGAATTTGATTTTCCAATCCAATTTTGAATTCTCCTAAATTCACCTCTTGCTTTGTTTTGACCCCTTACTCCTTGTAAAAGTATCTTGTGCATGTCTTTAATAAAGTTTAAACAGACGGGTCTGTTTTCAAGTTCCTTTGTGGCAAACAGCAGGGCATTCCTGTAATTGATAACTTCCTCAATGTCGTTAATATTGTCCTGTTTTCTTTTTGGAGCTGCCTCAAACGCTAAAACTTCATTCAGAGATGCCTGTGTTCCTTCAATTTTTGATGACAACACTGCCTCTTGGATCATAAGTGGATTTAAAAATAATAAAGGGTTTGGAATGCTTTCAAGCAGACCATCAAATTTTGCCACTGCGGAATTTGCTTTGACAATATTGGTGACCAGGTTTTCCCAGTTAATATTTTCAAGCGGCAATTTTTCTGAAATAAAGGGTTTTGGCATGTTATTTCTCTTTAGTGTCTCATTTAAAGGCATATTACAAGACGAAACATCTTTTGTCAATCATTCATGATACGCAAGATTGCGTATTCATTTAGGAGGAAAACGACAGGCATCAGCGGATTATCCGCTGGATACCATGCTTATGCCTTTTTCATTCGCTCCATTAGCCAACCTACGATTGGTTCAAAAGGTGCCCTTTTGCTGTTAAATAATTGGGCCATTTCATCATCATAAAAAAACCTTTTGTAGAGTTTGTATCCGTCCAAAATTTCAATTATTCAAATTTTCTAAAATCAAATGGATCAAATTTTTGATTGCCAATCCGGTCTATTCTGCATCAAAATTCCTTAAAAATTCTGGCAAGTGGATGCCCTTTAGCTTCTATAACCAAATCATTAAAATACCCATAGGCCGTTTGAGATGCTTCATATTCTGCCTTTACAAGTCTATCCTGAACTTGGTCCAAAAGATGTTTTGCCTTATCTGGATCGGCTTTTTCTTCAGCCAAATGTGTAAATGAATGGAGCAGGATTTTTTTTACATCCCATTTGCGGGCAAGCCATTTAGCATTTTTTACCAGTTTGGTTTCAGAAGAACTGCCATTTTCAACATCTTTAGGTTCAACATGTATGAAGGCAACCACAGCTTTTTCATGCTCTTCTGGTTCTGAGTTTTGAACATTCTCAAGCGTCTTTATTGTTGGTTTCCAGGCAAATTTATCACAATACCAAAATAATACTCTCATCAAATCACCATCCAATTTTATTTTTCATTTCCATTCTCAATATATTCAAAAATACAACTTTTAGAGTATGAAAAAATGATTACTCTTCAAGCTCCTCCAATACAGGGTCATTCCTTTTTAAAATAGTACAGGTTTCAGATTTCTGGTCAAAAACAATAACAGCTTTCCCGGATTTAAGCTGACCGAGCACCTGAGATATTTTTGTATCCAAGGGGGTTTCAACTTCTCCATAGTCAGTGCCGTCCCGGGTGACAAATTCTTCGATAACGCTATGTAAAGCTTCTGGTGATAATTGATCGTATGGGATTTTAACAGCGGTCATTGTTCAAGATTATATTGTCAAAAGCTTTTCATCATTTACTAAAATTTCTGTAAGCGGAACTCCCCAATATATTACTTCAATTCCAAGTTTTTCCAGATTATCAGTTACTCCTAATTGATCAGCACAAGCTCTACAGGCGGTAACATGAACACCAGCTTCCAAAGCTTCTCCAACTTTTTTTTGAATATCGATATTTTCACTTACCAATTTGGTAGGCGCTCCCCAAACTATTAGAGTGACTTTTTCCCACCAACCTTTGAGAAGGGAATTAATGGTATACATGAAAACCATTTTTTCAGCAGTAATAGGGTTGTCATTGGTCCATAACACGTAAAGATGTTTATTTTTGCTCATCAATATCCTCCCCGGTAGCAGGATTTCTTCCCTTCCACGGTGCTTTTTCATTTGCCTGGAATTTACCAAAACTTGAAATCATAATATCTTTAAAACCCGCACAGGATTTTTATCATTATTTCCCTCAGCCGAAAACTGGACCACATGATTTTTTAGTAACCCCCTTTTTTTTAAGAATAGGATGTTCCTTGAAATAAAGCTTGTCCTTTGCAAGATGACATTTCTTATATTTTGATCCACTACCACACCAGCAGAGATCATTTTTCCGCGGTAATATTGCAGGGGGTACCTGTCCATTATTACTAAAAAGCTGACTGAACCAACCCATAAAAAATGCTCCTATTTTAATAAAATTTACAATATCTATAATATAAGCGAAGCATTGATTTTGTAAAGAATTAATGATCAAATTGAAAATTATCTTTTGGGATCTTTAACCGGGTCCTTTTGTTTTTTATGTGTACCAATACCCGCGCCCGTGAAAGCATCATCCCCTGAAATTATCCAAGGTTTTTCTGAGGATGTTACTTGATGCCTTTTTTAGGTGGGATGCTCCAATATCGAAAAATTGAGTATATACAGATGAATCACTGTATGGGTTATGACTCAATTACAATTGTACAAAAAATTCGAATTTGAAATGAAAAACGGTTTAAAAAAATAAAAAAGCTCTCAGCAAACACTGAAAGCCTTGATATTCTTGTTGGCGTCCCCAAGGGGATTCGAACCCCTGTCGCCGGCGTGAAAGGCCGGTGTCCTGGACCGGGCTAGACGATGGGGACGCAATGTCTTTTTTTTTGGTGGTGGGCCGTGCTGGGCTCGAACCAGCGACTCTCTGCTTAAAAGGCAGATACTCTGCCAACTGAGTTAACGGCCCAAGGCCAATCAAAAAAACAGAAAATATTTATATGATTTAAAAAAAAATGTCAATAGTTTTTTGGAAATCATATCTTTTTTTTAAAATCAAACAGGGCTTGTAATCCGCATTCAGAATATCAAGGATAAGGTCATTAAGAAGCTATGAAAACCAAAACCGTGTGCCATCTTAACATAAAATGAATATTGTTCGTAAAAATATATAATAATAAAAATTATATTCTTGACAAAAAATAATTATAAGAATATTATACTCAATTATTATGATTTAAAAAAATAAGGTGAAAAATGGACGGTACTGATCTTCAAATCCTGAAAATTTTGCAAAAAAAAGCGCGGGTGCCCAATGTAGAAGTCGCCAGGACTATCGGGATGGCTCCATCTGCAGTGCTGGAACGAATTAAAAAGTTAGAAGCACGGGGGGTGATTGAGGGGTATGAAGTTCGTCTCAATCCCGACATGTTTAATTGTTCAATGATTGCTTTTATCCAAATCAAGGTGACGGCACAGGCCAGACTCATTGAAACCGGCGAACTGCTTTCAAAAATAGATCAAATCCAGGAGGTGCACTACCTGGCCGGAGAAGACTGTCTCATGGTCAAGCTGCGCGTAGCAGACAATATAGAGCTTGAAACCATTTTAAGAACCCAAATAGCAACCCTTGATGTTGTAAAAGATACCAAAACATTTATCGCCCTTTCCACCTATAAAGAAAGTGCAAAAATAATGTTGCCCGAAACTTTTGAATAAGGAATTTATCCCCCGTGCCGATGTCAAATTCATACAAAAAAAGACTTTCTCGCCTTCTACCGCAAATTGTGGATACATTTGGAACACCTTTCCATATTTACGATGAAAAAGGGATAAAAGAGACATGCCGCAAACTGAACACTGCCTTTGAAAACATTGAGGGATTCAAAGAATTTTTTGCAGTCAAAGCACTGCCAAACCCCTCCATCATGAAAATCATGCAGGAAATGGGATTTGGATTTGACTGCAGTTCCACACCGGAGATCCATTTGTCCAGGCAGATCGGCAGTTTCAAGGAAGATATCATGTTTACTTCAAATAACACCAGCATCTCCCAGTTTGAAACCGCACTGGAAAATGGGGGGGGTGTATCCTGAATCTGGATGACATTTCCTTGATTTCAAAAGTACCGGACATTCCTGACCTTATCTGTTTCAGGTACAACCCCGGCCCCCTGCGAAAAGGCAATAAAATCATTGGAAATCCCGTGGAATCAAAATATGGTGTCAGCCATGATCAAATCATCGATGCTTACAGCCAGTCCATAAAACTTGGGGTTAAAAGATTCGGTATTCACACCATGCTGGCATCCAATGAACTGAATTACGAATATATGGTTGAAACCACCCGAATGCTGCTGGATATAGTTGAACGAATCTGTGAAAAACTTGATATTACCTTTGAATTTATCAATATTGGCGGCGGACTGGGCATTCCTTACGCCCCGGATGCGAAACCGTTTGACCTTGATTCCATGGCCAGTGAAACTGCCCGGCTTTTCAAAAAATTTAAAGGAATCAATGGATGGGCACCCAAACTATACATGGAAAGCGGTCGATATATCACCGGCCCTCATGGGGTGCTGGTCACATCTGTAATCAACCATAAAAATACCTATAGAAAATATGTTGGTGTGGATGCATCCATGTCAGCACTTATGCGACCGGGCATGTATGACGCCTACCACCACATCCATATTCACGGAAAAGAGGATTCTCTCCTTTTGAAAAAAGCCGATGTGATGGGTGCATTATGCGAAAATATAGACAAATTTGCCGTTCAAAGAGAACTGCCTGCCACGGTTGAAGGTGATATTCTGGTTATCCACGACACCGGGGCCCACGGGCACGCCATGGGATTTAATTATAACGGCCACCTAAGACCAAAGGAGTTGCTGTTGAGAGAGGATTCAAGTGTTGAGCTGATCAGAAGTGCTGAAACCATGGAAAATTATTTTTCAACCCTCTCTTTTGAACCCGATACGTTAACTTTTGAGGAGATATAAAAAACCATGACATACTGCATTATCCTGACAACCTGTCCCAACAACGAGGAAGCAAACACCCTCGCTTCAAAACTCATTAATGAAAAACTGGCGGCCTGTGTTCAGCTCTCCTCTATAACCAGTTACTATACCTGGAAGGGCGACATCCATACTGATCCTGAAATCAGGCTGTTTATCAAAACAAGAACAAGGCTGTATGAATCGGTCGAGCAATTCATCAAACAGCATCACAGCTATGAAGTCCCTCAAATTGTTCAGATTCCCATTATGGACGGATCAGCTGAATACCTTGACTGGATTGATGAGAATACGCCTGCTTAGTCAAAAACCCCTGAACATCCTCGACACTGTTAACACCTTCAAGCACAGCATGGGCAAGCTTTTTAGTATTTCCACCCTTTGAATAATAAAGAACAAAAAATGACCCTTGCTCTGTTTGCTTTCCCTTAGTATAATCGTCTTTACCATTGACACATTTGCAATCGAATCAACCATACCCATTCAACTCCAAGGTAGAGATATGGAAAAAGACCCGGTTAAAATAAAACTTAAAGATATCGGCAAAATCCTTGTTAATCATTTTGGAAACAGGGACAACATAAATTGCTATATCAGCTCAAACGCTGCAACCCCCACTGCCAGTATTGAAGCACTGACCGAAGCCATCAAGGAAGAAAGCCCCAAGCTTCCTTTTATGAAAATGATCCATATCCTTTTACAAGGGAATGTCCCCTATGTCGAAGACGGCCTGCAAGACCGGGTAAAAGCCTACTCCATTTTCTCCGGAGGTGCCGTCAGGGATGCTGCCAATGCTGGAAGGGCATACTATCTTCCCTGCACTCTGGGAACGATGGACCGCCTGATCGGCAAAGGGTGTGCTTACGAAATAGATGTCGTTATAATGAAAGTACGCCAAAATAAAATGACCGGTGAATACAGCCTTGGTCTTTCTGTTGATGCCATCCACTCAGCTCTTGAGACCGCCACGATTGTTATTGCCGAGCTTGACCCTTCCATGCCCTTCACACAGGGACAAAGTGTCATTTCAGAGCAGGATATTGATTACATTATTGAAGATGGCATTAAGCCTGTCTATGCGTTTGATGCTCCTGATTTTGACAATCTCTCCAATGAAGAAAGGAGGATAGGAGAACTCATCACCGAATATTTCCTCGATGATGGAATGACCTTACAGGTGGGAATAGGGAAAATTCCCGATGCAGTTATTGGCGTTATCAGTTCAGCTGGCTATAAAGACCTTGGCGTACAGACCGAGCTATACGGGGATGGTTTGATGCATCTTCAGGAAAAAGGGATCATTAACAACAAAAGAAAAAAGATTAATACCGGATACAGTACCACAAGCCTGGTTATGGGATCAAAAAAACTTTATGATTTTGTTCATATGCGCTCCCAGGTTCAGATGAGGCCCTGTATATATACAAATTCAGCTCAAAAACTCCAGGCCTGCGCCCCTTTCCTTTCAGTCAATACTGCCATCGGTGTGGATTTGACAGGCAATGTATGGGCAGATTATATTAACCCCTCAACCTATTACGGTGGTGTTGGCGGGCAGCCTGATTTTGTAAGGGCACTAAGCCATAAAAAATACGGTACTCCCATTATCGCCATGAGAAGCTGCGCAAGAAATGGAACATCGAAAATTGTCCCTGCTCACCCCTCCGGCATCACACTGACTGCTTCTGCCTATGACGGTGTCGTTATTGTAACCGAATACGGCATTGCGGATTTACGAGATCTGCCCACCGGATTCAAAGCACTTGCCATAGCGAGCATTTCACATCCTGATTTCAGGGATGACCTTTTAAAAACAATTTATAATAATTCAAGAATTACAAAGCCAAAAGGATTTTCACTGGATAAGATACCACCGGGTGTCATCATGTATACCGGCAAAATTAAACTATAACTTCCTAAGAACTCTTGCCAAAACAGAATGTTAAAAATAAAAATGTTAAAAATAAAAATAACTCTCTTGTTTTCCCTGTACTTTGGTTTAAAATTATTTAATAATTAGTGCACTCAATCACCTTCACAGGCACGGCAGGAGAAATTGAATGAATCTTAGGAATGTTTGCCCTGACAAACTGATTACAACGCAGGAGAGCGTTAAAAAAATAAAAAACGGATCAAGGGTCTTTATCGGCACTGGATGCGGTGAGCCCCAAAGATTAATAAAAGCCATGGTAGAAGATTTATCCATTCAGGATATTGTTATCTACCAAATGCTTTCAACCACCCTTGCCAAATATGTCAATGATAAAAATTTTCTTTCAAGATTCTCTATAAAACTGTTTTTCATTTCTGTTTTAATGCGGCAGGCTGCTTTTGAAGGAAAGATAGATTATATTCCAGTTTATCTGTCACAGATCCCTACCATTTTTGAAAACCACGAAATCGGCCTTGATGTCGCCCTGATACAGATCAGCCCGCCGGATGATCATGGTTACTGTAGTTTAGGGATCTCGGTTGACATCACCCTTTCCGGGATGAAAAATGCAGATATTGTCATCGCCCAGGTCAATCCTGAAATGCCCAGAACCTGGGGGGACAGTATTATCCATGTTGATGAGATTGATTATCTTGTAGAGCATAAAGAGCCCATACTGGAATCCCTTCCTGAAATGAAAAATCAGAAAATCGTTGAAAGAATCGGCCATTATGTCAATATGCTTGTGGATGACGGGGCTACACTGCAAATTGGATTCGGACATCTGCCCGATGCTGTCATCCCCTATCTTTCCGATAAAAAAGATCTGGGTATCCACACACAGGTTATCACGGACGGACTTTTGCCTTTATTTGAAAAAAAAGTCATCACCAACAAAAAAAAATCATACCTTCCGGACAAGGTTGTTGCATCCCTGTGCATGGGATCCAAAAAGTTGTATGATTATGTTGACAACAATCCCATTTTTTATTTTAAATCTTCAGAATTTGTAAATGACCCCAATGTGATTGCAAAAAATGATAATTTTATTTCCATCAGTTCTGCTCTTGAGGTGGATCTGACAGGCCAGGTCTGTACAGATTCAAAGGGATATCTTTTTTACAGCGGCATTGGTGATCAGGTTGATTTTATCCGGGGTTCAGCCATGTCAAAGGGTGGTTTTTCCATTATTATCATTCCATCCACTGCCCAAAATGGTGAGGTTTCAAGAATTGTCACTCACTTAAGTGAAGGTGCCGGTGTGGCAACCACCAGGGGAGATATTGATATTATTGTGACTGAGTACGGCATTGCTGAGATGCGAAGGAAAAGCATCTATCAACGGGTTATGGAACTTGCCCGGATTGCTCACCCGAAATTCAGGAAAAACCTGATAGAAGAAGCAAAAAAAAGGCGTTACATTTTTCCGGATCAGCTCCCGCCAACGACTCAGGATCTTCTATTCCTGGATCAATACCACCATTCAGTAAAACTGGCCAATGGAAAAAATGTTGATTTCAGGCCCCTTTTACCGTCTGATGAGTTTGAATCCAGGCATTTTTACTATTCTTTGCAGGAAGACTCTATTTATTACAGATTTTTTAACAAACGAAAAATTTTTTCAAGGGATATGCTTCAAAAACAATGGGCCCTGGTGGATTATCGAAGAAACATGACCATCATCGGACTGATGCAGTTGGGCAAACGAAAACAGATTGTGGCGATTGGATCTTATGCTGAAGCAGATGCTGATTCCGCTGAAGTGGCATTTCTTGTTAAGGAAAGGCTCCATGGAATGGGAATTGGATCATATCTTCTTAAAATCCTTGAAACTATTGCAAAGGAGAACAATTACAAACAATTTATAGCAACGGTTCTGGCTGAAAACCGCAAAATGATCAATGTATTCCAAAAAAAATATCCATCAGCAAAATTCTTACGGAGCGGTAGCGGTGAAGTGGAAGTTGAAATGTCTTTTATGTAAATTTCTTTTTTAAATTCAGTTCCGGAAAATCCCAGTAAAAATATTCCTTAATTTCTTCGTCAACCGCCTTCCCTTGTTTGGCAATCTCAATTTGTCTTAATTCAATTCGCCTGATTTTGCCGCTGATGGTCTTTGGAACTTCAGAAACAAACTCTATGATTCTTGGGATTTTAAATTTTGGTAAAATGGTGATGGTATGTTTAAAAAGTTTCAGCGCCAGTTCCCTCGAAGCCTGATAACTTGGATTTAAAATCACATAGGCTTTAACAAGCTGATATCGATTTGGATCAGGCGCACCGATGACTGCCGCTTCTGCTACGGCAGGATATTCCACAAGGGCACTTTCAACTTCAAAAGGACCAATCCTGTAATCCGAGGATTTAATCACATCATCTGCCCTGCCCACAAACCACCAATACCCGTCTTCATCAAAAGATGCCCGGTCGCCGGTATAATAATAATTATCCACGAAAACAGAACTCATTTTTTCAGGACTGCCAATATATTCTGAAAAGAGCCCAATAGCCCGCCATTTATCGAGTTTAACCACAATATGGCCCGCCTGGTCCGCTTCAGTGATCTCATTGCCTTCATTATCGGCCAAAGCCACATCATACATGAAAGAAGGATACCCAAAAGATCCGGATCGCATTTTACCTTTCATCCAGGGAGGGTTTCCAATCATGGCTGTGGATTCAGTCTGACCGTAAAAGTCCCTTATCTCTGTATCAGTATGATTTTTCCATTTTTCAATCACATCGGGATTCAAGGGTTCTCCGGCACTGATAGATTGCTTTAAACAGGACAGGTTAAAAGAGTCAAGATTCATATTCACAAACATTCTCCAGGCGGTTGGAGGCGCACAAAACGTTGTCACTCCATGCCGTGAAACAGCATCAAGATATTGTTCTCCATCCAGGAATGAAAATTTAAACCCGGTTGTTGTGGCACCGACATTAAAGGGGGCAAAAAAGCTGGACCATGCCCATTTTGCCCATCCGGGTGCACTCAGGTTATGATGAACATCATCAGGTTTTATACCAATCATCACTGTGGTTGACAAATGTCCCACAGGATACGATACTGCTGTGTGTCCGACCCTTTTAGGAAGACCGGTTGTCCCGGAAGTGAAAAAGCAGAAAAGAATATCATCAGATCTTGTCTTTGCAGCCTTAGCTTCAAGGGATTCATTTTCAATTGTTTCAAATGATATCCAGCCCTCTTTTTGTCCCAAAACCAGTTTGAGTGTCGGTTCAATATCTATTTCTTCAAGCGCTTTATCAATCAGGCATGCAGAATCTTCATCTGCCACGATAGCCTTGGGAAAATAAGTTTCAAACCTGAATTCCAACTCTCTTTGACTCATTGTAGTCGCTGTTGGGATATTGACCATTCCCGCCTTAATGCAGGCAAGTCCCGCAAACCAGCTTTCAGGCAAGACAGGACTCATCATATAAAAATTATCCCCTTTTTCAATCCCTGATTTTAAAAAGAAATTTATCAGTTGATTTGCCCTTTGTGATAAGGTTCTGTAAGAATAAGTTTTGGTCTCCAAAGTATCGATATCTGTCCAGATCAAGGCTTCTTTTTCAGGAGTCTCCTTGACATGAAGATCTTCAAATATATCAGCGGCCCAATTAAAATATTCAGGCGGTTCCATGACATTTAACCGGGCAAACAGTTTTTGGGCACGCTCTTCCTTGTCCAGGGCTTCTTCCATCATATTTATCCGGATAACCTCTTTGAAAAACTCTTTCATTCCCTTAAAACACTCCTTGCAATCTATTTTAATGTTATATATAAATTAAGACCAAAACTATGGATTGTATAATTGATCATAATTATATTTGTCAATTTTTTTTTCTAATTTTTTGTAGATTTAATAAATTATTTAAACCGAACACCTCTGTATGGAAAAAGACGATACCACAATAATACTTGCCCCTATTCAGGGGTTTACCGATGTTACTTATCGAAATGTATTTTCAGATCATTTCTCAGGCGTAGATGAGGCTGTGGCCCCGTTTATTTCAACCATGGGCCAAATGCGACTAAAACCCTCCAGGATAAAAGATGTGGATCCTGAAAATAATAAAACCCTTTTTGTGGTCCCTCAAATCCTTGGAAATGTCGCCAAAGACTTCATATTTCTTGCAGATCATCTTTATGAAATGGGATTGAAAAAAATAAACTGGAACCTGGGCTGCCCCCATTCAAAAATTGCAAAAAAAAAGAGAGGGTCAGGGCTTTTAATGTATCCTGAGGAAATTGATGCTTTCCTGGATACCGTGCTGTCCAAAATTTCAAATACACTTTCTATAAAGCTCCGGTTGGGCAGAAGATCAAAAGATGAAATTTTCAAAGTCTTGCCTGTTTTGGATAAATATCCCTTAGATGAAATCATTCTTCACCCCAGAACCGGGCTACAGATGTATGAGGGGACATCAGATCATGATGCCTTTGCGAAAGCACTTCTTTACACCCGGCACTCGCTCACTTATAACGGTGATATAACGAATTTAAATTCATTCCATGCTGTCCAAAAAAAATTCCCCCATACCAGACGATTCATGATTGGCCGGGGCATTCTTTCCAATCCATTCCTTGCAGAGGATATAAAAAGAATTATCGTAAAAAAAAATCAAACTGCACGATTAAAAGATTTTCATGATGATCTTTTTGACAGCTACGAAAAAATATTCTCCGGCCCAGCTCATTTAACCGGACGAATGAAAGGATTCTGGAGCTATCTTGGCCCGTCTTTCAAACAAAGCAAAAAACCGCTTAAAAACATACTGAAAACCACCTCTATTGCTAAATACCAGGATATGGTAAAACGGTTTTTCAAAGCCGAACTTGAATTTAATAAATAGATAGAAATTTTACCTATTGAATTATCATTAATTTTTTTATTATATATAGAGAATAATTCGGGGTGTATATTAATAATATGGAGAGAATAAGTGAATAAGCTTAAATTGATTGAAACACTGAAAAACAGATGTTCTCTGAGTCAAAATGAAGCAACTGACGTTGTGAATTTATTTTTTTTTGAGATGGCAAATGCCCTGACAAATGGGAATCGAGTTGAACTGAGGGGACTATGGTCCTTTCATCTGAAAGAATATAAATCCTATACCGGCAGGAATCCGAAAACAGGAGAAATTGTTCAGATTGATCCTAAAAAACTTCCCTTCTTTAAATGTGGCAAAGAATTAAAAAAAAGAGCTGATTACAGGCTCAATTAATTAATATAGGTAATAAAACACTAAAATAACCGTTCCTTAAATAAAAATACGGGGGTACTGAAAATGATTCAACCGACAAAAAATATCCTTTTTGCATCTGATCTTTCTGCTGATATGAGGCAGGTTTTTGAGCATGCTGCAACTTTAGCCACCTTCCATAATGCCAATATCATCGTTCTTCATGTGATGGAAGAGCATTCTGAAAATCAAGTCCGCATGGCCTTTGGTGAACAATTATATCAAAACTTAAAATCCAAGCATCGAAACGAGGCAAAAGACATTCTGATAGGAAAAAATATTGATGCCCTGAGAATCCGTCAGGCCATTGCCGGTTTTTTTGAAGGCGCCGAACAAAACAAAGACGAATCTGAGAACAATTCCCTGATTTCAAAAATTCTGGTAGCTGAAGGTCGTTCCATTGCTGATGAAATCACATCAACTGTTAAAGAGGAAGGCTGCGACTTGATTGTTATGGGATGCAAACAGCAGGGACTCCTGGCAGATGCCATGGGAAACAATATGGTCAGAAAGGTATTGAAACGATCCCGGGTTCCGGTTTTTATCATTCCTTTTGAGAAAAAATAGGGTCTATTGAAGGCAGATCTTTTTAATATGTTCCAGGTATTGGCCCATTCCTCTCATAAAAATATCATTATGATTTGCCCCCTTGATCTCCAAAAGTGTTTTATCGCTTGACGCACATGCATCAAAGAGAGCCTGACCATCTGAAAATGGGATGATGTGGTCAAATTGAGCATGAATCACCAGACAGGGTTTTGAAAACGTCTTGATTTTATCAATATTTTCAAAACCCTGTTCTTCCTTAAAGCCGATGATCTGAGGATTAATACCAAGCTTTTGCAGCAATGGTGCCGCCCAGGCAAATCCACTTTCAATAATCAGACATTTAAAATCATTTGCTCTTGTGGCACAAAGTTCAATTACAGAAGCACTGCCCAAAGATCTTCCCATGACACAGAGAGGACCGGTCAATTTCATGTTTGACATATACGCCAGGACAAAATCAAAAACCCTAAGGCAATCCGTCATCATTGATGTGACAGATGCAGTACCTGTTGATCTTCCGTATCCCCGGTAATCCACCACAAAAAAATTGATCCCCATATCATTATACAGACATCCGAAATCGTCATAATCCGAAACAATTTCCCCATTGCCATGAAAAAAAAGTATCAAGGGGGCATCGTTCTTTACAAAATGAAATGATGCCCCCACCTGAACATCTTCGTCAACCTGGATCATTATGTCATCCCGGTTGTTTCCTGTCTGCCTTAAGCTGTCTTCAAATCGTGGATGGAAAAGATGCCTTAAAACTTGAGGCTGATCCAAAACTGAGAAATTTTTCGTATTCAATTGTACCATACACCCTCCTCCTGACGAAATCATTCTTTATTCAGTGGTCTTTGCCCCTGGCAAAGGTTACCCCTATTCCAAAAATTGAAAGAATAGCACCCATCAGCATTGTTCGCTTAAAACTGATCATAAAAAAAGGTTCCATTGATGCCAGATAATTTTCAAGGCTTGAACCATTTGTAAGCATTGAAAAAGAACTTGTAAAAATCAATCCGGCCAGCGCAACTCCGACCACCATCCCAAGGTTCCTGGCTGTAGCAACAGCCCCGGAGGCGATTCCGCGTCTTGACAACGGCACGCAACTCATAATGGCCGTATTATTGGGAGACACATAAAGCGCTGTTCCGATTCCGGCAAGGGCAATCCGCCACAGGATTGATAAAACACCCATGGACGGATGAACATGCATTAATGAAATCAAAGACACTGCCAAGACACTCATACCCATCATACATAAACGCCTTGAACCAAACGTATCATACAGCATTCCTGACACGGGACTTACAAATAAAAGGAACAAAAAAAGGACAATCATGATCAACCCTGTTTTTGATGCGGAAAAACCACAGGGATATGTCAGGTAAAACGGCATCATAAAAACAATAACAAAAAGAGCCGCAAATAAAATAGCCGAAGAAATCACTGGAAATAAAAATAATTTTATTTTCAAAAGTTCCATATCAAACAAGGGATAGTCTGATCTTGCCTCATTTGTCACAAAACCGATACTTGCCAGAATGCAAAGACCTGCAAATGAGAGGGATAGAATTGAAGCGATCCCCCACTTGGACAATTGTGTTAAAAAAATAATCAGGCTTGATATCATAATGATCAATAAAACACTTCCTGTTTTATCCATGGGCTCATAACTTCCCCGGGCCGTATGAACGCTTTTTAAAATAAACATTCCCCCTATGGCAGCAGCAATCCCAATGGGAATATTGATATAAAAAATGAACCGCCAGGAAAGATATTCAAGAATAAGTCCGCCAACGACCGGTCCGGTCGTGAGTCCGGCAGCAACCACGGCCCCGATCATCCCAAGTGCTTTTCCCCGCTCCTGGACAGGGAAAACATCTACAATCAGGGCTGGTGAACAGGCCATCAGCATAGAAGCTCCACACCCTTGTACACTCCTGGAAACGATTAAAAATTGAGGCGTTCGGGCCATAGCACATAATAGAGAACCCGCCACAAATATGGCAAACCCCAGGACATACACAGATCTCCTGCCTTTAATATCAGAAAGCCTGCCAAAGGTTAAAAGCAAAGAGGAAATAGTCATAAGGTAAATTAAGACCACCCACTGAATGGTTTGCATATCTGTTTGCAAATCCTGCATCATATAAGGGAGTGCAACATTGACAATACTGGAATCCAGGGTTGACATAAAAATTGAGGTTGCAACAAGGAAAAAAATTTTCCATTTTTTTTCATCAACAGGGGTCATCTTTTCATTCCATTCTTTGTAGTAATGAAAAGATTATGTTATATGAAGCCAATTGACAAGAAAAATAAAAACGGATGAGGGGGCTATGGCCGCTGTTAATGAAGTTGTCTTAATATATCTTGAAGATACACCCATCTCTTTTGCAAGGGTGGAAGGTATCCTGCCGGATGCAAAAAAAGACTGGTATCATATCAAACTGCTAATGCTCCAAATCCCTTTACAGATTGTCACATGGACTTTAAAAGATGACTATATTAATGGCCAGGAATTTCATATGAGTGGCAAAAAAATGAAAATAGAAAAGGTTGAAAGCCCTGTTGAAGATCTGCCGTTATCAAAGCCAGACATTCCTTCCGATCAGAAAACCAAAAAAAATATTGGCTCCGAAAAAAAGGAACACGCCAAGATCATCTCTTTTTCCGACTTAAAAAAGAATCATGAACCGGAATCCGGATAAGATCTTATCTGCCTCAAGAAGAACGGATATTCCCGCCTTCTACCTGGACTGGTTCATGGACCGTATCAAACTCGGGTTTTTCAATGTAATAAACCCGTATAACAAAACCATTAAAAAAGTCGAAGTATCCAGGGATTCAATTCATTCAATTGTATTCTGGTCAAAAAACTATGATGCATTTATCAAAGCTAAAGCAGGTGAAAAACTGAATGAACTTGGCTTCAATCTCTATTTCAATTTTACAATAAACTCTGAGTCCTCTCTACTTGAGCCTAATCTGCCACCCTTAAGGAAAAGACTTGAACAATTAAACGAACTTGCCTCCCTCTTTGGGCCTGAAAAAATATCCTGGCGATTTGACCCCATTTGTTTTTACGAAACAGGTGACAACGGATCGGCAAAAAACAATCTTTCGGATTTTTCCATAATTGCAGGACAAGCCTCAAAACTTGGAATTAAAAAATGTGTCACAAGTTTTTTTGACAATTACACCAAGATCCGGAGAAGGCTTAAATTTTTATGTCAAAAAAATCATCGATCTGTTTTTTTTACTGATCCGTCAATGGATAAAAAAACAGCCGTGATTCATCGAATGGAAAAACATTTGGCAGCAACCGGCATAACGCTTTCTCTGTGCTGCGAAAAAGAATTGTTCGCAAATCTTGATACCGACACAAGGATTCGTCAAAATTCATGCGTAGACGGCAATTTGTTAAAAACACTCTTTAAGGGTCACCCTGAAATCAAAAGAGACTACGGCCAACGCTCAAAACAGGGGTGTAACTGCACTAAATCCATTGATATCGGATCGTATGAAGAACATCCATGTTTCCATAATTGTCTTTATTGCTATGCAAACCCTAAAATTGATACCTTCATTAAAAAAACTAAAATTCAATGAAAATTAAAAACCTTTTTATAAACGGAAAAACCTTTTTAGCTCCCCTTGCAGGAATTACCAACCTGCCATTCCGACTTCTTGTGAAAGAATGCGGTTGTGCTGTTGTCTGTTCCGAAATGGTCAGCGCCAAAGGGATTTTTTATAATTCTGAAAAAACCCTGGCTCTTTTATCTTCTAAAAAAGAAGAACAGCCCCTGTCTGTCCAATTGTTCGGTTCTGATCCCGATTCCATGGCAAAAGGTGCAAAAGTTATACAGGACCTGAAAGTTGCCAGTATTATCGATATTAACTTTGGATGCAGTGTGAAAAAGGTCGTAAAACAGGGGGCCGGGGTTGCATTGATGAAAGAAGCCGAACTAAGCGAAAGAATCTTAACCGCCGTCCGAAAGGCAATTGATCTGCCGCTGACCATAAAATTACGATCTGGCTGGGATTTTTCAGGACAACAGGCATTTAAAATCGCACAAATCGCACAGAACTCAGGCGTGGATGCCATCGTCATGCATCCCAGAACCGCAAATCAGGGATTTAAAGGCAAGGCGAACTGGGACTTAATTAAAGAATTAAAGCAGCAATTGTCTATTCCTGTTATTGGCAATGGTGACATTAACACTGTTGAAGATGCCCAAAAAATGATCGCACAGACCGGTTGTGATGCTGTCATGGTTGGACGCGCTGCCATGAAAAATCCATTTATTCTGTCCCAGATTGATAATTTTCTTTCTACCGGATCTTATAAAACCCCTTCGAATTACGATATATTCAGAACAATGGAGCGGTTGACCGAGATGTATGTGGACTATTTTGGAGAAAAACCTGCCTGCAAAATGCTTCGCGGCAGGCTTTCATGGTTTGTAAAAGGAATGCCTGGAAGTTCTGCTTTCAGAAAAAATATATCCCGCATCAATTCAAATAATCAAGTGCTGGCCCTCATTAAAGAATTTGAAACCAGTATGGCATAGGCTTTTATTCTTTTTTATAGGCGGCCGTTGCTATGGAGCTGATTCCTCCTCTGGGTGTAAACTCACCGGTGACTTCCATTCTCAAAGGTTTTAAAACCTGAACCAGATCATCAAGGATCTTGTTGACCACATGTTCATAAAACATGCCGACATTTCTAAATTGTAACAAATAATATTTTAACGACTTCAGTTCAACAATGGTCTCATCAGGTTGATACTTTATCGTGATGCAACCATTATCCGGCAGCCCTGTCATTGGACATACCGACGTATATTCAGGCTGCTTTATGATGATATCAATACTTCGTTTGGATTTATATGCGTATTCTATCGGTTGCAAAAAATCAGTTTTTACAATGCTTGGATTTTCGATTCGGTAATTGGTCTTATACGTTTTATTTTCAATCATATTTCAATTGTCCTTACAAATGATAAAATTTAATAAATAATAAATTTTATCATAAAAAAAATTATGTTTCAAACAATTAAACAGCGAAAAGGCGCATCGTTATCGCCATTTGAAAAATCGTAAAAAAAGCTTGACAAAAGTCTGGAAAAAAAGGATAAATTTGACAGTAATATTATGCTGACATTAAAGAAATTTTGAACCTTCTTTAAAAATTAATAGGTTGAAAGATTTGATCAGTTTTAGCCGGATTTGGTGTTACCATTTTTGGCATTTTAATATAGTTCGAGGAGGATACAAACCAAATGAATGATTTTTTACAAAGTCTCCGTAATGGCCAGACCGAAAAACAACGAACACCAAAAACACGTAAAAACTATGATAATTCCTATCATTACACCAGTCTCCCCAGATTCCCTTCTTATGGTGGATACCAGAATACCAGAAACCAGCACATGAAAAAACCCTCTGCTCCACATCAGGCTGGAAATCAGCTCCCAGTGGAGGATACTTCAACAACATCCATATTAGCAGAAGCCATTGAAAACTTAAGCAGCCACTTTGAAATTCTGATAAAAAATCAGGATGACCTGATAAATACTCAGGAAAGAACTGTAGACATGCTGGAACGCCAGGCTATCGCCATTGAAAGGATTGTAGATCATCTGAATATCGCTCCCGTAAAAAAACTAATATATCAAAAAAACAGCGTCTCTAATAAAAAAACTTTTGAACACCATTATGTAACCTCCCAAAAACCGAAACCTGACATCACCACACCTGTTGAAACACCTGTTGAAACACCTGTTGAGAATATTGAACCTAAAAAATCGATTATTCGAAAAAGGAAAAAAGTCGTAGCAAAAAAGATCGAAGAAACTGCTTCAACTGATCCAAAACTTCTCAACCGTAAAACTGTCATGGATATCATCCACAGTATGAGAGCCGATGGCGCGACATTTGATCAGGTTGCCAGCCGCTTGATTGAACTGGGCCAGCCGACCTTCTCCGGTCGGGGAGAATGGCACGCACAAACCATTCACAGGCTTTGCAATAAAAAATAAGCTTATCTTAAGCTTCAAAAATAAACAGCGGACAAGAAAATGCTTCCTCGCTGTTTATTTTTTTATGGACGTCATATATCCTTCCCATTCCGAAGGGATAAGCTGCTTTTTTTTCGTATTACAATCTTTACAGCATGTCACAAGATTAAACTTTTCCGACTTGCCTCCCCTGGCCAGGGGAATGACATGATCCATGGTAAGTTCTTTGGGTAAAAAATTATTTTTACAATAATGACAGATTCCCAACGCGCGTTTTCGCTTCCACCATTGACTGGATCGCAGTTTTCTCGCCTTGTCCCGTTCTTTTTTCAAGAATGCTTCGTCTGCGAAAGTAAAAAACTGATCCATGGATTTAGTAACCGAATTCGTTCAACATTCTTCCATTGTCGACCCAGTTTTTCGTCACTTTTACAAACAGCTTTAACAGCACTTTCTGGCCGGTCATTTGTTCAATGTCTTTTCTTGCCTTGGTCCCTATTTTTGATAACATGGAACCTTTCTTTCCGATGATGATACCCTTTTGAGAATCCCTGATGACATGAATGCTGGCATGGATGACGATCAACTTCTTTTCCACTTCAAAGGAATCCACAGTCACCGCGCTTGAATAAGGGATCTCCATCCCTGTTAACCGAAATACTTTTTCCCTTATTATCTCTTTGACCATAAATTTTTCAGACACATCCGTAAATGTTTCTTCAGGAAACAGCCTGGGACCTTCGGCTAAAGATTGTTCGATTTCTTCGAGAAGATTTTTTACCTGAATATCCTTTTTAGCCGAAACCGGAACGATTGCCTTAAAATCATGCAATTTTTGAAATTCTTCAACAAGCGTATAAATCTGTGCCTTTTTAACCAGATCAATTTTATTCAGCGCAAGGAAAACTGTTTTAGATATTTTTTTTAATTGCGATATGATCAATTTCTCTGCTGAATAATTTCTAGCGGCTACATCCACCATAAACAAGATCACATCTACATCTTCTAAAGCCAGTATGGCCTGACCAACAATTCTCTTGTTCAACAGGGTTGTACTTTTATGGATCCCGGGTGTATCAACAAAAATAATCTGGGATGACGGCCTGTTCACAATACCAAGAATTCTATCCCGGGTTGTCTGAGGTTTTTTGGATGTAATGGAAATTTTCTGACCCAGCACCTGGTTGAGCAAGGTGGATTTGCCTGCATTGGGGGCGCCGATGATTCCCACAAATCCTGATCGGATATTATTTTCTTTTTTCTTATTCATTATACCAGTCTATTAAATTCTCAATTTCCCCTAAAACCGTATCTCTTCCTCTTTTTGTCTTGGTAGAAAAAAGAATAACGCTGTCCTTTTCCCGGTTCATTTGGGAGCAGATAGATAAAAGTCTTTTCTGCTGTTTTGTTTTTGACAGTTTATCAGATTTTGTTAAAATTACCAAATACGGCATTTCATGAGATTCCAGCCAGTCAACCATATCAAATTCCTCTTTTCCAGGGTCTCTTCGAATATCAATCAATAAAACCAAACCCAAAAGATTTTGGCGCTGGGAAAGATACAAATTAACCATTGGCTGCCATTGAGATCTGATTTTTTTTGATACTTTAGCATAGCCATAACCTGGAAGATCTACAAAAGAAAGCATTTCATTAACTAAAAAAAAATTGATGAGCTGGGTACATCCCGGTTTTGAACTTGTTTTCACCATATTTCTTCTCTGGATCAATGTATTGATCAAAGAGGATTTGCCTACATTGGATCGGCCCGCAAAAGCGATTTCAGAAAAATCATACTCCGGGTACTGAGATGGCTTAACAGCACTTTTAACAAATTCGACAGTTTTAATCATCATGACAAGTTTTTTAAATAACCTTCCATACGGTCTAAACCAATTTTCAGATTCTCCATGGAATTTGCATAGGAAAATCGTAAGTACCCTTCCCCGTTTTCCCCAAAATCAATCCCCGGGGTGACCCCGACATGAGCTTTTTCCAAAATATCAAAGGCAAGGGCATATGAATCGGTTGAGATGTGTTTTGCATTGGCAAACACATAGAATGCACCTGTGGGTTCAATGGTAATCCCAAGCCCCATTTGTTTTAATCTCTCAATGACATAGATGCGTCGCTTGTTGTACGTCTCTTTCATGGCCCGGGTCTCTTTCTGGGCACCTTTTAAGGCTGCTGCGCCTGCAAGCTGGGCCACGGAATTTGCACAAATGAAAAAATTCTGCTGAAGGATCTGTAACGCCCGAACAAATTCAGGTGGTGCTATTAGATATCCAAGACGCAGGCCGGTCATGGCAAAAAGTTTTGAAAAACCGTTCAACACAAAGGCCTTATCTGTAAATTCAAAGATTGAATGTTCTTTTCCTTCATAGACAAGTCCGTGATAAATTTCATCTGAAATCACATAAAGGTTGTTGGCTTCTGCAATATCCACAATCTGCTGCATTCTTTTCTTTGGAATGACATTTCCCGTTGGATTAGAAGGAGAATTAATAAAAATCGCTTTTGTTTTAGATGTTATCTTCTCTTTTATCGCTTCCGGGGTATAGACAAACCCTTCCTCTTCCAGGACCTTCACCGTCACCGGAACCCCTTGAACATAATTGATGAAATTAGCATAGCAGGCATAATGCGGATCGGAAACAATGACCTCATCCCCAGGATTTACCAAGGCGGAAAACAACAGCAGCATGGCCGGAGAAGTACCTGACGTCACCAGGATCTGCCCGGGATCAATGGTCGTGTTATAGGTTGTTTTATGGTACTCACTGATGGCCTCCCTCAATCGAATATCCCCCAGGCTGTGGGTATAGTGTGTCTCATTTTTGGAGAAAGCTTCAATGGCGACCTTATTGACACACTCGGGCACATTAAAGTCAGGCTCTCCGATCTCCATATGGATGACATCAATACCGGATGCCTCCATTTTATGGATCTTTTCAAGAATCTCCATAACGATAAAAGGCGTTATTTTTTCACATCTGTCGGCGGGTTTCATTTAAAGCACCTTATTTAACGGATATTCAATAATGCCTTCTGCACCAACTTTGAGCAGCTTTGGAATCAAATCCCTGACCAGCCCTGTATCGATAATGCTTTCCACGGCAAACCAGTCGGATTGATACAAGGGTGCAATGGTAGGTGTATTCAGGCTTGGTAGAAGAGCAACAACCTTTGCAATTTTATTTTCAGGTACATTCATTTTTATTCCCACCAGCTTTTCAGCAACGAGTGCCCCTTGCAGCAACATAGCGATCTGTTCTATTTTCTCTCTTTTCGCAGGACTTTTCCAGGCTGTCTTATTTGCAATCAATTGCGTGTTGGTTTCCATGACTTCATGGATCACCCTTAAGCTATGAGCCCTTATCGTACTCTCGGTTTCCGTGATCTCCACAATGGCATCTGCAAGGCCTGAAACAATCTTCGCCTCTGTGGCACCCCAGGAAAATTTTATGTTTACATCAATATTCCGGTCTTTGAAAAACCGTTTTGTAAATTTTACAAGCTCAGTGGAAATGGTTTTGCCTGCAAGATCCTCAAGGGTTTTTATGGGAGAATCCTTTGCAACGGCAATCACCCATCTTGCAGGTCGGGCACTGACTTTTGAATAGATAAGATCGGTCACCACATGGACATCGGATTCATGTTCTGCAATCCAGTCAAGACCTGTCAATCCGGCATCGATAACGCCACTTTCAACATTGATGGACATCTCCTGGGCACGGCACATGGCGCATTCAATGGACGCATCATTTATATCGGGGAAGTAACTTCTTCCTTCTATATTAATTTTCCACCCGGACCGTTTAAAAAGATTTATTGTTGCATTCTGAAGGCTTCCCTTGGGAATTCCTAATTTCAGTATTTTTTCCATTATTTATATACCTCTTTGGGGTCAAAAATTCTCGATTCTACTATTTTCAACTCATTATCTTCCACTTTTGAAAAAAAGCAACTCTTATATCCTTTATGACAAGCTGCACCACCCACCTGATCCACCTTTAAAAGGAGGGTATCCTTATCACAATCCACCCGGATTTCCTTTACATTCTGCACATGACCGGATGTTTCTCCTTTTTTCCATAATACCTGCCTTGATCGGCTATAGTATGTAGCTCTTCCGCTTTGCAGCGTTTCTTCAAAGGCGTGTTCATTCATGTAAGCCAGCATCAAGACTTCACTGGTGTTATAATCCTGTGCAATGACGGGAATCAATCCATTGGTTTTTTTAAAATCAAGTTCAAAATCAAGTTTTACCATGACGTGTAACAACTCCTTTAGAATGTAATAATAAAAACTTATCTAAATAACCGGTATTGTTCAAAAAGTCAAATTTTAAAAAATTTTTCTTGCTTCAAAAAATCCTATCTGATAGGGATCGAACCCATATAAGTTCAGATTTCCTTTGGTCAAAAACAGGGTCGGTGCTCTGGCTCCCTTGACGGTTTTTGATCAAATATATTTTTGATGTATTGAGGATTTTTGTTAAAATGAATTTTAAATGGGAAAATTTTCTAAGCAGACATAGAGGCCGGGTTGTGGTTGAATGGGAAAAAAGGCTCAAACATGATGTGTCTGAGCATTATACCAAAAGATCCTCAGAAGAACTGAACATGACCACAGGAGAAGCATATGATGCGTTCCGTCAACTGATTACCCGCAATGATTATACCCGCATAAATAAGTTTATCAATGAAATCACAAAAATCCGATTAGAGACAGGCTTCCCCCTGGATGATGTCCAGAAAGCATTTGAGCTTTACCGGCAGATTATTATTCCAGTCCTTGTAAAAGAATCACCAAGACAATTGTTGTACGAAAATATTGAATCCATCAACACGGGCCTTGCCTACACCATCCATCGATTCAGCAAGCACTTTCAAAAAACGCATGAAAAGTATTTAAAAGAATATGCAAACCGGCTTGAACAAGATGTAACAACAAGAACAACAGAATTGAAAGAATCTGAACATAAGTACAAAACCCTTGTTGAAGATATCAGTGACGGCTATCTGGTGCTGGATAAAGAAAAAATTGATTTTGTGAATCCGGCTTTTTCCAGAATGCACGGGTATCGGACAACTGATAATATCCCAAAATCATTCATGTCTTTTGTTGCCCGGGAAAGCCATGAAAAGGTAAGAGACATTATCACCAAAAATATTGAGCCGGGCATTGAAACCGATGCATTCGAATACCAGCGGTTGACAAAGGATAGGGAACACCTGCCCACGGAAATTAATTTCAGGCCATCATTGTTCAAAGGTAAAAATTATAACCTTTGTATTGTCAGGGATATTACAAAGCGGGTTGAGATGGAGAAAAAAAACAGAGAAACAGAGCGAATGGCATATATCGGCAAATTAACGGCATCTCTTTCCCATGAAATCAGAAATCCTCTATCATCAATAAAAATGAATCTTCAAATTTTAAACAAAACTATTCTCTTAAAGGGGAATGATAGAAAACGGCTTCAAATATCAGAAAGAGAGATTAAACGACTTGAAAGCATTTTACGGGAACTTCTTAATTTTGCAAAACCAGTATCATTGCAACGTACCCCGACAAATATCAACCATATTATTTATTCCTGTGTTGAGCTTTTAGAAATAAAACTCTATAGAAAAAATATTGATTATAAAATCAATATTGACCGAAGATTAAAAGAACTTTCTGCTGATAAAGGAAAAATTGAGCAACTGATTATCAATTTACTTTTAAATGCATTGGACTCTGTTGATGATTTCGGGAAAATAATAATTTCAACAAGTAAGGAAAACAATAATGGTCAAGCCTATTTTGTCATCAGAGTTGAAGATGATGGAAAAGGTATCCCGAAAGAAGTATTAGTAAATATTTTTGAACCGTTTTATACAACAAAAACAAAAGGTACCGGTCTCGGTCTTGCAAATGTGAAAAGGATTGTAGAGGCCCATGGTGGCATAGTAAAAGTATCTAATGCAGAAGAGACAGGAACCATATTTGAAGTACTCATTCCTATGGGAGAAACAAATGGCTAAGATATTAGTTGTTGATGATGAATATCCGATCCGTAAATCAATCGACATGTTCATGTCTGAAAAAGGGCATGCCGTTCACACGACATCAACAATTAAAGAGGCATTAAATCGATTTAATGAGCTGTGTCCTGAGGTGGTCATCCTTGACATCAGACTTCCTGACGGCAGTGGTCTGGATGCCTTAAGCCAGATGCACACTGTTTATCCTTTGTCAAAAATTATTATGATCACAGCATTCCAGGATATGGAAACTACCATAGAAGCCATAAAAAAAGGGGCTTATGATTATATCCATAAACCTTTAGATGCGGATGAGCTTGAAAAAATAGTAAACGATGCAATTGCAAGTTTTTATGAAGACACTAAAACAACGGAAAAATATGAAAACCGGATCTCTTATAAAGCAAATGAAATAGTCGGTAAAAGTAAAGAAATGAAAGAAATTTATAAAATGATTGGCATGCTTTGCCAAAACAGGGCCACGGTACTGATTACGGGTGAAACCGGCACAGGTAAAGAACTTGTTGCAAGACGGATCCATTTGAGCGGCCCGTACTGCAATCAACCCTTTATCACCTTTGACTGTTCAGCTGTGGTTGATACTCTTCTGGAAAGTGAACTGTTCGGCCATGAAAAAGGAGCCTTTACAGGAGCTGTGAATTCAAGACCGGGTAAAATTGAATTGGCCGGTGAAGGTACTATCTTCCTTGATGAGGTCGGGGAACTGCCGTTAAACCTTCAGGCAAAGCTTTTGGGATTTCTTGAAAGAAAGCAGTATATGCGTGTTGGTGGCAAGAATGTTCTAAAATCCAGGTGCAGAATCATTGTCGCCACTAATAAAAACCTTGGAAAGATGGTTAACAAAAATACATTCAGGGATGATCTCTATTACAGACTCAATGTGGCAACCATAACCCTTCCTCCATTAAGGCAGAGATTATCTGATATCAATGATCTTGTAGCCCATTTCACCATGAAAAGCGCTCGAGAGCTGGGTGTAAAAAAAGCAAACCTTCAAAGCGGCTGCATTGAAAGACTGAAACGTCATCCCTGGACAGGGAATGTCAGGGAGCTTGAAAATATTATTATTTCAGCATCCATACAAACCAGGGGGACTGTAATCCTTTTGGATACCATTGAAGATCTGTTGTCAAATGATCCAATTTCAGGGGAAAAAAATACAAACACATTTTCTCTTTCACGAATAGAAAGCAAGCACATTTTTAACATCCTTCAATCCGTTCGATGGAATAAAACAAAAGCCGCTAAAATTCTTAAAATTTCTTTGCCCACTTTACGGAAAAAAATTCAAAAGTACCAGCTTACTCCCCCTGACTAGTGAAAGAAACTTGCTATCCCAGAAAGATTCTTTCCGATAAATCCGATCGGTCATCAACCCGTCAATATTTGAAAACCATTGTCCCTGTGATTGTTTCACCTCTTTAAATTTTTCCAAAAAACTGGCACAGGATTTGCTCTTTACTGAGAACCAGTGAAGATTCATTGGTAAATGTGTCTGTATTTTTTAACATCTTTAACACAAAGGGAGAAAGTGAATGTCGTCTAATGTAAACAAAAAGAAAAACACTCTTTTTTTAAGCTTGTTTCTTATTCTCACTGTATTGTGCTGGTGCCCTATTGGATATGGAAGTTATGGTGAAGTTGGATTGATTATGGGAATGCCCTCGTGGGCGTTCATCATGCTGGTAATTGGAGCTGTCCTCTTTATAATTGAATGGATTTATCTATTTTGGACGGACTTGGCGTTGTATGATGAGGATCTTGAAGAGATCATAGATGCGCTCATAAAAGACACTCAAGAAACCAGCAAGGAGGAGATATAAAATGATAGCCGTTATTATTATTACCAGCCTTTGCCTGGTATCGGTCTATATCAGCTATGTGGCATTCCGAAAAGGGTTCACAAAAACTGCAGACGATTATTTTGTGGCAGGGTCAAGCCTTGGCTATTTTGTTCTTATTTTCAGCCTTCTGGCATCCTTCTTAAGTGCTTTTTCCATGTTCGGAATGTCAAGCTTTGGATACCGTCTGGGATTCGGGTCCTTATATGTCCTGACTGCCAACCTGGTTCCTTTAGGATTTTTATGGTATTTCATGCACAAAAAGACATTCCTTTTGGGAAGGGCCAGAAAATGGATGACTATGGGTGCGCCGTTTGGTGAAAGATATGGCACTCCCATGAGAATTATCCTGGTTCTTGTGGTGCTTGTGGCATCCATCCCATACATCGTCGCTCAGATCCAGGGAATCGGTGTCATGCTGGAAGCCATGAGCGAAGGCATTATTTCTTTTCATGCCGGGTTGTTCTTTGTTCCCTTTTTTATTGCATTATATCTGATGATGGGCGGGATGAAAGGAGCGGCATGGGTCAATGCTATCCAGGGGGTCTTTTTTTCCATCATGGTGTTTGTTCTCTTCTTTTTTGTTATGATGAAAAATGGCGGATTTGTTCCGACCATGGAACTGGTTATGGCAAAACATCCCAACCTGTTTCAGATTGGCTGGGCAGGGGGTAAAGTCTGGAGTTATCCCATGATTTTTGGAATGGCAGCTGCTATGTGCCTGGGATGCGTCTGTTTCCCTCAGCCCTTTATGCATGCCTATTCAAGCCGGTCCGTCCGGGGACTCAAAGCAATGTTCCTCGCATTTGGCGGCATCTGCCTGGTCGTCATCACCATGCCCACTCTGATCGGCATTGCCGGCAACATCATCGTTCCGGGGCTTAAGGGGGTTGAAGCCGATAAAATTTACGGACTTGTTGCAAGTGCAACCATGCCGGACTGGCTGGCAGCATTTGCAGTAGCGGGTGGATTTACGGCTGCCATGTCAACAGTGAACGGTCTTGTTTTTGGAAATGCGGCAAATCTTTCAGTGGACATTGTCAAGATACTCAGGCCGGAAACCAAATCATCACAACTCATTACCATTGCCAGGGTATTTGTGGCCATTATCATGGCCATCTGTGTATTTATTGCCTGGAATCCCAATACCCCGGTGGCAGAGCTTTCCATTATTGCTTTCGGTACAGTGGCGGTAACTTTTTTTGCTCTTTGGGGGGCTTATTATTGGAAAAGGGCCACCGCGACTGGTGCTATCTTATCCACACTGGTCGGTGTCACATTAAACGTCACCTTCTTTTTTGTCGGCGGCAAAGCCATGGTTCTGTTTCCCCAGAAATCGCTGCTCAACTTGAACGGATTCCTTGCCTCGTTTATTCTCTCCGGGATTGTTTTCTTTGTCGTGTCTTATCTGACAACACCCGGCAAAACCGAAGAAAAAAGCCTTAAATTATTTTTCCACCCAATTTTGACCAAATAACTTATCAGGAGAAAATAAATTATGAAACTTGACATTCTTGAATCTGAGCACTTTAATGCTGCAGATTATTTTGTGGACAAAAATATCCGTGAAGGAAGAAAGGATAAAGTCGCGGTTCTGTGTGAAGACCGGCAGATGACTTATGGAAGGCTTGCCAAAGAGGTCAACCGATTTGGTAATGCCCTGTTGTCAAAAGGGGTCAGACTGGAAGACCGGGTGGCCATGCTCATGCTGGATATGGAACTTTATCCTGTGGTATTTTTCGGCTCTATCAAAGCCGGTGCAATTCCCATCTGCCTGAATACCTTGATGCGGCCAAAGGATTATCTCTATTTTTTAAATGACAGCCGGGCAAGGGTTCTGGTGGTTGACGAGAGCCTGTATTTCAATATAGAAGAAATCAAAAATGAACTGAAATTTCTGGAGCGGATCATCATGGTCAACCGCACCCAGGCCCGGTCGGATGTCATGGCATATGATGACTTTGTCAGCAACCAGTCCGATTCCCTTGAACCGGCCGAAACCTGCCCGGATGATGCCTGTTTCTGGTTGTACAGTTCGGGGTCAACAGGAAAACCCAAAGGGACAGTTCATTTACAGCATGATATGCTGTTCAGCGTTGAGACCTATGGAAAGCAGGTATTAAAGATACAGGAAGATGATGTCTGTTTTTCAGCTGCAAAATTGTTTTTTGCCTATGGGCTGGGTAATGGGCTCTATTTTCCTTTCAGTGTCGGTGCAACAGCCGTATTGATGCCGGAACGCCCCACACCGGAATCTGTCTATAACACCATTGCCCTTCACCAGCCCACCTTGTTCTTTGGGGTCCCCACCCTGTACGGCGCCATGCTCGCAGCAGAAGAAGGAAAGGTGAATGGGATCAGGCTTTGTGTGTCTGCAGGCGAAGCCTTGCCCGCAGATATCTTCCACCGCTGGAAAGACCGATTTAATGTGGACATCCTTGATGGTATCGGGTCTACGGAAATCGCTCATATCTATGTTTCCAACCGGGTGGAGGACATCCGACCGGGAAGTACGGGACAGATTGTGCCCGGGTATGAAGCAAAGATTGTGGACAATGATTTCAATGAAGTGCTTCAGGGAGAGATCGGAACTCTTTTGATTAAAGGCGACAGCACAGCACCCTACTATTGGAACAAACATGAAAAAACCAAAGAAGCCATGTTGGGAGAATGGTTTAATACCGATGATAAATTTTTTGTGGATGAAGAAGGGTTTTTCTTTTATGTAGGGCGATCAAATGACATGTTGAAAGTAGGCGGCATCTGGGTTTCCCCCATTGAAGTTGAGGCTTGTCTCATTGGTCACCCGGCTGTCCTTGAAAGCGCAGTTGTTCCGTCCAGAAATGAAGAAGACCTTGTAAAGCCCTGTGCTTATATTGTTTTAAATAAGGGCTTTTCTCCATCAGAGGGACTTGAGAAAGAAATAAAAACCTATGTTAAAAAGGAACTGGCCCATTATAAATTCCCCCGGTGGATTTATTTTGTGGACGATTTGCCCAAAACTGCAACAGGAAAAGTAAAACGGTTTGAATTAAAAGACCAGGAAGATCGTAAGGCTTTATTGGTTTAACCATTTATATAATTGCCTGCTTACCGTTTACGCTGCCCTGGCCATGACGGCCAGGGCTTCTACCGGTTAAATCAATTCCGGTTAAGAACGCGGGAAGCTGGAAATTTTCAGGTGTTCGGTTGCAAGAGTTATTTTTGTTTGTCTTGTACCAAACAATGCGTTAATACTGTTATGAAAGGAGCATAACATTTGACAGTCTTTTTAAAACTGGGTTCCAGAAAAATTGAAGTCCAATGGTATCAGACAAAACAAAAAGATCGCCCGACCCTGATCTTTTTGCATGAAGGCATAGGGTGTGCCGAAATGTGGAAAGATTTCCCCGGGATGGTATCCCGGAATACAGGTTGCCCTGCCCTGGTTTTTTCACGGTTTGGATACGGCAGTTCAGATCCGTGCCCTACCCCATGGAAAATTAATTTCATGCACAAAGAAGCGTTAACCATACTGCCTGAAATTATAAAAAAAACTCAAATAGAAAACTATATCCTGATCGGTCATTCCGACGGCGGCTCAATTGGAACTATATTTGCCGGCAGTCCCTATGCAAAAGGCCTGAAAGGGTTGATCACTGAGGCGGCCCACGTTTTTTGCGAACAGGTCACCGTGGATTGTATCCAACAGGCAAAAATAAATTATGAACAGCATACCTTAAAACAAGGCCTTGAGAAATATCATGGTAAAAATACAGATAATGCATTCCGGGGCTGGAATGACGTCTGGCTGCACCCCAATTTTATCAAATGGAACATTGAAAAATACTTATGCAGAATCAAAGTCCCCATGCTTGCCATCCAGGGAAAAGACGATCAATATGGAACAAAAAAACAGATGGAATCCATTAAACGCCATGTTAAACATGCCAAAACCTATCTGATTGATGATTGCAGGCACTCTCCACACCTTGAACAGCCTGAAAAAGTATTACATATCATGACCCAATTTATTCATCAGATTAAGGAATAAACAATAGAACATGAGGAGAAGAGTGTGATCCCCTGGGAAGAAATTGACAGGGCCAACGTCCCCGGACATGAAGGAGGCGTCACACTGATGAAGCGAGGCTCGGAATTCTCGATCCGAACCGCAGGAACAGAGCTGATGAACAGCCGTGTCCACGGTTCCGAAGATGCGCTGGCACAGCTCACATGCAGCCGAATCAAACAAAAATCAGACTTAAGGATTCTCATTGGAGGCCTCGGCATGGGCTATACCCTGGCAGCCGCACTTGAACAATCAAGACCGGATACATGCATCATCGTATCCGAACTGATCCCGGCGGTGGTCAGATGGAACCGGGAATACCTGGGACACCTTTCAGGAGTGCCGCTGGATGATCCCCGGGTATCTGTCAAAGAAGAAGATGTGGCAAAAATCATCAGAAGGAAAAAATCCGCATGGGATGCAATACTTCTTGATGTGGACAACGGACCTGCCGGACTTACCCGGACAGCCAATGACCGCCTCTACAGCAGACCCGGTCTGGAAAGCTCCTTTTTAGCTCTCCGCCCCAAAGGGATTCTGGCCGTCTGGTCTTCCAAACCAGACGAGGCATTCACCCGCCGCCTGAAGCAGTGCGGATTTAAAGCCCAAACCGTTACCGTACGAGCCCGCAAATCCGGAAAAGGCAGCCGGCACACCATCTGGCTTGCAGAAAAACCCTGACCGCACCATGCTTCTTTGAACCCGGTTGCTTAAGCAGCCTTTTGGGTCATGGCTTTTCGGGTTTGTGCAACTTCCGTGCTTTCAATATACTCATCGAACGTCATGAGCCGATCGATAACTCCGCCGGGTGTGATCTCTATAATCCGGTTTACCACGGTACTCACAAACTCATGGTCATGGGAGGCAAAAAGAATCACCTCCTGGAATTTGAGCAGGCTGTTATTTAATGACGTGATGGATTCCAGATCAAGGTGGTTGGTGGGTTCATCCAGCATCAGGACATTGGATTTGGCAAGCATCATCCTTGAAAGCATGCAGCGTACTTTTTCCCCGCCGGAGAGCATGCTGATCTTTTTTGTGGCATCCTCCCCGGAAAAGAGCATGCGCCCCAAAAAAGTCCGGGCAAAGTTTTCGTTCTCTTTGGGGGGAGCGAATTGCATGAGCCACTCGATAAGATTCCGGTCGCCGTTGAAATAGTCACTGTGTTCCTTGGGGAAATAGGAGTGAGTAATGGTGACTCCCCAGTTAAAAGTACCGCTGTCCGGTTCTATTTCTCCGGCCAGAATCTGGAAAAGAGTGGTCCTGGCCAGACTGCTGCTGCCCATAAAAGCGATCTTATCTGCACCGTTCACCGTAAAACTCACATTATTCAACACTTTTTCACCATCAATGGTTTTTGTGAGCTTGTCCACTTCCAGGATCACATTTCCACAGGATCGTTCCGGCTTAAAACTGATAAACGGGTATTTCCTTGAGGATACCGGCATGTCTTCAATGGTAAGTTTTTCTAAGAGTTTCTTGCGGGAGGTTGCCTGTTTGGATTTGGAAGCGTTGGAACTGAATCGCTGTATAAATGACTTCAACTCATTGGCCCGGTCAGTCACTTTCTTATTATCAGCCAGTTTTTGTTTCAGGTTCAGCTGGCTGGCCTGGTACCAGAAATCATAATTCCCTGCGTATACAGATATTTTACTAAAATCAATGTCTGCAATATGGGTACAGACCTGGTTCATGAAATGACGGTCATGTGATACCACGATTACCGTGTTCTTGAACCGGTAGAGGAACCTCTCAAGCCAGGAAATGGATTTGATGTCCAGGTTGTTGGTGGGCTCGTCCAGAAGCAGGACGTCCGGGTTTCCAAACAAGGCCTGGGCAAGAAGTACCCGCACTTTTTCCCCACCCTCGAGTTCCTTCATCTTTTTCTCATGCAGCTCTTCACTAATTCCCAGACTGTTTAAAAGAACTGCCGCTTCAGACTCTGCCTCATAGCCGTTCATCTCTGCAAATTCGAGCTCAAGCTCACCTGACCTGATGCCATCCTCTTCGGAAAAATCGGGCTTGGCATAAAGCGCATCCCTCTGTGCCATAATTTTGTACAACTTTTCATGGCCCATGATCACAGTATTTAAAACCGTGTCCTCGTCAAAGGCAAAGTGATCCTGTCTTAAAACCGCGATTCGCTCTTTGGACCCTACTGATACGGTCCCTGTGTCTGATTCGATATCCCCGGCAAGAATTTTTAAGAATGTGGACTTTCCTGCGCCGTTGGCGCCGATGAGCCCGTAAATATTTCCCGGTGTAAACTTTATATTGACGTCTTTGAACAAGACCCTCTTGCCATAGGCGAGGGTAACGTTGGTTGCGCAAATCATTGTTGTTGCTTTCCTTTTCATTAAATAAAAAAAACCACCGGAACAGATCCCGCGGTTCAAAATTCGACTGTAACCTATCATCTTTTAAAGTGAAAGGAAATCCTTAAATTAACAAAATTTTATGATATCTTTAACCTTTTTAAGATATCATGTTGAAAACACGATAACATTCTGAGTATAAGTAATTATGTCAGATAATGAACGGTTATATTTTTCCAAGGTGGTATAAATGAAATTGAGGGACAAACAATCAGCTCTTCAAGATGCACAGAACGCAGAAAAATCAGCTATAAAATTGTACCAGAAAACCCGTCTCGCACAAGAACGTCTCCGCACACTCTTAAAGTTCCTGCCTGACCCGGTATTTGCCTTCACCCTTGACAACACGGTTGAATACATCAATCCGGCGTTTGAAAAAGTCTTCGGATGGACCCTCAAAGAGGTAAAAGGAAAAAATATTAAATTCATTCCCGATCACTTGATTGATCAGGCAAAACAGGGGATGAAACAATTGTTCAAAAACCAATCGGTTCATGACTTTGAAACCCAAAGATACACTAAAGACGGACGAATTCTTGATATATTAATCAATGGATCAATTTTGTATGATGAACATAACAAACCGGTAGGACAGGCATTGATACTGCGGGACATGACCGTTGAAAAACGGATGGCTAAAAGCAACCGGATCATGTTCACTATCTCCAAAGCACTGCATCAATACCAGAAACTGGAAGATCTTATCGCTCTTATCAATAAAGAGATACAAAAACTGATATCTGTGGAAGGGGCCTTCATTCTGCTGGCAGATAAATCAAAAGACCAGCTCTATTTTTTTTCTGCCCAGTACCGGAACCTGGAATCGGAAAAAAAATTCGAGAAAATCAGGTTTCAGGCAGACCAGGGAGTTTCCGGGCGTGTTTACAAAACCGGAAAACCCCTTATAATTCCAGATGCCGCCAAATGCTCTTTTTTCTTAAGACGGGTCGATGATGAAACCGATCTTACCACAAAAAACATTCTGTCCGTTCCCATAAAGCTTAAAGACCGGACCATCGGTGTGATTTCCGTTGTCAATAAAAGCCATGGAGAATTTGATAACACAGATATTGAACTGCTGAGCATGGTGACCAGTACGATTGCGCTGCCCATTGAAAATACCCGGATACATGAAGAGTTACGCAAATCCTATAAAGAACTGAAAACATTAAACCGTGCAAAAGACAAGGTGATCAACCATCTTGCCCATGAACTTAAGACCCCTGTTGCAGTTTTGAGCGCATCGATGAAGCTCTTGTCAAAAAAACTTAAGGCCTTAGGATTAGAAAACCATTTGATTGAAAAAATTTTCACAAGAGGACAAAGAAATCTTAACAGAATTCTGGATATACAGTATGAAGTTGAAGACCTCTTAAGAGAAAAAGATTTTAAAGCCTATCATATTCTTAACAAGCTTCTTGATGCATGCAAAGATGAATTGAGCATCCTGATTGAAAGCGAAACTGAAAATATTGATATTATCAACAGGGTACACGACACCATAGAAAACCTTTTCGGTCCAAAAAAAATTCAATCTCAATCTCTCCTTTTTGATGAATATCTGACAAAACTCATTGAACAGCTTCGACCCGAATTCCAGCATCGAAACTGTCTTTTGAACATTCGAATTGATAAAAATATTCCTGTTTATATTCCGCCTGAAATTCTTGACATTATAACAACTGGGGTCATCCGGAATGCAGTTGAATACACCCCGGATGCCGGCAAAATTGATATTATTTTGAAAAACACACAACATCATCCGGAATTGATTGTCACAGATTATGGAATCGGATTTACCAAAGAAAACCTGCACCTGATATTTAAAAATTATTTCACCCCACCGGAATCCATGGATTATTCAACAAAAAACCCCTATGATTTTAATGCTGGCGGCAGAGGGTTTGATCTTCTGAGAATAAAAATTTTTTCTGAACAATATCACTTTAACATATGGATTGATTCAAACCGGTGCGGCGTCATACCAAATGATAATGATATCTGTCCCGGCGATATTCGCCTGTGCCGGGCATGCACAACCCCGGATGGCTGTTTCAATTCAGGCGGCACTTCCATCCACATTCAATTTCAACAAGGTTCTGCTTACAGGGTCTAAAATTCTATTTGTTTTGCCCCAAGATATATTGTATGCTGATTTTTATCGAATTTTCAATTGAGATGTAATCAGAATTCATAGTTTGTATATGGCCCCTCCACTTGCCTGCTTCTTGTTTTTAATCAGGCAGGACATATATCCTGCTGACTATTATCACTTTTAAAATAGAATAACATTGGCGGCAATATGTTTGTAGAATTCATTATCACCGCATATATTGCCTGAATCATTTAATATAAAAGGGGGCATTATGCCGATTATTTTTATTGAAAGCCAGTACCCGGCACACAAAAACAAGGAAGTATTAACTGCCTGGTTAGGGGCAACTGAAAAATACCCTAGACCGGAAGACCTGTTTACCACTTTGGTTGATACGGCAATTAGCAGCGACAAAAAAGGGCTGAAAGTTTTGTCGGCCTATTTAATCAATCCCGGCAAATATGATGAAGCCTCTGCGTATTTTCGTAAATTTATGACCGAATTTTTTGACATTGAAGGCTATGGTTATGAATTTAACAACTGGTCAACCATTGAAGAGGCCATGGGATCAATAGAAGAAAGGATGCCCGAACGATAACCACACAGGCAAAAAAGTATTAAAAAGCAGGGTGAATTTGTGCCCTGCTTTTTAATAAATGCAAGGGTTAAAATGGATTTCAAAGAGGAACGAAGAAAAATCTTAGCCTGTTTTTTGAATTGGGTTGCTGCTTTTGGTATTGCCTCATCCTGGCCTTTGAGACAGGCAATTTCAAAAAACATTGAGCCATATCAAGGGGATGTTATGAAACTGCCACCCGCTAAAACAAAAGGAACGATCGCAGTAGAGACGGCGATCAAACAACGAAGGACCGTCCGGTCGTATAAGCCGCAGATTTTGAGTTTAGAACAATTCTCCCAGCTGTTATGGTCTGCCCAGGGTATTACGGAAACCAACGGGTTTAAGCGGGGCAGCCCTTCAGCAGGGGCACTGTATCCCATGGATGTCTATGCTGTTGCAGGGCAAGACGGTGTGGAGCAGATGGAAGCCGGGGTTTATCACTATGAAGCCAAAAGGCATATGGTGTCATGGATAACAAAACAAGACTTGAGAGATCGTGTCGCCAGGGCCGCTTTTTCCCAGATGTGGATGGCCAAAGCACCGCTTAACCTTGTTATTACTGCAGAGTATAGCCGGGTGACCGTTAAATATAGAAACCGTGGGGTTCGATATGCAATGATTGAAGCGGGCCATATAGGTCAAAATCTTTTTCTCCAGGCAGAAGCTCTGGGACTCAAGGCCGGAATTGTCGGAGCTTTTCATGATAATAAGCTCATTAAGGCCATGAAGATACCCCGCTCACACGAACCTTTGCTGATCATGCCTGTCGGATATGCAGGATAAAGAATTCATTTTTGTAGGAACCGTTTAATATTTAAATGCGCTGACCCTGCTTAAGGATGGTTGTTACATTGCATTAAATTCATTCATGTGTTAAATTTTATCTATATTCAATGCAGACTACTAAAGAGCAACTTCAATTAAGAATAAGCACGATTTCAAATCTCAATTGATCTCTACTCAGCAGATTATATCTTTTTTTGATCAAAAAATTACATGGTGTGAGTTGATGAAAGATAAAATCAACTCTGATTCAAAAAACAGACTTACGAAGGGGGTATCATGCTTGTAAAAGTCATTATTAAAAGGAACGTTAGTGAAGGCAAGGAAAAACATTTTTTTTCACTGCTGAAAAATCTCCGTTTCAACGCCATGCATCAAAAAGGCTATATTTCAGGAGAAACCCTGATTTGTGCTGAAAACACAAACAGAGTGGTTGTAATCAGCAAATGGGAATCCCTGGAAGACTGGGGCAATTGGAAAACAGATATAAAAAGAAGGGAAATAGATGCCAGGCTGGGTGAACTCCAGGATAACCCGACTATTTATGAACCTTATGTTTTTAGCAAGTATAAGGCTGCAGCTGAACAGGGTTTTCCACCTCCTCTCCAGAAACAGCGCTTATAAAATTTAATACATTCGGCAACAATTTATAGATGAATAATTTCAATTTGAGTGTCCGTAATCTGTGCAAGGCCAATATCATCGGCCAAATTAAATACCTTGTCCAGTTTTGAATTCACCACCCTTGGATCGTTGCCGATGATTGAAAATCCGATTTGAGCCCACGAATGACTGTCATTATAGTCGGTTTCCGCAATGGAGATATTGAACTTGTTTTTAATTCGGTTGATAATTGATTTAACGATACTGCGTTTTTCCTTCAAGGAACTGACACCGTACAGTTTAAATTTGATTTTGCCAGTTCCGACCACCATGAATATTTCCTTGAATAGGGTTAAAAATTCAGACAACCAAGATCTATATGTTTTTTAATGATAAATGGAAGGTTGATTTTTTTCAATCTATTTTCAACAGATCATTTTAAGCGAACTAAACAGATTATAGATTTTAACAAAAATAATGTTGATGTAACTACCTTGATGGGGGGTTGTTTTTTAGGTAAAAAATAGTACCATTTTCCAACATGGGACGGATACCCGTAGTTTCATATTCTCATTTCCACAAAAATTGATTTGTCAAAATGCCTTTACAGGCATTAGAAATGTTGCTACAAAATTCTAAATCCAGATTTTTCGCTTATCTGGTTGGATGTCATTCAAATTTACAAGATACACAGAACCACACAATTACTTGTTCTTTTTTAAAGGTAAGAAACATGTGATTATTTTTATAGAAATCTGGTGCTAACAACAATTTGGTAAAATATATATAAATATGCTTGAGTCAATTATATTCAAAAACTATCGATGTTTCGCTGACCATGAGTTACCAGTCAATCATGAAACAATTATTGTTGGGAGAAACAATGCTGGCAAATCAACAATTGTAGAAGGTTTAAGACTTGTTGCTATAATTACGGAACGATATAAAAATTTAGTATTTAAAAAAGTCCCCGTCTGGATTGATTTGCCAATAGCTCATAAAGGTGTCGGAGTATCTTTATCTGGGCTCAATATGAGTTGGGAAAATATATTTCACCGTTACCACGACCCGCCCGGAAAAATATTGGCTACTTTTTCGAATGGTTATAAAATGACTGTGCACATAGGCCCGAATAAGCAAACCCATACAGTTATTCAGAAAAGTAATAATCATATCATCGGAAGTAAAATAAAGGCGAAATCGGCTTCATTACCAAGAATCAGTGTCCTACCACAGATCTCGCCTCTTCAGAAAGAAGAGAATATTCGATCTACTGATTATGTTAAAGCGAATCTATCATCACACCTTTCATCTAATCATTTTCGAAATCAATTAGCTATTTTTTATAATGATTATTTTGACGAATTTAAATCATTAGCAGAGGAAAGTTGGCCTGGTTTACAAATTATAGGTTTGGAAGGAAGGGGTAATTTACCTGACCAACCTATTGAGTTAATGGTGAGGGATGGAGACTTTGTAGCGGAAGTTGGATGGATGGGACATGGCTTGCAAATGTGGTTGCAAACAATGTGGTTCATCACCAGATCCAAAAACAGCGATACAATTATTCTTGATGAACCTGATGTGTATATGCATCCAGATTTACAACGGAAATTACTTCGATTTATTAGAAGCCGAAATCCGCAATGCCTCATTGCGACACACTCTACAGAAATATTATCAGAAACAAAGCCAAATAATATTCTGATTATTGAAAGGTCTCAGAAGAAGTCTTCATTTTCCACAAATCTTCCTGCAGTCCAAAAAATAATTGAAAAAATTGGTAGTGCTCAAAATTTACAGCTAACCCGTTTGTGGTCTTCGGGAAAATTGTTGCTCGTAGAGGGAAAAGATATAAAATTTTTAAAGCAGTTTCAAAATTTAGTTTTCCCGAATTCCAAAATACCCATCGATATTTTACCGAATATGCCGATCGGTGGTTGGTCTGGGTGGCCATATGCTATTGGCTCGGCTATGTTGTTGACTAATTCATTCGGTGAAAAAATTTCCACCTACTGCATTCTCGATTCTGATTATTATCCGGGTGAAGTGGTGGAAAAAAGATATGAAGAGGCTGATGAAAAAAATGTGAGGTTGCATATATGGAACAAAAAAGAAGTTGAGAATTATCTGATCGTCACTTCGGTTATTGAAAGAGTCGCCAACATAAAAAATAAAAAGGGGTCCATCCTTTCAATTAGCATTGAAGACAAAATTGATGAAATAACTGACCAACTCAAAGATCAAACTATAGATTGTTTTTCTCAAGAGTTTTATAATTATGACCGTTCGAAAGGGATTGCTACTGCAAATAAGAAAGCCCGAAAATTTGTAAAAGATCATTGGAGTGATGTATCAAAACGTTTATGTGTTGTGTCTGGAAAAAAAGTAATTTCAAAATTATCATCTTGGATGAAT
>NZ_JABZFL010000076.1 GCF_014237455.1 Desulfobacula sp. | reverse complement strand
CTAAAGAAATCGAGTTGCATAAAGACATTTTAATGGGAACAAATTATGAAATCAGGTTACCAATTGACATTGATAAAGAATATTTTCCTGACTTAAAAAGACGCATGGATATTCCAGGGGGACAGAGTGAGATAGGTAAATTAAGTATTGAAAACCTTTTAAATTTCCAGGAGATAGATCTTTCAAAAAAACCTTTAGCATCTATTCAAGAAGAGGCGGACGGACACATCATCACATCCATTATTAAAAAGTTCGATTTAATCGGGGGAGAAAGCGAAGAAACTTTATGGAATCGTTTTAATGATAATTCCCTTAAAAACTGTAAAGAGCTGATAATGGAGAAAAATACATTTATTTGCGTCAACTTCGAAAACATCGTGGAACAAATTAATGAAAGTCAGCTTTTTAGGTTCATAGGCCGCTGGGAATTGAATTATCCTGGTGGATATTTAATTTTATTTAATATTAAAACAGACCTTTTGTTTAGGCTCCTTGAAGTTAATAAACTATATTTAGGGCACAACGTATCCCTGCCCTATTGGAATATGGACACCGCAACATTGGTTTACAGCTATGAGGAAACTTTAAATGGGAAACTCTATTTAGCGGATGCCTTAGGCGGAGAAACAAGAAGTGATTATTTGTATATTAATAAGCTAATAGCAAATAATAATTATAATGCGCTTAGTTTAAGTCCGTTTGATAATTGGGAAAAAGAAAAGATAAATGCTTCCAAAGGAGACGTTTATCTAAATAGAATCAATCTTTTCTTTGAAGCAACCACCTTATTCCCTTTTGATTTATTAATAAAAGATAAAACAGGGCTTACGCTTTTTGAACACAACTCAACTACACTTTTAAAAAACGAATTAAAACAGATCAGATAATATGGATGAGATAAAAGAAAAAATACAAAAAATACAAGGGTTTAAAATTTTAAAATCTCATTTTCGCCTGGGGTCAAAGATTCATATTTCCGATTTCTATTATGCCAAACGCTTTTTTCAAAACAGCTTTTTTTCAAGCAGGTTTGCATTTATTATCACAAAAAACATTATAGACAATCATGAAAGCATACTCATTGAGAATGAAGGTCTAACTCTGATTGGATACGGGCTTTATTCAGAATTATTAGTCAGCATGGTCAAGAACTATCTAAAAAAATATTTTAAGAACTCTGAAAACATTAAGTTAAAGCTAAACCATGATCTGTTTAGTGATTCTGAAGATCTGAATCTAATAAAGGGCTATGATGATATGTATGATAATATTAGTATCATAGTTCCCATTGCCAGCACATTTTCAACTTCAATGAAAATTGAAGAAAAATTACGGACAACGTATGGTAAAAAAAATATTTTGTCCCCTCATTTGAATGTCTTGCTTATCTCTGATGGTGAAATAAACAGGACACTTCCGAACGATACCGAAAAAAAATTTGGTTGGAAAGAGATCAACCAAAGCCAAAAGACAGTAACCGTTTCCAATTCATTTGGAGAACAAGAAAAGAAAGAAACCCAAAAATTTTTTTTAAGCCTCCCCTCAAAATGGTATGTTATTGAAGGGTGTGAAATTTGTTTTCCGGACATATCCTCAAAAACAAATGATTGTATTAAAAACAATTGCGATGATTGCCATGATCGCAAGAAGCCTGGATGCCCATTGTCTGAAAAGGTATTGCAGATGACTGATAAGACTTCTGTAACACCCTCCATTATATTCAGCTATCCTAAGTGTCGAATAATTACGCAAAAAGAAAAGGAAACTTTATTTTCTATCAATAATAACACCCTAAAGTATGGTCATGTTAAGCGGGGGAACAACCATTACCATTTCTATTTACATATTGAAAAATTATTTCAAGACAATAAGGACTCCATAGAAAAGTGGCTTCAAAATTCGGTTAAAAAAGATTTGGCCACAAACATTCAATATAGTGCAGCAGATAAAGTTCTCATCATTGCTCCGGAACATTTTAGCAACACTGATTTTATCAACACTGTTAATGAAGAACTGTTCAGTAATTCTGCAAATATCTTACATTATAACGCTGCAAATGACCACATCGCAAACTTTCAATCTTTTTTTGGCAGCGAAATCAATCAGGCAGAAAAAATTTTTTTTGTTGATGACACAATCACAACCGGTTCCACTTTCTTCAAAACCAATTATTTCATAAAGCACACCCGTGGCAGTATTGACGGTAAAGATCCCCATGGTTTTGATGCCTGCATATTTTTATTGAACCGCTCCGATTCTTTTACCCAAAAAAACATATTACGCAAACTAAACAACGATAGTGAAAGGGTTTATTCTTATGCGAATATTCATTTACCTCCGTTAAAAGGAGCGAATTCTGATTGTAAACTATGCATAGACCGAAAACGAGCTGAGTCCTTAATCGATGATTCTTTTTTAGATCGATTGAAAATGCATTTTTATAACAGGATAAAGCGGCTAACCGTTAGAGAAATCAGATCTTTTTCAGATGAAAGTAACCAAAGCAATTTTGGTTATAACATTTTAAAAAGGCAAATAGAGGATCTTCTTAAAACAGACAAATTGACTTATGAACAATTAACTTTGAGAATGGAAAACATACATGAAAAAAATTCTATCCAACCTTTTGAAAATAAAAACAAAAATTTGATAAAAATAGAAGCCATTCATCGTATATTTGAATACTTCTCATCTAAAGACAGAAGCGCTTTTTTCTCCAATGAAACAACTGACTTTATAAGTTGGCAAAAGGATTTAAGAAGCTGTGAAAAATCTCCATTTGAGCGTAATTATTTGTTGAATACAACACCGAAAGACTTGTTACCCTTAACGCCTGATTCTGCCATACTGTTAAAAGTACTAACATTCCCGCCATTAAATGCATATAAGCCCATTAGAGAAAAAAGTTTTGAATGGATAATCGAGTTATTCAATCGACAGATAGAAGTGCTCAAAGAGCAAATCGATAATAAAGAATACAACTATAAAGCCATCAGGGATTTTAAATTTCTGATCAGAAGAGCTGGCCTGATGAATGCCAACTTCTTAATCTCAAAAAGATTTTTAGATTTTTTAAAAATTTTATACACTTCCGAATACTTTGAAAAACTATTGGAAGAATTTCAAGGTATAATAAAACAGGCCGTTAAAGAAATAAATCAACTCGAACAGTCCCAGAAAGATATTTTGTCCCTTCGTACTTATGACATAGACCTACACCAACAGGTTAAAATAATTAGCCAAGGTTTTTCAGTAATCGATAACATTGACGATTTCAATGTATACGTCGGGGCCCAAATAAAGGAATTATTATATCTGAACGCCTCCCGCAGCATCATACTCGAAAAACGTATTATTAAAACACTTTCCGGGGATACCGTGTCGACAGGTGATATACACCCTCCTCCAACCTTCAGTCAACTTTTTAGAATATTACGTGAGGAAAATGTAACTTTAATAAAGCTGTTTTGGGACTATTTCAAAAAGAAATTCAGTCCTGTCACCACTAAAATAACTCACTGGAATTCTGATTTTATCCAGAAGCGGGTCACATATTTAGCAAGATCAAACCATTATCGTTACAAATCACTGAATGACTTTTTTACAGCAGCACAAGAAGACAAACCAGAAAAAAACTTAAGTTTTCAGAAATATCTAACCATCAAAGCTTTCATAGAAAACCAGGAGGATTTTGATAATTCTTTACGGGAAAAAACGCATTTTATCTGTGAGCAACTTAAGGATATTATTTTTGGTGATGGGCGTGATATTGACTGTGGTGGTATTTTTTTACTGGTAAAATATAAATCCGGTGTAACTCATATTAACAGAAAAAATCTGTTTCTAGCCTATAATTCAGGTGTTTCTGAGTCTGAAATAGAATCATATTGGGATGCACACCAAGGCAATTACATTCTTAATTTTGTTGAAGGCAAAAATAAAAAACACAACAAATTGTCTATCACAATTGATGAATTGAAAAAAAATGAGCATGGAACGTGGGACAGCGTATATTCAGACTTGTCAAAACCTGCCGAAATAAAGTTTTTATCTGATTTACCGGGAATTGAACATCTTCTGCTGTTGAGATTTTCTATATTATCTTTAGACAAAAAAAATGATGTTAAAGATGACCCACAAGGTATCATTGTGTTTTATTCAAAAGAGTCCATCTTCCCGATAAAGAAGACAAGATACCTTTTGCTTTTAAGAGATTCCATAAGTCATTTCATTCAAACCCATCATAATAATGATGAGTTCAGAGATTGGAAAGAAGCCTACGAAGATTTGAGATTGGTTAATTTAGCCGGACACAGCCGTGAAATGCTAATGGATGTAGCCAAACAGAAAGTTCGTTACAAAAGCATCGTTTTAAATATGGAGCACTTGCAAACCATTATGAAGCTCAACACGGTTCGTGAGAATTTACGCGATGATTTTAATAGCTATGAAAATTTTAAGAAATTTTACCAGTTTAACGGTCTTGAAATTATTGATAGTGCCTATTTTGAGAGTTTAAAGGACATGGCCTGCGATATTTATAGTTATAATGAAATTGAAAATACAATCCCATGCGATATAAGCCTGATCGAACCTACTGAAAATATAGAATATCATTTCTCGAAACAGATCATTGACATAATCTGTTTCGAATTATTTGTAAATGCAAAAAAAAATAGATGGCATTTCTCAGCCGGTGAAGAAAAAATGCTTTTTGGATATAAAATTAATAAAGTTTGGATAACGCATTCTATTTCAGAGGATAAATTGATTATCAAGATTGAGAATACCGGTCCCGAGGTGGGAGCTGATACGATTTCAGAATTAAAAGAATCCCCAAACATTAAAGGCAAAAATAAAATTTCAGGGATTGCATTAATAAAGGCACTGCTTAAAAATTTTAAACTTGGGGAAATAGATTTTTCAGAAGAACCGATATACAACAAATTATATAAATTCATTGTAACTCTTTCATTGAAAATGGATTATCATGGGTGAAGCAAAAATATTGTTAATTGAAAATCAAGAATCTCAATTCAAAAAAATAAAAGAGCGGTTTTCAGAACAAGAATTCATTATATTTCCGCCAAATGATGGAGAGAACCATCTGGAATTCACGGAAAAAATAAGAATCGTGCTAAACAGCCGGTATGGCACAAGAAGCGAATCCAAAAGAAAAAATGCCATTAACCAAACCGTAAAGTACGTAAAAGAAAACAAAATAGATGTTTTAATCATTGATCACAAATTGATAGGATTTCACAAAGCACCAACCGGTATAGACTTGGCAAAAATTTTTTTTGACAATAATATCCGTCTGCCCGTGATTTTCCTAAGCAGGACGCCGGAAAATGATAAAGACGTAAAAAGGAATCTAAAAAAAATTGAAGGGAAGGTGGATTATACCTGGGTAGAAAAAGGTTATGCCGGAGAAGCTTTATCCAATGATGCCTATTTTGAAAATTATGTGACTGTGTGTATAAAGAACAAGCTTAAAGATGAAACGTTTAACATTTATCTGGATAAGATAAATTCCATTTTAGAATACCGGGGACAATTCAAATCCGATGGAACATTTGAAGACCTGAAAAAGATTTTCGAGCAGATAAAAGACAAAGGAAAAATTACAGAAATACAAAAAGATGCCATTGATAACTTTTTGGACCGGCAAGTTAACGTGACCAGCCGCAGTCTTTTAGTTTCAGCTTTGTCTAAAACATCACAGGATTGAACGCATTCGCTTTTATCATTCAGGAGGAAATATGGGAAAATATAAGCGTTTTGATGTTGTACTTTATCATGTAGACTCTGGGCTGGTTGGTATTCTTATTGGTTCACTTTTCAGTATTACCATCTCCCTTCATACAAATCTTGACAAAGTGTTTTTGAATTCTATTTTTTTATTCCTTGCCGCCATTGTAAGTTTAGTTTTTTACATGAATGTACGCAATAAAATATCAATGCTCGCAGCAGGTGGTAAAGAATCAGATATAGATAAGGCATTTACTACGGCTTTAAATGACAACGATGAAGAATCCAACAAATTGAATTACAGAAAGCAATTATACATTCCACTAATTGTTTCATTTTTGTCCATCATTTTTGGCGTTTATTTATTAAGCGCCGAAAAAAAGGCCGCTATGAACGCTGAAAAGCAGTTCAACTCAAAATTTGATAGCATATTAGGGCAAATTACGACAACAAATCAGGATCAAGAATCGATTAAATCAAAAATAGAGCTCATTGAGAACGGGCATGAAAAGATATTAAAAAAAATAAATTCAACTTCAGCAATTATGGTTCGCAAAACAGATGAAAACAAACGGCTCTTGTTAAAGCTGGAACAATCAATTCTAAAACAGCAAAATGATTTCAAACAAATTATGAGTGGATTATAACATGCAATGTACGAAAAATTGAGCTCATCGCAATGATTTTAGGCTTGTAGCTCGGGGGTCAAGTCTCTATTTGACTCTTGTTGACAAGATCGGGGGATACCGTACTTAACTCTAACAATTCAAATGCACCGGGCGAGCCGGTGATTTAGGTTGTTCTCGTGCGGCTAAACGCCACCATGAATGCTACGAGAGGCTCAATTGATTGATAACATGTTACCTCATCAACATCGTCTCAACAATAAACATATGATTTTGAACTGGAACGTCTTAAATTATTTAAATTATGGCGATACTCTAGAAAATTTTGAAATCCTTTCACATTTAAATGGTAGTTCCGTAAGTAAAAAATTATTAATTAACAAACTAACAGATAATGGAATTAAAAACCCCTTCCTATTCGAAATCATTAAATCTTATTGTGGCAGGCAAATGAACAAAATAGAATCAACGGATTTTATAAAAAGCATCCAAAACAGTAAAGAGTTTAAAAAATATTTCTCATTAATGGGGTGTCGGGGTTTCTCATTCAAGTCATACGAATCAATCAAAATATATTGTCCTCCTTTAAAGAAAGATGTGAATTATTCTATTGCATTGATGCCAAATGGCAATCTTTTTTATCCTCCAAGAATTAGACGCAAATTGTGTCGGTTTTCATACAATCACTACAAAAAAGGTGGTTATTCTTCGATATGTTTTTCACTTTGCAAAATTATTAATAAGGACTGTTTTGTCGTAGTAATGCAATCTGACTATGTGAGGAAGAATTCTTCATATATTAAAGACCATTTCAGAGGTTGGCGAAAGATCTTGTTGATGGTTATTGCTTATAAATTAAGGAATATATGTGAAAATATTTTTATCCCAAGTGCTGAAGATATCTTTAAAGGATGCCATCCAGATTTTTCGAAGTCAGATTGCACTCCGACTCAATGGTTTCAGATATATGATCGTACAGCGATGGATTTTGGGGCTTCTGAAGTTCACTTGCAAAACCCGGTCAACATTCAAATGTACGATGGGAATAAACCAGTGTGGGTTGAAAATTGTTTTAAGATAAAAATCAACAATTCAATTTAGGAAAGGAGTATCAAATGAGAGGTCTTGATTTAAATGAAGCTCTTTGTGAATTGCTGGGAGGATTCTTTATTCTTTTAAGTATTATTCCTATTTTGGATATCAACGGTACGATAGCTGTTAAAGACACCTTTATCTTTTTATCCAAGAATCTGTCTCTTTCACTAATTGGAGCTGTGATTATTCTATCTTACCTCTTAGGCTTAATAATGGACGTAATAGGGCTTGGTTTGGGTGAACTTTTCGTAGATGATTTTCTGTGTAAAGATTGTCCATCTTTTGAAGAAACAGAATCTTTTTGGAGGAATGTTCCAGAACATGTACTGAAATATCGTGATAAACAATGGGCTTACTATTCCGCATATCGAAATTTAGCTATTTTAATTATTCCGTGTAGTTTTTTATGGGGTATAGTCTTTTTTGAGAAATTATGTTGGCAATGGGTTATAATTTTGGTTTTTTTATTTCTTATTTATTGGGCATTAAAACGAACCTCTTCAGTACTGCTGAAAATATATTACAATATTACAAAAGTGTTTAATGAAAAAAACTCTATTTCAAGTGAGGATTGCAACTGTAAAATACCGTCGAAAAATGAAAAAAGGGGATGAAGGGGTGTTACTGTTGTTCAGAAATGGAAAACTCGCTTGAGAACTGCCGTTACTGTCGCTTGATCGCTTGTCGGATCAAGGAGACTGAATATATTGAAAAAATGCCCCGAAAATTGTCTTAGGTTAATGTTTTCGACCCCAAAAACAGCATTTTAAGAATTTTATATGGATTACAACAATCCAAATGAACACGGATACAAATTCCGCTACGCTCCATTTGTACCGGTTATTTGGAACGTTCTCCTAATATTTTAAGAAGAGGTTTTAAGGAACCATATAATGAATATTAAATACTCTAATTGGCAAAGAATTGATCTGCATATTCATACTGACTGGAGTAAAAAGACCAAAAATAACGATTATACAGGTACTTTTTCAGTCAAAACCTTACATGAAAAATTAAAAGAGGAAGAGGTTCAGATTTTTTCGTTAACTGATCATAATATTATCAACCTGCCAGCATACAAAGAATATTATGAAAATTATAATTCCGAAAATGATCCTCTTTTATTATTAGGGATAGAATTAGATATTGAAAGAAACTACAAAACATATCACTCGCTTCTTATCTTTAATTATAGCGACTATGAGAATGCAAAGGATATTAACAAACGCCTTGAAGACTCCTATAAAGAAAAAAAATTGGGGATAAAATCAAGAAAGCTAAATATAGATGAAATTATAAATATTTTTCCTGAGGATGATTTCTTTTTTATTCCCCATGCAGGAAATACAGCAAGTATCGTAAAGGGATACAAAGGGGAAATCGAAGAAGCTCAGAAAATGCTCATTCTTTTACAAAGCCCTCTTGAAAAAGTTAAAGAAAAAAAAAGACAAATCTATAATGATAATTTTGATAAAATTTTGCATGAAGCTTTCAGGGAAAAAGATGACTATGCTTACATTGAGTTTTCTGACAACCACAATATTGAGAGATACCCTTGCGCGCATAAAGGTGACAAAGGTGACCATGATTTCTATTACATAAAAGGAAGTAAGAACTATGAAACTCTTCGACTGGCATTTATTGATCCTAAATCAAGGATTAAGTCTACTTCCAATTTCAAAATCATTAACCAAATCAATAATTGTATAGAGACATTAGAGATCAATTCAAGCACAAATATTGCTGACTCATCCCTCGATTTTAGCCCCCATTTAAATGTGATTGTTGGTGGCCGTTCTAGTGGGAAAAGTCTGCTATTAGATATATTAAATAGAAGTATTGATACTTTAAAAAAAAATGATAGGTATGATTCTATTGTAGAAGATTTGAAAATAGGAATTAAATCAAAATACGATGAAAACAGTAGAGCTAAGACCTCAATAGACACATCAATTGTTCAGATCAATCAGGGAGATATAGTAAATTATTTTGAAAACAATAAACTTGAAGATTTAGCAAAAAAAACAGGAAAGATTGATCAGTACAATGACACAAGGACGCAGTTTCTAAACAAAAAAAGTGACTTGGAGAAAAAAATTGAAGTTCTGCACAGAGCCTATAAAGACCTTTTTGACTCAGGAATAACAGAAAAAACAATTCTGCATGATCACACCCTTAAAAAGTTTTTGAGTGGTGAATTTCTGATAAAAGCAGATATCCCAACTATCAAAAAATCACACAACACATTAGAAGATCTCTCTGAAAATGAAGAATTATTAGCTAATTTGATTGAAGGCGTTGCGGGTTTAACTAAGTCAGAATATTTTTCGATAAACGAAGAAGAATTAATAATAATTAAAGCATTTGAAAATTTAATTCAGGAAAAGAAAGAAGAGATAGACAATGCAATATCAATGAGAAACAGTATTGATGATTTTTTAGACAAAGTTGATAAAAATATCCAGGCAGCTAATTCTGCATTAAATACTGAGGGACAAGAAAAAGCCAAGGCTCAAGAATCAATAAAAAAGATGGTTGATGATATCGGAGGATATTTTAAAACTTTGGTTAAATTGAAAAATGATTCCAACGCTATAGAGGAATATAATTGCACACATAAAGAAACGATTGATTTGAATTCAGAGAGCAAACTATGTTTAGAAATTCAAAACGAAGAAAAAATCAGCGGTCTTATTATGGACGGAATAAAAAATGTAGATAAGACAAGTTTATATCTATGTCTATTAAAACTCCTGAATAGTGAGAGTTCTATAAAAAATTTCGGAAACAATGAACCTGAAAGTTTAAAAAAGAAAATAAGAACTCAGCTCACAACTCTATTAAATTGTTTTGACCACCCGGATGATTATCTCGAATACAAAGATGGATCAAACTCGAAAAATAATAGCCCAGGTTATAACTCAGAGAAGTATCTTCAAGTTATTCTCAATAACCCCTCTTCAAGTTTAATCTTGATTGATCAACCTGAAGACAATTTAGGCAATAAGTTTATTTCTGAGCAATTAGTAGACCTTATCAGGGATTTGAAATTTAAAAAGCAATTATTTCTTGTTACCCATAATCCGGCAATTGTTGTTTATGGAGACGCTGAATCAATTATCCTAGCCAAAAACGACGATAACAAAATATCATATTCTCAAATCAAATTAGAAAATGAAGCTTCTCAAAAGGATATTTGTAGCATTTTGGATGGTGGCGAATATATTTTTGATAACAGATCCAAGAAATATAATATTCAAAAGTTATTGAATAAAGGATTATAAAATGAATACGTTAGCGGTAGAAATGAACATTGATGAAGAAAATCATTATTTGAAATTAAATTTTGAAGGCAATGACGAAATTAAAATCGGAACGTCAGGAGATGTTGATCTTTCAGAATATATAAAAAAATTAACTCATCTAATCGATAACAAGAAAAAAATAATTCTGGATAAACCAGAATTTGAAAATCCAAAATTACAACTGATACAAAAAACAATAGATGAGATTACAAATTCATTTAACGAAAGTATAGAAGGTGAAAAAGATTCTTCTGATGATACAAATGAGTCGGAAAATAAATGATTCTCAAGGATCTCATGTTTCATTCCAAGAATAAAAATGGTGCGAGTAAAAACAAACGGATTATAGAGTTCAGTATAATCAAGGGCTATGAGTATGGAAAACAGTGAAATTAATGAAAATTTTTGGTTTGACTCAAATTGCAAAAGCGATATATCTCAGTTAAAAACGTGCTTGAGTTCATTCATTCAAAATTTTGATAAAGCTTCTAAACTCACGGAATATCCGATTTTTTTGGATACGAATGTATTATTGTTATTCTACAAAGTATCCAATAAGGTTAAAAACAATTTTTTTACTTTTTTAAAAGAAAATATAGATAATATTTATATAACTGAACACATCAAAAATGAGTTCTTAAAGTCACGATTAAAAGTGATAAATGAAGACTATTTAAAGGTAGTGAGTGATGTCCCGAAAGAATTAAAAAAACAATCCAATAAAATTACAAATTTCATTAATACCAATAAATCTATCTTAGAAGATTACGACGAAATTTATTTAGAACTGAAAGAAATAGAAAGTGACTTAGAAAAAACACAGGATAAATTGAACATTGAAATCAATAAAAATTTAAAACAAAATAAAAATATAAAATACAATGATATCCTCCTTGAGGAATACAGCAAAATCCAAATTGTAAATAATATTACTGAAAAAGAACTTACGTTTATAAAAGAAAAATATCTTTTTTTAAAAGAAAAGGCTTCTATTGTATTTCCTGGCATGATGGATGGAAAACAAAAAAACGAGAATGAAGATGGTGATTTTATAATATTCCATGAAATGATGAAGTATGTGCTATTGACCAATTAATGAGACAAAAATTTTAAAGAAATAGGGTAACACTCCAAAGTTTAGAAATCAGTTTAGATTTCAAAGGAGATGTTCCCAAATGATCAAGCGAAACAAATCAAAAAACAGAAAAAAGAAAAGTAAAAAAACTCTTAAATCCTATACCTTTGAGTTCCGTCTCAGGGTAGTCAAATTATATCTTGAAGAAGGCTACAGCCCAGACCTGCTGAATGAAGAGCTTGGTGTTGGCAAAAGTACCGTTGGCACATGGGCAAAAAGATACCGAGAGTTTGGAGAGGATGGACTTAAGTCCAAAGTCAGGTTATCGGGGAATTCCAGAACTTCTCCCGGGATCAAAAAGGTCATTGTGGATGTAAAAAAAAGCAATCCAGGATATGGCATTCAAAGAATATCAGATATCTTAAAACGTTTTTTTCTGATCAAAACAAGTCCTAAAACCATTGGAAAAACACTAACCGCTGAAGGATTGTCCTCTAAACCCAAAAGAAAACCAAGGAAGAATCCTGCTAAGCCCAGGTTTTTTGAAAGGGCCAGGCCAAACCAGTTATGGCAAAGTGATATTATGTCTTTTCGTTTGGCAGGTAAGGCCGCTTATTTAATTGGATATATGGACGATTACTCTCGCTACATAACAAGCCTTGGGTTATATCGCAGCCAAACTGCAGTAAATGTAATAGAAACTTACAGAACTGGCGTTGCCGAATATGGAGTCCCCAAGGAAATGCTGACGGATAATGGCAGGCAATATACCAATTGGCGGGGTACTACACGGTTTGAAAAAGAACTAAAAAAGGATCGTGTAAAACATATTCGTTCCCGTCCTCACCATCCAATGACACTGGGTAAAATCGAAAGGTTCTGGAAATCTATTTTAAATGAATTTCTGCAAAAGGCTCAGTTCAATTCTTATGAAGAAGCTCGTGATCGACTATCCTTCTGGATAAAATATTATAATTACAAAAGGCCCCACCAGGGCATTGGTGGTTTGTGCCCTGGTGATCGTTTTTTTGAGATCCAGCATACCCTTAAAAAAACCTTGGAACAGGGTGTTGAAGAAAATGCATTGGAGCTGGCTTTAAGGGGTAAACCGGCAGATCCTTTTTATATGGTTGGACGTATGGGTGATCAGTCAGTGGTAATCCGGGCTGAAAAAGGTAAAGTCAGAATGCTGGTCGATGATCTGTCTGCCTCCAACGAGAAAGAACTTGTTTATGATATTAAAAAGGATATACATAATGAAAAAAATAAAGAGGCTCCGAAGGGTATTCAAACCACAGGAGAAGGTAACAGCAGTATTGTCGGTATGGACAGAATGTCGGACAGCAACACAGATATGCCGGGAAATGTCAGTGAGCTGGACGTTATTGGACAAATGGCAGAATCAGGCAATGGAAGGGATGTTAACAGCATTGAGTCCGGTCAGAGCAGAGCACAAGGCGACCTTAAGTTCTCGCCTTGTGCGGCTAATGGAGAAGAAACTCAATGGAACCGGCAACAAACTACAAAAACGCCTGAAAAAAATCCAGAACAGCAAAAAGAAAAAATCACAATAATTGAGGAAACTTTCCATGGACAAATCCGAAATGGCCATGAAACGAGTAGAACTAATTATGAAAGTGAACTGTGGCCTGATGACGGCATCCCAGGCAGCCAGAGACTTGAAGGTCTCGCGAAAGACCTATTACAAATGGGAGAAGAAGGCCCTTACAGCCTTGCTGGGCAGTGTCACAGATCGTCAGCCGGGCCGTCCAGAGATAAAGCCGCGCAAGGAGCAAGAACTCCTGGAGAAAAAATTAAAACTGGTCATGAAACAGAACGAGGTGTTGCATCGCAGAATGGCCCTGAAAGACATTTTATCAGAAATAAAACCTGGTTCCGGCGACCGGGTCAAAAAAAAATAAGGCCATCACAAAAACAATCCAGGAGGTCGGAACATTGAGAACGAAGTTTTCATTATCCATAGAATCTGTTGTGGCTTTATGCAATTTTAGTTATTCAAGTTTCATGAGATGGAAATACCGGGTTGATCATGGAGAAAATCCTGTTGTAAAACCGGGGCCTAAAAAAATTCTACCGCTTGACTTTAAAGAGTTACAAGCTGAGATCGGCTTGCTTGAACATTGCCATAAACGGACTCGTAAAACTGGAATTTTGCATTTAAAATACGGTGCATGTATCTCCCGCCGGGAGTTAAATCAATTGATACAGGAGGCAAGGCATGACGCCAACCAACAATCAATTAATAGCCGATGGCATTTAAACTGGAGACATCCGGATTTGGCATGGGCCATGGATGGTTGTGAACTCACAACTGATTTTTTTAAAATGCATGTTCAAAATATGCAGGATCTTTATTCTACTTATAAATTCAAACCGTTGATGACAATGAAAATGCCTTGTGGAAACGAAGTTGCAAACCATTTATCCTCCTGTTTTAAAGAATTTGGTCCACCATTATTTTTTAAACGCGATAATGCCGGTAACTTTAATAGCCATAAAATTGATGAGCTATTAGAGGAAGAGATGGTAATCCCGATCAATAGTCCTGGATATTATGCCCAGTACAATGGTGCAATTGAGCACGCCCAGGGTGAATTTAAAGCGTACGTTCAACATCTGAAACATAAGGCCAGTACTCCAAAAGAGGCTGTCCTTTTAGGTGAGTTAGGATCTCATGATTTGAATCACAAACCAAGACGGAACCTGAAAGGAGAAAACGCTTGTCAAAGATATTTTAACGGCAATCGTTTACGATACAACAAACGTAAAAGAAAGGAGGTTTTTGACTGGATAAAGGATCTTGCCTTTGAAATATCTTTTAAAACTGGTATGGATAAAATTGATCCTTGTGCATGGCGAATAGCCTGTCGGAAATGGATGGAGAAAAATGGTATGATTACCATCCGAAAAAATAAAAATGTGTTACCCAATTTTTCTTTGAATTTGTGTCATAATTAAGGATGCAGCACATTATCTGAACTTGAAGGAAGACCATTTAATAAAACCCAGCATCGCAAAAACCTCTCTCAAACGCTTGCAAATAGATCAATGGGCTCGATTGAATTTAAACATCAAAATATTAGTGCAGTGATGATTGATTTAGGGTTACCATATATATCCGGATATAAACCTCGAAGTAATTATCAGGGATTGCTTAAAAAAATAACCGCATCCTGTCTTGATTCGTTTCCGGAATTGATCAAAGCCATTGAAATAGATGTTAACAAAAGTGCTGACCTTCATAACATGGATGATATCCTTAGAGCACTTGTTTATCCACCAGCTTCAAAAGATTATGGAATGAGTGTCAGAGAAAATCTGGCAACTTATAATGCAAAAAAAAGTACACGACTCAAGATAAATTACCTTGAGAGAGAAGCTGCGAATATCTCCCTGGGATCAGCAGGGGAGAAGTTTGTCCTTAAATATGAAAAAACCCGATTAGAATCTATCGAAAAATTTAATTTAGCGGATCGGATAGAACAGGTGTCTGAAACCAAGGGCGATTGGGCTGGGTACGATATTCGCTCCTTTGATGATAATGAAAATGATCGCTTTATCGAAGTTAAAACTACACGGTATGGGATTGACACACCTTTTTTTGTTACAAAAAATGAATTGGGATTCTCAACGGAAAATTCTTCAAATTATAATCTTTATAGGGTCTTTGCATTTCATAAAAATCCAAAGCTGTTCATGCTACAAGGTAGTCTTGACAAATCTTGTCAGCTTGAAGCTGTTCAGTTTAGAGCTCGCATCTGATTTAACAGAATAAATTCAATCAAAACATTAAGCGCGATAAGGTGGTTCAAAAAGAATTAGCCCAAATGGGATGGCAAGTATATGTAATCCGGGAGTGTGAGACAAAGAAAATCGAGCTGTTAGAAGAAAGAATTAATCGAATATTCTCCTTGACTTAGTTAACTTGCGTGTTAACATGTAGGCTATATGAAAGAAATTAATTTTTACAGGGCAGAGTCTGGAAAAAGCCCGGTTGAAGAGTTCCTTGATAATTTAACCGCAAAACAGGCTAAAAAAGTTGCCTGGGTTTTGAATTTGGTCGAAGAGCATATTAATGTTCCTTCCAAATATTTAAAAAAAATGGTTAACACAGACAATCTTTGGGAAGTCAGGGTTAATTTTGGATCAAATATATTTCGAATCCTCTGCTTTTTTGATGGTTCTGAAATTATTATTTTAACTCATGCTTTTCAGAAGAAGACTCAAAAAACTCCCAGACAGGCAATTAAAATTGCTGAGAAACGCATGAAGGACTATTTTAAGAGGAAAAAGTTATGAGTGATCTCCAAAAATATATAAAAAAAAGAAAAAAGAAGGACCCGGAATTTGCAAAAGATTTTGATTCTGGATATGAACATTTTAAAATCGGAGTAATGCTGAAGCAGGCAAGAGAAGCTTCTGGTCTAACACAAGAAGAATTAGCCTCTCGTTTAAACACGAAAAAATCTGCGATTTCAAGAATTGAGAATCATGCCGAAGATATTAAATTATCAACCTTGGAAAAATTTGCAAATGCGCTTGGGAAAAGGTTAAGATTGGAAGTTGCGTGATTTATAAATAGAACAAGGATTTCAGGCATCCAATTGTAACCAACCTCGGTGATTAAATCCTATAATTTGATCTTATGGCTCACTCTTCTTGAAATATAATTCCAAAGGTGGTTTTAGAATTCTATATCAACCACAATATCTCAACAATAAAATGAACCGGGTTTCACCGGTTATTTTGGTGTTCTCGTTATAAAAAATTTAAATTATTATGGCAAAAAAGAAAAAACAGCTTGAACGTAAAGAAAGAAAACTTTTAGCAAAAAGGAACAATGGCAGGTAAAATACTGCTATTCTTTTGAGTGCTTTAAGCACATCATAATGATAAAGATGAATGTAGCTTTCTTTTTGGAAACCATGTATAAATAAACCATTATGTTAATGAGTATAGAACAAAATTATTCAGCTTTTTTACCTGAAGCAGTGCGCGATCTGGAAAATCCACAAACGGATATACCTCGAATTGCTAAGGACAAAACCTTACTAAAACAAATTGAATCTGTGGTTCAGCAGCTACCTTCACAACACAATTTGTTTCAAGCCGATTCCCGAAAATTATCTTTTATTCCAGACAAATCTGTTCACTTAGTGGTTACTTCTCCGCCATATTGGACACTAAAAAAGTATCGAGATCATAAGGGCCAGTTAGGGGATGTTGAAGATTATGACTTTTTTCTAATAGAACTGGATAAGGTTTGGAAACACTGTCATCGGTCATTAGTTCCTGGAGGAAGATTGATCTGTATTGTTGGGGATGTGTGTCTTTCAAGAAAAAAAAACAAAGGAAGACATACTGTTGTTCCACTTCATGCATCGATTCAAGAGCATTGCAGGCAAATAGGATATGATAACCTTGCGCCAATCATATGGTACAAAATTGCTAATGCTAATTATGAAGCGTGTGGTAATGGCGCCGGATTCCTTGGCAAACCATATGAACCAAATGGAGTTATCAAGAATGATATTGAATACATTCTGATGGAACGTAAGCATGGTGGTTATAGAAAAGCGTCTGTTGATACCCGAGTACTTTCCATTATTTCCAATGACAATCACAAACAATGGTTTCAATCTATTTGGACAGGAGTTACGGGTGCATCTACCCGTAATCATCCAGCACCTTATCCAGAAGAACTTGCAGAACGCTTGATAAGAATGTTCAGTTTTGTAGGTGATACCGTGTTGGACCCTTTTATGGGTACAGGTACAACAACAGTAGCAGCCGCAAAATGGGGAAGAAATAGTATAGGTGTTGAGCTTGATCCGCACTATTTTGAATTAGCTGAGAGACGTATACATAAGGCTACAGATTCTTTATTCTCACAAACAAAAATTACGAAGACGATAAAATGATATGATATATTCAGATAAAGTAGCAGAAGCTGTAGAACATTTTTGGAGAATTCGGCTAAAACAGGATAAAAGCCAGGGCTCAACTTCAGGTAAACGCGATGCTGGCAATAGAAGTGCAGTAACAGGTGGTGCACAACTTGATGGTTTCATTCATCTCCTTGGGTCAATTCTGGAAGATGCTGGGTTACCAGATCACTCAATCTTTAAAAAGAAAACCGTTTTACCGGGATATTTCAGGCCAACGAAAAATTGGGATTTAGTGGCTGTTATTGATGGTGAGTTGATAGCAAGCATTGAATTCAAATCCCATATTGGCCCTTCTTTTGGAAACAACTTCAACAATCGTGTTGAAGAGGCTTTAGGAAGTGCCACTGATATATGGACCGCATACAGAGAGGGTGCATTTAAACCATCCCAAAAGCCATGGTTGGGTTGGTTAATGTTACTGGAAGATGCTCCCAAGTCGAAATCACCTGTGCGTGTTTTAGAACCACATTTCAAAGTATTTGAGAAGTTCAAAGATGCATCATATGCAGCACGTTATGAATTATTCTGTGAGCGTTTGGTGCGTGAACGGCTATATGATGCTGCATGTTTACTCTTATCTGATAAGAGTAATGGGCTGAATGGGGGATACTCTGAACCTAATGCAGAAGTGAATTTTAAAAAATTTGCCACTTCTTTGAGTGCTCATGCTATGGCTTTTGCTAAGATGAGATAATGGCCCACCTGGAGTTGAAGCACAGGGAATATTTTCGATCTAAAATTCTGCAACCTATATTGTCTGAAGGCATATTGGCTCAGATGATGCCGGACACCCCCAGAAGCCCGAATCAGAAATATTATTCCACTGGCCCGGATAAGTCAGGTGATCCAGATGAAAATGAAGACGAGCAAATACGATAAATTAAAAATTAAATATGAAGCACTGCTTGAAGAGAACAAGTGCCTGAAAGCAAAAATACGGGAAAAACGATTAACATTGAATTCAGAGGGGTTTTGCGGGATGCACAACAGAGTGCTCTTGATGCTTTATCGGCACATGAGAATGGTGTGTTATCCGCTGCAACAGCATTTGGGAAAACCGTCATTGGCGCAAAACTGATCAGTATAAAAAAAGTGAATACGCTGGTATTGGTGCATCGGCAGCAGTTGCTTTCTCAGTGGAGAGAAAGATTAGAACAATTTCTCATCATCAATGAACCCCTTCCAAAGCTCCCACAAAAAAGAGGTCGAAAAAGGGAGCAAAATTTAATCGGTCACATGGCTGCCGGTAAAGACCGGCTAAGCTCAATCGTTGATGTGGCCATCATGCAGTCAATGAATGTCGATGGGATTGTCAAAGAATCCGTAAAAAATTATGGAATGATTATTATAGACGAATGCCATCATGTCCCGGCTGTTACTTTTGAACAAATATTAAAAAATGCTCCAGCAAAATACATTTATGGCCTGACAGCAACACCTGCCAGACCCGACGGGCACCATCCGATTATTTTCTTTTATTGCGGCCCGGTACGATTTTCAGTGGACCCAAAAGAACAGGCTGAAAAAAGACCTTTTGATCACTGTCTAGTCCCAAGATTCACATCCTTTAAAACATTGCCTGGTGAGGATGAAAGGGAATTGTCCCTTCAGGAAATCAAAACCAATCTGATATCAGATGAAATCAGAAATCAGTTAATCATAGATGATGCCTTGGACTGCTACAAAAAAGGACGAAAAACTCTTATTTTAACCGGCTGGGTTGCCCATGTGGAAGAATTGGGGGAAAAGCTTAAAAACAAGATACCCAATGTTATTTGCCTGACTGGCGGTATGGGCGTTAAAAAAACAGCCCAAGTAATGGAAAAGATTGATACCATTGCAAATACGGAACCATTTGTGCTGATTGCCACGGGCAGTTATATTGGCGAAGGATTTGACGAACCCCGGCTGGATACATTATTTTTAGCCATGCCGATTGCCTGGAAAGGTACGCTACATCAGTACGCTGGCAGGCTGCACCGGTTATGTGAAAATAAGAAGGATGTGCAGATATACGATTATGTTGACCTTCATGTAAAAATGCTTGAAAAAATGTATGGAAAACGGTTGAAAGGATATGCTTCAATCGGTTACAAAGCAAAAGCAACAATATTTCCTGATGCACCGACTAATATTATTGATAGAAAAACCACCTGGTATGGAAGCATTAACCTTTTAAGTTTCGGATACTCTGAAGAAAGTATCATGCGACTTGAAAGCAGCAGTATAGCAGATGAACTAATCCAAAGCATTGATATTGAGAATAGCTATTGAGGTACAATGGATGAATATCCGTGAATTGGAAAAGCATCTTGCGGAATTGACAAAAAAAGAATTAATTAGTGAAATATCGTTTCTTTTTAAAATGAATTCTTTCTCAAAGGATTATCTGTCTTTAAAATTTTCTCAGGGTTTGAAGCGTTCGATTCTTGAAAAATATAAACAGCAAGTTAAAAATGAATTTTATCCCCAAAGGGGTGAACCGAAACTGAGGTTGTCAATTGCCAAAAAAGCGGTCAGTGAATTTAAAAAGGTTAGTAAGTCCCAAAACGATATTGCAGACATAATGATGTTTTATGTGGAGAATGGTGTTGAATTCACTTGTGACTATGGAGATATTGATGAAAGGTTCTACAACTCTATGGAATCCATGTTTGAAAGCATACTAAAATTCGTCCAAAAGCACAATCTTGGAAAGAATTTTCAGACTCGGTGCAAAAAGATTGTGGATGATACAGACGGTATTGGCTGGGGATTTCATGATCAGCTTGGTTATTTATATCATTTTTATTTCCCGCGCTCATAACTATTAAAAACTTTATCTAACAACGAACATGCTGCCGGACAAGCCGCAGATTTTCATGTTAAATTTTAAAGTTTTCGATCGGTTACTTTTATAGGCAAAATTCAACAAGAGTCTAAAAAGTTTCTGATCGGAAACTTTTTGTTGTATTTCTTTTATAGAACTGTTAAAAGTATCTGATCGGAAACTTTTATATGGAGACCAAATTGAAACCTTATATAAAAATCAGCAGTCCTGAAGAATTGGGGCAATATATTTTCAAAAAGCGTAAACATCTTAAACTAACTCAAAAAGAAATCTCTGAGTTTGCTGATGTTGGCAGGAAATTTATCATAGAGCTTGAAAAGGGTAAACCAACCGCACAACTTGGCAAAGTATTTGAATTATTGCACAGCCTTGGTCTTGAACTCCATCTCATAAACCGTGGAGATATCTGATTTTGGAAACTTTGAATATTTTTTTTGGACAAATAATAGTCGGTTCCCTGAGGATCAATGACAAGCGGAAATTTTCATTTGAATACTCCAAGAATTGGCTGACTTCACCTGATGCTTTCCAAATATCCATTTCTTTACCCATGCAGGAAGATATTTTTTTTCATGATAAAGTAAAATCTTTTTTTTCTAATTTGTTGCCGGAATCTGCTGTCAGAAAATTAATTTCGAAACAGCTCGGAATTTCAGATAAAAATGATTTTATGCTTCTTAAACGTATTGGAGGTGAATGCGCCGGAGCGATATCAACTCTGCCTGAGTCGGAAGTACCTGAATCCCCCGATCAATACATATACAATTCATTATCAGACAAACAAATAGCCGATCTAATAATGCATATCCCAAGACGGCCTTTACTTGCAGGTCAGGAAGGGATTCGGATATCCCTTGCAGGCGCACAGGAAAAACTGGCACTTTTCTTTAAAGATCCTGAATTTTATATCCCGACGAATGGTGCGCCAAGCAACGTTATCTTAAAACCGGCCATGGCTTATTTTCAGGCTTCCATTGAAAATGAGTGTTTTTGTATGATGCTTGCCAACGCTGTCGATTTAAATGTTCCACCTGTTTTAATTGTGCGAAAAGACTCTCAAAAGGTTTTGTTGATCAAAAGGTATGACAGAATTTTGAATAATGATGTCCTCAATCGGCTTCATCAGGAAGATTTTTGTCAGGCAATGGGGCTTTCCCATGAACTAAAATATCAGGCTGATGGAGGTCCGGGACTGGAAGCATGTTTTAATCTCGTTCGAAAGTATTCTGCAAACCCGATTAAAGATTTTCAGCAGCTGCTGCAATGGGTATTTTTTAATTTTTTAATTGGTAACATGGATGCGCATGCAAAAAATTTATCTTTTATGTATCAGGCAAAACAGATCCGGTTAGCACCTTTTTATGACATGATGTGTACAAATATCTATGAAGATCTGTCACAGAAACTTGCCATGAAAATAGGAGGAGAAAACAGACCTGAATGGATTATGGAAAAACATTGGGAAAGATTTGCAATGGAAATAAAAATAAGCAATCCAGTCCTTCAGAAACGACTATCAGATTTTTGTCTTAAATTAATCAATAAAATTGACAGCACTTATGCAAGCTTCATCGGCAAATATCAAAGAGACCGCATATTAGATGAAATTATAACAACTATAAAGGCAAGAACTCATAGAACGCTCAGGCAATTTGAATAATTTTTTAACATAAACATGCTGACGGACATGCCGTAGATGTTTATGTTCACTGCCTAAACTTTTTAAATTATCGAGATACGGTTCTTTGGTCTAATAAAGGCCTTATTCTTACAATTTAGAATTGACATTCCTGAATTGTAAGAATATAATAGCAGTATTATTTATCGCTTGAAAAGAGACTGATATAAAATGATAGACAGAATCTTAAGCAAAAAAATAATGTCAATAACAAAGGGTTTCCCGATAATTACCTTAACCGGTCCCAGACAGTCTGGGAAGACAACACTTGTACGTTGGCTATTTCCCAACTATGAATATATTAATCTGGAAAACCTAAATGATCTATATGCGGTTCGGGAAGATCCACTACGTTTTTTAAAGGCATACTCATCAAAAGGCGTAATTGTTGATGAGGCCCAAAAGCTTCCCGAACTCTTTTCTTATCTTCAAGGTATTGTTGATGAGTCTAAACAGATGGGAAAATTCATTTTGACGGGTTCCCAGAATTTTCTTTTACTGGAAAAAATAACTCAATCTCTTGCAGGTAGAGTTGCCGTGTTCCATTTAATGCCATTTGGACTCTCCGAACTTGATCAAGCAGGACATGCTCAAAAAAGTCTTGATAAAACTCTTTTTACCGGGTCCTACCCTGTCCTCTATGACAGGGATATTCAACCACAAGATTACTATCCTTCCTATATCCAAACTTACATTGAGCGTGATGTCAGAAGTATAAAAAATATTGGCAATCTCAGTACTTTTCAAAGATTTATCAAATTATGTGCTGGAAGGATAGGGCAATTGATTAATTTTTCGAGTATTGGAAACGAGCTTGGTATAAATTATAAGACGGTTTCGTCGTGGATATCTATTCTTGAGGCCAGCTTTATTGTTTATCTTCTAAAACCTCATTATAAAAACTTTAACAAGCGCTTAGTAAAACAGAGCAAACTTTACTTTTTTGACACAGGCTTACTATGTTCTCTGCTCGACATTCAGAGTCCTATTCAGTTGAATTCTCATTATCTTCGCGGCAATATATTCGAATCATATATCGTTATGGAGTATATTAAAATGCGTTATCATGCCGGTTTAGTTCCTAATGCTTTTTTTTGGAGAGATAACACGGGGCATGAAATTGATTTGCTGCTTGAAGAAGGAGAAAATTTCAAAGCGATTGAAATTAAATCCGGGGAAACAATCAATTCCGATTTTTTTAAAGGGTTAAAGTATTTTGGAAATTTGAGTAAACTTTCAAATGAAAACCAATTTTTAATATATGGTGGATTAAAAAATTATAGAAGAACCGCAGCAAAAGTTTTGAGCTGGAAAAATTTTGGAGAAATATCAGCGTAAAGGATTACAACAAATACATACGGACAAGCCGCAGATTTAGGTCGTTTTGCAATACATAACGTTTGAATAAACAGGAGCAGATCTATGACTAAATTAAAGGATTCAAATTGTGTCCGGCAAAAGTTTCTTTTTATTAATTTTTTTGTCATTTTTCTCATTCTATTAATAGTGGGCATACCCGGTATCAGTTTTTCTAAAACCTTAACACGGGGTTGCAAAGGGGCTGAAATGATCCAATACGAGATCAATGGCAAAAAGTACACGCATATAGGGCCCTTTCGCTATAACGGCACAGGCATACTGTGGAGATGGTGTACTGGATTATCATGAAGGTGAAAGGTGTGACGACGGCAATAATGATCCTTACGACGGATGCCACCAGTGCCAGGAACAGGAATAGTGTTCAGCCAGAAAATAACTTAACGATTACCCAAGACACCCGATTGTGTGCGGACAACTACAACCTTCGTGATCCAGGCAGAGATGGCGCCATTCGTGTCACAGGCAACAATGTCACGCTTGATTGCCGCGACTCCGAACTGGTGGGGGTGGCCTAGGCGGAACCGGGATCCTCTGTTTTTTTGATGGTTATGAAATTATTATTTTAACTCATGCTTTTCAAAAGAAGACTCAAAAAAAGAAAAAAAATGAACCGGGTGTGACCGGTTATTTTTTCGTTCAATCCCTAAAAATTTCATAATCTTAACGAAACACAAATATCGGTCCGTAGCATTTTTTTGTTGATGATATCTTAATTTTTGAATATTACATCACAAACTTGGTTATTTTTGTAGTATAAACAAGATATATGAAACTTGAAAAGTGTATATTTCATCTGGATATGTTTCTTTTCAGAAACTTTTGAATAGGCGTATATTGGCAAGTTATATATTGCCTCACAATCAATCCGTATGCCTTATGTTTGAGAAAAGGGATTGAGAAACATCTTCCCATCCCGAATTTCAGTTATAATAAATTGATTAAATTAAGAAAACAAGTTTTGGAACAAGGCAATAGGGCCATCCTTGAAAGCATAAATATTTAATATTAAGGAGAGTGTTATGTTAGATACGAATATACTAAAAGGATTTGATATTTTTTCAGACATTTCCTCGGACAAACTTGCACTAATTGCCAAAAATTGTGATTCTTTAGAATTTAAACCAAACGATGTAATTTTCAACCAAGATGAAGTTGCCATGAATTTTTACGGGGTTATAGATGGAGAAGTAGAATTGTATATTGTTCATGAGGACGAGATAGTGACAAAAGAAATCCAATATGAGGAATCGATCCAAACCCAACATGAGATCGTGAAAAAAACTATAGTCATTGACTCCGTCGGACCTGGCGAGGTTTTTGGCTGGTCATCGTTTGTGGTTGGTGGTCGATTGACTGCGACTGCTCGTTGTACGACACATAGCCGGCTTTTTAACATCTTGGCAGATGACCTCAACACCATATTCGATAAAGATACTGCACTAGGTTATATTTTCATGCGAAAGATAAATGAGGTTATTTGGCATCACTTCCAAAAGCGTACAGATAAGCTGATTGAAGCATGGGTAGAAGCTTTTGATGTAAAAACCATAATATGAATGGAAATGGGGACCAAGCAGATTCAAGTAAATTCAATATGTTAACTCAAAATGAACCGGGTGTTTACGGTTATTTTCAAAGTTATGTAGCAACGAGGGAATTAAATGACAAGGTTACATATTGATACACCATTGATTGAGTCTTTATCTATCAACAAGGAATTAGACGCAACCGTATGGCTTAAAATGGAAGCACTACAACCCTGTGGTTCTTTCAAAGCCAGAGGAATTGGGTATGCTTCCATCATTGATGAAATATCCAGTGCCGGAATAGTACCGGATGCATTGGTTTTGTCTGTTGGTGGAGGTGGGCTCCTATGCGGAGTTGTCAAGGGGGTGAATCGAAATAACTGGAAAAGTGTTCCAATATTGGCCGTCGAAACAAAGGGGGCAGATTCGTTAAATGCGGCATCCTTGGCAAATAAACATGTTGGTATTGATAGGATTAACAGTATAGCGACCTCACTAGGTGCCAAGAAAGTTGCTAAGCGGGCATTTGAACTACTTAATGAACACCAGATTGTAAATCACATAGTGACTGATAAAGATGCTATAAATGGATGTTACCGTTTTCTTGAAGACCACAGAATAATGGTTGAACCAGCTTGTGGTGCTAGCTTATCGGCTGTTTATGATGGATGTGACTTTTTAAAAGACAAGCATAATGTTGTTGTAATCGTTTGTGGCGGTGTTGGTGTGACGATGGGTCAGTTGAAAGAATGGAGCCAGCACGTTACATAACAAAAGCTGAGTTCGGCGTTATAAGCAAAAAGGTTAGATAAACATATGACTTTGCATAACTCAAAAAAGAATTCACATATGGGAAAGGACACAAAAGACGATCTCGAACAAATTTTCAAGAAATATAATTCGGCCCACAGAGAAGGTAAGTTTTCTGAAGCCAAAAAAGGCTACCAGGAAATATTGAAAAAAAGGCCTGACTGGGGACAGGTGCTAAATGCACTTGGAACGCTATTTCTGGACCAAGATCGGCCGGATAAGGCCAAAACTATATTTGAAAAAGCTGCCAATCTCAACCCTCCTGATTTACCAGCATGCTATAGTTTGGGAAGGCTGAAACAACTGGAGAATGATCATCAAGGAGCCATAATTATTTACAAGGTTATGCTAAATGAGCAGCCTAATGTTGGTATAGTATGGAATAATCTGGGTGTAGCATACCGGGAAATCGGGAAGCCGGATGATGCTATATCCAGTTTTCGGGCGGCAGTAAGGTTCGCTCCTCAAATGGCAGAGGCTTGGAATAATCTTGGCGTGGCACAGGATGAGCTCAATCTGACTGAAACCGCTTTAAACTCATATAGAAAGGCCATTGAGATACAGCCAGACTATGCATCCCCTCACTTAAATCTTGGTATTTCTCTTCAAAAGTTCGAACAGTTCATGGAAGCTGAAGAACACTACAACAAGGTGCTTGAAATACAGCCGGACAATAAAGCAGCAAAATTCATGCTCCAAAGCATAGGGGGTACTGAAACACCTGATGCCGCGCCGGTGGAACATGTACGTAGTATTTTTGATCAGTGTGCTGAAAATTTTGAAACTATCCTGGTTGAAGAGTTGGAATATAAAACTCCTGAACTTCTATTTAATCTTGTGCGCCCCTATTTGACTGAAAAGATGACTATTCTGGATCTTGGCTGCGGTACTGGTCTGGGCGCTCATCTCTATCAACCTTTTGCAAATAGCCTGACAGGTGTTGATGTATCGTCAAAGATGCTCAAAAAGGCCTATGAAAAGAAAATCTACAACCGACTTGAGGTTTTTGACATACTTCAGGATTGGGTTTTTCCTGAAAAATTTGATCTGATATACAGCTCTGACGTTTTTGTATATTTTGGAAACTTGGATACAATCATCAGATCCGCATCTTCATATCTTGTTAACGGAGGGAAAATGGCATTTTCAGTAGAAAAATTGAAAGACAACAGCGCGGATTACCAACTTTTTCCCAGCGGCCGCTATGCCCATTCACAGACATATATCCAGAAGTGCCTGAAACGGCATGGATTACAACTAATAGAAATTAACAAAGCAGATGTCAGGAATCAGTCGGGAAATCCGGTCAAGGGATTATTGATTGTTGCAATAAAGAGGGAAAAAGAGGAATGACCAAGCTAATAGACTGAAAATATAGTGGGAAAATTATTTTTAAAAATGTAAGATTCGTACTTGTCTCAGTGAAAAAAATAACATGGGGGTGTTTCTCTTGATTAATATGACAATAGTCGATTTTCTGAAGGACCGGGCCACAAAAAATGCAGATGACCTGTCTTTTCGATTTATGAGTAACGGTAATTTGGATGGGCCAATTGAAGAGTGGACATTTTCTGAGCTCTATCAATATAGTACTGGAGTGGCCCAAGACCTTATTGAACAAGGGCTTACGGGTTCAAGTGTACTGCTCGCTTTTCCGCCGGGACTCGATTTTGTGAAAGCATTCTACGGCTGCCTCCTTACCGGGGCACGGGCAGTTCCTGTTCCTCTTCCCAATCCCAACAGCAAAAACCCGTTTGCAAGGATCATCAGCACAGCAAAGGTCAGTGGTGCCTCAACCGTTTTGACCAATCCACCGCTGGTCGCAATGGCAGGTAAGTTTGGAGCCAAGCTGCCGGTTCAACTCAAAGCTGTGGCTGACCATGCCGATATTGACTTTTCCGGAACCGGTGTTTCTGGACCCCAAATTGAAATGGATGATATTGCATATTTACAGTTTACTTCAGGTTCTACCGGTCATCCAAAAGGGGTTGCGGTCAGCCATGCCAATGCTGTTGCGAATCTGCGTGTAATGGGGCAGATGCTGCGCGTAAAATCAACTAAACCTGCCATGGTGTGGGCACCCCATTACCACGATCTGTGCCTGGTCGGACATGTGCTGGGTCCGGTGTATTATGGGTTTGAGTCCACATTGATGTCTCCTATGGACTTTCTTTTAAAACCGATACGCTGGCTGAAGGCGATGAGTCACTACAGGATAGCGAATACCGCATGCCCAAACTTTGGCTACGAATATGCTGCACGCCGGATTCAGCCGACTGACTGCGAGGGGATTGACTTAAGTCACTGGACCGTAGCGGGTAATGGCGGAGAGCCTGTCCTTGAGCAGACAATGGATGCGTTTGTCAGGAAATTCGGGGCGTACGGATTCCGTCCGCAGACGTTTATGCCTACATATGGCATGGCTGAGTCTGTGCTTTTTGTTGCTGGAATGAAGGCGTTATCCGATTCTCCCAGGGTGATTCGACTGAGTGTTACAGATCTGGAAAAGCACAGGGTTCGTGTCCTGGACGATAAGGCACCCGGCGGGCGAAATATCATCAGCTGCGGCGCTCCCGGTTCCGGACACAAGGTGATTGCTGTGGATCCTGTCACGTTTACTCCGTCCGGTTCCAACCAGATCGGTGAACTCTGGGTACAGGGCCAAAGCGTGCCGAAAGGTTACTGGGAACTGCCTGAGGAATCTTCAGCCACGTTTGGCGGATGTCTTGCAGACACGGATGAGGGAACCTTTCTGCGCTCAGGGGATTTGGGGTTTGTCATGGATGATGAAGTTTATGTGACTGGCCGTTTAAAAGATCTGATTATCATTGCTGGACGAAACCATTACCCAAATGACATTGAACTCACGATCCAGCGATCCGGTGCTCCTGTTCGATTAGGCTCCTGTGTGGCTGTTTCCGAGCATGTCAACGGAGTAGAGGAACTTGTTATTATTGCTGAAGTGGATGAACGAAAGATGCCGGATGAAGAGAGCAGTTCCATGGGTGAAGAAAAAGGGTCTTGGGATGCGTTTTGGACATCTGCCGTCATGACCGTCCAGGGTGCTATTTCCAAGGGGCATGGTCTGTCTGCACGATCAGTGGTGTTCGTAAAGCCCCGGAGTCTTGAGAAAACATCCAGCGGAAAACCCCGGCGGGGTTACTATCAGCAACTTTATAAAAAAGGAACGCTTTCTGTACTTCACGAAAAGCAGTCCCTTGGGGCGGCCTGACCCACCTTGAAACGACACTTTTCGAGGGTAAGGCCTTTTAAAAGATTGAATCTCAACAACGAAATGAACCGGGTAATACCGGTTATTTTGAATGTTCTCGGCGGCTCCGCCGCCGAGAATGCGGTGCTGACTACGCATTATAGAAAGGAATATAATGGATAAAAATAGTACACTTTCTGCGACCGATTGGTTTAATAAAGGTTTAAAATGTTTCAATAAACCAGACGGGATTGGTGCTGTCCGGGCATTTGAGGCAGTTGTCAAGATTGACCCTGCCTATCGTCACGAGGATGGTGATAACCCTTATTTCTATCTGGGCAAAATTTCTGAAATCGAAGGACGGATCGACGCCGCGATTCTGTTTTATTCGCACGCTTTGACATTGGACCCGTACGACGAGGAGAGCCTTATTGGCCGGGGAAGTTGTTATACAGTTAAAAAAAATCACGAAGGTGCCGTAGCTGATTTCAAAAAGGTACTGGATATTCCGCCTGAAAGCAGGAATGCACCGTTGCAGCATGTGCTGTATGCTATTGCGGAAAACTACCGCCAGCAAAAGGATTTTCCAAATGCACTTCATTGGGGGGAAAAAGCACTTTCGGAAGACCCTGATAATGATCGACATCAAGAATTGGTTGCCGAAGTCAAAAAACAGATGCGGGACATTTTTTCATAAGCGTGGTATAAGTGCTCTGGTATTGATTCGATAAATTAAGAGAAAATTCAGGATATTATATGTCATTTGATGAACTCGGCCTCAGGGCTGATCTGCTTAAAGCGGTTAAATCCAAGGGGTATACTGAGCCAACCCCCATTCAGACCCGGGTGATTCCCGTGATACTCAAGGGCCGGGATGTCCTTGCCCGTGCCCAGACAGGAACGGGGAAGACAGATGCCTTTGCCCTTCCTCTGGTTGATATGCTCAGCCGTGAACCGGTGAATAAAAGGTATCCCAGGGTCCTTGTCCTGGCCCCCACCCGGGAACTTGCCCTCCAGGTGGGAGAGAGTTTCAAAGCATATGGCAGACGGGTGTCCATCCGGTGCACCGTGGTCTACGGCGGGGTGAACATCGACCCCCAGATTGATCGACTCAAGCGGGGGATTGATATTCTTGTGGCCACACCGGGCCGGTTGCTGGATATTGCCAGGCACAGGTCCTTGAACCTGTCTCACATCGAGTTTCTAGTTTTTGACGAGGCAGACAGAATGCTGGACCTGGGGTTTAAAGAGGAGATTTCCCAGGTCCTTGTCCTGGTGCCTGAAGACCGCAGAACCATGCTTTTTTCCGCCACCTATACCCAGGAGATCCGGGATCTGGCAAAGATTATGCTGGACAACCCAAAATATATTGAGGTGGCCCCGGACAGAAAGGCGGCAGAAGACATTGAACAGAAGGTGCATCTGGTGGAGCAGACAGACAAACGGGCCCTGCTCATTCATCTGATTATTCAGGATGGGTGGACCCAGGCCCTGGTTTTTGTCCGTACCAAACACGGTGCAAACAAGCTCACTGAAAAATTGGCAGACAAAAAGATTTTAGCGGCCGCTCTCCATGGGAACAAGAGCCAGTCCTTCAGGACACGGACCCTGAAGGAATTTAAGAACGGGGAAATTCGTATCCTTGTGGCCACAGATGTGGCAGCCAGGGGCCTGGATATCACCAATTTGCCTCATGTGGTCAACTATGACATGCCCGGGGCTGCTGAAGATTATATCCACCGTATCGGACGTACCGGTCGGGCTGGGGTCCGTGGGATTGCTATCTCCCTGGTCAGCAACAATGAAAAACCCCAGCTTAAAGCCATTGAAAAATTGCTGGATCAGAAAATCCTCAGGCAGGAGGTCAACGGGTTTACCCATGGCGGTACGGTGCCTGATTTTGTTCTGCTGCGGCCCAATGATGAAGCCAGTAAAAGAAAGGCTGACAAGAAGACAAAAGAGATTGTCAATGGTCGCAAGTCCCAGAAGAAATTGTCAAAATCCAGACCAGAGAAATCAAGATCAAGAAAATCAGGTGAAAAAAAGTCCCGGGCTGAGTCCGAACTCAAAACCAATACCCGAAAGAAAAAAGGGGGAAACGGGGACTCCGGATCCCGGCGGTCAGGACTGCCTTCGGGCCGTTCCTCCAAAAAAGGCGGTTTTAAGGGCAAACGTTGAATTTGATATTGTGAATCCGGCTGCCTATGAATCAAGAGAAGAATAAGGGCCACTGAAAGTCAATGAATCCAGACCAGAAACAAGAGATCAAACAGGCCATCATTGGAAAAATGAAGGCCCTGAAAAAGAACGTTGAAACCTTTGGTGACTTGTCAAAACCAGTGTCACCGGATAATGCCATTGGCAGGCTGACACGAATGGAGGCCATTAACAGCAGAAGTATTAATGAGGCTTCTCTGGCAAAATCAAAACTTACCCTCAAAGCCCTTAAAAAGGCTCTTGACTCTATTGAGACTCCTGATTTCGGATTTTGCCTGAACTGCGATGAACCCATTCCCCATAAACGACTGATGATCATGCCCGAAGCCTCCCTCTGTGTGGGGTGTGCAGAGAAACTCAGCACGGGTGAAATCTAAGCAATGGGGGTCTTGATTAGTAATTAAATACGGCGTTATACAGGTTAACACACTAATCAAGATGTGACCAAAAAAAACTGGAGAGCAAGTTAAACCTCCTTTAAATATTACCCAACAATGCTCTTGCACACAGATGGAAACTCCGCTATCGCTCCGTTTCCACTGGTGAAGGGCAACGTTAGAATTGCTTTTGCAGGTGTTTAGTTTAGTTAATGCTCCTAAAGTTCAGGTATTTACAGCACAATAAAGGATATATGGAATTTCCTATAAGAAATATTACGCACACAATAGAAAGGAGGGCAGTCGAAATTTTAACATACTCTTTGCCAGAAGAATGGATTGTAAGAGAAATGACAGAGCGAGATTATGGGATAGATCTTTACATTGAAATAGTGGGAAAAGACAGAAAAGTAACAGGTAAGTTAGTAGCAATTCAAGTTAAGGGAAAAACTGAAATTAAATTTAATTCTAACGGGAAATATACATTTTCCGGTATCAAGAGAGCCACAATAAACTACTGGAATAACTTGCCGGTTCCTGTGTTTACTATTGTAGTTTGTATTAAAACTCAAACTCCGTATTGGGCAAGCATAGACGCACAAAATAGAGAGGGACGATTTAAAGGAGAAAACAAGACAACTTCAGTAAGAATCAAGAAAGAGGATAATTTTAATAAAATAGGTCTATTAGCTTTTAACTTGACTTATTCTCGCGAAAAAAAATGGCCGGGAATTGAATCTGCAATCGAAAAATCACTAATGTCTTTCACTTCTTTTGGTCCTTTTTGTCTTATTTGTAGGCGAAGGCCTGACACCAAAGCATGTTCTACAACAATTCAGTACCTATTGCTTCAGCACTACGAAAATTATTATTTACTTTCAAAACATTTATATAACAAACGACCAAAACCTATAACTTACTGGTATAAAGAGCATTTAAAATATCTGAAAAAAGGTGAGGCTCAGGGGTCTCTACAATTTTCATATAAATTAATTAAAGAAATGATTATTGATTTCGCTAGCGATTATAGAGAAGCAACAAGAATTGCAAATCTATTAGTAGTAAAACATCAAGCCTTCTATTTTTCCAGAAAATTCCCTCACTTATTTGTCCATTTAAAAAAAAGACCTTTAACTTTTGTTGAGTCGGATTGGTTTGCTCGATACTATTGGGATGAATATGAAAATGAAACCCAAAATATTGAAATGAAATTTTTTGATGATTTTGATGGTTATGATTATTTGGATTTAGTTGATGAAATAAACTGTTAAATTACAAATATCATAGAATAGTAAAAGCCTTAAGTCGATGAAGGCCCTATGGCTATTTATCTTTGCAGAATGCTTGATATTATACTCAACAAATAAAAAATTTGACAATCGCACCAATTTTGGTACACTTTGCATATGGATTATGATGACATAAAATTAAAAGTTCATTTTTATAAAACCAGTTCAGGGGCTGAACCTGTTAGAAAATGGCTTAAATTATTGTCCCTGGCACACAAGAAAGCAATTGGGGAAGATATTAAAACAGTTCAGTTTGGATGGCCTCTTGGCATGCCTTTGGTTGAAAAAATAAAACCTTTTTTATGGGAAGTAAGATCAAAGGTTCCAAATGGAATTGCCAGAGTTTTATTCACTGTTGACGGAAATATCATGATCCTATTACACGGGTTTATTAAGAAATCGCAGAAAATTCCTAAGAACGAGCTAAAAACAGCTCTTTCACGATTGAAACAGTATCAGGAGGATTAAAGATGAAAGATAAACATATTGGAAGTAGTTTCGATGATTTTCTTCAGGAGGAAGGTTTGATGGCAGAAGCTGAAGCAATGGCTTTAAAACGCATACTTGCTTATCAGATCCGGCAGGAAATGGAATTACGTAATATTTCAAAAACGGCTCTGGCTAAAATGATGAAAACAAGTCGTTCTTCAGTAGATAGACTGCTGGATCCTAAAAATTCTTCAATAACACTTCTAACTCTGGAAAACGTTGCTGTAGCCCTTGGTAAAAAGCTTAAGCTTCAATTTGCTTAGTTCCCGAATATAAATACCTCAGTGCCTTTTTTGTTTGTAATAAAAAATGGGGTTTACAAAATAGCCTATGCACATTTGGAATGTTTAAAAACCCCAACTTAAAAATTCACCGGATTTCACCGGTTATTTTTGTGTTATAAAAAATGTAAATAGAATTAAAAAAGGGAGATAACCCCAAATGCCATGGATAAATAAAGAATTGTGTACGGGATGCCAAACATGCGTCGATGAATGTTCTGTCGAGGCAATTTCGATGGAAGAAGACATTGCCTTTATAAAAGAAGACGAGTGCATACGATGTGGGGTTTGTCACGATGTATGCCCAGATGATGCAGTTCGTCATGACGGAGAACGAATCCCTGAAGAAGTGCAATCTAATTTAGCTTGGGCAAAAAAGTTGCTATCGCATGAATATTATTCCAATGATAAGACAAAACAAAAACAGCTTATCGATCGTCTGCAACGCTTTTTTGCTAAAAATAAAAAGGTTGCAGAAAGAACCATTGAGCAACTTGGGATTCTGCAGAATACGGAATACGCAGACTAAACCAAGACGGGAAATAGTTTTTTATAACATGGCTGTTACAGGGGACGGCAGGGGGGGGGATACCACGAGAGGCTTTCAAGCATTCTTTTTTCCCAGGGTAGAAAAATCTTGAATTCAATAAACAATAAGACGATCCACTGTTCTGAGTGCAATGCTGCCTGACCTCTCTCATTTTAAGCCCCATATCAGCCCTGAACAGGTGGAAACCTGTAAAAAACGGTTTCAATCCGTTGTTGACTCATATAAACATGGCAGTGACATAGAAAATATTGTCTTGAAAGAGACACACACCAAACGGGTATACCAGGAAATCATATTCCTGGGAACAGAATTGGGACTTGGGGAAAAACAGCTTTGTCTGGCACAAATCACCGCTTTGTTCCATGATATCGGCCGGTTTGAACAATATGCCCGGTACCAGACGTTCATGGACAGACAATCAGAAAACCACGCCATCCTGGGGGTCAAGGCTTTAAAAAAATTGAAGGGGCTCAACTTTCTGGAAAAATCATTGAAAAGTCTGGTGTTCAGAATTATTCTTTACCATAACCGGGCCGTACTCCCGCCAAAAGAAACACCGATCTGCCTCTTTTTTTCCAAGCTGTTGCGGGATGCGGATAAACTCGACATATGGCGTGTGGTCACTGACTATTACTGCCAAAAAGACAGGGGCCGGAATAAAACCATTGAACTGGACCTCCCGGACATACCTGGAATTTCCAAGACCGTTTCAAAGTGCCTGATGAACCAGACCATAGTTGATATCAACCAAATCAGTTCGTTGAACGATCTTAAACTACTGCAAATCGGATGGATATTTGATCTGAACTTCAGACCGGCGTTTAAGGCTGTCCAGTCCAGGCGTTACCTGGAAATGATTTTTGAAGCACTGCCGCCGTCAAAAGAAATTCGTCTGATCTCGAATATGGTTTTTGCCTATCTTGAAAAACAAAATCTCAACAATGAACATGCTACGGTCAAGCCGTAGATGTTTAACGTTCTCGGCGGCTCCGCCGCCGAGAATGCGGTGCGGGCAGGACCGTTGTAACCCTCCCCAAAAACAGGCCATAAGACCCAATGGCTTGGTTTAAAAGTTTCCATTGTATTAAAAAAGGATCAAAGAACAGGAATTCTTACCGAAGGTATTGTAAAAACTCTTCTGACCAAATCTCCTTCCCATCCCCATGGAATCAAAGTCCGTTTAGAAAACGATTTGGTGGGAAGGGTAAAGATTATTCATAATTAAATTTTATATGGCTGAATCACAGATAGTAAGTCCAATTTATTAGACATGTTGGTTGATATATAAAAAAATTAACCAAATTGAGACCATCTTGCAATTTTTAAATGTGCGAAAAATATTATACGTTATCTTGTTCAATGACCATTCTAAGCAAAGCAAAAGGAATAATTATCGTTATGCGCATTTACCATGGAAAAATTTTATCTCTAGATAAAAACAACACCGTTTATAATTATCTTGTTGAGGATAAAGGGCGTATTGTCTATTTGGGAAATTCTCTACCCATAGAATATGCAAATCATAATTCACCATTGGAATTAGGGAATCGTGTTTTACTGCCCTCTTTTGGGGATGGACACATGCATTTCTCAAATTGGGCACTGATTGCGGTCTCTTATTTTGATGTGAGAGACGCAAGAGATATTCGAGAAATCCAGGAAATTATCCAAAAATACATGACCCGGAATAAAAAATTAAAAGCAATTATTGCCTTTGGAGTGTCTAAACACAGTGTTAAAGAAAAACGTCTGATTGAAAGACAGGAACTGGATGAAGTCTGTCCTGATATGCCATTGATAATTATCTGTTATGATGGGCACTCAGCAGTTTGTAATACAAAAATGCAGGAAAAGTTTCCTGACAAAGTTAAAAATTTGAGAGGTTTTATAGAAGACAAAGGCCATTTGTTTAGTGAAGCATATCTGTCAGGGACGGACTATGCCGCATCATTGGTTCCCTCTTTGGATCTTGTAAAAAGTATAGTTAAAAGTTTTGACCTGTTGGCAGAAAAAGGGATTGGATTAATTCATGCAACAGAAGGGATCGGGTTTCCCAAAGATCTTGATATTACGCTAGTGAGTTTGATTGCCAGAGCCAGGGCAAAAAAAAATCGATTCCAAACACGATTATTTTTTCAAACCATGGAAGTGGACAAGGTGATAAAACGCAAATTGCCCCGCATTGGCGGATGTTTTGCTACAGCTCTTGATGGGTGCTTTGGTGCATGTGACGCTGCATTACATGAGCCATACTCTAATGATCAGGATAATAGTGGCATTTTTTTCCAAAAAGAAAAAGAGGTGTTTGAATTTGCTAAAAAGGCAAATCGTGCTGGTTTGCAGATTGAAATGCATGCCATCGGAGATGCAGCTGTTTCCCGGGCTGTAAAAGCAATTGAAACAGCACTGCTGGACTATCCTCGCAAAAATCATCGACATACGATTATTCATGCGTGTCTGATTCTTCCGGATGATTTAAAAAAAATTGCCGAATTAGGAATTGGAATAACGCTTCAGCCAGGATTCCTTATAAGCCCCTTAGAACCTGTAGAGTATTTAAATGAAATCCTTGGCCCACGTCTCAAAGAAAGTTCTCCTTTGCAATCTATTTTGAATGCTGGAATACATCTTAGCGGCGGGTCTGATGCACCCGTAACCCATCCTGATCCAATCGAAGGAATCTATGGGGCATGTAATCATCCTTATGATCCGGATCAATCTGTTTCGATTATGGATGCTTTAAAAATGTATACATACGAAGTGGCCTGGACCTCTTTTGATGAAAAAGAACGCGGGAGCTTGGAAATAGGGAAACTTGCGGATATGATAATTTTAAACCATAATCCCTTAAAACTGGAGTCGAAAAAGCTTCGTTCCTTAAAGGTGGAAAAATTATTTTTAAACGGAAAAGAATATGAAACCGGCATGGGACTCATGGGAATGTTGTGGAATAGTTTTTCAGGAAGAAAGGAAAGAATTTAATCTCAACAAGAAAATGCTGACGGACAAGCCGCAGATGCTCAGGTTATATTAAGCCTGGCGGCAGACGGAACCCTTTTAAAAGTATGATATTCAAAAATGACGTCTTCAAATATTGAAACAATCAGTACTGAAATCTTTTCGGCAATTGCTGAAAGCTTTCCTGTTGTATCTGCCAGTGACGAGTTCTATTATTTCCCCCAAGTACAGCTTGTGAAACCGGAATGGGAGACCTGGGACAGGTTTTCTCCCGATTTTATCACCCATTTTATAAGCAGATTGTATTCCTGGGAAAACAAACTGGTTCAGCTTTTTCCCCACATATCTGCATCCAACTATGCTATTCAGGCGGAACTGCTGCTCCTGAAAAAGCTGGTCCATACCCTTCAGGAACATTTGAATGAGACCAGAACATGGGAAACCCAGCCTACCTTTTACCTGAGCATTGCCTGTCTTGGATTGGCCGAGGCCTTAAACTCAAAGAATCCTGATGCAGCTCACTGCCGGGCCGAAACTCTCCCGAATTTTTTAGATCAGGCCGGGCAAAATTTAAAAAATGTACCTAAGCTGTTTCTTGACCTCGGTCTGGAAATGATTCTGGACACACAAGATTATTTCATATCGCTGTTGCCACGTCTGCCTGAACTTTCACCAGCCCTTGACGCCCTTTTGCAATTTAAACAAATCCTTGCATCCCTTAAGATACGCTCAACGTGTCTTTTACCAAAAAGATTATTGGGTCGTATTGTTAAAAGCCATATAAACTGCGGAATGGATATCCCACAAGTGAATGAAATTCTGGATCTTGAGATTACAAAAATGACAGCCAGGCTGCACCGGGAGGCGAAAAACCTCGGTTGTGATACCTGGCAGGCAGCCTATGAATCTATTCCATTGCCAAATTTCGGACAAGATGGGCTTGTCGAAGTTTACCGTGATGAAGTGCTGCGTCTGGGCCGTCACTGCAGGGATACCGGGCTGGTGCAGGATAAACTGTACCAAAAAAATCCGGTCAGGGTAATGCCGGTACCGCGATTTCTGGCAGCTATCCGGTCAGCATCCAGTTACAGTATTCCTCCTGAACATCCCCCTTCAGGTGGTATATTTTATATCATCAACGCCCATGATCCAGAGGAGATCCATAAAGAATATCATAAAGAATATCAGATACTGTCGGCCCATGAGACCTGGCCGGGACACCATCTGCTGGATATCACAAGGTGGAGTCTAAAATCGCCCGTGCTTCGAGCAGTGGAGCAGCCTGTCTTTTATGAGGGGTGGGCCTGTTTTAGTGAAGTGATGCTGTTTCAGGAAGGCTATTTATCCGGCCCACAGGACAGCCTGATGCTGGCCAAAAGACGGTTGTGGAGAGCCATCAGGGGTAAAGTTGACATAGGGATTCAAACCGGCTCCATGAATTTATCAACGGCAATTGAGTATTTAAATAGAACCGGTATGACCATGGAACAGGCCAGAGCATCAGCCCGGAAATATTCATTGAATCCGGGATACCAATTGTGCTACACAATGGGACTACAAAAATTTACAGCGCTGTTCCAACGTTATGGAAAAAATAATTTGAAGAAATTTTCAAGGGTAGTATTGAATCACGGCGAGATAGGATTTAATGACCTGGAACAGATCATAAAACAGCCTGATATCATCTAACGATAGATTACAATATTTTCATAAGCAACAGTTAAAAAAAGGAAAAAATGGGCTTGGATCAGTCGGAACAATTTTGGGGTTATCATTCGGAATGGAATTTAGGCAGCCCGGGTGGATGGGATTATCAACGCATTACCCAGGAAATCGGTAAATCCGTATGGGATAAACTATTAACTTACGAAAATCCTGAAATCAAGCTGGATTTCATAGACCCCCTCCTGTCCCCGGTAAATGGTTTGGTTAATTTGCTGGTAGAGGCCCACCGTGCCAGAAACGGAGATGAACCTGGACTGATTGCAGTGGTAGCTGAAGAAGAAACCCTTGAAGATGTTGTGGAAAATCAGAATTTTGCTAGGGCCTTGAACAGGGTCGACAATATTACCGGCGCCCTCATGGCTCCTCAGTCCCTGGAGTTAAAAAATAACATTGTCTGTTTTCAGGGACGACCTGTATCTGTTATTTTTATGGATTTTAATTCAGATGTGCTTTTATCCCTCCACAGAAAACATGATCTCACTCCGGTACTTCAGGCGGTCCGGGAAGGCCGTGTCATCAATCCCAGGGGAACGGAACCTATTAATGTTAAAAGTTTGTTTGAGGTGATAACTGATCCTGACATCAACTCCTGCTTCCACAAAGAAACGATTGAACGTACACCCTGGACCCGCCGTTTTTTCCAGCGGCAGACAACCGGCCCAAAAGGAGAACCCATATCCAACCTTGTGGAATGGACCCGTGAAAACTGGGAGCACTTGGTACTCAAACCAGAACGCGGGTATTCAGGTATGGGTGTTCGAGTTGGAGGAATACATGACAATGTTGATGACGAAATTGCACTCGCAATAAAAGAGGGGTCTTATATTGTACAAAAAAAAGTACCGCTTTTTTTATGGGCCGAGGATATTCCAGAACTGGACACAGCGAATCAACGTGTTGTTTTAAACACATTTCAGACTGATTTCAGGTGCCTGTTTGGAGCCGATGACATGTTCGGGTTCGTGGGGCGATACGGTCAGGTACCCACCAATGTGGGCAGCGGAGGCGGGTTTCAACCCATAGCTGTACTCAGGTCAGATATAAGTGTTGCAGAAGCCACGGACCGGATCAACAAAATGATTCTGAATATGGATTACAACCATGTGGCCAAGGTGGTTGAACTCCAGGAGGGGTTGGCCTTGGATAATCATTTCACCTATCTTTTAGGACCCGTTAAGATGGCCCTTCGTCCACGACTGATCACCCCGGGTCAAATTGATCGTCTTGAAAACTATTGTAGGGGAATCTGGGCGGATTGTCTTACTTTAGAAAAGATGTGGAAAAATGATGAGCTGGACCATATGATCAAAATCGAACCCGAAGAACTTGAGATTGCACGGTCACAGCCATGGAACGGTTCTTCAGCCATTTTTGCATCGGATGGTATTTTCAGCTTTGGCGCCCATGAAAAATCCGCAGTAGATGGTATAGCATGACCATACAAGTAGACACTGACTGGTGGAAAAACATTTTCGATGCTGTCTATCTTATGACAGACAGCAGGTCCATATGTGATGATACTCTGACTCAAACCGAGGTTGATTTTATTGAAACCGCCCTGAGTATGAAAAAATCTGCCCCTGTATTGGACTTATGCGGCGGCCAGGGACGTCACGCCGTAGAACTTTCCAGGCGTGGATTCACAAATGTAACCGTTTTAGACTATTCAGACTACCTGATCCAAATGGGGAAACAACAGGCCAATGAACAAAAACTAAATACTTTTTTTGTCCAGGGAGATGCACGGGACACCAAGCTTGCTGAAGAAAGCTTTGGTGCTGTTATCATCATGGGGGGATCTTTTGGATATTTTGCGCATGATAAAGAAAACAAAAAAATCCTAAAAGAAACCTTTCGCCTGCTCATGCCAAAAGCTGAATTGCTGGTGGATCTTCCAGACAAAAAATATGTATTAAAAAATTTCAAACCGATTTCTATTCATAAGGTAGGAGATACTATCGAGGTGACCCGTACCCGTGAACTGGAGCACGATGTGATCTATTGTCGGGAGGTTGTAACCTGTACAGAAAAAGGCTGCCTTCGTGAGAACAACTATTGTGTCCGTCTTTATACCCCTGAAAAGATATCTGGAATACTTAGCTCAATTGGATTTTCAGACATCTCTTTTCAAAAAGATTTTATGGATCGCCAGGAACAGGGAGATTACGGCACCATGACCAACAGAATGGTAGTTAAAGCCCATAAAAAAAAGTGAAATTCTGTTGAATGGCAAGCAGGGCCAAGGAGTATCCCCATTAAAAACGACACCCTAAGAACTTCAAACCAATCCCAACAACTAACATGCACCGGATTTCACCGGTGATTTAGGTTGTTAAATATCATGCAATCTATTAAGATCGTTCACCTAATACATCACTCAGATTAAGGGTTCATTATGACTGCTATTAGTAACTGGAAAATTGTTAAAAAAAGATACAGGGTTTCAACAAAATATCGAATGCAACTGGAATTTAATTTTTCAGAGTACTTAATAGGTAAATGCAGGTTCACTGCCAAGAATACCTATGAAATAAAAACACAAAAAGTATCCCTTTCCAACGACGGTGTAGTTTTTTCAGATACAATACCACTGAGCTGGTTTACTTCATCCGTATTAATCCCCTGGACAAAGGTGATAAAGATTACTATCTCAGATAAAATACCTTCAATTAATGGTGTTTTGAACACGCCGTGGTCATCCAATTTAAATAAACAAACCGTTGATTTTGAATACTGCTCACTAGAACTCCATGATCCGCTGGAAATAACAATCGATTTGCCATGGTCAAAGGAGTGTACAAATTATGTTCAGACGAAAAAACTATTTGATATTTAATCAATCATGCAGCAGACCAATAGAGGTTTGCCGCCCCTTGTTCCCTTCCTGTCGGTCGGGGTGCCAGAACTCAAATGTTAGCATGAAAAATTATATAACAATTGAGATGCTGATTTTTAGTCAGGCCAAGTTAATAAGGAAATAGGGGTCAAGTCTCTATTTGACTCTTGTTGGACAAAACTCAACAACGAACATGCTGACGGATAAACTGCAGATTTTCATGTTCGACAGGGAAATTAATGATCGAAGAATATTTGACACACTGAATGACGTTGTCCAAAGGGTAGGTCGTGAGCCTATTGCCTTAATAGGGCATGATGGGTTCTAACTCCTATTCTATTAGGATTTTTATATTCTCTTCATTTCACATTATAATTGTGGTAAAATTACAAATTAATAAAGTAAATTATTTGAATTCATCGACCAGCCATTTTGAGGGAGTATCATTACCAAATGTCACAGCCAGACCTTAATGTTAATAATTTTAAAATTACACTTTCCTATGACGGACAAAACTACTTTGGTTGGCAGCGTCATGGTGACAAACCAACTCTTCAATATGCCATAGAAAATGCCATAGAGCAGGGATTCGGTACTCGCGTAGCTGTGAAAGGTTCTGGTCGGACAGATCGGGGGGCACATGCAAACGGTCAAGTGGTGAGTGTTAACTTGCCTTCTGCCATTCAGGTTGGTGATATTCAGGAAAGTTGTAATGATTTTCTTAGTGAAAATATTCGAGTAGTAGATGTTGAGTCTGTACCGCTTGATTTCCATGCCTGTGACAGTGCTATAGCTAAACATTACCGATATGTTATCTGGAATGAGAGGAAACTTCCAGAGAACCGCGCAGGGCGAGTTTGGCATGTTAAAGAGCCATTAGATGTCGAGGCTATGATTGATGCATGTTCTGTTTTTGAAGGAGAATATGATTTCTCTTCGTTTGCTACCCGTCCAAATTTTAAGCAAAAATCTACCACTCGCACTGTAAGTAAGGCAGTAATGTTTGAGGAGCTGCCATTAATAACTTTTGATATTTATGCTAATGGGTTTCTGTATAAAATGGTGAGAAATATCGTTCGAGCCATCGTCAAAGTCGGAGAGGGTCGTTATCATCGTAATGATCTATACCGCATCATAAAAGCCAAAGACAGGAAAGCCTCGCCAGGAACTGCTCCAGCATCTGGTCTTTATCTAGAACAAGTGTTTTATTCTCAAGATGACTTAACCAAAAAACTTGGAGAGGGAGCTTTGTTATGAGTCAATTTGAACATCAGCGCCATAAGACCGGCTCTAACCTGACTCGTGGTCGTGAAATTATTGTTGCCTGTGCGCCAATGCGTAGCAATGTGAATATTTCAACGATTGCTCGAACAGCAAGTGCCTGTGCCATTGAGAAACTTGTATTGACTGGTAATGCTAGCCTTATTTCAAAAATCGCAAGAGATGGCGCTGAAGAGTTAGAGGTGTCTGTTCATAGAACTCTAAAACCCGTTCTTCTGAAGCTACGAAAAGAAGGCTACAGATTAGTGGGGCTAGAACAAGCTACAAATTCTGTAAGTATGCATGACTATGCATTTCTACGAAGATCCGCCCTTGTAATAGGTAACGAGCGAACAGGCTTGACACCCGATGTCCTTGAAGTGCTAGATGATGTAGTAGAAATCCCTGTCTATGGTCTTCCCCACAGTTTCAACGCAGCAACAGCCACAAGTATGACTCTCTACGAATATTGTAAGCAATACCCTCAAGGCTAAATTCATGAGTATACTCCTTTTGTGAAAATTGTGACCCTTTATTGAGTCATTTGAAGAGTATACACGATTTCAAAATTTTTCCACCGCATAGCGGCTTCCTCCAAGAAAACGACACCATCCTTAAAGAACTGGAAGAGACTGCCAGGGCCATGGTTGCCCCGGGCAAAGGCAATCTGCTGCAAACGGCACGCCTTTTTCAAAAATTTTATCAGACAAAGGTATTATCCCGGGCATAAAAGTGGACAAAGGGCTTGTTCCTATCATTGAACCTGAAATTCTACCCAGCATGGTGACAAGCCGCAGATGTTTGCGTTCAATGTCAGTGAAACAAGAAAATTTGTGAACAAACAAGGAGGGGACTAAATTGATGCAAGAAGATCAAAAAGCCAAAGGTATTATGATTCTGATTGAATTTAAAGATACGGTGGGTTTGCAGAATTTTACAAATGAAATGGAAAAAAGAAATATTAATGGACTTTTAATGGTTACACCTGAATTTGTTAAGGATAATTGTGACAATATCAAGGCGGTCATTAAAAAGGGGGTGGAAATAGTTGGGACAAATGTTGAAGCTCCTTTTTGGGATATTCCTTATGAGGTCCAAAAGAAAAGAATTATTGATATGACGAAAAATATAGAAGCTTGTACGGGTATTCCCGTTAGAATTATATCTTCTCGCTATATGGCCTCAGATATGACAACACTTAGAGTTGCTGAAGAATTAGGCATTCCTTATATTACTTCTCGCGGCACAACAGACACCAAGGCAACGGTATATCAACCTGAAGGGTATAATACAAAAATTCTATCTATTTCCAATATTCCAATAGCGACTTTTAAATATGGCAGTCTTTGTGATTATTCTTTTTTTGAAAGAGCAGGAACACCTCAGGACATGAGAGATGAATTAGATAGGGCGCTTGAACCATTAACAGACAAAGAAAAAATAAGATATGGCATTTACCATAAAATAACACCCGTTTCACATACTTGGATTGGCGGATATTTGAAACCATGGCATGATATGTGGATAGAATTTTGGGATAATACAACTCATAATATTGAATGGGTGTCTTTAGATGAATTTATGGCGGATTCAGATTGGGTGTTGCCTCCCTGGCAAATTCCTATAAATAAAAATGCGCCATATACACCAGAAAAAATGAGATTGTTAATTTCTTATGAAGATGAAGAAAAAGTACAGAATACATCTATAACAAAAAGAGGTTGACCCGGCATCAAATCCTTCCCCAGAAAACGAACAATGGGGTCCACCGTAAAAATTATTTTTACAAATTGTTAAAAAGGTGACTTTAGCATGAAAATAGAGATTATCGGCGCTGAATCACTGGGTGTCCGGGGACTGTGTTGTTTTGTTACTGTTGCCGAACAAAAAATTCTTATTGATCCCGGGATCGCCCTGGGGTTCCTTCGTAAGGGCCAGGCACCGCACCCGGCTCAGGTGGCGGAGGGCGAGGTAATCCGGGGAAAAATCATACAGGCCTGGAGACTTGCCACGGACATTGTTTTCAGCCATTTTCATGGCGACCATGTCCCTCTGGTGAATGCAAACCCCTATCAACTGGATGCCGCCTTGGTGGCCGATTTGAATCCCGGGGTCCGGATCTGGACAAAATCACCCGATTTTTTAACTGCCAAGGAACGAAAAAGATCTGCAGCCCTCAAAGAACGGCTGGATGCTCGATGGCAGGAGGGGACACCGGGAGTTGGTCCACTGCGTTTTTCCGTGCCCGTGCCCCATGGAGAGAAAACAGAGCGCAACGAAAGGGTGATCATGACCCGGATTGAGGATGACACTGTGTTTGTGCACACCTCGGACATTCAGCTTCTGGATGACGACACCGTTGATCTTGTTCTTGAGTGGCAGCCGGATATACTGCTGGCCGGCGGCCCGCCGCTCTACCTTGAACAACTGAGTTCAAAGTTGCGTAACCGGGCCTGGCAAAACGCAGTACGGTTGGCCGGTTCGATGGACATACTGATTCTCGACCATCACCTGATGCGAAGCCTTGAAGGGCTGCAGTGGTTGGACAGTCTTTTATTCAAATCCGGCCGCCGGGCTCTCTGTGCGGCTGATTTCATGGGAGCACCGCGTCGCCTTCTAGAGGCTGAAAGAAAAACGCTTTATGAAAAAATTCCGGTCCCTTTGGGATGGCATCAGGATTATGCAGAGGGGAAGGCTACCACGAAAGGCTTTCAAGCATTCTTTTTTCCCAGGGTAGAAAAATCTTGAATTCAATGTTTAATTTATCATATTGTAAAAAAAATGAAAAAAGCAAAAGGATCTATTATAAAGGATATCAGCATCGAATCAAAAAACAATAAGACAATCCACTGTTCTGAGTGCAACTTAGCCTGCAACACTGAAGATCTATTCACCATCGACAACCGGCAAGTGTGCCGAAAATGTCTTTTTGGAAATGGTTCACCTGTCACTATCTACCCCATTGGAATTGTAAACAACAATCTCGAAAGGGACCACACACCGTTTGGAAGAAAAGGGACTGACACGGTTTCTAAAATCGAGCTGTTACCTTCCCAAAAGCGGTTTATGTCCGGGCTTGACCAGGAACCCGAGATTACAATAGTTTACTATCTGCATAAATCCCGTTCGGTTAAGACATTCTTTAAGCGGGGAATTGACGGCAAACAGGTCGGGGTGTTTGCCTCCCGGACCCCGGACAGGCTCTCAAGGATCGGGATCCAGGATGTAAGTCTCCTGGATATCAAGGGCACCACATTGTTTGTTAAAGGACTGGATGCCGTCAGCGGGACTCCGGTGCTGGATATAAAATTAAAAATTTGATTAAGGTGATTCTGATTAACGGGGGCTGGCCAGGGGTCAATCCTTAATTTTTGTATTATAGATCCCAACAACCCAAATGAACTGGGTGAAACCGGTTATTTGGAGTGTTATGTGGTTTAAATATCTTCCAGAATGTAAAAATAAATTCAACAGTCCAAATCTACAATAAAATTGCAGGCAAATACGCAAGATCCTTTAATGGAAGTCCAGAAGAACGGAGTATCATTTTAGAATTTATAAAGGATCATACTCCATTTAAAGGAATCAGTATTGAAGAGGTTTTTGAAAATTTAGAATCTTTGGTTGAAATGGGCATCGACGGGGTCGAAACCTCTCGCGGTACCCTTGCTTTTTCAATGTTTGATATGTGTCGTGGAGGTGTCCCTTCAAAAGAAATGTCCAAGATCATGCCCAAACCGGCACAGGCCATGACTAACATTGCCTTAAAGCTGAACTATCCGGAAAAGAAATTCGCTTTTACTGAGGCCTACAACAGACTACCCGGTAAAAAACTGAAAGAAGTATTAAATGACTGCCCATTGATCCTGGTTGGTGGAATGAGAGGCTTTCCACTCATGGATCAAATTGTGACAAATGGAGAAGCTGATTTCATATCTTTATGTAGACCATTGATACGGGAGCCCTTGATTTTGAAAAAATGGAGTCAAGGCAACACGAATGAGCCGGCTTGCGTCAACTGCAATAAATGTTTGGCTGGATTAGCGCATCATATGGTTCTTCAATGTCGGGAGAAAAAGAAGTTTTAATTGCTTTCCACATTAATTTTTTGCACTTAAGTGAAATATGAAAACTAAAACTAAAATATTAATTTATTTGATTTTATTGGCTATTTTTGATTTGATCATCCCGTTCCCGATTACTGCTGTGATTTTACTTTATGTGCTTTTTAATAGGCCCGTTTGGTTTAAAAAATATGTAAAAGATATTTATAGGGGCTCCTGGAAATTATTATGACCACACTCATTGACCTTACCCATCCCATCCATGAAGATATGCCTGTTTATCCGGGCACGGAACAGCCGGTAATCAGCACCGGCTGTTCCATTGAGCAGGATGGTTTCCTTGAAAAAAAGATCACCTTTTACTCCCATACAGGCACCCATATGGATGCACCGGCCCATCTGATAAAGGGCGGAAAATATCTGGACCAGTATGATATCAGCCGTTTCTACGGCAGCGCTATAGTTGTACACCTTGAACTCAATGAGGATAAATCCATAGATCTTGGGGTTCTCAACCCTGTTGAGAGTCAACTGAAAAACACTGATTTTCTGCTGATTCATACAGGCTGGAGTCGTTATTGGGGAACGGACGACTATTTTGCCAACTTTCCGGTACTCACCCCGGAGGCTGCTGAGTGGATGGCAGGGATAGGGTTAAAAGGCATTGGGCTTGATGTCATCTCTGCGGACAGTGCCGATACTCGGACATATCCCATCCATAAGATTCTTCTTGGATCGGATATGGTGATTGTTGAAAACCTGGCAAACCTGGATCAGCTGCATGAGGGGGCTTTTGAATTCAGCTGTTTTCCCCTTCACTTTCAGCAGGCAGACGGATCTCCAATCCGGGCAGTGGCCAGTATATAGCGTATATAGGGGCGATCCACGCTGATCAACTCCGCCGTGACCGGGAAAATCAAGGTGCCACAGACTGGAGAAAAAAGAGCCGTGGCATGACAAAAGGATAAACGTATGACAGATGACAGCCGCATTCAGATCTATAGCATTACATGCTTCATTTAATTTTTTTAAATCCCTTTCTTATATTGGGTCTTTGTTGTGGGGTGTATCATTCGTTTCAGCGCTTTGCCTGCCTCAAGGTTTCCATGTAAAAAATTTTCAAAAAGCTTTACGATCCCGACTTTATCCATCTTAAATTTCGTTTCAGTTTTTATATCTCTTAAGTCAATTGAGAAACCAGAAAAAATATTCGGTAAATCTGTCACGATATCTGTATTTAGAAAATTTTGATGATTATAGATAGAATGGTAGTTCCCTTGTGTTTTTTCAATAAACATAGGAACCTTGTTTAAATTGGTAATGGATGAAGACTTCTTGCAATTTTGAACACAGTTTTCATCCATTGATGTTTTTTTACACCCAATCACCTGATGAAGTAGACATTGCCTGCTGGTTAGAAGAACAATCGGATGATAGATACTATAATACAGTTTGAAATTTTCAGGATGACTAATGCTCCTTAGCTGATACTTACTGATTTCGTTTGAAATAAATGTGCCATAACAATTAAAATTTTCTTTTAAACAGAAAAGGCCAAATGAATTAACCAAATTCAAATAGGGTCCGGCAATCCAGGCAATTCCTTTTTTATAGGCTTCATAGGCTATCCCGGCATTGTTTGTTACAATCATCTTTGGTTGAACCTGTGATAAAAAGTCCAACGCCGCCGTATAGTTGTCTCCAATCAAGACCGATGGAAACCAGGGAATTAATTTTTTGTTTTTCAAGAAAAAATTAATGAATTCAGAATGCCCTTTCTTTACCCCCTCATGTTTAAAAGAGTTTGGTAATTGAAAAAAAATATCTGCTGAGGTCTTGTCACAAAGGGACAAATCTTTTTGGGAATTGATTAATATCGAAAGAACCGGTTTGGTTTTTAAAGGGCTTTGTTTGTTTAAAAAGGGAACTTCAACAGGATCTTTCATTTCTTTTTCACCCTTCAAAATGTATAAAATCCTTTTTTTGATTGAAGAGATTTCATTAAAAGAGATGAAAAGACCGGATTGAAGATTTTCTAATTCCAGATGCTCAATATAATATTGCGTATCATTTATGGCTTTGAGTCTTTCTAATAAAAAATTGTAAGTCAGGCACTTGGAGATGCTTTGCTCATTTTTGGGGACAAGATTGGTTTTTGAAAAAACAACAAAGGATGTGTCTATGGCTTTTACACAAAATTTCAAAGGCGTGTTGGCCTTGCCTGAAATGCTTATGGTTAAGGGAGATTTCTCGATGCTTAATAGTTTGATTTTGTTTTTAACCGTTGTGTTGATTGCAGCTTTTGCTTCATAATATTCGATTTCTCCTTGTGCCAGTTTTTTATTGCCAAAGTTTTCATCAATACCGGAAAATTGTTTGATTGAATAATCCCGGGGATTATCAATAAACATATTTTTATTAATATCTCCCTTTAAATAGGCATTTGAAAAATCTCGATTAAATACCTTATAAAGATCACCAGTGTCATTATTCAGATCGTTTTGATTATAAAAACGTTGGAGTTGTTTTTTCCAGCAATTTACCACCGTATAGACGTAATCAAGCTTTTTTATTCTTCCTTCTATTTTCAAGGCGTCAACCCCGGCGTCCGAAAGTTTTATAAGATCAGTATAGGCACAATTGTCCTTAAGATTAAGGGGGAAATTTTTACCTTCAGGCGTGGTCAAATATCTATCCCTGCAAGGTTGACTGCATCTGCCGCGATTTCCAGAATTTCCTGAATGAACCGAACTGATATAACAGAGTCCTGAAAAAGACAGACAATAGGATCCGTGAACAAAAACTTCGGTTGAAATCTTATTTTTATGGGCTGTCAAAGTTAACGCTTTTATCTCATGGATATTCAGCTCTCTTGATAGATTAACCCGGTTAACCCCAAGTTTTTTTAAAATTTTTACCTGACCTTCGTTGTGGGTATTAAACTGAGTCGATGCATGGATTTCCAAGCCTTTAAAATACTTGGACAGCAGATAAAACAATCCTAAATCCTGAACAATGACCCCATCAATCCCTGTATTGATCAGTTTATTTAAAATGCTGAAAAGAAACCGAATTTCACTTCCCATTATGAGGATATTAAGTGTTAAAAAAACTTTGCAATGATTTTGATGCGCCAGATTTAAAACTCCATTTAAATCGTCAAAACTGATATTGGCTGCCCGGTTTCTTGCGTTAAATTGATTCAGTCCACAGTATACGGCATCGGCTCCGGCAACAATGGCAGCTTTAATAGAATCGATATCGCCACCAGGTGCCAGCAGTTCAATCTTTTTTTGCCCGTTTTTTTCAGTCCCGATTTTTCCCATAGGCGTACTTATAGCATAGTTGAAATTTTATAGATGAAAAAATGTAGAAATGGGGGTCACACCTTGGTTGTTGTCTTATAAATCTCAACAAGCAATGAAAAATATGGCATGAAAATATGGGGTCGGGTCTTGAATTATTATTAATCCTCAATATGAATCAATTCTTTTAGCCTATCAATACTTGTGGTAAATATAAGAAAAAACAAAAATTCAAGAAATGATAATGATTAAATCGAAAATAAAAATAAGATCTAAATATGTACCCGAAGGTATTAAGATTCTTTATGAAGACCGGGACATCATTGTAATTGATAAAAGTTCTGGCCTTTTGAGTGTCAAAGCCAGGTATGAAAAAGAAAAAACGGCTCATCAGTTATTAATAAATTATGTGAGAAAAGGGAACCCAAAGGCAAAGACCAACCTGTTTGTTGTTCACCGTTTGGATCGTGAGACATCGGGCGTCATGGTTTTTACAAAAAGCTATGAACTTCGTGAAAAATTTGCGGCACAGTGGAAAAATGTGGAAAAAAAATACCTGGCAGTTGTCCAAGGTAATTTAGCAGAAAAAAGTGGTATTATTGAATCTTATCTTGCGGAGAAAGACGATTATATGATGTCTTCTGTGAAGACCCCGGAAGAAGGCAAGCTGGCCCGAACCAGATATCGAGTAATAAAAGAGTCCAGGGACTATAGTTTATTGGAAATAGATCTTTTGACAGGTAAAAAAAATCAGATCCGTGTTCACCTGTCCGACAGAGGCCACCCAATTCTCGGCGATTTAAAATATAATGAAAACCCTCAGGGGCGTTTGGCCTTGCACGCACTCTCAATCAAATTTAAACACCCGTTTAATAAAGAAGAAATGGTATTTGAAACTAAAATACCAGATTATTTTTCAAATTGTTTTGAGATTCAAGATAAGGATGGAGACTTGCCCCGGAAGACTAAACCCTTCAAAGGTCCAAAAAAGCACCAAAAAAAGGAGATAAAGAAAAAACGGGGATAAAAATAAAGACTCAACAACTAAAATGCTGACGGACAAGCCGCAGATTTTCAAGTTCATGGCGGCTCCGCCGCCATGAATCCCGGTGCTGACTACGTCCAGCCCCTTGTTCCGTCGCCTCTGGCGCCAGAACAAGGAACTGGACCGGTCACCGCATTATATGTAAAAAGAGCAAAAACGAAAAAGATGACAAAAAAAAATTATCCGCGTACTGTCCTCTCTATGTTATAGAAAAAACGTTACTAATGTTATGTGTGATAGAATAAATCATCCATCATAAAATGATTCCGCTTGTATTCTGACTATGATGGAAATACAATCAAAAACAATATTTCACAAACCATAGCAAAGGGGAAAATTATGGCTAAGGGAAGAGATGCGCAAAAAGCCGTTAAGAAAAAGTCAGAAAAATCATTGAAAGAAAAACGTAAAGAGAAGAAAGCCAAAAAAGATAAAAAATAGCACCCTATTCAAATAGGCTTTAAGGCTGACGCTCCCCTTAACAAAGTGAATTGAAAAAAATTCTTTTCCCAAGATTGAGAGGTTTCAATAGAAAATGATCGAATTAAAACAGAAAATCGCATTATTCATAGATGCGGACAATGCTCCTGCGAATAGGTTTGAAGACGTTCTAAGCGAAGTGGCAAAGTATGGTGTAGTAACATGGGAATTGGAAAAACCCCTCTCTAAAGCCATGGGAAGAGCTTTTACACGAATATGCGATTCAGCCGGTACAACAATATGACCTCACAAAGGGAAAGAATGCCTCGGATATTGCACTCGTTATCGATGCAATGGATGTGATGTATACGAAAGACATAGATGTCATGTGCTTTGTGTCATCCGACTGTGATTTCACTCCAATGGTTACACGAGCCCTCGCTGAAGGAAAGGTTGTTTTGGGATTTGGTGAACGTAAAGCGCCGTCTCCATTTGTGAATGCATGTTCCAAGTTTTTATTTTTAGATCAGGAACCGAAACAGAATGGAACGGTACAAACAAAATCAAAAAATCTGAAATCTGATACCAAACTGATAAATTTGCTCCGCACAGCGATTGAATCAACAGAAGAAGATAGTGGCTGGGCGGCACTCGGTCCGGTAGGAGCACATATATCGAATAAAACCTCTTTTGACAGCAGGAATTATGGCTATAAAAATTTAAGCAGTCTTTTAAAAGCGATAGACCTGTTTGAGCTAAAACGCGGTACAGGAAACTCTTATCTTGTCAGAGATACTCGAAAAAAAAGGCCTACTTAGCAAGACATTTTCATTCGATTGGAGTTGGGATCAAACCTTAATTTTTGCACTATAAATCTCAACAAGCCAAATGAAGCGGATAATACCGCTTGTTTGGGGTTTTGGGCGTCAGCAATTCAAATTAAATAGAGATGGAATTCAAAAATTTTATTTTTTTCAACAGAGGGTGATATTGACCCGGGACATTATAGAGAGGTGGACTGGTAAAATGAATAATTTATATGATGCAATGGAAGAACCGCGTTATTGCGGAATACCGACATTTATGAGAGCACCTCACATAAATGATTTTAATGACATTGATATTGCCTTTCTCGGGATTCCCTATGACGGTGCGGTTGAAGCCCGTTCAGGCGCAAGGCAAGGACCAAGGCAAATCAGAGATTATTCAAGCATGATGCGTAAAATTCATCATGTCACGCGAATAAACCCCTATGATCTATGCCGGGTGGGGGATGTTGGGGATGTGCAGTTTAAAAAAATATTTGATGTAAAAGCAAGTCATAAAAATATTCAAGAGTTTATTGAAAAACTTCATAGCGCTTCGGTTATTCCAATCAGTGCAGGAGGGGACCACTCCATTACACTGCCCATTATAAGAGCCATTGGAAAAGACAAACCCGTGGGTCTGATTCATGTTGATGCCCATACCGACTGTTGTGATGAGGAAATGAATTCCAAATACAGCCATGGCACACCATTTCGAAGAGCAATTGAGGAGGGGGTGCTGGACCCGAAAAGAACCATACAGATCGGAATCAGGGGTGCCGCCAACTCTGAAGAGTGTTGGGAATTTGGACCAAAACATGGAATTCGGATTATCTATATTGAGGAATTTTCAGCCCTGGGTGTTGAAAAAGTGATTCATGAAGCAAGGAAGATTGTTGGAGATAAAAGGACATATCTTTCTTTTGATATTGATGGTATTGATCCGGCATTTACACCGGGTACAGGCACGCCTGAAATTGGTGGCATCCTGCCCATGGAAGCCCAGAGATTGATTCGGGGTTTGCGGGGATTGAACATAATTGGAGCAGATCTTGTGGAAGTCTCACCGCCGTTTGATCCGTCGGGTAACACCGCTTTGATTGCAGCAACGATAATGTATGAAATATTGTGTATCATCGCTGATGCAAAATTTAATTAAATAATAGTCGGAGCGTATTATATGAAAAAACTTAGCGTAAAAGGACAAAAATGATTCGAAGAGACTGGAATTATAATGAAAGATGTTAAAGAACCAACCTATACGCAATTCATAACAGGAGATATACCAAGGTTTGATGATCGTAATACTGCATTCAGCAAAGGACAGCGCGAAGGGAATAAATATACCTCCATGCATAATCAATGTGTGGAAAACTTAAAGAAAAAGAAAAAAGGGAAAACTGTTATTGATGCTGCAACATTTTCAGCAGGCGCCACTGTTGACTATGTTGTCAGAAAAAATCTTTTGGGTCGAGAGATAGTTCCTGTATATAACACTACCCATAGATTAAAATCCCCAGACCCTGAAAAAATATCTTCTATTGTGAAAGAGAAGGCCCGGTGGATCGGAGCAGATCTTGTGGGGATTGCAAAAACAGACCCTCGATGGATTTATACTCACTGGGGAGAGCAAAATGTCCGATACTCACAGGCCGCTGAAGTGGGTGACCCAATCGAGATTGCAGAAGATTATCCCTATGTGATTGTTATGGCACATGAAATGGGTTATGAAATGGTGAAGAGGAGCCCTGCTGTGGAAGCGGATACAGATATTGAGTATTCTAAAGGTGCCTGGTGTTCAGCATCACTTGCGACATTTATTGCTGAACTGGGATATCGGGCTATACCAGCTGTAAACGAAATCGGGATCAACGTACCTCTGGCCGTTGATGCAGGTCTTGGAGAAGCAGGAAGAAACGGACAACTGATCACGCGGGATTATGGTCCAAGGGTTCGAATCAGCAAAGTTTTTACAAATCTTCCTCTGGTATCGGACACGCCCATTGATATCGGGGTACAAAAATTTTGTGAGGTATGTAAGCTGTGCAGTACGTATTGTCCCAGCAAATCTTTGATGAAGGGAGAAAGAACAGATCAACCCTGGAATTTCCACAATGCTCCGGGCATAAAAAAATGGCCTATCAAGGCCATGCAGTGTCTTGATTTCTGGGTAAAAAACGGGAATCACTTCTCAGTCTGTATCCGTGTCTGTCCCTGGAACAAGCCCAATAATTTGCTTCACAAGTTTGTCCGATTTTTTGTAGAACGCAATATCATGAGCAAAACCATCGTATATTTCGACCAGTTGCTGGGTTATGGAAAACAAGCGAAAGATTTAGGATACGATATTGGAACTCATCTGGAACCCCAAGAGCAAGGAAGTGGTCCTCCCTCAAAAAACTGGAATCAAAATTAAGCTGTTTTTCTGTAAGCGCTCAAGGAACCGCATCTTCAAATTGGATTCAGGGCATGAGATGATAAGCCAACTTTAACATCAAAGGAGGCTTACAACATGGCAGACAGATCCAAAGTAGCAAATAAGAAGC